>MKTU01000041.1:0-62171 GCA_001898415.1 Rhodanobacter sp. 67-28 | reverse complement strand
CTCGGCTGCTGACACCGCGCATGTAGATGATGGCAAAGCCTTGCGCGCCATTGCCGCCACCGTTGTCCTGAAAGGACACGCTGGGCAGGTACTTCACGTAGTCCTTGAAGTTCTGGACGTGCAGGGCCTCGAGTTGATCCTGTGCCAGCACGTTGATGCTGATCGGCACCTTCTGCAGATCCTCGGTGCGCCTCTGCGCGGTCACCGTGACCGTACCCAGGGTCTTGACCTTTTGCGCTGCCGCCGAGGTCGTCGCGGCCGATGCGGGCTGCTCGGCAACATCCTGGGCGAGCGCTGGTGCCGCCACGGCAAAACTGATCGCCGCCGCGAGCGGCAAGCGCGCCAACATCACCCGCTGCGCCTTGCCACCACACTTGAAATGACCTTTGGACATGATCTGCCACCTCCCCCGTGAGCGTAACGGAGCAACCAAACCTGCCGAGCCTTATCGCAACCTGATGAAATGACCCGTGGGCCTCGCAGGCGCGTCGCCATGGGAACAGGCCAGCACGGTGGCCATGGCCGGAGTCTTGCGTTTCATGGGCGATCCCCCGGGGTGTGTGGACTTGCCTGCGGGAGATCGCGCGCTTCCGCGAGCAGCGTTTCGACGACCGCGTCGGCACCGGTCGCGATCGGGTCGAAGACGACCAGGCCGGTTTCGGCGTGCGCGCGGGCGAACGCGTCCGCGCGTTGGCTTTCGCTCATGCCGTGCGTGTTGAGCGCGACGGCGATGCAGCGTGCGGCGCGGTTGGTCAGGCGCGCGGCCTGTTCGTTGGCGGCGATGCAGGCGGTGAGCGTCGGCAGCGGATAGTCCGGATAGCCGTCGATGTGCGTGCGTCGCGGGTCGTGGCACAGCACGAGTGCGTCCGGCTGCGAGCCGTGCAGCAGGGCGAGGCTGACGCCGGCATAGGCCGGGTGGAACAGCGAGCCCTGGCCTTCGATCACGTCCCAGTGCCCGGGCTCGTTGTCGGGCGACAGCGCTTCGGCCGCACCGGCGGCGAAATCGGCGACGACCGCGTCGATCGCGACGCCGGCGCCGGCGATGAGGATGCCGGTCTGCCCGGTCGCGCGAAAATCGGCGGCGATGCCGCGTCGCGCGAAGGCGCGGTGAATGGCCAGCGCGGCGTACTTCTTGCCGACCGCGCAATCGACGCCGACCATCAGCATCCGGCGGCCGCTGCGCTTGCGGCCGGAGCCGACGTCGAATTGCGTGTCGGCGTGGCGCACGTCGAACAGCCGCACGCCGGCCAGGCGCGCGGCCGCGGCGATCCGCGGATTCTCGTCGAGGCGTGCATGCATGCCGCTGGCAATGTCGAGGCCGGCGTGGATCGCGGCCAGCAGGGTGTCGATCCACGCCTCGTCGAGCGCGCCGCCGAAGGTGGCCACGCCGATCACCAGCGTGCGCACACCGGCGCGGGCGGCGGCGGCCGGCGTCATGTCAGGCAGGCCGAGGTCGACCGTGTCGGCGTCGAGCCGGCATTGCCCGGCGCACAGCTCCGGGCGCCAGTCGAGAATGCCGCTGGCCGTCTTGGCGTCGAGGCGGTGCGGGGTGTTGCCGAGGAAGAGGAGGTACGGGGCGGCGATCTGCATGTCAGCGTGCCTCCTGGCGGCGCAACACCTGGCCCGGACGGGCGCCGGTCGCCTTGCCGTCGGCGAGGACCGCGATGCCGTTGACCCACACGCGCGCGATGCCGACCGACAGCTCGTGCGGCTTCTCGTAGGTGGCGCGGTCGGCCACCGTGCGCGGATCGAACAGGACGAGGTCGGCCGCCGCGCCGACGCGGATCTGGCCGCGGTCGCGCAGGCCCATGTGCTGCGCTGCCAGTCCGGTCATCTTGTGCACGGCCTGCTCGAGCGTCAGCATCTTCTTCTCGCGCACGTACATGCGCAGCACGCGCGGGAACGTGCCGTAGCCGCGCGGGTGCAGGCCGTCGAGGCTGCCGTCGGAACAGATGTTCGCCTGCGGCCAGGCGATGAACTTCGCGATGTCGCGCTCGTCCATGCTGCGGCTGATGACCTGCGCGGTGCTGTGGGCCGCTTCCGATTCGCGGATCAGGGCCATCACCGTATCCGCGTCGTCGGTGCCGCGCAGGCGCGCGATATCGGCCACGCTCTTGCCGACCAGGTCCGGTTCGGGCTTGAACTGCGACAGGCGCAGGCCGTCGGCCGGGGAGAGGTGCTTGAGCACGAATTCGGCGGTGGCGCGGTTGCCGAAGTCGCGCTCGGGCCACAGCACGATCAACTCGCTGTGCCAGCTGTCGTAGGGATAGATGTCGAGCGTCGCGTCGACGCCTTCGGCGCGCGCCTTGTCGAGCAGGCCCAGGAAGCGGTCGGCCTGGCCCCACCAGTCGGTCATCGCCAGCTTGGCGTGGCTGACCTGCACCGGGATCTTCGCCTCGCGGCCGATCGTCAGCAGTTCGTCGAGCGCGTCCCAGACCTTGCGGTCCTCGCTGCGCATGTGGCTGATGTAGCGGCCACCGTAGGGCGCAGCGGCGTCGGCGAGCGCGAGCACCTCGGCGCGCGTGGAGTAGAGGCCCGAGTCGTATTCAAGGCCGGTCGACAGGCCGAGCGCGCCGGCCTTCATGTCGGCGGCGAGCAGTTGGCGCATCGCCTGCACCTGCGCTGGTGTCGCCGCGTGGCTGGCGTCGGCGCCCATCACTTCCTCGCGCAGCGAGTTGTGGCCCGCGTACGAGGCGATGTTGATCGCCGCCGGCCTGGCGCCGTAGCGGCGGAACAGGTCGGCGATCGGCTCCTGCGAGAAGCCGTCCTGGCCGACGACGATCGTGGTGACGCCCTGGCTGGTCACCGGCAGCGCGTCGAGCTGGCTGTCGAGGCCGCGGTCGTGGTGGCTGTGCGTGTCGATGAACCCCGGCGCGAGCACCAGCCCGCGGGCGTCGACCACCTGTTCGCCGCGCTGCGCTGCGAGTTCGCCGATGGCGGCGATGCGGCCGTCGGCGACGCGCACGTCGACGTGCCGGGCCGCGGCGCCGGTGCCGTCGACGACGACGGCATGGCGCACGATGAAGTCGGCCGCGGCTGCACGGCCGGCTGGCAACACGACCAGCGGTGCGACCAGCAGCAGCGAGATCAGTGTTCGGCTCGTCATGGAATCGGTTCTCCTGGAAAACATGCGGTTCAGCCCCACAGCGCCGCGCTGGGCGGCGAGACTAGGCCACGCTGGTAGTGCAGGCCCGGGTCGCGGTCGCGGCCGATGAGGAGAGGGCCATCGAGATCGACAAAGCGTGCGGCACCGGCGACGAGCGTCGCCGGCGCCATGCCGAGCGACGTCCCCTCCATGCAGCCCACCATCAACCCGAAGCCGAGCTGGCGCGCGCGGGCGGTCATGCGCAGCGCCTCGGTCAGGCCACCGGTCTTGTCCAGCTTCACGTTGACCAGGTCGTAGCGGCCGCGCAGCGCGTCGAGGTCGGCGCCGACGTGCGCCGACTCGTCGGCGCAGACCGGCACGCGGCGTTCGATCCGCGCCAGCGCGTCGTCCTTGCCCACGGGCAGCGGCTGCTCGACCATCGCGACATGCGCGGCCTGCAGCGCCGGCATGACGCCGGCGAGCAACACCGGGTCCCAGGATTCATTCGCGTCGATGACCAGGGTCGCCGCCGGAGCGGCATCGCGCACGGCCGCGACGCGGGCGACGACGTCGTGCGCATCGAGCTTCAGCTTGATCAGGGCGCCGTCGCCGTCGGTGGCGACGATCGCGCGCGCCTTGTCCGCCTGCTGCGCCGCTTCGCCCACGCTGATGGTCTGTGCGGTGCGCACCGGGCCCGGGGCGGGGACTCCGATCAGCTCCCAGACACGCTGCTTCGCCAGTTTCGCGCGCAGATCCCAGAACGCACAGTCGACCGCGTTGCGCGCGGCGCCGGCTGGCACGTGATCGTGGATGCGGTCCCATGACTCGCCGCGGGCGAGGCGGGCGAGCAGTTCGCGCACGGTCTTCATCACCCCGTCCACGCTCTCGCCGTAGAACGCCGTGGGCGTGCATTCGCCGCGGCCGACGGCACCATCGCACGACAGCGTTGCCACGATGACGTCGGCATGCAGGTAGGTCTCGTGCGCGATGACGAATGGCGCGGCGAGCTCCCAGCGTTCGTGGCGAACCTCGGTCTGCATGCAAATCGGCCTCTGGACGAGTATGCACAATTTATATCATAGTAACTCTCATGAAAGAAAACTTGCAATCGGCGAATGATGACGAACCCGGGCTGGCGCGCACGCTCGGCCCGCTCCAGTTGACGATGATCGGTGTCGGCTGCGTCATCGGCGCCGGCATCTTCGTCATGACCGGCACCGCGGCGGCGACTCATGCCGGGCCGGCGGTGGTGTTGTCGTTCGTGGTGGCGGCGATCGCCTGCGGATTCACCGCGTTCTGCTATGCCGAGCTTGCCGGCACGATGCCGTTGTCCGGTTCGAGCTATTCGTATGCGCTGCTCACGTTTGGCCGCTTCACCGCGTGGTGCGCCGGCTGGCTGCTGCTGCTCGAGTACGGCATTGCCGCGGCGACGGTCGCGGTCGGCTTCGCCGGCTACGCGGTGGCGTTGCTCGACCAGTTCGGTCTGCACCTGCCGGCTTCGATCACCACGCCGATGCTCGACTTCCGCACCGACGGCGGCAGCAACCGCCTGCAGTTCGGCGGCGGCATCAACCTTGTCGCCGCCGGCGCGATCCTGGTGGTGACGGCTGTCCTGTTGCGCGGGGTGAAGCAGTCGTTCGCGTTCAACACGGCCATCGTGCTGCTCAAGATTGCCGCGCTGGTCGCCTTCGTGCTGGTCGGCATCGCCTTCATCGACCCGGCCAACCTCACGCCGTTCGTGCCGCCGGCGCGGGGCGATTTCGAGTTCGGCTGGTCCGGCGTGCTGCGCGGCGCCTCGGCGATCTTCTTCGCCTACGTCGGCTTCGAGACCGTGTCCACCAGCGCAGCCGAGGCGCGCAACCCCCAGCGCGACCTGCCGATCGGCATCTTCATGACGCTGGCGGTCTGCACGGTGCTGTACATGGCCGTTGCCGCGGTGATGACCGGCATCGTGCCCTATGCCCGGCTCGGCGTCGCCGACCCGATTGCCGTCGCCGTCGACGCGATGCAGCTGCCGATGTTCGGCATCGCAGTCAAGTCCGCGGCAGTGATCGGCCTGCTTTCGGTGCTGCTGACGTCAATCTACGGCCAGACCCGCATTTTCTACGCGATGGCGCGCGATCGCATGCTGCCGCCGGTGTTCGCGCGGATCGACGGCAGGACGCGCACGCCGCAGGTCGGCACCATCTATACCGGCGTGGCCATGGCGTTGCTCGCGGCGTGCCTGCCGATCAGCCTGCTCGGCGACCTGATCAGCCTCGGCACGGCGGTCGCGTTCGCGATCGTCTGCGCGGCGGTCATGCGCCTGCGCGTGGTCGAGCCCGATCGGCCGCGATCGTTCCGGGTGCCGCTGGGCGGCATCCGCGTGCGTGGCTGGTGGATCGGCATCATTCCGGCACTCGGCATCGCCTTCGCCGCGCTGATGGGCCTGCCGCTGCTGATCGACATGGTGCTGCGCGCCACGCGCGGCGACGTGCTGCCGCTGGCGATCGTCGGCGGCTATTTCGCGGCCGGCCTGGTCATCTACGTGGTCTACGTGCGGTCGCGCTGAACGGGAGCGGCGCTCCTGGTTCCGCAGAAGCGCGGGGCCTCGGCCCGACGGTGCGCTGCGTGCTCAAGGCTCGATGTCGCCGCCCTTCTTGCGCTGCCCGCGCGCGGCTTTCCCGACGTGGCCGACGAATTCCTGGTAGAGGTCGGAGACGTGGGCCAGGCGTTGCTCCACGCGGTCGCCGAGCGCGAGAACCACGCCGTTGACCAGCAGCGCCAGCGCCGCGTGGATCGGAACGGTGGTGCCCCAGAAAATCCCGCTTTCCGTCGGCAATGCCAGGATGTGCGGCGTGTATTCGCTGGCCCAGTGGCAATACTTGTCGGTGATCATCACCAGCGGCAGCCCGCGTTGCCGGCAATGACGGGCGAGCAGTTGTGCCTGGCGCGAGTAGCGGCGCGTCTCCACGATCACGACGCAATCCTTGTCGGTGCCGTCAAGCAGCACCTCCGAGAAGCTTCCGGTAGCCAGGTCGGCCACCCGCACCCGCGGGCGCACGTATTGCAGGAAACTGGCGAAGTGGGCCGCAAGCCCGCGCTCGGTCTGGAATCCCACGATGTGCAGGGTCGAGCAGTGCGCCAGGTGCGCGACGATATCCTGCCATTCGCGCGTTTCCGCGCGGCGGTAGACCTCGATGATGCCGGCGATGGTCAGGTCCAGGTCGCGTTGCAGCGCCGGTTCGCCGCTGCCGGTCTGCAGCATCGAGCGCAGGCCTTCGCCGATCGGCCATGGCGCGACGGCCACGTCGAACTTGAAAGCCGACTTCAGCTCGCGGAAGTTCCGGTAGCCGAGGCGACGGCAGAACCGGCCCACCGTCGCGGCGCTGATGGCGAGCTTGGCGGCGAGCGAGTTGGCGGTCTCGAACGGCACCGCCTGCCGGTTGGTGAGCAGGAAGTTCGCGATCACCCGTTCGGACGCGGTCATCCGGTCCATTTCACTGCGAAGCTGGCTGAACAATCGCCGGTCGGCGCTGCTTGGCTTTGGCGACATCGACGCCGTCTCCCGTGGGTTCGACCGTGTTGGATCGGTACGAAAGTATGATCCGGCGCGGCGCTGGCCGCACGGTGCACGCTGCCCGGTGGTGAGCCGGTGATGGCAGAACGGGCGCCTTGCGCGCCCGTTCTGCTGCAACCGACCGATGACCCGCTGGCGGCTCAGTAGCGGTAGTGGTCCGGCTTGTACGGGCCTTCCACCGGCACGCCGAGGTAGCCGGCCTGCTCCTTCGTCAGCGTGGTCAGCTTCACGCCGATCTTCTCCAGGTGCAGGCGGGCGACTTCCTCGTCCAGCTTCTTCGGCAGGATGTAGACCTTCGCCTCGTACTTGTCCTTGTTCGCCCACAGGTCGATCTGCGCCAGGGTCTGGTTGGAGAACGAGTTGGACATCACGAAGCTCGGGTGGCCGGTGGCGCAGCCGAGATTCACCAGGCGGCCTTCGGCCAGCAGGAAGATCGCGCGGCCGTCCGGGAACACGTACTTGTCCACCTGCGGCTTGATGTTGAGCTTCTCGACGCCGGCCATCGCGTTCAGCGCATCGACCTGGATCTCGTTGTCGAAGTGGCCGATGTTGCAGACGATCGCCTGGTCCTTCATCGACTTCAGGTGCTCCAGCGTCAGCACGTCCTTGTTGCCGGTGGTGGTGACATAGATGTCGCCGCGGCCGAGGGTGGATTCGACCGTGTTGACCTCGAAGCCTTCCATCGCCGCCTGCAGCGCGTTGATCGGGTCGATCTCGGTGACGACGACGCGCGAGCCGTAGGCACGCAGCGAATGCGCGCAGCCCTTGCCCACATCGCCGTAGCCGCAGACCACGGCCACCTTGCCGGCCAGCATCACGTCCATCGCGCGCTTCAGGCCGTCGGCCAGCGACTCGCGGCAGCCGTACAGGTTGTCGAACTTGCTCTTGGTGACCGAGTCGTTGACGTTGATCGCCGGCACCAGCAGCGACTTCGCCTCGGCCAGCTGGTACAGTCGGTGCACGCCGGTGGTGGTCTCCTCGGAAACGCCCTTCCAGTCCTTCACCACGGTGTGCCAGTAGCCCGGGCGCTCGGCATGCACGCGCTTGAGCAGGTTCTTGATCACCTGCTCCTCGTGCGAGGAGGCCTTCTCGTCCACCCACTTCGAGCCGTTCTCCAGCTCGTAGCCCTTGTGGATCAGCAGCGTCACGTCACCGCCGTCATCGACCACCAACTGGGGCCCAAGGAAACCGCCCTTGCCGTCGGGGAAGGACAGCGCGTCGAGCGTGCAGTCCCAGTATTCCTCCAGCGTCTCGCCCTTCCAGGCGAACACCGGCGTGCCGCTGGCGGCGATCGCGGCGGCGGCGTGGTCCTGGGTCGAGAAGATGTTGCACGAAGCCCAGCGCACGTCGGCGCCGATGTCCTTCAGCGTCTCGATCAGCACCGCGGTCTGGATCGTCATGTGCAGCGAGCCGGTCACGCGCACGCCCTTGAGCGGCAACGTGGCGGCGTGCTTCTTGCGGATCGACATCAGGCCCGGCATCTCGTGCTCGGCGATGTCCAGCTCCTTGCGGCCGAAATCGGCCAGCGAGATGTCGCGGATCTTGTAGTCCTGATGGTTTTCTTTGAGTGCGGCGTTCATGAGTATCTCCGGTTAGTGCGGGGCTCTTGCGAAGGGTCCGGCCATGGATGGCCGGTCTTTTCGCGAAGGGACTCGCGTACAGACAACCGGGCGCCGTTGTGGAACGTGCCGCGCCGAGCCTGGCCGATGCGTGGGGCTGCAGATGGATCTGCCTCACGCCAACGGTCGCAGCGCCCCTCGGCGGGCAGTGCAGCTTGCCATTGTAGCGGCAGACATAAGCTTATGCCCGCCGGCGTGGTGCCGCGGCCGCGCCGATTCGGTAGGCTGGGCGCTTGGCCGCAACGTGGAGCACGGCGTGGAGACAGATCGCGAGCCCGAATTCCTGCCGCACGACGGCCCGCTGCGCGAAGACGTGGGTCGGCTGGGTGCGATGGTCGGCCGGATGCTGGCCGAGCAGGGCGGCGAGGCGTTCTTCGAGCGGGTCGAACAGGTGCGCATCGCCGCGATCCGGCGGCGCGCCGAGGGCGCCTCGACCGACGAGCTGGCGCATTCGCTGGCCGGCCTGGAGCCCGATCGTGCCGAGGCGCTGGCGCGGGCGTTCGCCACCTATTTTCACGCGGTCAACACCGCCGAGCGGGTGCACCGCATCCGGCGCCGCCGCGACTACCAGCGCGAAAGCGACCAGGTGCAGCCCGAATCGCTGCTCGATGCGCTGGGCCAGCTGAAGGCGCAGGGCGTGGATGCGGCCGAATTGCTGGGCTGGCTCGATCGCCTGTGGATCGAGCCGGTGTTCACCGCGCATCCTACCGAGGCGGTGCGGCGCTCGCTGCTGGAGAAGGAGCAGGCGATCGTGCGCTCGCTGGTCGATGGCTTCGACCCCGCGCGCACGCCGCAGGAACGCGCCGCGGACGACGAGCGCATCTACATGGCCCTGTCCGCCGGCTGGCAGACCGCCGAGGCGTCGCCGATCCGCCCCACCGTGCAGGACGAGCACCACCACGTCGGCTTCTACCTCGCCAACCCGCTGTACCGCGTGGTGCCGGCGCTGTACGAGGCGCTGGCCGAAGCTCTGCAGGCGGTCTACGGCGTGGCGGTCGAGCTGCCGCGCCTGCTGGGTTTCGCCACCTGGGTCGGCGGCGACATGGACGGCAATCCGAACGTCGGCGCCGACACCATCGCCGCCAGCCTCGCCACCCAGCGCACGCACGTGATCGAGCACTACGTGGCGGATGTGGCCAACCTCGCGCGCCTGCTCAGCCAGACCGACAGCCGGGTGCAGGTGGCGCCGGCGTTGCGGCAGCGGCTGGCCGAGTATCGCGAGCGCTTCCCGCGGGCCGCCGAGCGCATCCGCCCGCGCCACGCCGACATGCCGTATCGCTGCCTGCTCACCCTGATCGGCGCGCGGCTGGAAGCCAGCCTGCACGACGATGACGCCGACGGCTATGCCTCGGCCGCCGAACTGCAGGCCGACCTGCAGCTGATCGTCGACAGCCTGATCGCCCATCGCGGCCTGCACGCCGGCGCTTACGCGGTGCAGCGGCTGGCCCAGCGCGTGCGCACCTTCGGCCTGCACCTGGCGCGGCTCGACGTGCGCCAGGATTCGCGCGTGCACGACGACGCGCTGGCCGCGCTGTTCGGCGACAAGGGCTGGGCCGCTCGGCCGGCCGCCGAGCGGACAGTGCAATTGCGCGACTACGGCAGCGGCCATGCACGCTTCGCGATCAGCCATGCCGAGGTGGTCACCACGCTGTACGACGTGTTCGCCACCCTGGGCGACACCCGCCGGCGTTACGGCAGCGAGGCGGTGGGGCTGTACATCATCAGCATGGCGCGCAGCGCGGCCGACGTGCTGGCGGTGCTGGCACTGGCGCGCTACGGCGGGCTGGTGCAGGACGACAACGTGCCGCTCAACATCGCGCCGCTGTTCGAGACGGTGGACGATCTGAAGAACGCGCCGGCCACCTTGCGGGCACTGCTCGATGACCCGGTCTATCGCCGCCACCTCGCCGCGCGCGGCGACCAGCAATGGGTGATGCTGGGCTACTCGGACAGCGGCAAGGACGGCGGCACGCTGGCCTCGCGCTGGGGTTTGCAACGCGCGCAGGTGGAGCTGCTGGAAGTGGCGCGTGCGGCGGGGATCGAGTTGGCGTTCTTCCACGGCCGCGGCGGCTCGGCCGCCGCGCGGATCGGTGGCCGGCGTGCTGCGGGTGACCGAGCAGGGCGAGGTGATCCACCGCAAGTACGGCATCCGCGCGCTGGCGCTGCGCAACCTGGAACAGACCGTCAGCGCCGTGCTGCGTGCCTCGCTGCGCCCGCGCGCCGACGATCCGCGCGAAGAGCCATGGCGCGCGCGGATGAACGTGTTGTCGGCAGCCAGCCGCGAGACTTACCGCGCCTTCGTCGAACACGCGCACTTCGTCGAGTACTTCCGCAGCGCCACGCCGATCGACGTGATCGAGCGCATGACCCTCGGCTCGCGCCCGGCCAGTCGCCGCAGCATGCGCGGCGTGCAGGACCTGCGCGCGATCCCGTGGGTGTTCGCGTGGACCCAGTGCCGCTCGATCCTGCCCGGCTGGTACGGCCTCGGCAGTGCGCTGGGCCACGGCGTGCGCGAGTTCGGCGAGGAGGCGATGGCCGAGATGGCCAGCGACTGGCCGTTCTTCAGCAACATGCTGGACGACGTGGAAATGGTGCTGGCCAAGTGCGACCTCGACATCGCCGAGGCGTTCTCGCGCCTGTCCGGGCCGCTGCACGAGGAAATGTTCGGCCTGGTCCGCGGCGAGTTCGAGCGCACCCGCCGCGTGCTGCTGCAGTTGAACGGGCACCGCACCCTGCTGCAGGACGCCCCGCGGCTGGCCGCCTCGATCCGCCTGCGCAACCCGTACGTGGATCCGATGAGCCTGCTGCAGGTCGACCTGCTGCGGCGCTGGCGCGAGAGCGACCGCGAGGACGACGCGCTGCTGCAGGCCCTGGTCGCCTGCGTCAACGGCGTGGCGCAGGGGCTGCAGAATACCGGCTGAGCGCGGCGCTCCTACGATTCCAGACTCGCCTGCAGCGCTGCGATGCGTTGGGCGCGCGGCAGCTTCTTCCACGCCATTTCCAGTCGCAATGCGTCGCCGTGGTCGGTGACCCAGACCCAGCCCAGCAATCGCTTCGGCGGGTTGGACCGGGTGAAGCGGGCGCCCTTGCCGGCGAGATGTTTCGCGTAGCGTTGTTCGGGGTCGCGGGCGATGCCGGTGTAGACGCGGCCGTCGGCGCATTCGAGCAGGTAGACGGCCCAGGCGTCCGTGCCGGGGGCGTCGCTCATGGACTCAGGCCCACTCGATCAGGCCCTCGGCATCGCAGACCTGTTTCCACGACGGCCGTGCCTTCAGGCGCGTGGCCAGTGCGGCCAGCTGCGGCCATTCGGTGGCGGGCTTGGGCATGTTGCGCGACCAGCGCATCAGCATCAGGGCGTAGAGGTCGACCATGCTGAAGCGGTCGCCGAGCATGTACGGGCCATGCGCGGCGAGATGGGCGTCGATCTTCGTCCAGCATTTTTCGATGCCGGCGCGGGCGGCCTGCTTGATCGTGTCGGCACCGTCGGCCAGGTGTTCGCCGGGGTAGAACCACTGGCGGAACAGTGGCTGCAGGTTGTTGGCGAAGTACAGCATCCATTGCAGGTAGTCGGCGCGCTGCGCGCTGCCGGGGACGGGCGCCAGTGCCGCCTCGGGATGCCTCTCGGCCAGCAGCAAGGCAAGCGCTGCCGCCTCGCCGTGCGGTTGGCCGTCGACCAGCAGGGTGGGCACCACGCCATTCGGGTTGATCGCCAGGTACGCGGCGCTGCGCTGTTCGCCCTTGTCGAGATCGATGCGCTTGAGCTCGTGCGGGGCACCGATTTCGAGCAGGGCGAGGTGCACCAGCAGGTTGGCCGAACCCGGGGCGTAGTAGAGCGTGTACATGCGTGGCAGTCCGTGGGAAAGATCCCCGAATGATACGCCGGGAGGAAGGGCGAGAAGTGAGTGGAGAGGCGTGAGAAACGAGAGAAAGCACATGAGCGGGAGGTCTCTGCTCTGCGCTCACTCCTGCTTCGCTCAGCCATCCAATTCCGACCAGCGCGCGTAGACTGCATCCAGTTCGGCCTGCAACTTCACCAGCGCCTCGTTCGCCTTGACGATGGCCGCGCTGTCCTGCTGGAAGAAGGCCGGCTCGTTCATCGCCGCGGTGCGCGCGGCGATATCGCCTTCCAGTTGCTCGATGCGCTTCGGCAGTTGCTCCAGCTCGTGCTGTTCCTTGAAGCTGCGTTTGCGCTTTGCCGCCACGGGCGCCGCAGGTGTCGGAGCCGGCGCGGCGGCCTTGCCGGTGGCCGGGGTGCTGCGCGCGGTGGGCCGCTGGCGCAGCCAGTCGCTGTAGCCGCCCACGTATTCGCCGATGCGGCCTTCCCCTTCCAGCACCAGGGTGCTGGAGACCACGTTGTCGAGGAAGGCGCGGTCGTGCGAGACCAGCAGCAGGGTGCCCTGGTAGTCGGTCAGCAGTTCTTCCAGCAGCTCCAGCGTCTCGACGTCGAGGTCGTTGGTCGGTTCATCCATGACCAGCAGATTCGACGGCTGCGCGAACAGCTTGGCCAGCAGCAGGCGGTTGCGCTCGCCGCCGGAGAGGCGGGTGATCGGCGCGCGGGCGCGCTCGGGCGAGAACAGGAAATCCTGCAGGTAGCCGATGATGTGCTTGCGCTGGCCGTTGAGCTCGATGAACTCGCGGCCCTCGGCCACGTTGTCGAGCGCATTGAGCTTGTCGTTGAGCTGCAGCCGGTGCTGGTCGAAGTAGGCGATTTCGATATTGGTGCCCAGCTCGGCGGTACCGCGCAGCGGGGTGAGTTCGCCCAGCATGATCTTCAGCAGGGTGCTCTTGCCGGCGCCGTTGGGGCCGATGATGCCGATGCGGTCGCCGCGCATCACGGTGGTCGTGAGGTCGTCGATCAGCACGCGACCGTCGTAGGCCTGGTGCACGTGCCTGAGCTCGATCACCTTCTTGCCCGAAGCCTGCGCGCTGGCCGCCGTCATCTTCACGTTGCCACCCAGCTCGCGGCGTTGCGCACGTTCCGCACGCAGCGCCTTCAGCGCGCGCACGCGGCCTTCGTTGCGGGTGCGCCGGGCCTTGATGCCCTGGCGGATCCACACTTCCTCCTGCGCCAGCTTCTTGTCGAACAGCGCGTTCGCCTGCGCCTCGGCGTGCAGGCGTTCCTCGCGTCGGCGCAGGTAGTTGTCGTAGTCGCCCGGCCAGTCGGTGAGCGCGCCGCGGTCGATCTCGACGATGCGCGTCGCCAGCGCACGCAGGAAGCTGCGGTCGTGGGTGACGAACAGGATGCTGCCGGCGAACTGCTTGAGGAAGGTTTCCAGCCAGCCGATCGCCTCGATGTCGAGATGGTTGGTCGGTTCGTCCAGCAGCAGCACGTCGGGCTTGCGCACCAGCGCCTGCGCCAGCAGCACGCGGCGCTTCATGCCGCCGGACAGCGCGGCGAAGTCGGTCTCGCCGGGCAGTTCCAGCTGGGTCAGCACGTCGCTGACGCGGCGGTCGAGGTCCCAGCCGTGCTGCGCCTCGATCTGGTGCTGCACGTCGCCCAGCGCGTCGAAGTCGCCTTCGGCCAGCAGGTGGTGATAACGCGCCAGCAGGCGACCGAGATCGCCCAGCCCTTCGGCGACCACGTCGAACACGCTGCCGGCCGTGCCCTGCGGCACTTCCTGCGCCATCCGCGCTACCACCACGCCGTTCTGGATGCGCACCTCGCCGTCGTCGGCGTGCAGCTCGCCGGCGATCAGCTTCATCAGGGTGGATTTGCCTTCGCCGTTGCGACCGACGATGCAGACACGCTCGTTCGCCTCGATCGACAGATCGACGTGTTCGAGCAGGAGCGGGCCGCCGATGCTGAAGTCGACGCGTTGCAATTGGATAAGGGACATCCGCCCATTGTACTTGGCAGCGACGTTGCGGCGTGACCGGCGGCGCCCGAGCCGGCTATTGGACGTGCGGGCAAGCCCGGTCGGGAATGCGCGAGTCGCAAACCTTGACCGTGGCGAAGTACCGGGCCCAGCGCACGGTCTGCTCCGTGGTCGGCTCGGCATGCACCGCGTGCTGCACGACATAACTGCTGTCGTTGCCGTTGATCATCTTGAACCAGGTGGTTTCCGGCGGCTTCTTCCGGTCGAAGTACGAGCAGGTCTGCAGCCAGAACGCGAACTTGTAGCCGTTCTCGGTGCCACTGGCGATCGGAACCGTGTCGGCCATGTCGCAATCCTTGCGGAAGCTTTGCCCCACGCGCTCGACATAGGCATCGATCGGCAGGTTACCGCCGCCGTAGAGGACGAGCATCGTATGGATCTCGCTCCAGTGATCGAGCGTCTCGCCGCTGGGGATCATCTCGGAGATCGCCACGGAACCCTTTTGATTGTGGTAGGCGGGAACGAAGCCGTCGGGGAGCGACATCAGCAGGTTCTCGCCTTCCATTTGCCCGGTCTGCGCCGCAACGAGCGGGGGTGCCAGCGCCAGCAGAAGCACGGCAGTCAGGGCAAAGGGATGGTGGCGGCGCGGGACTGAAGGCATGCGGCTTCCTTGCGATCTGCATTGGTGAAAAGTTCAGCATGAGTCCGGCGGAACGGGCGTGGAATCGGTGCGGCGCGCGGATGGGCGTAGGGCAATGCTGCCCGCGGTGGCAAAGAAATCAGCGATGATTGCGCTGGCGCGCGTCGTGTCCCGGGACGGTGAGGCGTACGACGGCAAAACGAAACGGGCCGCGCGAGGCGGCCCGTTTTTTTCGGTGCGCGGTGTTCGCGCACAAGATGCGCTCCTACAGCTTCGCGTCCTTGCGCAGCGCCTCGGCGCGGTCGGTCTTTTCCCACGAGAAGGTGGTGTAGGACTTGCCGTTGGCGTCCTTGACCAGCTGCGGGGTGCGGCCGAAGTGGCCGTAGCTGGCGGTCTGCTGGTACATCGGGTGGATCAGGTCGAGCATCTGCAGGATGCCGTACGGACGCAGGTCGAAGTGCTTGCGGATCAGCTTCTCGATCTTCTCGTCGCTGATCTTGCCGGTGCCGAAGGTGGTGACCGAGATCGAGGTCGGATGCGCCACGCCGATCGCGTAGCTCACCTGCACCTCGCAGCGGTCGGCGATGCCGGCGGCGACGATGTTCTTGGCCACGTAACGCGCGGCGTAGGCGGCCGAGCGGTCGACCTTGGACGGGTCCTTGCCGGAGAACGCGCCGCCGCCGTGGCGGGCCCAGCCGCCGTAGGTGTCCACGATGATCTTGCGGCCGGTCAGGCCGCAGTCGCCCACCGGGCCGCCGATGACGAACTTGCCGGTCGGGTTGATGTGGATCTTGGTGGCCTTGTGCATCAGCTTGGCCGGCAGCACGGGCTTGAGGATGTGCTCGCGCACCGCTTCGATCAGGTCCTTCTGCTTCACCGACGGGTCATGCTGGGTCGACAGCACCACGGCGTCGATCGCGGTGGCCACGCCGTTCTCGTAGCGCAGGGTGACCTGGCTCTTGGCGTCCGGGCGCAGCCACGGCAGCGGCGAGTTCTTCCGCTTGCGGATCTTCGCCTGCTGCTCGACCAGCCGGTGCGAGTAGTAGATCGCCGCCGGCATGAAATCCTTGGTCTCGTTGGTGGCGTAGCCGAACATCAGGCCCTGGTCGCCGGCGCCCTGGTCTTCGGGGTTCTTGCGGTCCACGCCCTGGTTGATGTCCGGCGACTGCTTGCCGATCAGGTTGATCACGCCGCAGGTGGCGCCGTCGAAGCCGACGTGGCTGGAGTCGTAGCCGATGTCGAGGATCACCTTGCGGGTGATCGCCTCGAGGTCGATCCAGGCGCCAGTGGTGATTTCGCCGGCGACGATCGCCACGCCGGTCTTGACCATGGTTTCGCAGGCCACGCGGGCGCGCGGGTCCTGCGCGATGATCGCGTCCAGCACGGCGTCGGAGATCTGGTCGGCGACCTTGTCCGGATGGCCTTCGGAGACCGATTCGGAGGTGAACAGGTAGTTGGACATCGCGGTTTATATCCCTTTGTACGGATAGAAAGATAAAAGAGGTCGGGCATGATACATCGACCACTTCGACTTTGCAGCCTCCCCGTCCGCGGGGCGCGGCGGGGGTGGGTTTCCGTTCAGCCGTATGGACGGCCGAACGGGTTGGCGCCGCGCGTTGGCCCGTTCACTGGCCGGTCGCGCCGAAGGCCTTGTCCAGCCGCTGCGGCCAGTCCGGCGCGTTGATCCGCTGCAGCAGCGAGGTGTCGATCGGTTCGCGCAGGCGGCTGCCGGTGGGCAGGGCGAAAGCATAGTCCTGCCGCTCCAGCAGCAGTGGCAGCACCTTCAGCTGACCGCGGAAGTGCCGGCGGATGTTCCAGCGCAACAGGGGTTCGTCGTAGACCACGGCGTCGACGCGGCCGGCGGCCAGCTCCGCCAGCGCGGCATCGACGTCGCGGGCCTTGGCGTAGTCGAATTGCTCGCGGTCGAGCCAGCTGGCGCTGGTGCTGTCCGGCACGCTGGCGATGCGCATGCCGCCCAGGTCGGCGGCGCTGCGAATGCGCTCGCTGAGCTGGCCGACGGTCAGCGCGCTGGTGATCGCCGCGGTGAAGAACGACACGATGAGCAGCGCGGCCAGCATCCACACCAGGCCGATGATGCGTCCGCCGACCGTGCGCGGCGCGGTGTCGCCATAGCCGACCGTGGTCATCGTCACCATCGCCCACCAGAAGCCGGAGAAGATGCCTTGGCGGCGGCTGCCGCCGAACTGCTCCGGGTTGCGTTTGTGTTCGAGCAGCCAGACCAGGAAGCCGACCACCAGCAACAGCAGCGTCAGCGAGCCGATCACCTTGAGGAAGGCCGGCGACACCAGTGCCCGCGCCACCGCCAGCCAGCCGGCGGTCTGCCCGCCGCGCACCGCCACGGCCAGGCCCGAGCTGGTGATCGGGTGGGCGAAATCCATCCGCTGTTCGCGCGCGGCGGTGGCGGTGATCGCGCCCAGCGCCACGTCCACCTTGCTGTCGCTGACCGCCTGCAGCAGGCCGTCCAGGTCGTAGGGCCGGTAGACGTATTTCCAGCCGTGGTCGGCGGCGATCTCCTGCCACAGGTCGATCGCCAGGCCGCTGTAGTGGCCGTGGTCCTCGATCACGAACGGCGGCGCCACCTTCACCCCGACCAGCAGTGGCTGGTTCGCCCGCTTGAGCTCGGTGGCCGGCGTCACCGTCGCGGCGGTACCGGCGGCGATCGGGTAGACCTTGATGGTCTGGCCGGCAGCGCGGACTCCGCTGACGGACATCAGCGCCAGCAGGGAAAGCAGGCACAGCGGCCACAGGTGTTTTCTCATCGGTACTCCTCGGACGTCCGGATGCGGGCACGGCAATCCCGAGCCTAACGCAGGCATGGCCTGCGTGTCGTGGCGGAGTGGGTCGACGCCACGGCTGTCACGCCGCTGTCGCAGCGGGGCAATCGTGGTGTCGCCGAAGCTCCGCAAGCTGGCGTCAGGCCAACGCGAGGGGCGTGACATGCAAGCCATCGAGCAGCGTTTGCGGCAGCGTTATCCGCACTGGTTTCGCGGTCGGCGCGGGCGCCTCTCGGCGACCTTGCTGCGGCGGTGGGCGCGCTGGTCGGGTCTCGACCGGATCGAGGCGTTCCATGCCGAACATGCGCAGCTGCGCGGACTGGCCTTCGTCGCGGCTGCCTTGCGCGAACTGGAACCGCGCCATGAGGTCGACACCGCCGCGTTGGCGCGCATACCCGCGCACGGGGCGCTGCTGGTGGTCGCCAACCATCCCTGCGGCGCGCTCGATGCGCTGGCCCTGCTGGACATGGTGGGACGCGTGCGGCGCGACGTGCGGGTGCTTGCCAACGAGGTGCTGGCGCTGGTGGAACCGCTGGCGGAACTGCTGCTGCCGGTGCGCGTGTTCGGCGGCGCCGCCGGCGTGGTCGAGTTGCGCCGGGTCGAACGTGCCTTGCGCCGGGGCGAATGCGTGATCGTGTTTCCCGCCGGCG
The DNA here is from genome assembly GCA_001898415.1 of Rhodanobacter sp. 67-28. Lineage (GTDB taxonomy): Bacteria > Pseudomonadota > Gammaproteobacteria > Xanthomonadales > Rhodanobacteraceae > Rhodanobacter. Next base: position 44,007 of record MKTU01000041.1, on the reverse strand, counting down.
AGGTGTCGCGGCTGGGTTTGCGCGGCGTGCGCGACGGCCGCTGGCGCGCCGGCTTCCTGCGTTTTGCGCGGCGTGCGTCGGCGCCGGTATTGCCGGTGCGTGTCGAGGCGCGCAATTCCGCGCTGTTCTACGGCATGTCGGCGCTGTGCCGGCCGGCATCGGCGGCGCTGCTGGCGCGCGAGATGTTAACCCGCCACCGCCGTCCGCTGCACCTGCACGTGGGCGACTTGCTGACGATCGGCGAGAGCGAAGGCGAGCACGCGGCCGTGCGGCGCGTCCGCCACGCGCTGGATGCCGCCGGCCGCGCGGAAACGCCCGCACCCGTGGGCCCGTTGCCGCTGGCGCCGGCCATCGGCGCGCGCGAACTGGCGCGCGCCGTGGACGCGACCGAGCTGCTCGGCGCCACCAGCGACGGCAAGCAGATCCGCCTGGCGCGCAATGCCGGCGGTTCGCCGCTGCTGCAGGAGATCGGCCGCCTGCGCGAGCTGACCTTCCGCCAGGTCGGCGAGGGCACCGGCTGCAGCCGCGACCTCGACCGCTACGACGCCAGTTACGACCACATCCTGGTGTGGGACGCGCAGGCCGGCCGCATCGCCGGCGCCTACCGCGTGATGCGCGGCGCCGAGGCGCTGGCCCGCGCCGGACTGGCCGGCCTGTACACCGCCTCGCTGTTCCGCTACGCCGACGCGGCCGTGCCGCGGCTGGCCGCCGGGCTGGAGCTGGGTCGCAGCTTCGTGGTGCCGGATTACTGGGGCAGCCGCAGCCTCGATTACCTGTGGCAAGGCATCGGCGCCTACCTGCGGCGCCACCCGGGCGTGCGCTACCTCTACGGTGCGGTGTCGATCAGCGCGGCGTTGCCGCGGCGTGCCAGCGAGCAGGTGGTCGGCTACTACCAGCGTTTCTACGGCAGCGAACGGACGTTGGCCAGCGCGCGCCGGCCGTTCGCCTTCGCGGCGCCGGCACCGACCTTCGACGGACTCGACATCGCCGCCGCGTTCGAGGCGATGAAAACCGCGCTGGCCCGGCTCGGCACCTCGGTGCCGACGCTGTACAAGCAGTACACCGAACTGTGCGAACCCGGCGGCGCGCGCTTCCTCGCTTTCGGCGTGGATCCGGAGTTCAGCGGCTCCATCGATGGCCTGATCGAAGTGGATCTGGAATGCCTGCGACCGCGCAAGCGCCAGCGTTATCTGGAACGCGCGATGGCCTGAGATGGACAGCGGTTTGCGCGGACAGCTGCCGCGGTGACTGCCTGCGCGCTCAGGCCGCCATGGCCAGACCGCTCGCCAGCGCGGTGAAGTAATCGCGGGTGAGCCGCAACTGTTCGCTGGCCGTCTCGGCGCGGTTGACCACCTGCCGGAACGCGGCGTTCTCGGGACGGTCCTTCGCGTACCAGCCCAGGTGCTTGCGCGCGATGCGCACGCCGGCCGGTTCGCCGTAGAAGGCATGCAGGTGTTCGAGGTGGCCGAGCAGGATCGCGGCGACTTCGGCCGGTTCGGGCTCGGGCAGCAGTTCGCCGGTGGCGAGGTAGTGGGCGATCTCGCGGAAGATCCACGGCCGGCCCTGCGCGCCGCGGCCGATCATCACGGCATCGGCGCCGGTGACGGCGAGCACGTGCTTCGCCTGCTGCGGCGTGCAGACGTCGCCGTTGGCCAGCACCGGGATGCGCACGGCTGCCTTCACCGCGGCGATGGTGGCGTACTCGGCCTCGCCCTCGTACTTGTCGGCGCGGGTCCGGCCGTGCACGGCCAGCGCGGCAATGCCGGCGTCCTCGGCGATGTGCGCGATGTTCAGCGCATTCTTGTTCTCGCGGTTCCAGCCGGTGCGGATCTTGAGTGTCACCGGCACGTCCACCGCCTCCACCACCGCCTTCACGATACGCGCCACCAGCGGCTCGTCCTGCAGCAGCGCGGAACCGGACCACACATTGCACACCTTCTTCGCCGGGCAACCCATGTTGATGTCGATGAGCTGCGCGCCATTGGCGACGTTGAAGCGGGCCGCCTCGGCCAGCATCGCGGGATCGTAGCCGGCGATCTGCACGCTGACCGGTTCGGGTTCGCCGGCGTGGTCCATCCGGCGCAGCGACTTGCGCGTCTGCCACAGGGTCGGGTCGGCGCTGGTCATCTCGGACACGGCCAAACCCGCGCCGAGCCGCTTGCACAGCAGGCGGAACGGTTTGTCGGTGACGCCCGCCATCGGGGCGAGCACCAGCGGCGGGTCGATGCGGTAAGGGCCGATTTGCATCCGCCCATTGTAAGTGAATCGCGGGAACCGCCGTGCCGACGGCTTCCGGGATCGCTTACTGGCGGTGGCGCCGTTGGCGCGTGCGCCAGAACAGGAACCCGGTCACCAGGAAGAATGGCGGCAGCAGGCCGCACAGCAGCACCAGCAGCTTTCCGGCCAGGCCGCCCACGCTGCCGGCGTGCAGCGGATAGACCGCGTTGCTGATGCGCGCGCCGGTGCCCTCGGCGGTGGCGTCGACGGCGCCCAGCACCTGGGCCCGGTAGGGATCGAGCCACACCTGGCTGCGCCCGACCGGGTGCCATTCGCCCGGCGCCCGTGCGCGGATCGTCACGCGGCCGTCGTTGGCCGAGGGCAGCGCGATGCGGCGCAGTTCGGCGCCCGGCAGCGCGTGTTGCGCGGCGTCGAGCACCGCCGCCCAGTCGATCGCCTGCGGACGCGGCGCGATGCGGGCCGGCGTCGGCGTGGCCGGCGCATCCGCGAACAGCGTCTGCAAGACGTGTCGGGTACCCGCGCCGTAGACCATCAAGGTGCCGGTCAAGGTCACCAGCAGCAGCAACGGCAGGCTGAGCGCGCCGATGCTGCGATGCCAGCTGACCCAGCGCCTTGCCGGTGGCTGCGTATGGATGCGCAGGCTGCCGCTCAGGTTCCGCCGGCCCGGCCACCACAGCCACACGCCGGAAAGCAGCAGTCCCAGCGTGAGCCAGCCGAACACGCCCAGCACGGCTTCGCCGGTCTTCCCGGCGAGCAGGTGGGTGTGCCAGTCGCGCAAGGTCAGCAACAGGTCGCTGCCGGGCGCGCGCGTCAGCAGCAGGCTGCCGTCGGAGGGATCGAGATAGCGCCGTGAGCCGTCGGAAAAATACAGCTGCCATACCGGCAACTCGGCGGTCGGGAGATCGGCGCTGCGCAGTCCCCTGGACGGCCAATCGTGCGTGATGCGCGTCAGCACGGCCGCGCGCGCCGCCGCATCGGGCAATGCATGCGCGGCCAGCGGCGGGTGCAACAGGCGCAGCAGCGGACCCTGCAGCACCAGCACGCTGCCGCTGAGCGCGATCAGCGCGTAGACCAGCCCGACGCTGAGGCCGACCCACCGGTGCAGGCGCTTGAGCCAGTACCGCACCGCGTCGGTGCGGCGCGCGGATGCCTCGATCGTGGTCGCGGCGGCGGACACTTCAGAAGGCCTGCTGCCAGGTCAGCGAGACCACGCGGCCGCGGCCGGCGAAGTACGAGTCGTCGTCGCCGACGGTCTGCGAGACGTAGTTGACGTATTGCTTGTTGGCGAGGTTCTGCACGCCCAGCGTCCAGTCGCCGGCGCTGCCGCTGTGCCACTTCAGGTAGGCGTCGGCGGTGCTGTAGCCGTCGAAGTGCGCCGTGCGCTGGCCCAGCGTGCTGAAGTCGCGGCTGTACAGGTGGCTCAGTTGCAGGTAGCTCGACCAGGCGTCGTTCCAGCGCTGCGTCCACGACAGGTTGAGCCGGTTGGGCGCGATGTTGGCACCGTCCAGGTCCGAGTCGATCCTGCCGTCGCTGTTGCGGTCGGAGCGGCCGCGGTTGATCGCGAAGGAGGCATCCAGCCGGGTGCCTTCCAGCGGCTGCCAGTTCGCGCGCGCCTCCCAGCCGCTGATGGACACGCGCTGGCGCATCACGTTGTAGACCTGGTTGGGCGCGTCGAACACCAGCACCGAACCCAGCCGCGAGCGCGAGACGTAGTAGCTCAGGCGCGCCCCCGCGCGTTCGCCGAGATACTCGACGCCCGCCTCGCGGTTGTCCGACACCACCGGTTTCAGGTCGAGGAAGTCGGCCACGCTCTGGCCGGGCTGTTTGATCGCGCGCAACACGCGCCCCACGTCGGGCAGGGTGTAGCCCTCGGCGTAGCTGGCGAACAGGTTGAGTTGGCCGGTGAGGTACCAGACCGCACCGAAGTTCGGCAGCGTCTTGCTGAAGCTGGGCTTGCCGCCCTGCACGGTGACGGCGTTGTAGAAGGCGAGCGTCTGGAACGTGGGCACATCCAGCGTGCCGTGCTCGCGGCGCAGGCCGCCGGACAGCGACAGCGTGTGCAGCGGCCAGTATTCGGCCTGCAGGAACGGCGCCCAGCCGGTGTAGGTGCTGTCCGGCACCCAGTGGCGGCCGGTGTGGGTCAGTTCCTGGAAGGTGGTGTCGCGGTAGCCGTCGGCGCCGGCCAGCACGGTGAGCGTGTCGTCGAGCAGGCCGCGCCGTGCCCATGACAGCCGCGCGCCGTCCTTGGTCGAGACATTCTGCGACTGGTCGAACAGCAGGCCGGGGCCATAGGCCGGGTCCTGGAAGGTGCCGAACGTGCCGCCGCCGAACAGCTCGCGGTTCTTCTGGTGGTAGAGCTGGGCGCGCAGCTCGCCGCCGGCCAGCGCGGTGTCGCGGTAGTCCAGGCTGCTGGTCAGCACGCGGTTGCGCGGGGCGTCGCCGGGTTGCTTGCCGCGTACCGACGTGGTCGGCAGGTCGTTGGCCATGTCGCCGGACACGGCGGTGTAGTCGCCGTGGCCCTTGAGGTCGAAGCGGTTGACGGTGAGCTGCAGGTGGCGCGTGTCGGTGAAGTCGTAGCCGAGCTTGAGGAAGCCGTCGGTGCTCGCCGAATCCATCAGGTCGCCCTGGGTGCCGTCGACGCCGATCAGCCGCCCCTTGGCGTCCGCGTACATGCCGCGCTCGCGCCACGCCGCGCCGGCGACCAACTCGAACGCGCCGCTGCGCGCGGCGAGCAGGTACGAGGCGCCGTAGCCCAGGCCGTTGCCGCCGCGGGTGGGCGCGCTGGCGTTGGCGGTGACTTCCTGGCGCAGGCCGTCCTGCTTCGGTGCACGCCTGGTGATGATGTTGATGATGCCGCCGGCGGCGCCCAGCCCCTGCATCGCGTTGGAACCCTCGACGATCTCGATCCGCTCGATCATCGCCGGGTCGATCGTGTAGGCATCGCGCGAACCGTTGCGCAGCGGGCTCGATTGCGGCACGCCGTCGATCATGTACAGCGGGTTGCGTCCGCGCAGGGTCTGCCCGCGCGAGCTGAGCTTCTGCGTCGAGGGGGCGAACGAGGGCAGCAGGTTGCCGATGGCGTCGGAGAGGTCCGGGTTGATCGCCAACTGCTGGCGCAGATCCTCGGCGGTGATCACCGTGATCGTGGTCGGCAGCGCGCCCTGGCTCTGCGGCATGCGCAGGGTGCTTTCGGAAACCTCGACCCGTTCGAGCGTGATGGCGGAGATCTGGTCGGCCGCCTGGGCGGTGCCGGCGAGGGCAAGGGCGAGCAAGGGGATGAGCGGGCGAACGGAAAGGGACATGTGGCCTCCGGCATGAGGAGGCGCATGGTAAATGAAAATGATTCGCAATAACAATCCGTGACCGGCCGCCGCCGGATCAGTGCGTGGGCACCACCCGTTGCGCGGCGGCGCGGTCGTGCCGGTGCTTGAACAGCGGCACGAACAGCAGCGCCATCACCAGCGAGTAGCCGGCGAAGGCCAGCCAGATGCCGTGCCAGTCCTTGCAGATCAGCACCGTGTCATTGCAGCTGTGGTCGGTGAAGAAATGGTCGATCACGAAGCCGGCGATCAGGCTGCCCAGCACCGCCCCCACGCCGTTGGTCATCAGCATGAACAGGCCCTGCGCGCTGGCGCGGATCTTCGGGTCGGCCTGGCTTTCCACGAAAAGCGAGCCGGAGATGTTGAAGAAGTCGAACGCCATGCCGTAGACGATGCACGAGAGCACGATCATCCACAGCCCGCCGGCCGGGTCGCCGAACGCGAACAGGCCGAAGCGCAGCACCCATGCCAGCATGCTCATCGTCATCACCGCCTTGATGCCGAAGCGCTTGAGGAAGAACGGGATGGTCAGGATGAACGCGGTTTCGGAGAACTGCGAGATGGAGATGATGATGGTCGAGTACTTCACCGCCAGCAGGTTGGCGTACTCGGGCACCTTGACGAAGTCGCTGAGGAAGGCGTCGCCGTAGGCGTTGGTCAGCTGCAGCGCCGCGCCCAGCAGCATCGCGAAGATGAAGAACACCGCCATGTTGCGGTTCTTGAACAGCACGAACGAGGTGAGGCCGAGCCTGTCGACCAGGCTGCGGCCCTCGGCGGTGCCCAGCTTGGGCGGGCACTTGGGCAGGGTGAAGGCGTAGAGGCCCAGCAGCAGCGAAGCAGCCGCTGCCACGTGGAACTGCGCGGGCGAGGCCTTGAAGCCGAGCAGGCTGGTGGTCCAGGTCGCGGCGATGAAACCGATCGTGCCCCACACGCGGATCGGCGGATAGGTGACGACCACGTCGAGCCCATCCTGCTTGAGCGCGTTGTAGGCCACCGTGATCGCCAGCGAGATGGTGGGCATGTAGAAGCACATGTTCAGCAGCATCACCCAGAACATCTGTTCCGGATCGGTGACGTGCGGGATCGAGAACAGCACCACCGCGCCGCAGATCTGCAGCATGCCGTACAGGCGTTCGGCATTGATCCACTTGTCCGCCACGATGCCGACCAGCGAGGGCATGAACAGCGAGGCGATGCCCATGGTCGAGAAGATCGCGCCGAAGCTGGTACCCGACCAGTGCTGGTTCTGGAACCACCAGGTGCCGATGGTCAGCAGCCACGCGCCCCAGATGTAGTACTGGAAGAAATTGAGTACGGTGAGGCGGAGCTTGAGGCTCATGGACGAGGGTTCCCCTGCAAGGCCGGGGTCGGCCCCGTGGCCACGATGTCGTAGCGGGGCAGGTTAGAGAATCCCCCGGAAACCGGCAAGGCACGTTGCAACGGAAGCTGTCACGCCGCCCGCAGGAGCCCGCTCGCGGGCGATGCCCTTGCTCTCGCCTTTGCGAATTGCGAATTGCGAATCCCTGATCCGGCCCCAAAAGCATCGCCCGCGAGCGGGCTCCTGCGGGCTATCCTGGTTCGGGGACGGTGTTCAGCGCGCCCGCGACGCGCTCGCGCAGCACCGGCAGCAACTCGGCTTCGAACCACAGGTTGTGCATCACCCACGGCCGGTTGCGCGGGCTCGGATGCGGCAGCGGCAGCACGCCGCGGGCCAGGTGCGTGCGCCAGTTGCGCACGGTGTCGGTGAGCGTGGCATCGCGTGCGTCGCCGAGCATGCCGACTTGCGCGTACTGCCCGATGGCGAGCGTCAGTTGCACGCCGGTGAGCAACGAAAACAGGCGCGGATGCCAGATCGCGGCGCATGCCGGCCGCGGCGGCAGGTCGCCACTCCTGCCCTTGCCGGGATAGCAGAAATCCATCGGCACGATCGCCACGCGCTCGGCGTCATAGAACGTGTCGCGGTCGATCTGCAGCCAGTCGCGCAGGCGTTCGCCGCTGACGTCATCGAAGGGGATGCCGCTCTCCTCCACCTTGCGCCCCGGCGCCTGGCTGACAATCAGCAGGCGCGACCGCACGGAAGCCTGCAGCACCGGCCGCCGCCCCGGCGGCTGTTGCATCGCGCAGGTGTGGCCGCAGCGGATCTCCGCCAGCAGGGTATCCATGGCGTGCTGCTGCTGCATCAAGCCTGGCTTTTTCTTCGTCTTCTCCATTCCCTGTTTCCTGTTCCCCATTACCGGCCCTCAAACCACCTTGCCGGGGTTGAGGATGCCATCCGGATCGAACGCGGCCTTGACCGAGCGCATCAACGCGATGGTTGACTCGCCCAGCGCCAGCGGCAGGTAGTCGCGCTTCACCACGCCGATGCCGTGCTCGCCCGACAGCGTGCCGCCCAGCGCGATCACCAGCGCGAACAGTTCGGGCAGTGCGGCGTAGCCACGTTCGATCTCGTCCACGTCGCGCGGCAGCAGGTTCACGTGCAGGTTGCCGTTGCCGGCGTGGCCGAAACACACCAGCGGGACCGCATGCTTGGCGGCCAGCGCCTGCGCCCCGGCGACGAGTTCGGGCAGACGGCTCACCGGCACCGCCACGTCTTCGTTGATCTTGTGCTGGGTCGCCGCACGCTGGGCGAACGACAACGCCTTGCGTGCGGCCCACAGCGCGGCGTTTTCGCTGGCGTCCGCCGCGATGTCCAGCGCGATCAGGCCTTCGCCGCGCGCGGCGCGCGCCACGGCGTCCTGCGCGAAGCTGACGGTCTCCGGCGTGCCGTCGACCTCGATCAGCAGCAGCGCGCCCGCCTGCGGCACGTCCGCGTCCGGCGCGTGGTCGCGCGCCAGCTTGAGCGCCAGCGCATCCATGAATTCCAGCGCCGCGGGCGTCACCGGCTGCGCCATGATGCGCGCCACCGCCTGCGCCGCGCTGGCCGTGTCGCGATAGGTGGCGCGTAGCGAGCGCACCGCGGAGGGCCGGGGCGTGAGCTTGAGCGTGGCCTCGGTGACGAGCGCCAGCGTGCCTTCCGAGCCGATGATCAGGCGCGTGAGGTCGTAGCCGGTGGAATCCTTGGTGGTGTGCGTGCCGGCCGCGAAACCCGCGCCGGTGCCGGCCACGGCGCGCAAGCCCAGCACGTTGTCGCGGGTGGCGCCGTATTTCAGCGCGCGCGGTCCGCCTGCGTTGCAGGCGAGATTGCCGCCTATCGTGCACCACGGTGCCGAGCCCGGATCGGGCGCCCAGAAGAACCCGTGCGGGGCCAGGGCCTGCTGCAAGGCCTCGTTGGTGACGCCCGGTTCGACCACCGCGAGGCGATCGCCTGGCGCAATGCGCACGATACGATCCATGCGCTGGAAATTCGCCACCACGCCGCCGGCCAGCGGCACCGAAGCGCCGGTGGAACTGGTGCCGCCGCCGCGCGCGGTGAGCGGCACGCGATGCTCGCGACAGGCGCGAACCAGTGACTCCACCTGCGCGTGCGTGGCGGGATAGACCACGACGTCCGGCCGGTGCGCATGGCGCGAGTAGTCGCCCGCCGCGGTGCGCAGGGCGTCGTCGCCGCTGTCCAGCGCGTCGCCGGGAAAGATCGCGCGCAGGGTGTCGAACAGGGGGACGGGCAGGGCCATGCCGCGATTATCGCACCGCGCCGGACTCAACCCGCCTCGAAGGCACCACGCAACCATTGCCTTTGCAGTGCGTCGACCGGGCCGTCGTAGCTGACCACATCGAAGCGGCACGGGCGTCGCGCATGCTGCGGGTGGGCGGCCAGCCAGTGCTGCGCGGCGTGGATCAACTTGGCCTGCTTGCTTGCGGTGACCGAGGTGGCAGCGTCGCCGTGGCTGGCGCTCTTGCGGTAGCGCACCTCGACGAAGACCACGGTGTCGCCATCGCGCATCACCAGGTCCAGTTCGCCGTGGCGGGTGGTGTAGTTGCGCGCCAGCAGCTTCAGGCCGGCGCGTTCGAGCGCGACGCAGGCGCGCTGTTCGAAGTCGTCGCCGGCCGCGCGCATCAGCCGGCGGGGTTGGCGTCGGCGCTGGAACTGGCCGGCGCCGGCGCCGCCGGCGGCGGCGAAGGTACCGAGTCGATCTGCAGGTTGCCGCTGAGCGGGCGCGCCACGCCATTCTCGAACTTCGCCCAGGTCAGCACGCGGCGGATGCGGCCGAACGGATCGGCGGCCAGCTGCCCGGTGGCGCCCGGCATGTAGCTGCCCGGATGCGCCTTCAGCCAGTCGAGGTAGGGCACCAGGCTCCACGCGTCCATGCCGAACGCGAACAGGCGCGCGGCGCCATCGCGGGCGGCGGGCAGCTTCGCCGCGATCGCCGCACGGTCGGGCAGGCCGGGCTGCGCGTCGAACAGCCAGGGCGCGTCGCAGAACTCGACGCCGTCCAGGTCGCGATTGGCTGGCGCGTCGTCGCTGCCGGCGTACACGTGCGAGGTGGCGAACACCGGCAGCTGGACCTGGGCGATGCGCAGTTGCGGCATCAGCAGCCGCGCCTGGTTGGGGCGCATGCTGATGAAGATGCCGGTATCGGCGGGGGCGGCAGGCGTCGCCGTCGCGGCGTCGGCGGTGCTTGCCGCGGCGGCCGGCGCCGGTGCCGCGCTGGCCGTGGGCAACTGCAGGTTCTTGATAGCGTCGGCGAAACTGGTGGCGCCGCTCGGCAGCACCGTCATGGCCACCACGTCGCCGCCGCGGGAGATCAGCTCGGCCTTGAATGCGCTCGCCGCACGTTGCGCGAAGTCATCGCCGGAGATCATCACGTAGGCGTGCAGCAGACCGCGCTCGGCCATGTGGTCGGCGGCCTGCGCGCCCTCGGTTTCCGGCAGCAGGCCGAACTCGCTGGCGTTGCCGGCGGGCAGCTGGCGGTCGTCCGGGTGGTTCAGCGCCAGCACCGGCACCGGCAGTTGCGGCAACGCGAACACCGCCGCGACTTCACCGCGGGTCAACGGGCCGACCACCAGCCGGGCGCCGTCGCGCACCGCCTGCTGGTAGGCCTGCACCGCGCCGTCGGCCGTGCCGTGGCTGTTGTAGCTGCGTACCGTCGGCCGCGGCGCGTGGTTGCGGCCCGCATCGAAATAGGCGGCGAAGAAACCCTGGCGGATCGGTGTGCTGGCGGCGGCGTAGTCGCCATCGGCCGGCAACAGCAGGGCGACCTGGGCCGGCACCTTGTAGCCTTCGCGCACGTTGGCGCCGGCTTCGGGCAGCAGCATGCCCACCGCTTGCTGCAATTCCGGCTGCGGCTGCGCCACGCTGACACCGAGCTGGCGCAGGGCCTCGTTGATCCACGGCAGCATGCGGTCGCCGGGCTTCATCGCGGCGGCGCGGTGTTGCAGCGGCGCGATGCCGAGCCTGGCGAGCAGATCCAGCGCCTGGCGCCGGTTCTGCGCCTGGTCGAAGCCTTGCAGTTCGGCATCCATCTGCACGCGGGTGCGCGCGGCGCCCCACAGGTCGCCGGAATCCTTCATGGCGCGGGCGCGCAGTTCCAGCAGGCGCAGCTGCAGCGAAGGCGGCACGGACACGTTCGGCTGGCTGGTCAGGCGCAGGGCGGTGCGCGCGTCGTGCTGGTCCAGCGCCAACTCCGCCCGCAGCAGGTCCAGGCGCAGCGGTTCGTCGCCGCTCAGCCGCTCGCGCCGGATCTTGTCCAGCACCGGCGCGGCCTGTTCGATGCGGCCTTCCTGGCGCCATGCCTCGGCGGCCTGCAGGCGATAACTGTCTGCGTGCGCGGACGATTGCGCGGCAAGCTGCAGCCAGGCCTGGGCGGCCTGGTCGAACTGGCCCTGCTGCGCCAGCGCGCTGGCGTGCTGCGCGGCGGCGATTTCGGCCGGCGAACGCACTGCGCCGGTCGGCACGCACGCATTCAGTGCGAGCGCGAACAGCAGGGTCGTGAGGATGACTCGCGCGAGGCGCATGAAGCGCATGGGAAATCCCTTGGTCGTCATGGTCGTCAATGCGCGATGATAGCCGATCGTTCCGCCGGCCCATGGAGTGTCCGATGTCCCGTGTTCAACCCGGCTGCCTGTGGGTGGTGGCGACGCCGATCGGGCATCGCGACGACCTGTCCGCCCGCGCCATCGAGACGCTGCGCGCGGTGGCCTTGATCGCCGCCGAAGACACTCGCCACAGTCGCCCGCTGTTGCTCCATCACGGCATCGCCACGCCGCTGGTCGCCCTGCACGACCACAACGAGCGCGAGGTGGTCGATGCGCTGGTGGCGCGCCTGCAGGGTGGTGAATCGGTGGCGCTGATTTCCGACGCCGGCACGCCGCTGATTTCGGATCCCGGTTTTCGCCTGGTGCGCGCGGCGCGTGCGGCAGGCATCCGCTGCGCGCCGGTGCCTGGCGCCTGCGCGGCGATTGCCGCGCTGTCCGTCGCCGGGCTGCCCAGCGACCGCTTCGTGTTCGAGGGCTTCCTGCCGGCCAAGGCCGCCGCGCGCCGCAGCCGGCTGCGGGAACTGGCCGGCGAGCCGCGCACGATCATCTTCTACGAGTCCTCGCACCGCGTCGCCGAAAGCCTGGCCGACATGCGCGACGTGTTCGGCGCCGAGCGCGAAGCCGTGCTCGCGCGCGAACTGACCAAGATGTTCGAAACCGTGCTGGGCGAACCGCTGGCGGCGTTGGCCGCGCGCGTCGCCGCCGATCCCGACCAGCAACGCGGCGAACACGTAATCCTGGTGGCGGGGCGCGGTGAGGAAGCTGACGCCCGGCTCGCCGAAGGCCAGCGCGTCTTCGCCATCCTGCGCGACGAACTGCCGCCGGCGAAGGCTGCCAAGCTCGCCGCCGCGATCAGCGGTGCGCCGCGCAAGGCGTTGTACGGGAGCGGGGAATAGGGAAACGAGAACGGGGAATCGGAACAACGCGGCGCGCGAGCTATTGCTCCTCCCATTCCCGATTCACCATTCCCCATTCCCGGCCATATACAATGGCCACGGAGTCGGCCGGGCAGTCGCGTCGCGCGCAAGCGCATCGAGGAAAGTCCGGGCTCCACAGGGCAGAGTGCCAGGTAACTCCTGGGCAGCGTGAGCTGACGGCCAGTGCAACAGAGAGCAGACCGCCGATGGCCTCGCAAGAGGATCAGGCAAGGGTGAAAGGGTGCGGCAAGAGCGCACCGCGTACGGGGCCAACGCCGTACGGCACGGTAAACCCCACTCGGAGCAAGACCAAATAGGGGAACGATAACGCGGCCCGCGTTGTTCCCGGGTAGGTTGCTGGAGCCAGGCGGCGACGCCTGGCCGAGAGGAATGACTGTCGCGCCGCAAGGCGTACAGAACCCGGCTTACAGGCCGACTCCACCTCTTTCCGTACCGCCGACGCCGCGACTGACCTGTCGCGGCGTCGGCTGCGCGTGCCGATGAACGGCGATTCATCCGCGTGCGTCGGTCACGGGGCGCGGAAGCGCCAAGCGGCTGGCCTCGGCCGCAAACCGGCTGCAGGGTCGCCGCAAAAAATTCCCTGCTTTCAACCACCTTGTCGGCCTTCCTGAGAATATCCTGCACATACATTCAGACTTCGCCTTTACTCCTTGATTCACAAGCAATTTCGGCTTGACAGTCTCAGCGGGCGAGACTATCGTGGCTTTCAGTGTGAAATCGTGGGTTTTAGTGGAGTCTGCTGACCGTGTTCCAGGGCGAAACCGCCATCACCATCGACGACAAGGGCCGCCTGGCCATCCCGACCGCGTATCGGGAGCAGGTGGCTGGCGAGTGCGCCAATCGTCTGGTGGTCACCTACAACCCGTTCGAACCGGGTTGCCTGTGGCTGTTTCCGCATGACGAGTGGGAAAAGGTGCGCGATCAGGTGAACCAGCTGCCCAAGGTCAAGGCGGCCCATCGCGACATGCAGATGAAGCTGGTCGGCGCCGCCGCCGTGGTCGAGCCCGACGGTGCCGCGCGCATCCTGCTGCCGGCCAGCCAGCGGGCCACCACCGGCATCGAGAAGAAGGCGGTGCTGCTCGGCATGGGCAACAAGTTCGAACTGTGGAGCGAGCAGGCGCACCTGGCCAAGATCCGCCAAAGCATCGGCGAAGACGAGATCACCAGCGAAATGGCAGAGCTGCGCCTGTAATCCACAGGCGCGGGCGTGGCGGAATCATGCGGGATGGGACGGGAGTGCGCTCGGTGCAATTGCAGCATGTCCCGGTGATGCTGGGCGAGGCGGTGGAGGGATTGTCCGTGCAGGCAGACGGGCGCTATCTGGACGGCACGTTCGGGCGCGGTGGTCATGCGCGCGCGGTGCTGTCGCGCCTGGGTCCGGCCGGCCGGCTCTTGTTGATGGATCGCGATCCGGCCGCGATCGCCGCTGCGCGGGCCGAGTTTGCCGCCGACGCACGGGTGGCGATCCGCCACGCCAACTTCTCCAGCCTGGCCGAGTGGGACGAGACCGCCGCCGGGCTCGACGGCGTGCTGCTCGACCTGGGCGTCTCGTCGCCGCAACTGGACGAGGCCGCGCGCGGCTTCAGCTTCATGGCCGATGCGCCGCTGGACATGCGCATGGACACCACGCAGGGCGAGAGCGCCGCCGATTTCCTCGCTCACGCCAGCGAGCGCGAGATCGCCGACGTGCTGTGGAATTACGGCGAGGAGCGCCACAGCCGGCGCATCGCCCGCGCCATCGTGGCCGATCGCGACGCCACCCCGTTCACCCGCACCGGCCAGCTGGCCGCGCTGATCGAGCGCGTGGTGGGCCGGCGCGAGCCGGGCAAGCATCCGGCCACGCGCAGCTTCCAGGCGCTGCGCATTCGCGTGAACGGCGAGCTGGACGCCTTGCGGCAGGGTCTGGACGCCGCGCTGGAACGGCTCAAGCCGGGCGGGCGGCTGTCGGTGATCAGTTTCCACTCGCTGGAGGATCGCGCGGTGAAGCTGTTCATCCGCGACCACTCCGGACGCGTGCAGAACAGTCGTCGCGGACCGCCAGTGCAGGGGGCGCCGGCGCAGTTGGTGGCAATCGGCAAGGCGCAATTCCCGTCCGAGGCCGAGCTGGCCGCCAATCCGCGGTCACGCTCGGCGGTGCTGCGCGTGGCCGAGAAGCTGCCGCGGGAGGTCGCCGCGTGAAGCTGATCAGCACCGTGATCTGCGCACTCCTGCTGGTGGCCGCGGTGGCCAGCGCGCTGGGCGTGGTGTGGACGCGCCACGAAAGCCGCGTGCTGTTCGTGCAACTGACCCAGCTGCAGAATCAGCGCGACGACCTCAACATCGAATACGGCCGCCTGGAACTGGAGCAGGCCACCTACGCCGAGCCGCGTCGCATCGACGACGAGGCACGGCAGAAGCTGGGCATGGTCGATCCGCGCCCGCAAGACATCCGGTTGCTGCGCTGATGGACATGCGCAAACACGCCAAGCCAGCCGCACGCGGTCGCCGCCAGGCGAGCGGCCCCAGCGCGCGCCGGCGCATGTATCTGGTCGCCGGCCTGCTCGGGCTTACCGCCACCGGCCTGGTCGCGCGAGCGTTCGACCTGCAGGTGGTACGCAAGCAGTTCTACCAGCGCCAGGGCGACGCGCGCTTCCTGCGCGAGATGCCGATCCCGGTCTCGCGCGGCACCATCTTCGACCGCAATGGCGAGCCGCTGGCGGTGTCGACGCCGGTGACCTCGATCTGGGCCAATCCCTCCGAGGTGCTGGACAACGACCAGCGCATCCCGGATCTGGCGCGCGCGCTGGGCGTGAATGCGGACGAGCTGAAGAGCCGCCTGGCCCAGCGCTCGGACCGCGAGTTCGTCTATCTGCGTCGCCAGATGTCGCCCGAAGCCGCGCAGGCGGTGCTGGACCTGGGCATCCCCGGCATCAACGGCCAGCGCGAGTTCAAGCGCTTCTACCCATCCGGCGGGGTCACCGCGCACGTGCTGGGTTTCACCAATATCGACGACCACGGCCAGGAGGGGCTGGAGCTGGCCTACGACGACTGGCTCTCGGGCAAGCCCGGCGCCAAGCGGGTGATCCGTGACCGCATGGGCCACGTGGTGGAAGACGTCGAGCAGGTGCGCGCACCCAAGCCGGGACGCAACCTCACCCTCAGCATTGACCGGCGCATCCAGTTCCTGGCCTACAGCGAACTGAAGAGCACCGTGGACAAGTTCCAGGCCGATTCGGCCTCGATGGTGATCCTCGACGTGCATACCGGGGAGGTGTTGGCGATGGTCAACCTGCCCACCTACAACCCCAACGCGCTCGACTCCAGCCGCGCCGGCCAGCGCCGCAACCGCGCGATGACCGACGTGCTCGAACCGGGCTCGACGATCAAGCCGATCCTGATGGCCGCGGCGCTGTCCAGCGGCAAGTTCACCCCCACCAGCCCGATCATCGACACCACCGGCGGACACTGGTTTTTCCAGGGCCACGACATCCACGACACGCACAACTACGGCCTGCTGACGCCGACCGGCGTGATCACCAAGTCCAGCAACGTGGGCGCGGCGCACATCGCGATGGATCTGGACACCACGCTGATGTACGACACCTACCGCGCCTTCGGTTTCGGCAACAGCACCAACAGCGGCTTCCCCGGCGAAGCCTCCGGCTACCTGCGCATCGGCGCCGACTGGCGGCCGCTGGAAAAGGCCATCCTCGGCTACGGCTACGGCCTCAACGTCACCGTGCTGCAGCTGGCCAACGCCTACGCCACCATCGCCGACAACGGCCTGATGCATGGCCCGAGCTTCATCAAGGACGCGGAGACGCCCTCGCGCCAGATCATCTCGCCCGAGGTGGCGCACGAGCTGATCGGGATGATGGAGACCGTGACCGGCCCCGGCAGCACCGCGCCGCAGGCGCGCATCGCCAATTACGCGGTCGCCGGCAAGACCGGCACCGCGCACAAGGCCAACGCCGGCGGCTACGACAAGCACAGCTACACCGCGGCATTCGCCGGCATCGTGCCGGCCACCAACCCGCGCCTGGTCGGCGTGGTGGTGGTCGACAACCCGAGCAAGGGCAGCTACTACGGCGGCATGGTCTCCGCGCCGGTGTTCTCGCGCGTGATGAGCGGTGCGCTGCGCCTGCTCGACGTGCCGCCGGACAACATCGGCCGCTGGTACGTCGGCGGCCCGCTGCAGGGCGCCGGCGGCCTCGCGGGCAGCAAGCCGCCGGTCGAGGCACCGATCGACGACGCGCCGATCGACGAGGGCACGCCATGAGCACCGGCCACCTCGATCAGCTGCTGCTGGGGATCGCCGATGCGCAGCTGGCGGCAAACCCGGCGGCGGCGCGCATGGTGGTGTCCGGCATGACCCTGGACTCGCGCCAGGTGCGCCGCGGCGATGCGTTCTTCGCGCTGCGCGGCGGCCGCGCGCACGGCATCGCGTTCGCCGCCAACGCGGTGCAGCGTGGTGCCCGCGTGGTGCTGGCCGAAGCCCCGGCCGAGGATGTCGCGGCGCTCGACGTGCCGGTGCTGTGGATCGACGACCTGCATGCGCAGGTGGGCGAGATCGCCGCGCGCTTCCACGACCGGCCCAGCGAGTCGATGCGCGTGGTCGGCGTCACCGGCACCAACGGCAAGACCTCGTGCGTGCAGTTGCTGGCGCAGGCCTGGACGGCGCTCGGCCACCGCGCCGCCACCATCGGCACGCTGGGCGCCGGCGTGCATGGCCAGTTGCTCGAAGGCGAGCGCACCACGCCCGACGCGATCAGCGTGCAGGCGCTGCTGGCGCGCTTCCGCGATGCCGGCGTCAGCCACGTGGCGATGGAAGTGTCCTCGCACGCGCTGGTGCAGGGGCGCGTGGCCGGGGTGGAATTCGAGGCGGCGGCCTTCACCAATCTCACCCGCGACCACCTCGACTATCACGGCTCGATGGAAGCCTACGGCGCGGCCAAGGCCATGCTGTTCGCGATGCCGGGCCTGCGCGTGGCAGCACTCAACAGCGACGACGGCTTCGGCCGCGAACTGGCCGGCACGCTGCCCGACAACCTGCGCGTGCTGCGCTTCAGCGCGGCCGGCGAGAGCGCGGCGGATGTCGCCGCCGAAGACGTGGTGACTTCGGCCAGCGGGCTCAGCTTTCAATTGCGCACGCCGTGGGGCAGCCGCGCACTGCACAGCCACCTGCTCGGCCGCTTCAACGTCGCCAACCTGCTCGCCGTGACCGCCTGCCTCGGCGCACTGGGCGAACCGTTCGAACGCATCGTGCAGGTGGCCGGGCAGTTGCAACCGGTCAATGGCCGGATGAACCGGTTGGGCGGATGGCACGGCCTGCCGCTGGTGGTAGTCGACTATGCGCACACGCCTGATGCGCTGGAGCAGGCGCTGACCGCCCTGCGCGCGCATTGCGCGGGCAAGCTGATCTGCGTGTTCGGTTGCGGCGGCGAACGCGACACCGGCAAGCGCCCGCTGATGGGCGCGATCGCGGCGCGGCTGGCGGACATCGCCATCGTCACCGACGACAACCCGCGTGGCGAGGACGGCGACGCGATCGTGGCGCAAATCGTGGCCGGCATGGCCGACGCAAAGGCGATGGCGGTCCAGCGCGATCGCGCGGTGGCGATTGCCGACGCGCTGGAGCTGGCCCGCGCCGGCGACGTGGTGCTGATTGCCGGCAAGGGCCACGAAACCTACCAGGACGGCGCCACCGGCAAGCATCCGTTCGACGATCTGGCAGTGGCGCGCACCGCGCTGGACCGGCTGGGCCGGGAGTCGCACGCATGATGCGGCTGGGCGCCATCGCGATGTGGCTGCACGGTCGCCTGCTCGACGGCGACGCGACGTTGGAGCAGGCCGAGATCACCGGCGTGGCGATCGACACGCGCAAGCTGCGCCCGGGCGAACTGTTCGCGGCGATCAAGGGCGAGCACGTGGACGGCCACGACTACCTGGACGAAGCGCTGGCCCGCGGCGCGGTGGCGGCGCTGGTGACGCATCCGGTCGACAGCGCGCTGCCGCAGCTGCGCGTCGACGACGTCGAGGTGGCGCTGGGCGACCTGGCCAGCGCGGTGCGCGCGCAACGCGACGTGCGCGTGGTCGGCATCACCGGTTCCAACGGCAAGACCACGGTGAAGACCCTGGTCGCCTCGATCCTGTCGCGCCATGGCCGCACGCACGTCAGCAGCGGCAACTACAACAACGAGCTGGGCCTGCCGCTGAGCCTGCTGGCAATGCCGCGCGACACCGAATACGCGGTGTTCGAGATGGGCGCGGGCAAGCCCGGCGACATCGCCTATCTCGCTGCCATCGCGCGGCCAGATATTGGCCTCGTCACGCTCATCGCGCCGGCCCATCTTGAACGCATGGGCAGCATCGAGGGCGTGGCCGAAACCAAGGGCGCGCTGTACCAGGCCTTGCCGGCCGACGGCATTGCCATCATCAACGCGGACGACAGCTTTGCCAGCTTCTTCGGCGGGCTCGCCGGTGCGCGCAAGACGCTGCGTTTCGGCCTGGAGCAACCGGCCGACGTGCGCGCCGGTGCGATCGAACTGCGCGCCGACGGTTCGCGCTTCATGCTGCACACGCCGGCGGGCGAGGCCGAGGTGACCTTGCCGCTGCCCGGTCGCCACAACGTGGCCAACGCACTGGCCGCCACTGCGGTGGCGCTGGCGTTGCAGGTGCCGCTGGAAACCATCGTTGCCGGGCTGGAGCAGGTTTCCGGCGTGGCCGGTCGCCTGCGCCGCCTGGTTGCCGTCGGCGGCTGGACGGTCATCGACGACAGCTACAACGCCAACCCTGGTTCCATGGCGGCTGCCATCGACACGCTGCTGCTGGCCGGCGGCGAGCGCTGGCTGGTGCTGGGCGACATGGCCGAGCTGGGCGCGGACGCGCGTGCGCTGCATGCGGGCATCGGCGAGCGGGCGCGCGAGCGCGGCGTCGATCGCCTGTTCGCGGTCGGTCCGCTGGGCGCGGCCACGGTGGAGGCGTTCGGCGCTGGCGGCGAGCATTTTTCCGACAAGCCGGCCCTGATCGACGCGCTGCGCGCGCAGCTGCATGCGGGCGTCAACTGCCTGGTCAAGGGTTCGCGTTCGGCCGGCATGGAACAGGTGGTGGCCGCGCTCATTGCCGCGCCCGCCCACGGAGGTGCGAACGATGCTGCTTGAGCTGGCCGACTGGATGGCGCGGCATTTCACCGCCCTGCATCTGTTCCAGTACATCACCTTCCGCGCCATCATGGCTGCGCTCACCGCGCTGTCGCTGTCGCTGCTGTGCGGGCCGTGGCTGATCAACCGCCTGGCCGCGCTGAAGGCCGGCCAGGTGGTGCGCAGCGACGGTCCGCAGACGCACCTGGTCAAGGCCGGCACGCCGACCATGGGCGGCGTGATGATCCTGCTCTCGGTCACCGTGGCCACCCTGCTGTGGGCCGACGTGCACAACCGTTACGTATGGGTGGTGCTCGGCGTGCTGCTGAGCTTCGGCGCGATCGGTTTCTACGACGACTACCGCAAGCTGGTGCTGAAGGACAGCCGCGGTCTGGCCAGCCGCTGGAAGTATTTCTGGCAGTCGGTGTTCGGGCTCGGCGCGGCGCTGTTCCTGTTCTACACCGCGCCGCACGCCGTGCATGGCGCCACCGTGGCGGAGACCGCGCTGTACGTGCCGCTGTTCAAGCACGTGGTGGTGCCGCTGGGGCTGTTCTTCGTGGTGATCACCTACTTCATGATCGTGGGCTTCTCCAACGCGGTGAACCTCACCGACGGGCTGGATGGGCTGGCGATCATGCCGACGGTGCTGGTCTCTGGCGCGCTGGGCGTGTTCGCCTACGTGGCCGGCAACCGGGTGTTCTCCGAGTACCTTGGCGTGCCGGCGATTCCCGGCGCGGGCGAGCTGGCGATCGTCACCGGCGCGCTGGCCGGGGCGGGGCTGGGCTTCCTGTGGTTCAACACCTATCCGGCGCAGGTGTTCATGGGCGACGTGGGCGCGCTGGCGATCGGCGCGGCACTGGGTTGCATCGCGGTGATCGTGCGTCAGGAGATCGTGCTGCTGGTGATGGGCGGCGTATTCGTGATGGAAACCGCCTCGGTGATGATCCAGGTGGCCAGCTTCAGGCTCACCGGCAAGCGGGTGTTCCGCATGGCGCCGGTGCACCACCACTTCGAACTGAAGGGCTGGCCCGAGCCGCGCGTGATCGTGCGCTTCTGGATCATCTCCGTCGTCCTCGTGCTGGTCGGTCTTGCCACGTTGAAGGTGCGCTGATGAGAGCCGGGAATAGGGAATCGGGAATAGGGAATGGGAAAGAGCGCGCAGTGCGTCGCGACCGTGCGCCCGCATGCTCTTCCCATTCCCTATTCCCTATTTCCTATTCCCTCGCAGCGGAGCAAGCAAATGTTTGACGCCGCCTCCCAGGCTCGTCGTCGCCATGGCCCGCGCGGGCATTTCGACCCGTGGCTGCTGGTTGCGCTGGTGGGGCTGGCCAGCATCGGGGTGGTGATGGTGGCGTCCAGTTCGATCGCGGTGGCGGACAGCCAGGAGCTGGGTGCGTTCTATTTCCTGCGCCGGCACCTGGTGTTCCTCGGGATCGGCATGGTCGCGGCTGGGTTGGCCATGCGCACGGAGCTGCGGCTGCTGGAGAAGTACGCGTTTCCGCTGCTGGCCCTGGCGTTCCTGCTGCTGCTGGCGGTGTTCGTGCCGCACCTGGGCATGCGCATCAACGGCGCGCGGCGCTGGCTCAACCTGCTGGTGACCACGTTCCAGCCGGTGGAGGCGGTGAAGCTGATCCTGGTGATCTACATCGCCAGCTACCTGGTACGCCACCGCGACAGCGTGGAGAACCGTTTCCTCGGCCTGATCAAGCCGATCGCCGTGGCCGGCATCATCGTGCTGCTGCTGCTGGTGCAGCCGGATTTCGGCTCGGCCACGCTGGTGATCGCGGTGACCATCGCGATGGTCTGGCTGGGCGGGGCGCGGCCGATCTTCCTGTTCCTGATGGGCTTGCCGCTGATGCCGCTGCTGTACATCGCGGCGACCGGCGAGAGCTACCGCATGAAGCGGCTGACCTCGTTCCTCGACCCATGGAAGGACCCGTTCAACGACGGCTTCCAGCTGACCCAGTCGCTGATGGCGATCGGCCGCGGCGAGTGGGACGGCGTGGGCCTGGGGTCCAGCGTGCTGAAACTCTCCTACCTGCCCGAGGCGCACACCGATTTCATCTTCGCGGTGATCGGCGAGGAGCTGGGGCTGGCCGGCGTGGTGCTGGTGATCGGCCTGTTCGCGCTGGCCGTGTGGCGCGGCCTGCAGGTGGGCCTGAAGGGTGTCGACGTGGGCCAGCGCTTCGCCGGCTACGTGGCGTTCGGCGTGTCGCTGATGCTGGCGATGCAGGCGATCGTGTCGGTGGGCGTGAACCTCGGCGCCTTGCCGACCAAGGGCCTGACCCTGCCACTGATCAGCTACGGCGGCTCCTCGATGGTGCTCACCTGTGCCATGGCCGGCGTGCTGCTGCGCGCCACCTTCGAGATCAATCGCGCGCTGGACGCCCGCCAGATGGCCACGCGCATGCCGGCAGCCGTGACCGTGGCCGACGCGAATGCCGCGGTGACGCCGCGCGAGGCGGAGGCCGCATGAACGCCGCGACGCGGGAATCGGGAATGGGCGAAGACCGGCGCGGGGCGCGGCCTGCTTTTGCCGATCCGCGACCGGTGCTCATCATGGCCGGCGGCACCGGTGGACACATCTTCCCGGGACTGGCGGTGGCCGAATGCCTGCGCGGGCAAGGTGTGCCGGTGGCGTGGCTGGGGGCGGTCGGCGGGATGGAGACGCGGGTGGTGCCGGCGCACGGGATCGAGTTGCACACGGTGGCGGTGGGCGGTTTGCGCGGAAAAGGCTGGAAGACCCGCCTGCTGGCGCCGCTGATGCTGCTGCGCGCGCTTCTTGCCTCGCTGGCGTTGCTGCGGCGGCTGCGTCCGCGCAGCGTGCTGTCGATGGGTGGCTACGTGGCCGGCCCCGGCGGTCTCGCCGCGTGGCTGCTGCGGCGGCCGCTGCTGGTGCATGAACAGAATCGCGTGGCCGGTTTCACCAACCGCAAGCTGGCCGCATTGGCGCGCCGCGTGCTGGCCGGCTTCGACGGCGTGCTGCCGCAGGCGCAGTGGGTCGGCAATCCGGTACGTGCGGTGATCGGCGCGCTGCCGCCGCCGGCGCAACGCATGGCCGATCGCCCGGGTGCGCCACGCCTGCTGGTGCTGGGCGGCAGCCTTGGGGCGCGTGCGCTGAATCTCGCGGTGCCGCAGGCGCTGGCCCGACTCGAACCCGGGCAGCGTCCCGAGGTGTTGCACCAGTGCGGCAGTCGTGGCCTCGACGAGGCACGCGCGGCGTATGCGCAGGCCGGCGTGGAAGCGCGCGTGGTGGCCTTCATCGACGACATGGCCGATGCCTACGGCTGGGCGGACCTGGCGGTCTGCCGTGCTGGCGCGCTGACCCTGGCCGAACTTTCCGCCGCCGGGCTCGGCGCCTTGCTGGTGCCGTTTCCGTACGCGGTGGACGACCACCAGACGCGCAACGCGGAGGTGCTTGCGGCGGTCGGCGCCGCCGAGATCATGCAGGAGAATGCACTGGACAACCAACAACTGGCGCAGCGGTTGGCTGCGCTGCTCGGCGATCGAACCGCCCTGCTGGCCATGGCCGAAGCGGCACGCACGCTGGCCAAGCCCGACGCGGCGCAGGTGATCGCGCGCGCCTGCACGGAGGTGGCTGCATGAGCCGGCTCTCCGCCCAGCAGGACCCGATGAGCACGTTTCGCCGGGTGCATTTCATCGGCATCGGCGGCGTGGGCATGAGCGGCATCGCCGAGGTGCTGCACAACCTGGGCTACGCGGTGTCCGGTTCCGACCGTGCCGGCTCACCCACGGTGCAGCGGCTGCAGCGGCTGGGCCTCACCGTGCACGTGGGCCACGCCGCGGAGAACGTCGCCGGCGCCGACGTGGTGGTCACCTCCAGCGCGATCAAGCCGGACAACCCGGAGCTGGCTGCTGCTCTCGCGGCGCGCATCCCGGTGATCCCGCGTGCGGAAATGCTGGGCGAGCTGATGCGTTTTCGCCGCGGCATCGCGATCGCCGGCACGCACGGCAAGACCACCACCACCAGCCTCACCGCCAGCGTCCTGGCCGAGGCCGGTTACGACCCGACCTTCGTGATCGGCGGCCAGCTCAATGCGGCCGGCGCCAACGCGCGGCTCGGCACCGGCCAGTACCTGGTGGCCGAAGCGGACGAGTCGGACGGCTCGTTCCTGCTGCTGTCGCCGGTGATCGCCGCGATCACCAACATCGACGCCGACCACCTGGAGAACTACCACGGCGACTTCGCCGAGGTGAAGAAGGCGTTCGCCGATTTCCTGCACCGGCTGCCGTTCTACGGCCTGGCGGTGCTGTGCGTGGACGACCCGGAAGTGGCCGCGCTGGCCAAGGCCACCAATCGCCGGGTGATCCGTTACGGCATCGACAGCGCGGACGCCGACGTGCGCGCGCTGAACCTGCGCCAGCAGGGTTTCGAGATGCATTTCGAACTGCAGTTGCCCGATGGCGCGGCGGCCGTGCCGGTCACGCTGAACCTGCCCGGGCGGCACAACGTCCTCAACGCGCTGGCCGCCGCCACGATCGGCTGGCAGCTCGGTGTCGAGGTGGCGGCGATCGCCGCCGCACTGAAGGGTTTCCAGGGCGTGGGCCGGCGCTTCCATCGGCGTGGCGAACTCGCCATCGATGGCGGCCGCGTGCTGCTGGTCGACGACTACGGCCACCACCCGCGCGAGATTGCGGCGGTGTTCGCGGCGGTGCGCGGCGGTTGGCCGGAGCGGCGCCTGGTAGTGGCCTTCCAGCCGCACCGCTACAGCCGCACGCGCGACCTGCTGGACGATTTTGCCAACGTGCTGGCCGACGCCGACGTGCTGGTGCTGACCGATGTGTACCCGGCCGGCGAGGCGCCGATCGCCGGCGCCGACGGCCGCGCGCTGGCGCGTGCCGTGCGTGCGCGCGGCAAGGTCGACCCGGTGCTGGTCGAGCATCCGCGCGAGTTCCGCGCCAGCCTGCCCAGCCTGCTGCACGACGGCGACCTGTTGCTGCTGCTCGGCGCCGGCGACATCGGCGCGGCGGCGGTCGAGCTGGCGAACGCCGGCCAACTCAAGACGAAGGGGGCCGCATGATGGCCGCAATCACGAATCCCGGCACCTCCCGCATCACCGATCCCGCGCAGTTCGGCCGTGTGGCGGTGGTCATGGGCGGCAGCTCGGCCGAGCGCGAGGTGTCGCTGGATTCCGGCCGCAACGTGCTGGCCGCACTGCGCGCGCGCGGCATCGACGCGCATGCGATCGACGGTATCCCGGCCCTGCTCGACGCGCTGCGCGCGGGCCACTTCGCGCGTGTGTTCAACATCCTGCACGGCCAGCACGGCGGTGGCGAGGATGGCGTGCTGCAAGGTGCGCTGGAATCGCTGCACGTGCCGTACACCGGTTCGGGCGTGCTCGGCTCGGCGTTGTCTATGGACAAGACCCGCTCCAAGCGCGTGTGGCAATCGCTGGGCCTGTCCACGCCGACCTTCGCCGCGCTGCCGCGTGGCGCGGACGTGCTCGCCGCGGCGCGGCGGATCGGCTATCCGCTGATCGTCAAGCCCGCATGCGAAGGCTCCAGCGTCGGCGTGACCCGGGTGTTCGCCGAGCAGGACCTGGCCGCGGCGGTCGAATTGGCCGAGCGCTATCCGGGCGATCTGCTGATGGAAACCCTGATCGAGGGCGACGAACTCACCGTCGCCATTCTCGGCCGCCAGGTGCTGCCGAGCATCCATATCGTGCCCAAGGGAGCGTTCTACGACTACAACGCCAAGTACGTGGCCGAGGACACCCAGTACATCTGCCCCGGTGCCGAAGGTGCCGCGGCGGACGAACTGGCGGTGCTGTCGCTGGCTGCGTTCGACGCGCTGGGTTGCGCCGGCTGGGGCCGCGTCGACGTGATGCGCGACCGCAACGGCCGTCCCTGGCTGCTGGAGGTCAACACCGCCCCCGGCATGACCTCGCACTCGCTGGTGCCCAAGGCCGCCGCCGCCGCCGGCATCGACTACCAGGAACTGTGCTGGCGTGTGCTGGAAACAAGCTTCCAGCGGGAATGGGGAATAGGGAATAGGGAATCGGAACATCAAACAGCAGACGCCGGCTCTGCCTATTCCCCATTCCCTATTCCCTATTCCCGCGACTCCGAAGGAGACGCAAAGTGAAAGGCCCCATCCGCCTCGCTGCCTGGTGCCTGGCGATCGCGCTCGTCGCGTTGCCGGTCGTCGGGCTGCTGCGCGGGTGGTTTGCCGCCGATCGCTGGCCGGTGACCCAGCTGACCGTGCAGGCGGAGTTCAAGCACGTCACTGCTGCCGAGATCCGCACGGCGGTGCTGCCGCGACTGGGCAAGGGTTTCTTCGCGCTGGATCTCGATGCGGTGCAGAAGGCTGTTGCCGCGTTGCCGTGGGTGGAGTCGGTGGAGGCGCGCAAGCGCTGGCCCGATACCTTGCAACTGCGCATCTACGAGCGCCAGCCGTTCGCGCGCTGGAATGACAGGCAGCTGATCAGCCGCCAGGGCCGCGTGTTCGACGCCCCCGGCGTAGATCAGCTGACCGCCTTGCCCGGCCTGAGTGGTCCGGATGCGCGGCTGGCCGAGGTGGTGAGCTTCTACGCCGATGTCAGCAAGGCGTTTGCCGGCACCCACCTGCGCATCAATGGCGTGGCGCTGACCGAACGCGGCAGCTGGAGCGTCACCACCGGCAGCGGCGCGCGCATCGTGATCGGCGACCGCGAGCAGGCCGGCCGCCGGCTGCATCGTTTCCTCGACGTCTACCCGCAGCTGATCGCCGGCCATGCCGACGGCTTCGTTTACGCCGATCTTCGCTACACCAACGGCTTTGCCGTGCGCTGGCCCGACGCGGCCGGCGCCCCGGCTGGAGGTTCACCCCGCTCATGACTGTCTCGCCATGAAAACGCGCAATGAAAAGCAGCTGGTTGTCGGCCTGGACATCGGCACCTCCAAGGTGGTGGCGATCGTCGGCGAGTACGAACCGGGCGAGCCGATCACCGTGATCGGCATCGGCACCCACGTCTCGCGCGGCATGAAGCGTGGCTCGGTGGTCGACATCGAATCGACCGTGCACTCGATCCAGCGCGCGGTGGAGGAGGCCGAGCTGATGGCCGGTTGCGACATCCGATCGGTCTACGCCTCGATCTCCGGCAGCCACCTGGAAACGCGCAACTCGCACGGCAACGCGGCGATCCGCGAGCGCGAGGTCACCGCCGCCGACCTGGAACAGGTGCTGGAAGCCGCCAGCGCGGTGGCGATCCCGGCCGATCGCAAGGTGCTCTACAAGGAGTCGCAGGAATACCGCATCGACGGCCAGGACGGCATCCGCCGCCCGGTCGGCATGAGCGGCGTGCGACTGGAGGCCAACGTGCACCTGGTCACCGGCGCTGCCGCCGCGGTGCAGAACATCTCCAAGTGCATCCAGCGCTGCGGACTCACCGTCGATGAGCTGGTTCCTTCCGCGCTGGCCAGCGCCAAGGCGGTGCTGACCGACGACGAGCGCGAGCTCGGCGTGTGCCTGGTCGACATCGGCGCGGGCACCACCGACATTGCGATCTACACCCAGGGTTCGATTCGCCACACCGCGTCGCTGCCGGTCGGCGGCGACCAGGTCACCAGCGACATCGCCTACGGCGTGCACACGCCTACCGCGCACGCGGAGGAGATCAAGATCAAGTACGCCTGCGCGCTGACCGGGCTGGCGCATGCGGAGGAAACCATCCAGGTGCCCAGCGTCGGCGATCGTCCACCGCGCCGGCTGGCGCGGCAGTCGCTGGCGCAGAGCGTGCAGGCGCGCTACGAGGAAATCTTCGAGATGGTGCAGGACCAGTTGCGCCGCTCCGGCTACGAGAGCCTGGTCGCCGCCGGCGTGGTGCTTACCGGCGGCGCCTCGAAGATGGAAGGCGCGCTGGAGCTGGCCGAGGAGATCTTCCACAAGATGGTGCGCATCGGCCTGCCGCAGCAAGTCGAGGGTCTCGGCGAGGTGGTTTCCAGTCCGTTGCATGCCACTGGCGTAGGTCTGCTGCTGCATGGCGCGCGCGCCGGCGGCGCGCGGGTCGGCGGACCGGTGGGCAGCAGCATGGGCGGGATGGTCGACAAGCTGCGCGGCTGGCTCACGCGGAATTTCTAGCAATGCGGTTTCGGGCGGCGCAGGAGCTGCCGCCCCGGGTGGAAGGAAATCCACCCACCACCACGGGCCGACAGGAGTCGCTCCCCGCGGTTAAAACGACAACAACTCTACGGAGGACGGGAAATGTTTGAACTGATCGATAAACTTGCACCCAATGCAGTCATCAAGGTGATCGGCGTGGGCGGCGGCGGTGGCAACGCCGTGGCGCACATGCTCAACGCCAACATCGAAGGCGTCGAGTTCGTCGTCGCCAATACCGATGCCCAGGCGATGACCAACTGCGGCTCGCGCACCCACCTGCAACTCGGCGGCAACGTGACCAAGGGTCTCGGCGCCGGCGCGAATCCCGAGGTCGGCCGGCAGGCCGCGCTGGAGGACCGCGAACGGATCGAGGCGATGCTCGAAGGCGCCGACATGGTGTTCATCACCGCCGGCATGGGCGGCGGCACCGGCACCGGCGCGGCGCCGGTGGTGGCGCAGCTGGCCAAGGAGAAGGGCATCCTGACGGTCGCGGT
Source organism: Rhodanobacter sp. 67-28 (assembly GCA_001898415.1). Classification (GTDB taxonomy): domain Bacteria; phylum Pseudomonadota; class Gammaproteobacteria; order Xanthomonadales; family Rhodanobacteraceae; genus Rhodanobacter. The sequence continues at coordinate 15,885 of MKTU01000041.1, read as the reverse complement.
CGTCACCAAGCCGTTCCCGTTCGAGGGCCGCCGGCGCATGCAGGTCGCCCTGAAGGGCATCGAGGACCTGTCGCAGCACGTCGACTCGCTGATCACCGTGCCGAACGAGAAGCTGCTCAGCGTGCTCGGCCGCGAGGTCACCCTGCTCAACGCGTTCAAGGCCGCCAACGACGTGCTGCAGGGCGCCGTGCAGGGCATCGCCGACCTGATCACCGCCCCTGGCCTGATCAACGTCGACTTCGCCGACGTGCGCACCGTGATGTCGGAGATGGGCCTGGCCATGATGGGCTCGGGCACCGCCCGCGGTGACGATCGCGCCCAGGCGGCGGCCGAGGCGGCGATCAAGAACCCGCTGCTGGAGGACGTCAACCTGAACGGCGCCTGCGGCATCCTGGTCAACGTCACTGCCGGTCCGAACCTCACCATGCGCGAGTTCGACGAGATCGGCCGCATCATCCACGACTTCGCCAGCGAAGACGCCACCGTGGTGATCGGCACCTCGCTGGACCCGGACATGAAGGACGACGTGCGCGTGACCGTGGTGGCCACCGGCCTCAACCGCGCCAATGCCTCGCGCAGCCAGCCGCCGATCCGCATGGTCGAAACCCAGCAGATGCAGATGCGTCCGCGCCCGGTGGTGCTGCGCACCGGCACCGGCAACGAGGTGGTGGACTATGCCCAGCCGGAGGTGCAGGGTCGGACCGAGTCCAGCGCAGCGGCCAAGCATGGCGATGCCGGCCTCGATTACCTGGACATCCCGGCATTCCTGCGCCGGCAGGCTGATTGAGGAGCATTGCGGAGCATGTCGATGCGTTGAACGATCGCCCGCCGGGTCGGTCAGTCACTCCATTGCCTCACGAATGGCTGCCTTGCGGCAGGCCGTTTGCAAGGTCTGCGATGGCGCGACGATGGCTGCGGCGACGGCGGTTGGTTGGCACCCGATGCCGTGCGCCGGGATGGGCGCGCGGGGCAGGGCCGCGGATTTGTCGCCGCGGTGCCGAAGCGATGTCCCGGGCCGGATTCCCGTCCCAGGCCCGGGCTTCGCTCCTTATCTTTCGGCGCTGGCGGGCGCCAAATGTGCGCCAGTTCCCAAGGATGAAAGAAAGATGAAGGCTTAACCAGACTGTACGGTGCGGTTTGCTTTTATCCCAGGTTAAAACTGTGTTAGCATCCGCTCCTGATTGGCTGCTGCCTCCACGGGTCCCAACAATAATGATCAAGCAGCGTACGCTTAAAAACATCATCCGGGCGACCGGTGTCGGCTTGCACACGGGCGACAAGGTCTACATGACCTTGCGTCCCGCCGCGCCGAACACGGGCATCGTTTTCCGTCGGACGGATCTCGATCCGCCGGTGGACATCCGCGCACGCCAGGACAACGTCGGCGACACACGCCTGTCCACCACGCTCATGAATGGTGAAGTGCGCGTGGCCACCGTCGAACACCTGTTGTCGGCGATGGCCGGGCTCGGCATCGACAACGCCTACGTCGACCTGTCGGCGCCGGAAGTGCCGATCATGGATGGCAGTGCGGGACCGTTCGTGTTCCTGCTGCAGTCCGCCGGCATCGAGGAGCAGCCGGTGGCCAAGCGCTTCATCCGCATCAAGAAGCCGATCAAGGTGCAGGAAGGCGACAAGTGGGCCAGCTTCGAGCCGTTCGAAGGCTTCAAGGTGGGCTTCTCGATCGACTTCAACCACCCGATCATCTCCAAGCGCACCTCGCGCGCCGAGATCGACTTCTCCACCACCTCTTTCGTCAAGGAAGTCAGCCGCGCGCGCACCTTCGGTTTCATGCGTGACATCGAGATGCTGCGCGAGCACAACCTGGCGCTGGGCGGCTCGATGGACAACGCCGTGGTGCTCGACGACTACCGCGTGCTCAACGAGGACGGCCTGCGTTACGAGGACGAGTTCGTCAAGCACAAGATCCTGGACGCCATCGGCGACCTGTACCTGCTCGGCCACAGCCTGATCGGCGCCTATCACGCGCACAAGTCGGGCCACGAGTTGAACAACAAGCTGCTGCGCGCCCTGATCGCCGATGCCTCGGCGTGGGAAGAGGTCAGCTACCACGAGGATCCGGCGGTGTCGCCGATCTCCTACGCGCACCCGGCCCAGGCGATCTGACACCCGAAACCACGCCGGCCTGTTCCGGCACTGCCCGCCCGAATGGCCGGATCGCAAGATCCGGCCATTTTTGTTGACCGCGACACACTCGCCGCGCGGGTTGGGTCACAGCCCCGCGAGGGCTGGACTTTTCATTAACTCTTCACGTGGTATAAACGCTGCTCGCGCGGGTCAGCCCGCGGGGGCAAGACGCGGCGCGTCTCGCAGGAACGCCTTTCAGTACGAGGGGTTCTCGGGGGAATCAGCGGTTTCGGCGAAGGACGCCAGCTGAAGGAACAGATCCCGCCATTCGGGGTCTGTGGACGAGGCAGCGGCAGCCCTGAGGTGGGCGGCCGCGGCTGGCGAAAGCGGTTTTGACTGCTCCGGCACGGTAACGGCCGGTGGTTGGGGAGCCACTTTCACGGTGACTGAACTGGCGCAGGCGCCGACGGCGCTTGCGGAGGCAAGGATCTGTGCCTGCATCAAGCGCAGGCGTGACGCCCAGGCCGGTGAAGACGCCAGGAAGACGAGGCGGTTGTTGCGCAGATTGGCGAATCTGACCTGTTCGCGCAGCGGCGATGGCAACGTCTGGCGCAGTGCGCGGTCCAGCGCTTCCAGCGCGTCGGCCTTTCGGGCCAGCGACGCGAAGGAGCCGCAATCGGCAAGGGATTTCGGTCCGTTGTCGCGGCGACGGGAAGTGGCGGGTTCCGCGCGGTGCATGGTGCCGACATTCGATTTTGGAAAGACATGCAGATCATACTCGTCTCACGTGCCCGCAAGCTGCCTAAAACCCTGGATCTGGCCAGCCGGCGGGTGCGCTGGAAGCTGTTCTCGATGTTGTCGCTGGGCGTGTTGGGCTGCCTGGCCCTGGGCGGCGCGCTGACCCTCGCCATCGCCAGCCCGCGCGACCGCGCGCTGAGCCAGATCCACGACCTGCAGCAGCAGATCCGCCGGCAGAACGCCGAACTCGGCGGCGTGCGCGCGGATGCGCAGCGCAGCCTGGATGCCCTGGCGCTCAAGCTGGGCCAGCTGCAGGCGCAGTCGACCCGCCTGAACGCGCTCGGTGAGCGCCTGGTGCAGGTGGGCAAGCTCGACAGCGGCGAGTTCAACTTCGACCAGCCGCCCGCCGTCGGTGGTGTCGAGGACACCAGCAGCACCGGTTACGCCATGCCGCCCTCGCTGGAGGTCGGCATCGACCGCCTCACCGGCCAGTTCAACGTCCAGCAGGCGCAGTTGTCGGCGCTGCAGAGCCTGTTGCTCGATGCCCGCATCGAGTCGAACCTGAAGCCCACCGGCATGCCCGTGCATGGCTACATCTCATCCTATTTCGGCGTGCGTCCCGACCCGTTCGACGGCCAGTCGGCGCGGCACACCGGCATCGACATCGCCACGCCGTTCGGCACGCCGGTGCATGCCGTGGCCGAAGGCATGGTGACCTTCGCCGGCGTGCGTCGCGGCTACGGCAACGTGGTCGAGATCGACCACGGCAACGGCTACATGACCCGCTACGCCCACAACAGCAAGCTGGACGTGCATCCCGGCCAGCATGTGCAGGTCGGCGACGTGATCGCGCAGGCCGGCTCCACCGGCCGCTCCACCGGCTCGCACGTGCATTTCGAGGTCTGGTACCACGATCGCGTGGTCAACCCGCTGGCGTTCGTGCGCAGCCACCGCTAGGGATGCCCTGATCCCTTGAATCCGGTCCCGGCAGCCGCCAGTTCCTGACGGTTCGCCGGCGTTCCCGCGCGGCGCGGGCACCTCCATCCCGCCAGAGCGGGTGAGCCGTACCGGGCATGTAGTAACATGCCCGATTGGCTCGCGCGTGCAGCGGGCGTCTTGTTCCCCCAACCGGAAAATCGATGTTCAATCGTGCCCTGACGAGTCTGTTTGGCAGCCGCAACGAGCGTGTGCTGCGTCAGCTTTCACGTACGGTCCATCGCATCAATGCGCTGGAACCGGAGATGGAGAAACTGGACGATGCCGCGTTGCGCGGCAAGACTGCCGAGTTCAAGCAGCGTTACGCCGCCGGCGAATCACTGGACAAGCTGCTGCCGGAAGCCTTCGCGGTGGCCCGCGAGGCCTCGCGCCGCACCCTGGGCATGCGTCCGTACGACGTGCAGTTGATCGGTGGCATGGTGCTGCACCAGGGCAAGATCGCCGAGATGCGCACTGGCGAAGGCAAGACCCTGGTGGCGACGCTGCCGGTATACCTCAACGCGATCGCGGGCAAAGGCGTGCACGTGGTCACCGTCAACGACTACCTGGCGCGGCGCGACTCGGCGCAGATGAGCAAGCTGTACAACTTCCTCGACCTGACCGTCGACGTGGTGTACCCGGGCATGGACCATGCCGACAAGCACGCGGCGTATGCGGCCGACATCACTTACGGCACCAACAACGAGTTCGGCTTCGACTACCTGCGCGACAACATGGCGCTCAGCAAGGAGCAGCGCTACCAACGCGGCCTGCATTACGCCATCGTCGACGAGGTCGACTCGATCCTGATCGACGAGGCGCGCACGCCCCTGATCATCTCCGGCCCGGCGGAGGATTCCCCGCAGTTGTACATCGCCGTCAACAAGATCGTGCCGCGGATGATCCGCCAGGCCGAGGAAGACAGCGAGGGCGACTACTGGGTCGACGAGAAGCAGAAGCAGGTGCATCTGTCCGAGGCCGGCATGCAGCACGCGGACGAGCTGCTGCGCGAGGCCGGCGTGATCGACCAGGACAGCGGCCTGTACGACTCCAAGAATCTCGCGGTGGTTCATCATCTCAACGCCGCCCTGCGCGCCAACGGCATCTATCAGCGCGACGTCGACTACATCGTGCGCGATGGCGAAGTGATCATCGTCGACGAGTTCACTGGCCGTACCCTGGCCGGCCGACGCTGGTCCGACGGCCTGCACCAGGCGGTCGAGGCGAAGGAGGGCGTGCCGATCCAGCGCGAGAACCAGACGCTGGCCACGGTGACGTTCCAGAACCTGTTCCGCATGTACAAGAAGCTGGCCGGCATGACCGGCACGGCCGATACCGAGGCGTTCGAGTTCCAGAGCATCTACGGCCTGGAGGTGGTGGTGATCCCCACCCACAAGCCGATGATCCGCAAGGACAACCCGGACATGATCTTCCTGTCGCAGACACCGAAGTACAACTCGGTGATCGAGGACATCAAGGACTGCCACAAGCGCGGCCAGCCGGTGCTGGTCGGCACCACCTCGATCGAGGTGTCCGAGCTGCTGTCCGGGTTGCTGAAGAAGGCGGGCGTGGCGCACGAGGTGCTCAACGCCAAGCATCACGAGCGCGAGGCGCACATCGTGGCGCAGGCCGGCGCGCCCGGCCAGGTCACCATCGCCACCAACATGGCCGGCCGCGGTACCGACATCGTGCTCGGCGGCAGTCTCGAGGCCGCGCTGGCCGAACTGCCCGAAGGCGCCAGCGAGGTGGACCGCGCGCGCGTCAAGGCCGAGTGGAAGAAGCGGCACGAGCAGGTGCTGGCCGCCGGCGGCCTGCACATCATCGGCACCGAGCGGCACGAATCGCGGCGCATCGACAACCAGCTGCGCGGCCGCTCCGGCCGCCAGGGCGACCCGGGCTCCTCGCGCTTCTACCTGTCGCTGGAGGACAACCTGCTGCGCATCTTCGGCGGCGAAGGCCTGGTGCGCTGGATGAAGCGCTTCGGCATGAAGGACGACGACGCGCTGGAAGATCGCATGATCAGCCGGCAGATCGAGAAGGCCCAGCGCAAGGTCGAGCAGCACAACTTCGACATCCGCAAGCACCTGCTGGAGTTCGACGACGTCGCCAACGACCAGCGCAAGGTGATCTACACCCAGCGTGACGAATTGCTGGAGGGCGAGGAGGTCGCGGCCACCGTCGCCGACATCCGTGAGGATGTGGTGCAGACCCTGGTGCAGGCCTACGTGCCGCCGCAGACCATCGACGAGCAGTGGGATATCGCCGGCCTGGATCGCGAGCTGGAGAGCCAGTTCAACCTGTCGCTCGACCTCAAGCACTGGGTCGAGCAGCAGAGCGAGATCGACGCCGAGATGATCCGCAAGCACGTGGACGAGGCGGTCGCCGAGCTGTTCCACGGCAAGGAGGCGCAGATCGGGGCCGAGACCATGCGCCAGCTCGAAAAGCACGTGATGCTGACCGTGGTCGACAACGCCTGGAAGGACCATCTTTCCAGCATGGATTACCTGCGCCAGGGCATCTCGCTGGTGGGCTACGCGCAGCAGGACCCGAAGCAGGCGTTCAAGCGCGAGGCGTTCAAGCTGTTCTCCGACATGCTGGCGCGGATCAAGTCCGAGGTGGTGCAGATGCTTGCGCGCATCCGCATCCGCAGCGAGGAGGAAGTCGCCGCGATGGAGGCCGAGCAGCAGCGCATGGCCGAGCGCCTGCAGAAGCAGATGCTCGCCACCGGCGGCGGCGCGCCGCCCGATGCGTTCGGCAGTGCCGGCGCGGCCCCGGAAGACGGTGCCCACCTGGCCGCACAACCGGTGCAGCATGCCGGCCCCAAGGTCGGCCGCAACGAGCCATGCCCCTGCGGCTCCGGCAAGAAGTACAAGCATTGTCACGGACAGCTGAGCTGAGACAAAAGCAGGAGTGAGTGAAGAGGAGTGAGGAGTGAGAGAAAGCTGTCCGGCCCGCTCTCACTCCTCACTCCTCTCCACTCACTCCTCGCCTTTCAGTCCTCGCCGCCTGGCGGCCGCTTGCGATGCGGCTCGGCGTTGACGGTGATGTAGTGCGTCCCCTCGCCGTCCAGTTGCAGTGCGGTGAGCTTGCCGCCCCAGACGCAGCCGGTGTCGATCGCGTGCACGCCCAGTCCGTCGAATCGGCCCAGCGCCGACCAGTGGCCGCAGACGATACGCACGTCGCGTCGACGCATGCCGGGCACGGCAAACCACGGGTACAGGCCGGGCTTCTGCGTGCCGGGGATGCCCTTGGCGTCGAAGTCGATGCGCCCGTTGACGTCGCAGTAGCGCATGCGCGTCATGGTGTTGATGGTGGCGCGGTAACGGTCCTGGCCCTGCAGCCGGCTCGACCACTGCGCGGGACGATTGCCGAACAGGTTGCGCAGCAGGCGCGGGTGGCGCGGACTGGACAGCTCGCGCTCGACCTCCTGGGCGGCACGCAACGCCTGGCGCAGCGTCCACACCGGTGCGAGGCCGGCATGCACCATCGCCCAGTCGAGCTGTTCGTCGTGGTGCATCAGCTTCTGCGAGCGCAGCCATTCAAACAGCACCGGTGCATCGTCGGCAAACAGCACCTCGCGCAGTTCGGGGTTCACCCGCGCCTGCGCCTCCGGCTTGCGCTGCGCGATCGCCAGCAGGCTGAGGTCGTGGTTGCCCAGCGTGACAATGCACGAGTCGCGCAGGTCGTGGATCAGTCGCAGTGTTTCCAGCGACTGCCCGCCGCGGTTGACCAGGTCGCCGCAGAACCACAGCTGGTCACGCGCGGGGTCGAAGCGCAGTTTCTCCAGCAGGCGTTGCAATTCGGGATAGCAGCCCTGCACGTCGCCGATGGCGTACGTAGCCATGTCAGTCCCGGGCCATCAGTGCAGCGTACGCGGGATGGACAGGGTGAAGGTCGGGATCGGCGCCTCGAACTCGGTGCCGTCGTCGGCGAGCATCTGGTAGCTGCCGCCCATGATGCCCACCGGCGTCTCCAGCACCGCGCCGGAGGTGTATTCGAAATCCTCGCCGGGGCGCATCCACGGCTGTTCGCCGACCACGCCGTCGCCGCTCACTTCCTCGACCTTGCCGTTCGCGTCGGTGATCTGCCAGCGCCGCGCGAGCAGGCGCGCGGGCAGCTGGCCGGCGTTGCGCAAGGTGATGGTGTAGGCGAAAACGTAACGGTTGTCCCCGGGCCTGGACTGGTCGGGAACGAAGCGGGTTTGCACCTGCACGTCGATCGTGTAGGGGGATTGTTCGGTCATGCCCGGATTGTAAGGCCTGCGCTCGCCAATGGGGCGGCGCGTGCGCGACGGCTTCACTGCGCCGCGGGAGCGACCTTGGCCAGGCGCACGAAATCCGCCGGCGACAGCGTCTCGGCGCGTGCGCGCGGGTCCACGTCGGCGCGCCGGATCGCGTCGCTGTCCATCACCTGCTTGAGTGCGTTGGACAGCGTCTTGCGCCGTTGCGCGAACGCCGCCTTCACCACGGCATAGAGTTGCGCCGGGTCGGCGTCGTGCCGTTGTTCCGGCGACAGCGGCTGCAGTCGCACTACGGCGGAGTCGACCTTCGGCGGCGGCCGGAACGACTCCGGCGGCACGTCGAACAGCGGTTCCACCCGGCACGCCAGCTGCAGCATGACCGACAACCGGCCGTACACTTTGCTGCCCGGTGCGGCGGCCATCCTGTCGACGACTTCCTTCTGCAGCATGAAGTGCATGTCCTCGATCGCCGCCGCGTGCTCGACGCAGTGGAACAGGATCGGGCTGGAGATGTAGTAGGGCAGGTTGCCGGCCAGCCGCAACCGCGGCACGCCGTGACTGTGCGCCATCGCGGTGAAGTCGACCTTCAGCACGTCGGCGTGCACGACGTGCAGCGCACCGACCGTGGCGGCGCGCGCACGCAGGGCGGGGATCAGGTCCGTGTCCAGCTCGATCGCCGTGAGCTTGCCTGCCGCGCCCAGCAGGGGCAGCGTCAGGGCGCCTTCGCCCGGGCCGATCTCGACCAGGAAATCGTCGTCGCGCGGTGCGATCGCCGCGACGATGCGCTCGATGCATTGGCGGTCGTGCAGGAAGTGCTGGCCGAAGCTTTTCTTGGGGCGTGCGGTCATGGGGCAGAGCGAGCAGTGAGAAATGAGGAGTGAGGAGTGAGTGTGTGGAAGGTCGGGGAGATGAGTGCGCGAGCGGCTCTCTCGCTCCTCACTCCTCTCCACTCACTCCTCGCCTTCGCGCCACCAGCGTCATGGCGAGGTTGGCTGCGGCGATCAGGCTGGACGGATCGGCGCGGCCGGTGCCGGCCAGATCCAGCGCGGTGCCGTGGTCCACCGAGGTGCGGATGAAGGGCAGGCCCAGGGTGACGTTCACGGTGCGATCGAACGCTTCGCTCTTCAGCACCGGCAAGGCCTGGTCGTGGTACATCGCCAGCACCGCGTCGTAATGCGTGCGTTGCGCCGGCACGAAGGCGGTGTCGGCGGGCAGCGGGCCGAGCAGCTGCATGCCCTCGCCGCGCAAGACGTCCAGCACGGGGATCAGCGTATCGATTTCTTCCCGGCCCAGGTGGCCGCCCTCGCCGGCATGCGGATTGAGTCCGAGCACGGCGATGCGTGGCTGGTCGATGCCGAACTTGCCGCGCAGTTCGGCGTCCACGATGCGCAGCACGCGGGTCAGCAATGCGGGCGTGATCGCCGCCGGTACGGCCGACAGCGGCAGGTGGGTGGTGGCCAGCGCCACGCGCAGCTGCGGGCTGGCCAGCATCATCACCACCTCGGCGCCCGCGCGTTCGGCGAAGAATTCGGTGTGTCCGCGGAAGGCGATGCCGGCATCGTTGATCGAGGACTTCTGCAGTGGCGCGGTGACCACCGCGGCATAACGGCCGGCCATGCAGCCGTCGGCGGCCTCTGCCAGGGTGGCCAGCACGTGGCTCGCGTTGCGCGGGTCGGGGTGGCCGGGCACTTCCCTCGTCGCCAGCGGCACGTGACGCACGCGCAGCGCGCCGGCGGCGCGGGAGTCTGCCGGTGCGCCGTCGTCGTCGATCAATTCGAGGTGCATGCCGCAGCGTGTCGCCGCGCGCTCGAGCAGGTGGCGGTCGGTGATCGCGACGAGGCTTGCCGCCAGCGACGTGCCGGCCAGCCGCACCAGCAGCTCCGCACCGACGCCGGCCGGCTCGCCCGCGGTGACGGCCAGCCGGGTGAGCGCCATCGCGCTCAGCTGGCCTGGGGTGCGGCGCCGTCGGCGGGCGCCTGCTCGGGCTCGCGCAGGGACGGCACGAGGATTTCGATGTAGGCGTTGGAACGCAGGTCGCGCAGGTAGTCGTCGTAGACCTGCTCGGCCTTGCGGTTGCCGATGGCCTGGCGCGCCTGGTTGCGCTCGATCTCCACGGTCTGGTCGCTCTGGCGCGTACCCAGGCGCTGCAGCAGATGCCAGCCGGCTTCACTCTGGAACGGCTCGGATACCTGGCCGTCCTTCAGCGAGGCCAGCTTGGCGGCGATCGTCGCGCCCCACGCCGAGGGCTGGAACCAGCCCATGTCGCCGCCGATGTTGGCGGTGGTGTCGTCCTTGGAGAACTCCTTCGCCAGCGCGGCGAAGTCCTCGTGCTTGTCGACGATGCGGTGGTACAGGTCCTGCGCCTTCTGCTGTGCCTGGGCGGAGCTCAGCAGCTCGCTCGGCTTGATCAGGATCTGCCGCGCGTGGTACTCGGTGACGATCTTGCGGTCGCCCTTGCGCTGGTCGACCAGCTTGAGGATGTGGAAGCCGGTCGGGCCGCGCAGGATCTGGCTGACCTGGCCAGGCTTCATCGTGACGACCGTGTCGGCGAACGCCGGTGGAATCTCGTCCATGCGCCGCCAGCCGAGGTCGCCGCCTTCCAGTGCATCGGAAGCGTCGGAGTAGCGGATCGCGGCGGCGCCGAAATCCATGCCGCCCTGGACGGCGGCGGCGGCCTGCTCGGCCTTGGCCTGGCTGGCCTGGATCGCCGCGGCGTCCGCGCCACCGGGGATGCTCACCTGGATGTGCGCCAGGTGCACTTCGCCGGCCTTGTAGGTGGGGCTGTCGAGCAGGTTGTCGATCTCGCTGTCGGTCACCGAGACCGAGCTTTGCACCACGTTCTGGTGCAGCCGCTGCACGGTGATCTGGTCGCTCAGTTCCTTGCGGAATGCGGCGAAGCTGCCGCCCTGCTGCTCGACCGCCGCGCGCAACTGCTCGGGGGTGAGCCGGTTCTGCTGCGCCACCCCCTGGACCGCGCGGTCGACGTCGGCGCTGGACACCGAGATGCCTTGTTCCTGCGCGCGCTGCACCTGCAGGCGCATCAGGATCAGCCGGTTCAGCACCTGCCGCGTTACCACGTCCATCGGCGGCAGTTGCCCGCGGCCGGCGTACTGCTGCTGGATCGTGCGCACCGCGTCGTCCAGCTCGCTCTGCAGGATGACGTCGTCGTTGACCACCGCGACGATGCGATCGAGCGACTGGTTCGCCGGTGCGGCCGACTGCAGCAACTGCGCATGGGCAGGCACGGCGATCGCCAGGGCGAGCAGGAGGGATGCAAGGAATTGCTTCATCGAGAAAAAAGCCTGGATCGCCGAGGCGATGGATTATTGATAGCCGAGAATATCACGGCGCAGCAGCGGTTCGATCTGGCCGCCGGTCGAGCCCAGCCCCTTGAATACGATTTCGAACATGATCGCGTTGTCGCGCCGATTGAGGTTGCTTCCGGAAGGTGGCGACGTGGTGCCGTAGTAGGACTGGTTGACGTAATTGCGGTCGACCAGCCGCAGGGTGACGCAACAGCTGTCGTACTCCACGCCAAGCATCGCGTCGACGGTGCCGCTGGGGAGCTTGTAGGTGGTGTCGATCGCCGGGGCAAACGCCCAGGCGCCGAACAACCGCCACCTGTCCGACAGCGGATAGACCGCCGAGGCGCTGTATTGTTCCAGCCGGCCGCGCCGATAGTGGTAGGCGAGGTTGACGATGCCCGCATCGCCGAGGCGGCGCTGCAGACCGAACGTGGCCGCCTCCACGGCGCGGCTGTTCGGGCTCCACTGCCAGGAACTGTTCACCCGCCAGCGGTCGTTCAATTGCAGGTCGAGCTGGGCCACGTAGGCCGAGCCGGTCCAGTCGGTGCCCAGCACGCGTTGCCGGCTGAGGTAGCGGATCTGGCCGATGCTGGCCGACAGCCGCTCGACGCCATCGTCGTCCAGCAGGCGCGTGGTCAGCGCCGCGGTGACGTTGTTCGCGTCCATCTGGCGGTCGGCGCCGGAGAACTGGTTGGTCGAGAACAGTTGCCAGTAGTCGAACGACATCAGGTTGGTGTCGAACAGCGGCAGGTTGTCCTGGTCGCGGTACGGCACGTAGAGGTAGTACAGGCGCGGTTCCAGCGTCTGCGTGTAGTGCGTGCCGAACAGCGAGGTGCTGCGGTCGAACATCAATCCCGAGTCGAGGCTGACGATCGGCAGCGAGCGGGTCGGCGACTGCTCGGTGAACGGCGACACTGCCGTGCCGCTGAGCCGCCCGAATCGCCCGTAGTCCTGGTAGCCGTCGCTGAGCTGGTAGGCGGTGTAGCGCCAGGCCAGGCGCGGCCGCACGAACCACGCGGCACTGCCTAAATCGGCCGCGAGGTAGGGGTAGAGGTCCTCGCGCTGTCCCTCGACGTAGCCGGGCTTGCGGAACATCACCGCGCTGGTGTCCACGCCGGCCTGCAGCCAGCGCGACAGCGGCACTTCCGCGCTGAACAGTGCATACGGCAGCTGCCGGTAAGGCAGCGCGGAGTCGGTCGCGAACGGGTTGGTGTTCTGGTAGGTGGTGGCGCCGAAGGAGGCGTCCCACCACTTGCCGCCGCCGCTGATCGCCGCACCGGAGCGCAGGCTGTACACCGGGCTGTGCGACATCGCATTGCCGTAGTCGTACAGGTAGCTGGCGTCGGATACGTGGTTGTAGGTCCCGGTGAAGCGCCAGCCGTCCCACAGCGCCGTGCGGTCGGAGAAGGACACCAGGTGGCGCGACTTGCCCGTGGTGTCGGCCAGGCCCTCACTCTTGCCGCGGTCCTCGGGCACGTACTCCACGTTGAGCTGCCCGCTGCTGCCGGGCACCAGGTAGCGGAACTCGCCCGCCAGCAGCGGGCCGCGGCGGCTGTAGTAGCGCGGGTCCAGCGTGGCGTCGTAGTTCGGCGCCAGGTTGAGGTAGTAGGGCGTGCTGAGCTGGAAACCCGCGCGGCTGGTGTTGCCCAGCGTGGGGTAGAGGAAGCCGCTCTTGCGCCGGTCGTCGGTGGGGAAAGTGAAGTACGGCAGGTACAGGAACGGCACCTTGCCGATGCGCATGGTGGCATCGCGCGCCACGCCCACGCCGCTGGCCTTGTCGATGCTGATCGACTTGGCGCGGAACTCCCACACGTGGTGGCCGACATCGCAGGTGGAATACGTGGCCATGGAATAGCGGGTGCGCTCGGCATCCAGCATGTGTCCCTGGCGTGCCACGCCGTTGCCGCGCGATTCCAGCATCTGGTAGCGCACGTCGTCGGCGATGCCGCGGCTGGCATTGGTGTTGCCGCGCAGGTGCGAGGCGGCCAGCAGCTGCCCGGCCTCCTGGTAGCGCACGTTGCCGCGCGCGTCGTAGTCGGTGGTGGTGTCGTTGTAGTCGAGCGTGTCGGCCTGCAGCTGCTGGTCGGCGCGCTGCAGCAGCACGTCGCCGGACAGGTGGTAGACCGACTGGTCGGCGCTGTCGACGTGCCGGGCGGTGACACGGGCCGGCGCGGTCGCGCGCTGGCTGCTGTCCCGGCTCAGCGTCGGGTCGTAGAACTCCAGCAGCGCGTTGGGCCGGCACATCGCGTAATTGAGGGGGCGGGGCGCGCAGTGGAAGGAGCCCAGCGGGCAGCTCTGCTCGGCCGGATTCGGCGCAGGGCCTGCCGCCGGGGCGGCCTGGCCGGCCGGAACCTGGCCGCCGAACAGCGCCACCGCAGCGGCGACCGCCAGCAGGCGACGTGGGGGAAACGTTGATGTCACGATGGAACCTGCCGACCTCGAAGGCTGGTCAAGTTAGCAGAAACGACACCCCGGTTGCGCCCGCGCATTCAGCGCGGGCTCGACGACCGGCGCGGATTCATTCCATCAGCGCCTGCACGTGGGCGACGGCGCTGGCAGCCAGCGCGGCGAGGTCGTAGCCGCCTTCCAGGGTGGAGACGATGCGCCCCTCGGCGTGGCGCCGGGCCAGCGCAACCAGCCGCTCGGTGAGCCAGGCGTAGTCTTCCTCGCCCAGGCGGATGTCGGCCAGCGGGTCCCGGACGTGGGCGTCGAAACCGGCCGAGACCAGCACCAGTTGCGGCCGGAAGGCGTGCAGGCGCGGCAGCAGCACGGAATCCCACAACTCGCGGAATTCGTGCGAACCGGCGCCCGGCGACAACACGCCGTTGACGATGTTGCCGCAGCCGCACTCGTCCTCGCGGCCGCTGTCCGGATACAGCGGCGACTGATGGCTGGAGGCGAACAGCACGCGCGGCTCGCGCTCGAAGATGTCCTGCGTGCCGTTGCCGTGGTGCACGTCGAAATCGGCGATGGCGACCCGCTTCAGCCCGTGCGCGGCCAGCGCATGGGCGGCTCCCACCGCGACGTTGTCGAACAGGCAGAAGCCCATCGCCCGCTCGCGGGTGGCGTGATGGCCGGGCGGGCGCACCGCGCAGAATGCGCGCTGCGTGCCGCCGCCGAGCACCGCGTCGACCGCCGCCACCACGGCGCCGGCCGCGTGCAGGGCTGCCTCGGGCGAACCCGGGCCCATCACGGTGTCCTGGTCCAGCGCCAGCATCTCGCCCTCCGGCGCGCCGAGCAACACCTCCGCGATGTGCGCCGCGCCGTGCACGCGCAGCAGTTGCTCGCGGGTGGCCGCCGGTGCCTCGACGCGGTCGAGCGCGGCGTAGCGGTCGTGATCCAGGGCCTGCAGCACCGCCTGCAATCGCGCCGGCCGTTCCACGTGGCCCGGCCCCGGATCGTGCCGCAGGCAGGCGGAATGGGTATACAGCCGCAACATGCGGCGGCTCAGGCGGAGGGTTTGGGCTTGGGTCGGCGCTCGTGCTGCCACAGCACCTCGCCGTGGCCGCCGGCGCGCGCGAGCACGCGTGAAATCACGAACAGCAGGTCGGACAGCCGGTTGAGATAGCGCTGCGGCTGGGCGCGGATCTCCTCCACCCGCGCCAGCGCGACCACCTCGCGTTCGGCGCGGCGACACACGGTGCGCGCCAGGTGGCCGCAGGCCGCGGCCATGCCGCCGCCGGGCAGGATGAACTCCTTCAGCGGCGGCAGCGGCTCGTTGAGCCGGTCGAGGATGTGCTCGAGCCGTTCGATGTCGCTGTCGTTGACCATCGCCATGCCGGGGATGCACAGCTCGCCGCCGAGGTCGAACAGGTCATGCTGCACCTGGGTCAGTACCTCGCGCACCTCGTCGGTGACGCCATCGGCGGCCAGCAGCATGCCGATCGTGCTGTTGAGCTCGTCGACCGTGCCGTAGGCGTTGACCCGCGGCGAATCCTTGCCGACGCGCGAGCCGTCGCCGAGGCCAGTCGACCCATCGTCGCCGGTGCGCGTGTAGATCCGCGAGAGGCGGTTGCCCACGTCAGTGCCTGGCGTGGTTGCTGCGCGGCGCGGCGTGCGTCAGCTGGGTTGCCAGCGCATGCAGCAGCGCACCCAGCCCCACGTAGACGGCGGTGCCGGTGAGGAACGGCAGGTACCAGTCGCCAAGGTTGCCGAACCACGCACCGAGGCTGCGCGGCGCGGGAACGCTGGCGCTGAGCCAGTAGAAGCTGCCGTTGGAGATCAGGTAGCAGACGCCCTCGGCCACCAGCAGCGTGCCGGCCGCGAGGCCCAGCGTACGCAGGTTCAGGCCCTGCTGGTGTTTCGCCAGCCAGCTGCCACCCAGCCACAGCGCACCGTAGGACGGCAGCAGGAACCAGTAGGCCGGGGACACGCAGTAATGGCTCCAGAAGTCGATGCCTTGGCCGCTGATCACGAGGTAATCCACCAGCACGGCTTCCGCCATCAGCAGCGGGAAGGCCCAGCGGCCCTGGCCGCGCAACCAGAAGCCGGCGAGGAAAAACACGCCCCACGAAGCGTCCCACAACGCATGATGCAGCA
>MKTU01000040.1 GCA_001898415.1 Rhodanobacter sp. 67-28 | reverse complement strand
GGCCTGCGTTTCGCCATCCGCGAGGGCGGCCGCACCGTCGGCGCCGGCGTGGTGGCCAAGGTCATCAAGTAACGGTTCTTGCGGGAATTCCGGCATGGATGCCGGTTTGATCTTTGCCATCAGGGAGGATGGCTGAAGTAAAGGTCACGGGGTCGCGGGAAGAACGGAACCACGCGCTGCCGGGACAACTCCCGCCGTTGAACCGGCCGCGGCTGCGCCGCGCCGGTTCACGCCGGGGCGAGTCGAGGGCGAAGTTGTTTCGCACCTCTTCACTAATCCCGGATTTACCGGTATACTTCGCAGCTCACTTGTCGGACAGACGTGTTTCTGGACGACCAACCGCGAAATGAGGCACAGGACGTGCTTCGAGTTCGCTGGCCGTGGATCGGCCTTCGCAAGTCGACGTGATCGCGGGGCTAGCCCTGTTGACACGTCGTTTTGCGCGAGATTCGGATTGTGCCAGGCGAGCGGATCGATGCTCGCCTGGTGTTTTTCAAAGGGGCCGGCAGATCATCGAGGGCCCCGGACAAGTGGCAAAAGGGCAGTGCGGAGTGGTGAGAAGCCGCTCCGGCATCACAGAACGTTCTTTCGACAACAGGACACGGTTATGGCGAACCAGAAGATTCGCATTCGGCTGAAGGCATACGATCATCGACTGATCGACCGCTCCGCCAGCGAGATCGTCGAGACGGCTAAGCGCACGGGTGCCACGGTACTCGGCCCGATCCCCCTCCCGACCAAGATCGAGCGTTACACCATTCTGACGTCGCCGCACGTCGACAAGGATGCACGCGACCAGTACGAGACCCGTACGCACAAGCGTGTACTCGACATCGTCGACCCGAACGACAAGACCGTGGACGCGCTCATGAAGCTTGATCTCGCCGCTGGCGTCGATGTTCAGATCAAGCTCGGTTGAGCGACAGACAGGATACGAAGATGAGTATCGGATTGGTTGGCCGCAAATGCGGCATGAGCCGACTCTTCACTGAAGACGGCCGCTCGATTCCGGTGACGCTGATTGAAGCGACGCCGAACCGCGTGACCCAGGTGAAGACGGACGACAACGATGGCTACAGCGCCGTCCAGGTTTCCGCAGGCAGCAAGCGTGCGAACCTGCTGACGCAGCCGCTGAAGGGCCACTACGCGAAGGCGAAGGTCGAGCCGGGTCGCGGTCTGTGGGAGTTCCGCGTTGCTGCCGAGGATCTCGGCAAGTACGCGGTGGGCTCGGAGATCAAGGCGGACGACGTGTTCTCCGTCGGCCAGATCGTGGATGTCGCCGGCGTGTCGAAGGGCAAGGGCTTCCAGGGCACGATCAAGCGCTGGAACTTCAAGATGGGCGACGCCACCCACGGCAACTCGCTGTCGCATCGCGCGCCGGGCTCGATCGGTCAGCGCCAGACCCCGGGTCGCGTGTTCCCCGGCAAGAAGATGGCCGGCCAGATGGGCAACGTGAATCGTACCCAGCAGGGCCTGGAAGTGGTCAAGGTCGACGCCGAGCGTCATCTGATCGCGGTCAAGGGTGCGGTACCGGGTGCCACCGGTAGCGACGTCGTCATCCGCCCGACGACCAAGAGCTGAGGAGAGACACCATGGAACTCAATGTCATGGGTGCCAAGCCGCTCAGCGTGTCGGACGAAGTGTTCGGCGGCGAGTACAAGAAGGCCCTGGTGCACCAGGTCGTGGTTGCCTATCAGGCCGCTGGCCGCGCCGGTACCAAGGCGCAGCTGTCCCGCGGCGAAATGTCCGGCACCACCAAGAAGTTCAAGAAGCAGAAGGGCGGCGGCGCCCGCCACGGTGACTACCGTGCCCCGATCTTCGTCGGTGGTGGTGTCACGTTCGCCGCCAAGCCGCGCAGCTACGAGCAGAAGGTCAACCGCAAGGCTTATCGCGTCGCGATCCGCTCGATCTTTTCCGAGCTGGTTCGCCAGGGTCGCCTGAAGGTGGTCGAGAGCTTCGGCATCGAGACGCCGAAGACCTCCGCGATGGTCGCCAAGCTGGCCGAGCTGGACGTGTCCGGTCGCGTGTTGCTGGTGTCCGAGGATGCCTCCGAATCCGTGTTCCTGGCTGCGCGCAACATCCCCTACATCCATGTGCTGGATGTGATGGGCCTGAACCCCGTCAGCCTCGTCGGCTCCGACCACGTGGTGGTCACGGTCGATGCGGTGAAGAAGATCGAGGAGTGGCTGGCATGAGCAACGAACGCATTCTCGATACGCTGCGTGCGCCGCATATCTCCGAGAAGTCGGCGCGTCTTGCCGAGCACAACCAGTATGTGTTCCTGGTCGCCCCCGCGGCGACCAAGGCCGATGTCCGCGCTGCGGTGGAAAAGCTGTTCGACGTCAAGGTCGAGCAGGTGAACCTCGTCAACGTCAAGGGCAAGGTCAAGTCCTTCCGTTTCCGCGCTGGCAATCGCCAGGGCAAGCGCAAGGCCTACGTGCGTCTTGCCGATGGCCAGGCCATCGACGTGTCCGCCAAGGCCTGAGCCAGGAGTTCTGTGAAATGGCACTAATCAACCACAAGCCGACCTCGCCGGGTCGCCGCGACGCAGTCAGCGTCCGCACGGAAGGCCTGTACAAGGGCGCGCCCTACGCTCCTTTGACCGAGGCGCAATCCCGTACCGGCGGCCGCAACCATCATGGCCGGATCACCACGCGTCATCGTGGCGGCGGTCACAAGCAGCATTACCGCATCATCGACTTCAAGCGTGACAAGGAAGGCATCGCCGCCCGCGTCGAGCGCATCGAATACGATCCCAACCGCACCGCGCACATCGCGCTGCTGTGCTACGCCGATGGCGAGCGTCGCTACATCATCGCGCCCAAGGGCGTGCAGGTGGACGATCGCCTGGTGTCGGGTCGCGAGGCGCCGATCAAGGCCGGCAACTGCCTGCAGCTGCGCAACATCCCGATGGGCAGCACGATCCACTGCGTGGAGCTGCGTCCCGGCAAGGGCGCGCAGATCGCCCGCAGCGCCGGCGCCTCGGTGCAGCTGGTTGCCCGCGAGTCCGGTTACGCCACGTTGCGCCTTCGCTCCGGCGAGATGCGTCGCGTCTCGGTCGATTGCCGCGCCACCATCGGCGAAGTCGGCAACGGCGAGCACAGCCTGAAGAAGCTGGGCAAGGCCGGCGCCAAGCGCTGGGTAGGCATTCGCCCGACCGTCCGCGGCGTGGTGATGAACCCGGTCGACCACCCGCACGGTGGCGGCGAAGGCAAGACCTCCGGCGGTCGTCATCCGGTCAGCCCGTGGGGCACGCCGGCCAAGGGCTACAAGACCCGCAACAACAAGCGCACGCAGCACTTCATTGTGCGTCGTCGTACCAAGTAACAGGAAGCCGACATGCCTCGCTCTTTGAAGAAAGGTCCCTTCGTCGACCTTCACCTCGCGAAGAAGGTGGAAGCTGCGGTTTCCGCCAACAACAAGCGCCCGATCAAGACCTGGTCGCGCCGCTCGATGATCCTGCCGGAAATGGTCGGCTTGACCATCGCCATCCACAACGGCCGTCAGCACGTGCCCGTCCTGATCAACGAGAACATGGTCGGGCACAAGCTCGGCGAGTTCGCGGTGACCCGCACGTTCAAAGGCCATGTCGGCGACAAGAAGGGCAAGTGATGAGCACTGAAGCCAAAGCGATCCTGCGCGGCGCCCGCATTTCGGCGCAAAAGGCACGCCTGGTGGCCGACCTCGTCCGCGGGCTTCCCGTGGGCCGGGCCAGCGACGTGCTCACCTATACCAACAAGAAGGCTGCGCACCTGGTTCGCAAGGTGCTGCTGTCGGCCGTCGCCAACGCCGAGAACAATCTCGGTGCCGACGTCGACGAGCTGAAGGTGTCCAGCATCTTCGTCGACGAAGGTCCGGCGATGAAGCGCATGTACGCCCGCGCCAAGGGCCGCGGTTCGCGCATCCTGAAACGTACCAGCCACATCACTGTGGTTGTCGGCAACTGACTGAGGATATAGACGATGGGTCATAAAGTTCATCCCACCGGTATCCGCCTCGGCATTGCCAAGGACTGGAACGCGAAGTGGTTCGCCAACAAGGGCGATTACGCCAAGTATCTCGTGGCCGACATCAAGGTCCGCGACATGCTGAAGAAGAAGCTGGCCGCCGCCGGCATCTCGAAGATCCAGATCGAGCGCCCGGCCAAGACCGCGCGCGTGACGATCCACACTGCCCGCCCGGGCGTGGTGATCGGCAAGAAGGGCGAGGACATCGAGAAGCTGCGCAAGGAAGTCAGCGACATGATGGGCGTCCCGACGCACATCAACGTCAACGAGGTGCGCAAGCCCGAGCTGGACGCGCAGCTGGTGGCAGAGTCCATCGCGCAGCAGCTGGAGCGCCGCATCATGTTCCGCCGCGCGATGAAGCGCTCGGTCGGCAACGCGATGCGCCTGGGCGCCCTGGGCATCAAGATCAACGTCTCCGGCCGCCTGAACGGCGCCGAGATCGCCCGCTCCGAGTGGAGCCGCGAGGGTCGCGTGCCGCTGCATACGCTGCGCGCCGACATCGACTACGGTTTCGCCGAGGCGAGCACCACCTACGGCATCATCGGCATCAAGGTCTGGGTGTACAAGGGCGAGATCTTCGATCTGGCCGCTGCCAGCCAGGAGTCGAAGGACGAACCGTCGCCGTCGCGCCGTGAAGGTGGCGAAGGCCGTCGTAATGATTCGCGTCGCGAGGCCGGTGAAGGCCGTCGCGAGCGGTCTGCGAAGTAAGGGAGAGTTGCCATGTTGCAACCCAAGCGAACCAAGTACCGCAAGCAGTTCAAAGGCCGCAACGACGGTCTGGCCCAGTGCTCCAACCTCGTCAGCTTCGGCGAGTACGGCCTGAAGGCGACCACGCATGGTGCGCTCACCGCGCGCCAGATCGAGGCGGCTCGTCGTTGCATCACCCGCTTTGTCAAGCGTGGCGGCAAGCTGTGGATCCGCGTGTTCCCGGACAAGCCGATCACCAAGAAGCCGATCGAAGTGCGCATGGGCGCGGGCAAGGGCGGCGTCGAGTTCTGGGTCGCCCCGATCCAGCCCGGCCGCATGCTGTATGAAATCGAGGGCGTCGACGAGACGACGGCACGCGAGGCGTTCCGCCTGGCCGCCGCCAAGCTCTCGGTGCAGACCCAGTTTGTGACACGGGCGGTGATGTGATGGCCAGCAAAGATATCAACAACCAGTCGGCCGACGAGCTGAACCAGCATCTGCTGGACCTGCGCAAGGAGCAGTTCAACCTGCGCATGCAGAAGGGTTCCGGCCAGCTCACCCAGCCGCACCAGCTTCGCCGCGTTCGGCGTGACATCGCCCGCACGAAATTCGTGCTCGGCAGCAAGAAGTAAGGGACGGCCGAGATGAGCGAGAACCAGAAGAAGGCACGCACCCTCGAGGGTCGCGTCACCAGCAACAAGATGGACAAGACGGTCACCGTCCTGGTCGAGCGCCAGGAGCAGCATTGGCTGCTGGGCAAGACCATTCGTCGGTCGACCAAGCTGCATGCGCAGGACGACCTGGGCGCGAACGAGGGTGACCTCGTGCGTATCGCCGAGTGCCGTCCGTTGTCCAAGACCAAACATCACCGCGTGGTTGAAATCATCACGCGCGCCAACGTCTAAAGGGAGGGTGCAGCCATGATCCAGATGCAAAGCACGCTTTCCGCAGCGGACAACAGCGGCGCCAAGGAAGTGATGTGCATCAAGGTGCTCGGCGGCTCCAAGCGCCGTTACGCCTCGATCGGTGACGTGATCAAGGTCACCGTGAAGGATGCCATTCCCCGCGGCAAGGTGAAGAAGGGCGAGGTGTACAACGCCGTGGTGGTGCGTACTGCCAAGGGCGTGCGCCGTCCCGACGGCTCGCTGATCCGTTTCGACGGCAATGCGGCTGTCCTCCTCAACAACAAGCTCGAGCCGATCGGTACCCGTATCTTCGGGCCGGTTACCCGCGAGCTGCGCAACGAGAAGTTCATGAAGATCGTCTCGCTCGCGCCCGAAGTGCTCTGAAGCGGAGTCAAGACAATGAACCGTATCCGCAAGGGTGATCAGGTCCTGGTGATCACTGGCAAGAACAAGGGTCAGCGCGGCGACGTGCTGCGTGTTGCAGGCGATCGCGTATTCGTCTCCAACGTGAATCTGGTCAAGCGTCACACCAAGCCGAACCCGCAGGCCAACCAGGCTGGCGGTATCGTCGAGCGTGAAGCCTCGATCCATCTCTCCAATGTGCAGCTGTTCAACCCCGCCACGAACAAGGGTGAACGCGTCGGTTCCAAAACGCTCGCTGATGGGCGCAAGGTCCGCGTGTTCCGTTCGAATGGCGAGGTCGTGGACGCGTAAGGAACACGATCATGACGCGCCTTGAAAAATTCTACAAAGACCAGGTAATCGGCAAGCTCACCGAGCAGTTCGGCTACCAGAACGTGATGCAGGTTCCCCGCATCACCAAGATCACGCTGAACATGGGCGTGGGCGAAGCGGCGGGCAACAAGAAAGTGCTCGAGAACGCCGTGGCCGACATGGCCAAGATCGCCGGCCAGAAGCCGATCACCACGAAGGCCCGCGTTTCGGTGGCTTCGTTCAAGATCCGCGACGGCTGGCCGATCGGCTGCAAGGTCACGTTGCGCCGTGCGCAGATGTGGGAGTTCCTCGATCGCCTGATCAACATCTCGCTGCCGCGCGTGCGCGACTTCCGCGGTGTTTCGGCCAAGGCGTTCGACGGTCGCGGCAACTACAACTTCGGCATCAAGGAACAGATCATCTTCCCCGAGATCGATTTCGACCAGGTGGATGCTCTGCGCGGCATGGATATCTCCATCACCACGACGGCGCGAACCGACAACGAGGCGAAGGCCCTGTTGACGGCCTTCAGCTTCCCGTTCCGGAACTGAGCGGTCATCCTTGACGAACCCGGCCGTCCGCGGCCGGACTCTTTGAAAGAGCAGCGATAAATTATGGCCAAGAAATCAATGGTGAACCGCGACGTCAAGCGGGCCAAGCTGATCCAGAAGTACGCCGCCAAGCGCGCCGAACTGAAAGCGATCGTGCTCAACCCGACGGCTTCGTACGACGAGAAGATGGAAGCGCAGGCGAGCCTGCAGAAGCTTCCGCGCGATGCCAGCCCGGTTCGCGTGCGGACGCGTTGCGCCCTGACCGGTCGTCCGCGCGCCGTCTACGCGAAGTTCGGCCTGGGTCGCAACAAGCTGCGCGAAGCCACCATGCGCGGCGACGTGCCGGGCCTGCGCAAGGCCAGCTGGTAATTCACAACCTGCAGGATCGGCGCGTCGGCTGTTCCGGCGCACCGATACGACCGGCGGCACCGCATGCCACCGGTGGATGCGACTAACGCATCCGATGTTCGCCAAAAACCGAAATTGCTGCTATAGTCGGCGGTCTGCGCAACGCAGGCTGGCTTCTTTGCCGGCTCACAATCTGATTGATTTCCGGTTTTATCGGATATCGGTGCACTCTGAAGGATGTTTTCATGAGCATGACTGATCCCATCGCCGATCTGTTCACGCGCGTCCGCAATGCCCAGGCCACGGGCAAGCCGGTCGTGCGTATGCCGTCGTCGAAACTGAAGGTGGCCATCGCCGACCTTCTCAAGAACGAGGGCTACATCCTCGACGCCAAGACTTCCGTCGAGGAAGGCAAGCCGGTGCTCGAGATCAAGCTCAAGTATTTCGACGGTCAGCCCGCCATCGAGAGCATTTCCCGTGTCAGCCGTTCCGGCCTGCGCGTTTACCGCGGCAAGGACGAGCTGCCGAAGGTCCTCGGCGGCCTGGGCATTTCGATCATCTCGACTTCCGCTGGTCTGTTGACCGATGCGCAGGCCCGTGCCAAGGGCCTGGGCGGCGAAGTCATCGGCCAAGTGGCATAAGGAGTCTTTCAATGTCACGTGTAGCCAAACAACCCATTTCCCTGCCGAAGGGCGTCGAGCTGACGATCGCCGGAGGCAACATTTCGGTGAAGGGCCCGAAGGGCACCTTGTCCGTGCATCAGCTGCCGGGCGTCACGGTCGCCGTCGACGGCGGCGTGGCGAATGTCACGCTTGGCGAAGGCGTGGACGACAAGTTCGGCGGTACGGCGCGTGCGCTGATCGCCAACATGGTCACCGGCGTCTCGCAGGGTTACGAGCGCAAGCTTGAGCTGGTCGGCGTCGGTTATCGCGCCGCCATGCAGGGCAAGGCGCTGAGCCTCAGCCTGGGCTTCTCCCACCCGGTGGTGTTCGACGCGCCCGAGGGCATCAGCATCGAAACGCCGACCCAGACCGAAGTGCTGATCAAGGGCACCGACAAGCAGGTCGTCGGCCAGGTCGCAGCCAAGATTCGCGGCTTCCGCCCACCCGAACCCTACAAGGGCAAGGGCGTGCGCTATGCCGGCGAGAAGATCACCCTGAAGGAAGCCAAGAAGGCGTAAATGCGCTGTCCCTGCGCGTAGAGACCGGTCATCCATGGCCGGACTTTTCACAAAGAGCAGATGACAGCCATCCGAGCCGATCCGCTTTCGAGGAATTGAGAGATGAACAAGAACGAAAATCGCCTGCGCCGCGCCAAGTCCACCCGCAGCCACATCCGCAAGCTGGGCGTGGCCCGCCTGTCGGTGCATCGCACCGGGCAGCATCTTTATGCGCAGGTGTTCGACGCCTCCGGCAAGAACGTGGTAGCGGCTGCCTCCACCGTGCAAAAGTCGGTCGCCGAAGGCCTGAAGGGCACCAAGAACCTGGCTGCTGCGGCGGCCGTGGGCAAGGCTGTGGCCGAGCGCGCGAAGGCTGCCGGTGTGGAGTCGGTGGCGTTCGACCGCTCCGGTTTCCGCTATCACGGCCGCATCAAGGCGCTTGCCGAGGCGGCGCGCGAGGCGGGCCTGAAGTTCTGAGGCGCCGGGATGCGGGGCGCGGGATTCGGGATTCGAAAGAGCCCGCTTCCGCGAGTCGCCAATCCGGTTGCTGATCCTGGCAGCACATACAACTACAAGCGGCCAAGCCGCAAGCAAAAGTCCCGGATGGTCCGGGCACACGGAATAGAACATGTCTTCTAACGATCGCGAAAATTCGGACGGCCTGCTCGAGAAGCTGATTGCCGTCAACCGGGTGGCCAAGACCGTCAAGGGTGGCCGCCAGATGAGCTTCACCGCACTGACCGTGGTCGGTGACGGCGAGGGCAAGGTCGGCTTCGGCTATGGCAAGGCGCGTGAAGTGCCGGTGGCCATTTCCAAGGCGATGGAGCGTGCCCGCCGCCAGATGGTCAACATCGAACTGAACAACGGCACCCTGTGGTACGCCATCAAGGCGAACCATGGTGCGGCCCGCGTGTACATGCAGCCGGCTTCCGAAGGTACCGGCGTGATCGCCGGCGGCGCCATGCGTGCGGTGCTGGAAGTGGTCGGCGTCAAGAACGTGCTGGCCAAGGCCGTCGGTTCGCGCAATCCGATCAACCTGGTGCGCGCCACCATCAAGGGCCTGCAGGCGGTTGCCTCGCCCAAGAAGATCGCCGCCAAGCGGGGCAAGAGTCTGGAAGAGGTGCTGGGCAATGGCTAAGAAGAACGAATCCGCTGCCACCGTGCGCGTGCGCCTGGTCAAGGGCCTGCGCGGCGTGCAGGCGCGCCATCGCCTCAGCGTCAAGGCGCTGGGTCTGGGCAAGGTCAACGACGTGCGCGAGCTGAAGGACAGCCCGCAGGTGCGTGGGCTGATCAACACGGTCTACTACCTGGTCCGGGTCGAGGAGTAATCATCATGCGTCTGAATGACATCAAGCCGGCCGCCGGTTCCCGCAAGACCCGCCTGCGCGTGGGTCGCGGCATCGGTTCGGGCCTGGGCAAGACGGCCGGTCGCGGCCACAAGGGTCAGCATGCCCGCGCGGGTGGCACCCACAAGTTCGGTTTCGAAGGCGGCCAGATGCCGCTGAACCGCCGGTTGCCGAAGGTCGGCTTCCGCTCGAAGCTGAAGGCGCAGAGCCAGGAAGTCTTCCTGTATCAGCTGGCCAATCTCAAGGGCGACGTGATCGACGTGGTCGCGCTGCATCAGGCTGGCCTGATCGACAGCCGCGCCAAGAAGGTCAAGGTAGTGCTGAAGGGCGAGATCGGTCGCGCGGTGAAGCTGTCCGGTCTGCTGGCCACGGCGGGCGCGAAGGCGGCCATCGAGGCGGCCGGCGGAAGCGTGGAGTAAGACGGTGGCCGTAGCCAAGGGCAACGCACTGGGCAAACTCGGCAAGCTGACGGAGCTTCGTCAGCGCATCCTGTTCGTGGTGGGTGCGTTGATGGTGTTCCGTCTCGGCTCGTTCATTCCGGTTCCGGGCGTCAACCCGGAGGCGATGACGAACCTGGTCAACGGCAACGGTCTGATGGACATGTTCAACATGTTCTCGGGCGGCGCGCTGGAGCGGTTCTCGGTCTTCGCGCTCGGCGTGATTCCGTACATCTCGGCGTCGATCGTGTTCCAGATGATGGGCGCGGTGGTGCCGAGCCTGCAGGCCCTGCGCAAGGAAGGCGAGGCCGGCAAGCGCAAGATGACGGCGTACACCCGTTATGCCACGGTGCTGCTGGCGGCGTTCCAGTCCTTCGGCATTGCGGTTGCCTTGCAGGGCCAGGTGGCCGCGGGCGGCGCGCCGGTGGTGTACACGCCGGGCTTCGGCTTCGTGTTCTCGTCCGTGGTAGGCCTGACCGCCGGCACCATGTTCCTGATGTGGCTGGGCGAACAGATGACCGAGCGCGGCATCGGCAACGGCATCTCGCTGCTGATCTTCGCCGGCATCGTGGCCGGCTTGCCCGGCGCGGTGGTGCACACGCTGGGCATGGCCAACAACGGTGAGCTGTCGCTGCTCATGCTGCTGGTGGTGTTCGGGCTGGTGCTGGCCGTGACCGCCTTCGTGGTGTTCGTGGAGCGCGCCCAGCGGCGCATCACGGTGAACTACGCACGACGTTCGGGCGGACAGAAGGCCTATCAGAACCAGAGCTCCAGCCTGCCGCTGAAGATCAACATGTCGGGCGTGATTCCGCCGATCTTTGCGTCGAGCTTGCTGATGTTCCCGGCCACCGCGGTGAGCTGGTTCAGCACGGGTCATTCGTCGCGTTGGGTGCAGGATCTGACGCAGTCGCTGAGTCCGGGCAACCCGTTGTATGAAATCACCTTTTCGGTACTGGTGATCGGTTTTGCATTCTTCTACACCGCGATCGTGTTCAACGCGGAAGAGACGGCGGACAACCTGAAGCGCTCCGGCGCCCTGATTCCCGGCATTCGTCCGGGCAAGGCCACGGGCAGCTACATCGACGCGGTGATGACACGCCTGACGGCGGTCGGCGCGATCTACCTGGTGCTGGTGTGCCTGGTGCCGTCGTTCATGCAGCAGGCGTGGCACGTACCGTTCTATTTCGGCGGCACCTCGCTGCTGATCGTGGTGGTGGTGGTGATGGATTTCACGGCGCAGATCCAGGCGCATCTGGTCAGTCATCAGTACGAAAGTTTGCTCAAGAAAGCCAACCTCCGTCGCAGTTGACGCGGCGAGGGACGCTCCAGGTCGGAGAGTTGCGGTGCCTTGGCGCCGCAGGGCTTTCCTGTTCGGGTAATTCAGGTTAAAATTGCGCGTTTACCGCGCACGAAACGCATTCGGAGAGAGTACTCATGGCGCGCATTGCGGGTGTCAATTTGCCGGTTCAGAAACACGTCTGGGTCGGTCTGCAGAGCATTTATGGTATCGGCCGCAGCCGCGCCAAGCAGGTTTGCGTGGACGCGGGCGTGGTCCCGACCACCCAGATCAAGTCGCTGAGCGAAGGCGAAGTGGAAAAGATTCGCCTGGAGATCGCCAAGTACACCGTCGAAGGCGATCTGCGCCGCGAGGTGGGCATGGCGATCAAGCGGCTGATGGACCTTGGCTGCTACCGCGGCCTGCGTCATCGTCGCGGCCTGCCGGTTCGCGGGCAGCGTACCCGTACCAATGCGCGTACCCGCAAGGGTCCGCGTCGCGCAATCAAGAAGTGATTGCCTGCGGATTTGTGCGGTCACCGATGACCGCGAAGATCAAAAAAGCGGCCATCCGTGGCCGCACTCATCGAGAAGAGCCTTCAAACCATGGCTAAGCCGGTCAAGACCAAGAAGAAGATCAAGCGCGTTGTCACGGATGCCGTGGCCCACGTGCAGGCCTCCTTCAACAACACCATCGTTACCATCACCGATCGCCAGGGCAATGCCCTGTCGTGGGCGACCGCCGGCGGTGCCGGTTTCCGCGGCTCGCGCAAGTCCACCCCGTTCGCTGCACAGGTCGCCGCCGAGAAGGCCGGCCGCGCCGCGGGCGACTACGGCGTGAAGACGGTGGAAGTGCGCATCAAGGGTCCCGGCCCGGGCCGCGAGTCGGCGGTGCGTTCGCTGAATGCGCTGGGCTACAAGGTGCTCAACATCATCGACGTCACGCCGATCCCGCACAACGGCTGCCGTCCCCCCAAGAAGCGGCGTGTCTGAGGGCGGTCGTCTTCGATCGCGAGAATCAAGCACCGGCCGCGGCCGGACTATCTGAAAGAGAAGAAACATGGCACGTTATCGTGGAGCTACCTGCAAACTCGCCCGGCGCGAAGGTGCGGATCTCAGCCTGAAGAGCCCGGCGCGTGCGCTGGATTCAAAGTGCAAACTGGAAAACAAGCCCGGCCAGCATGGCGCGAACAAGCGCATGCGCATGTCCGACTACGCCGTCCAGCTGCGTGAGAAGCAGAAGGTCAAGCGTATCTACGGCGTGCTCGAGCGCCAGTTCAGCAACTACTACACCAAGGCGACCACGCTCAAGGGCAATACCGGCGAGAACTTGCTGCGTCTGCTCGAGAGCCGCCTGGACAACGTCGTGTTCCGCATGGGCTTCGCGGTCACCCGCGCCCAGGCCCGCCAGCTGGTTGCCCACAAGGCGGTGCTGGTCAACGGCAAGAAGGTGAACATTCCTTCCTACCAGGTGCGCCCGGGCGACGCGATCGCGCTGACCGAGAAGGCGCGCAGCCAGCTGCGCGTGCAGGAAGCGGCCACCGTGTTCGACACCATGGACCTGCGCCCGGTCTGGGTCGAAGTGGATTCCAAGAAGTTCGAAGGCACGTTCAAGTCGGTGCCGGATCGCGGCGACCTGCCGTCCGACATCAATGAAGCATTGATCATCGAGCTTTACTCGAAGTAATTAACCGGAGCTCTGCATGGCAGTTTCGTCAACTAGTGTGCTGCGGCCACGTGGCCTCAGCGTCGAACAGCTCGGAGCCAACCGCGCCAAGGTGGTGGTCGAGCCGCTCGAGCGTGGCTTTGGCCATACCCTGGGCAACGCGCTGCGCCGCGTGCTGCTCTCCTCGATCCCCGGCAGCGCCATCGTCGAGGTGGAAATCGACGGCGTGCTGCACGAATACACCACGCTTGAAGGCCTGCAGGAGGACGTCATCGAAGTCCTGCTGAACCTCAAGGACGTGGCGATCCGGCAGCATTCGGGCGATGAAGTGACCCTGACCTTGTCCAAGAAGGGCAAGGGCGTGGTGACCGCCGGCGACATCGTGGTCGACCATACGGTGGAGATCGTCAACCCCGAGCATGTCCTGTGCCACCTGACCAAGGACATCGCGCTCAACATGCGCCTCAAGGTGCGTCGCGGCGTCGGCTACCAGCCGGCCAGCGCGCGCCAGCATCCTGACGACGAGGCGCGCCCGATCGG
This sequence comes from Rhodanobacter sp. 67-28, assembly GCA_001898415.1. Taxonomy (GTDB): domain Bacteria; phylum Pseudomonadota; class Gammaproteobacteria; order Xanthomonadales; family Rhodanobacteraceae; genus Rhodanobacter. The sequence continues at coordinate 38,425 of MKTU01000040.1, read as the reverse complement.
CCGCCTGCAGCTGGATGCCTCGTTCGCGCCCGTGTTGCGGGTGGCCTACGAGGTGGACGCCGCGCGTGTCGAGCAGCGCACCAACCTTGACAAGCTGGTGCTGGACATCGAGACCAACGGCACCATCGACGCCGAGGACGCGGTGCGCAAGGCCGCCGAGATCATCAACGACCAGCTGTCGGTGTTCGGTGACTTCTCGCGTCGCGAAAGTGCCACGGACAAGGCCGAGAAGAGCGGCTTCGAGCCGCTGCTGCTGCGTCCGATCGACGATCTGGAGCTGACCGTGCGTTCGGCGAACTGCCTGAAGGCCGAGAGCATCTATTACATCGGCGACCTGGTGCAGAAGACCGAGGTCGAGCTGTTGAAGACGCCGAACCTGGGCAAGAAGTCGCTGACCGAAATCAAGGATGTCCTGGGCGGGCGCAGCCTGTCCCTCGGCACCAAGCTGGAAAACTGGCCGCCGCCGGGGCTTTCGCACGGCATGCAGCTGGGCTAGGGCGATCCTCCTTGATCGCTGTTGTAGCCGGATATTGGCCAGGGTGTGTACAGCACCTTGGCCATGCAGCAGAAGCGGCCATCCATGGCCGCACTTTTCACAAGAGCCTGCTCCGATGGGGCTCACATAAAAGCGGGTAACCGCGGGGTGTCGGACACAAGCGCCGGCACTTCATAACAACAGACCTACAGAGAGTATTCCGTCATGCGCCACCAGAAATCCGGACGCAAGCTCAACCGCACCAGCAGCCACCGCGAAGCGATGTTCAAGAACATGGCCTCGTCGCTGTTCAAGCATGAGCTGATCCGCACCACCCTGCCGAAGGCGAAGGAACTTCGCCGCGTCGCCGAGCCGCTGATCACGATGGCCAAGACCGATGGCGTCGCCAATCGCCGCCTTGCGTTCTCGCGTCTGCGCGACAAGGAAGCGGTGGGCAAGCTGTTCGTCGAGCTGGGCCCGCGTTACAAGGAGCGTCCCGGCGGTTACCTGCGCATTCTCAAGTGCGGCTTCCGCGACGGCGACAACGCGCCGATGGCGTACGTCGAGCTGGTGGGGCGTCCGCAGGTCGAGTCCGTCGACGCGGAGTGAGATGCCGGCCGGACGACCTGACGGTCGCCTGCAGCGTCATGCAAACCCGGCCTGGTGCCGGGTTTTGCGTTTTCGGCCCGACGCCGGTCCGTCTTCGCGGTTGCTGCAGCGTTGCGTGCTGACAGCGCTGCGCCGAACGGGTAATGTCATCGTTTCGCATCGCAGCAAAGCCCCTATGAACCCATTGCGCTGGTCGTACCGCTTCAGTTTCGCCGTCGGTTTCCTGGTGTGCGCCGCCCTCATGGGCTTCGCGCTGTATGCCGAATATGCCTGGGAAATGACGCCGTGCCCGCTGTGCATCTTCCAGCGCGTCGGCTTCATCGTGATGGGCGTGTTCTTTCTGCTTGGCGCCTTGCATGCGCCGCGCGGCGGGCTGCGCTGGATCTATGCCGCGGGCGTGTGGATCGGTGCGGTGTTCGGCATCGTGGTGGCGGCGCGGCACCTGTGGATCCAGTCGCTGCCCGCCGACCAGATTCCGTCCTGCGGGCCGCCGCTCGATTACATGTTCAGCGCGTTCCCGTTTGCCAAGGTGTTGCGCATGGTGTTTACCGGTTCCGGCGAATGCGCGGCGGTCGAGCCGATCCTGGGCTTGCCGATGCCGGCGTGGACGCTGCTTTGGTTCGTGCTGCTCGCCGTGCTGACGGTGGTGGCGGTGCGCCGCCGGACGTCGCACGCATGAACAAGCTGCGGGATTCCGACGTCGGCGTCGTGGCTGCTGATGTGGCTTGTGCCGGCACGGCGCCGTGGACGCCGGATTCCTGGCAGCGTCGTCCGGCCCTGCAGCAACCGAGCTACGACGACCCGGTCGAGCTGGCCAAGGCAGGTGCGCTCCTGGCCCGATTGCCGCCGCTGGTCACCTCGTGGGAGATCCTGGCGCTCAAGGAGGCGGTGGCCGAGGCGCAGGAAGGGAAGCGCTTCCTGTTGCAGGGTGGCGATTGCGCGGAGAGCTTCGCCGACTGCACCAGCCCGGTGATTTCCAACCGGCTGAAGGTGCTGCTGCAGATGAGCCTGGTGCTGGTGCACGGGCTGAAGAAGCCGGTGCTGCGGGTGGGGCGCTTTGCCGGGCAGTACGCCAAGCCGCGTTCGGCCGATAGCGAAACGCGCCACGGCGTGAGCCTGCCGAGTTTTCGCGGCGACGTGGTCAACAGCCAGGAGTTCACCGCCGCCGCGCGGCGTCCTGATCCGCAGCGGTTGATCCAGGCGCATGCGCATTCGGCGTTGACGATGAACTTCGTGCGCGCGTTGATCGACGGCGGTTTTGCCGACCTGCGCCATCCCGAATATTGGGACCTGGCCTGGGTCGAGCATTCGCCGCTGGCCGCCGAGTACCGGCAGATGGTCGCCGCGATCAGCGATTCGCTGCACTTCATGGAGACGCTGGCCGGCCCGATCGCCGGCTTCTCCAAGGTGGATTTCTTCACCTCGCACGAGGCGCTGCTGCTGCATTACGAACAGGCCCTGACTCGCCAGGTACCTCGCAATCCGGGCTGGTTCAACCTGTCCACGCATTTCCCGTGGATCGGCATGCGCACCGCTGCACTGGATGGCGCGCACGTGGAGTACTTCCGAGGCATCCGCAATCCGGTGGCGGTCAAGATCGGCCCCTCGGTGACTCCCGATCAACTGCTGCCGCTGATCGACGCACTCGATCCGCATGCCGAGCCGGGCCGGCTGACCCTGATCCACCGGATGGGCCAGGCGAAGATCGCCGATGCGCTGCCGCCGCTGCTGGACGCGGTGAAGCGCGAAGGTCGACGCGTGCTGTGGGTGGCGGACCCCATGCACGGCAACACCGAGAGCACCTCGAACGGCCACAAGACGCGCCGCTTCGACAACATCCGTGGCGAACTGGATCGAGCCTTCGACATCCACGCGGCGGCTGGCACGCGGCTGGGTGGCGTGCACCTGGAGCTGACCGGCGAAGACGTGACCGAGTGCATCGGCGGCGCGCGCGACCTCAAGGAGGGCGACCTGGATCGCGCCTACAAGTCGATGGTCGATCCGCGCCTGAACTACGAACAGTCGCTGGAGCTGGCGATGCTTATCGTGCGCAAGTCGACCGGCGGGGCGGGCTGACGCACTGCATGCTCAGCGCGGGGACGCCGCGGGCGGATCGCCCACGGTGGGCAGAAACTGCGGCGCTTGCCATGCCTTGGCGTGCTGCTCGAAACCGTAGGCGATCGAGATCAGCACCGGTTCGCTCCACTTCGCGCCGAACAGCACGATGCCGACCGGCAGGCCGTGGGCGAAGCCGGCGGGCACGGTGATCGACGGGTAGCCGGCCACGGCTGCCGGTTGCGAGGCGCCGCCCACGGTCGGATCACCGCTGACGATGTGATCGCCCAACACCGGGTCGGTGACGAAAGCCGGGCCCCACGACGGCGCCAGCAGCGCGTCCAACTGCTGCGATTGGAGCGCCGCGTCGATGCCTTCCGGCCCGGACAGGCGCTTCGCCGTGGCCAGCGCGTCCGCATAGGCCTTATCCGTGAGCGGCCCCTTCTGCTCGGCCTTTTCGAACAATTCCTGACCGAACCACGGCATTTCTTCGGCGGCATGCGCCTGGTTGAACGCGATCAGGTCGGCCAGCGTCTTCACCTTCAGTCCGCGGCGGTTGGCCAGATAGGCGTTGACGTCGTGCTTGAAGTCGTACAGCAGCACGGTGAATTCCCGGTCGCCGAGTTCGGCCAGGTGCGGCAGCGTGACCGGATCGACGACGATGGCGCCCTGCGCTTTCATCAATGCGATCGACTGCGCCAGCACGCGGTCGGCGTTCGGCTCGGCGCCGGCGAGCTGACGCACCACGCCGATGCGCTTGCCCCTGAGTCCGTTCGGGTCGAGGAACTTCGTGTAGTCAGTGGCGTGCCGGTCGGCCTCCAGGGTGGCCGGGTCGCGCGGGTCGCTGCCGGCGATCACGCTGAGCAGGGTCGCAGCGTCGGCGACGCTGCGCGCCATCGGGCCGGCGGTGTCCTGGTTGTGACTGATCGGCACGATGCCGCGGCGGCTGACCAGGCCCAGGGTGGGCTTGATGCCGACGATGCCGTTCATTGCCGCGGGGCAGATGATCGAGCCGTCGGTTTCGGTGCCGATCGCCACCGTGGCGAGCCCGGCCGCCACCGCGACGGCGGAACCGGCGCTGGAACCGCAGGGATTGCGATCGAGCACGTACGGGTTCTTCGTCTGCCCGCCGCGCCCGCTCCAGCCGCTGCTGGCGTGACTGGAACGGAAGTTCGCCCATTCGCTCAGGTTGGTCTTGCCGAGGATCAGCGCACCGGCCTTGCGCAGCCGCTCGACCAGGCTGGCGTCGCGTGCGGCCGGTGCATCGATCAGTGCGAGCGAGCCGGCGGTGGTGAGCATGTGGTCGCCGGTCTCGATGTTGTCCTTGAGCAACACCGGGATGCCGTACAACGGGCCGTGGGATCTCGTGCGCTTGGCGTCGAGCGCGTCGGCCAGCGGCAGCACGTCGGGGTTCGTCTCGATCACTGCGCGCAGGGTGGGGCCGGAGCGATCGATCCGCTGGACGCGATCGAGCAACGCGCGGGCGAGCTGGCGGCTGTCCAGCGCGCCGGCATCCATGCGTTGCTGGAGTTGGTCGATCGACGCGTAGGCGACATCCGGCGGCGTGGCTTCCGTGGCCAACGCGAGGCCCGGGAGCAAGGCGATGGTCAGTGCGGCGATACGGACGGCTGGACGGTTCACGGTAACCCCCGATTTCGGGACACGGCGTGTGGTCGCCCGGCCAGCTTAGCGCCGTTGCGGTTTGGGCGCTGCGGCCGTCAGCGTACAATCGTCGGATGATCACGAACCTCAGCCTGCGTCACGCCAAGCCGTTCGGTGTCGCCATGCTGTTTGCGGCCGCCCTCGGGTACGGCGCCGCCAGTTGCGCCGCCGACCGACTCCCGATTCCCGATACCTTGCAGCAGCGCATCGCCGCCTGCACCACCTGCCATGGGAAGCAGGGCGAGGGGCGTGCGGCCAGCGGATATTTCCCGCGCCTGGCCGGCAAGCCGGCGGCCTACCTGGCGCGGCAGCTGCAGGATTTCCAGGACGGTCTGCGCAAGTACGCTCCGATGGAATACACCGTGCGCGAGCTGACGCCGACGTACATGCAGGAAATCGCCGAGTACTTCGCCGCCCAGCGCGTACCGTTCGCACGCTCGCCGACGCCTGCCATGCCCGCCGCGGTGTTGCAGCGTGGTGCACAATTGCTGGACAAGGGCGATCCGTCGCGACGCATTCCCGCCTGCAGCAGCTGCCACGGCAGCCAGTTGACCGGCGTGGAACCGTCGACTCCCGGGCTGGTCGGTCTGCCTTACGACTATGTCAGCGCGCAACTGGGTTCATGGCGCACGCACACCCGCGCCACGGTGGCGCCGGACTGCATGGCCGAGGTCGCCAGCCGGTTGAGCGAGTCGGACATCAGCGCGGTCGCCGCCGCGCTGGCCAACCGTGAACTGCCGACCGATACCCATCCGCTGCCGGCCGGTTCGGTGAAACCGCCGCTGCATTGCGGGGTGCTGGATGCGGCGATCGAAGCGGCACCGCCGGCCACGACGGTCAACTGAAGCTGCGGACGCGTCAGCGCGCGCCATCGCCCCGGTACAACGCACCCAGTGCCAGCCACGGCTGCAGGTTCCAGTGTCCGCGAGCCTGGCCGGAGGGCGAAGGCAGCACGAACAAGCGCGTGGCGCCGAAGGTTTCCTCCTGCATGCCGTAGTCGAGCGCGCCACCCAGCACCGCGCGGGCGGCGTTCTTGCTGGTGAAGGCGAGCAGGCGCGGTCGGCAGCGCCGGATCTTGCGGCGCAGCGCGGCGGCGTCGAAGGCATCGCGGGGCAGTGCGGCGTCGTTGCCGCTGTGGTGTTTGGCCAGGTCGGTGAGGCCGATGCCGAGCGGCAGCAGGTGCCTGAACTCGGTCGGCGCAAACAGGCGCGGGGTGAGCCCGGCGTCGAACAATGCGCGCCAGAACAGGTTGCCGGGATGCGCGTAGTAGGCTCCTTCGGCAGCCGAGCGCGCACTGGCGGCGGTACCGCAGAACACCAGGCGCAATCCGGGTGCCAGCAGGTCGGGCAGGATGGTGTCAGGCCCGGCCGGCATGCTCGTCGAGCAGGAAATCGGTGTACTGGAAGCGCCCGTCGCGCAGCACCGACTCGCCCCGGCGCAGCCGCAGCGGGTGGCGGAACAGCGGTCCGGCGTAGCTCAGCGTGTGGAACTCGCCGCGTTCGCCGCAGGGATCCACGCCGGCCGGCAGGGCGTCGAGCAGGCCCGCATCGTAGTCGCGGCCGCAGAAGCCGGCGTCCAGTTGCCCGGTGTCCACGCAGCACAGCACGGCGCGGTGGCCCTCGCCCACGAAGCGACGCGACAACGCCGCCGTGTCCTCGCCCCACAGCGGGAACACCGCGCGCCAGTTCTCGCGGCCGAGCTGGCGCACGCGGTAGTCGCGCACGTCCTCCAGGAACAGGTCGCCGAACGCGCAGTGGCGGATGCCGGGCCAGCGCATGCGGGCCTCGACCAGCGCGCGGGCGTGGGCTTCCTCGTAGACTTCGTTGCTGCCGGGCCAGTCCAGCAGGACTTCGACCAGCGGCAGGCCGAGCGCGGCGGTCTGCGCCAGCAGCACTTCGCGATGGACGCCGTGCATCGCCACGCGCTGATAGTTGCGGTTGAGCGTGGTCAGCAGGCCGACCACCTGCCAGGCCGGATCGGCCTGCAGCCGCTGCAGCGCCAGCAGGCAATCCTTGCCGCCGCTCCAGGCCAGCAGAATCGGGGTGGTCATGCGCGACTGGCTCCAGAGGGGCGGGAACGTCTCGCGCCGGAAGCGAGACGAAAACGGACCCATTTTGCAGTATCGGTGCGGCCGGGTCGATTTCCGCGCGCCGTTCATCGACAGCCTGCATGGCCAACGGCTATAAAGATGGCTTGTATCCTGGGGGTGTGCGGTGAGTGAAGAAATCCTGATCAACGTGACACCGCGTGAAACCCGGGTCGGCGTGGTCGAGAACGGCATGTTGCAGGAGGTGCACGTCGAACGGGCCTCGCGGCGCGGCTACGTCGGCAACATCTACAAGGGCCGCGTGCAGCGCGTGATGCCGGGCATGCAGGCGGCGTTTGTCGAGATCGGGCTGGAGCGCGCCGCGTTCCTGCATGCCTCGGACATCGTGCGCCCGGCGCTGTCGGCGGTCGAGGATGACGATGCCGGCAGCAACGGCAACGGCCACCTGCCCTCGATCAGCGAACTGGTGCACGAGGGCCAGGAGATCGTGGTGCAGGTGGTGAAGGACCCGATCAGCACCAAGGGCGCGCGGCTGTCGGCGCACCTGTCGATTCCCTCGCGCTACCTGGTGCTGCTGCCGCATTCGCGCACGCTGGGCATCTCGGCCCGCATCGAGGATGAAGTCGAGCGCCAGCGCCTGCGCGAGGTACTCGGCACGCTGATCGGTGCCGATGCAACCGATGGCAACCGCCTCGGCTACATCGTGCGCACCAATGCCGAGGGCCAGGGCGCGGAGTCGCTGGCATTCGACGTGACCTACCTGGGCAAGGTGTGGCGCGTGGTGCAGGAGAACATCGCCAAGGCGCGCGTGGGCGAGCGGGTCTACGAGGAGTTGTCGCTGCCGCTGCGCAGCCTGCGCGACATGCTCAACGAGGACATCGAGAAGGTGCGCGTCGATTCGCGCGAGACCTTCGAGCGGGTGGCCCGGTTCGTGCACAAGTTCATGCCGCAGCTGGACGATCGCGTCGAGCACTACGATGGCGAGCGACCGATCTTCGACCTGTACGGCGTCGAGGACGAAATGCAGCGAGCGCTGAAGAAGGACGTGCCGCTGAAATCCGGCGGCTACCTGATCGTCGACCAGACCGAGGCGATGACCACCATCGACGTCAACACCGGCGCCTATCTCGGCACGCGCAACCTCGAGGAAACCGTCTACCGCACCAATCTGGAAGCCGCGCAGGCGGCGGCGCGCCAGCTGCGCCTGCGCAACCTGGGCGGCATCATCATCATCGACTTCATCGACATGACCGATGAGGAGCACAAGCGCCAGGTGCTGCGCATGCTCGGCAAGGGGCTGGCGCGCGACCATGCCAAGACCACGGTGTACCCGATGTCGGCGCTGGGCCTGGTCGAGATGACCCGCAAGCGCACCACCGAGAGCCTGGCCCGCCAGCTGTGCGAGCCTTGCCCGGCCTGCAACGGCCGCGGCGTGCTGAAGACCGCCGAGACGGTGACCTACGAGATCTTCCGCGAGATCACCCGTGCCGTGCGCCAGTTCAACGCGGAGAAACTGCTGGTGATGGCCAGCCCCTCCGTGGTGAACCGCATCCTGGAGGAGGAGTCCGCGGCGGTCGCCGAGCTGGAGGAGTTCATCTCCAAAAGCATACGCTTCCAGGCGGAAGAGCATTACTCGCAGGAACAGTTCGATGTGGTCTTGCTGTAAGTCGACGCCGGCCCACGGCGCATGAACAAGGTGTGGCGTCGTCGATTGCACGGTGGCGCGCGCGGCCTGGGTTGGGTCGCGGGCGTGCTGGTGATCCTGTTCGCCGTGCTGACGGCGCTGGCGCAGTTGCTGTTGCCGCTGCTGGCGCGCCATCCCGAATGGGTGGCCGCGCAACTGAGCCAGCGCCTGCAGCGGCCGGTGGGTATCGCCTCGATGGCGGGGCGATGGACGGCGGGCGGTCCGGAATTCGTGCTGCATGACGTGCGCATCGGCCTGGCCGCCGGGACGAATGGCGCGGCACTGCAGTTGCCGGAGTCTCGCCTGAAACTGGACCTGGGTGGTTGGCTGCTGCCGTCACGGCATCTGTTCAACGTGTACCTGCGCGGCTTGCAACTGGATCTGCTGCACGACGCCAGCGGCTGGCGCGTCAGCGGGCTTGGCACCGCCGCCGGTGCGGACCAGCCGGCGCTCTCCCTGCGCCACCTGTCGCTGGATTTGTGGCTGGATGACCTGCGCGTGGTAGTGACCGATGCCACGCTGGGCGAGCACTACGCCTTGCTGTCGCGGCAGTTGCGGATCAGCTTGCAGGGTGACCGCATCCGCTTCGGCGGCAGCCTGCGGCGCGAGGGCGTGGCCGAGGCCAGCGTGCGCGCGGTAGGCGACCTGCGCCAGGACGAACGCTCCGGCAAGCTGTGGGTCAGCGCCGATGCGGCCCATCTGAAACCCTTGCTCGACGGCCTCGACCTGAAAGGTTACGGGATCGAACACGGCACCGGCCGCCTCAGCGCATGGCTCGACTGGCGCCAGGGTCAACTGGGCGACAGCGTGGTGCGTGTCGACCTTGACACGCTGTCGGTGCGCGGGCCCGCCGGCGGCGTGGCCGAGGTGGCGACGCTGCATGGCTTGGCCGGCATCCATGCCGAGGGTGCCGGTTACGCGCTGCGCTGGGCCGGCGACGACGGCAGTGCCGCGGTGGTGGAACTGGATCAGCCGGGCACGCCGCAATTGCGCGTTGAGGCCGCCGCGCACAAGCTGCAGTTGGCACCGCTGCTGCCATGGCTGGCGTTGAAGCCGGATCTGCCCCCGGGCCTCGCGCGCTGGCTCGGTCGCGGGCATCCGCGTGGCGAACTCGAGCGGCTCGCGCTGCACTGGACGCGGGCCGGCGGATTGCAGCGCCTGGCAGTGGCGTTCGATCGGCTCGGCATCGATCCGGTGGACAAGTCGCCAGGCTTGAGCAACCTGCGCGGCACGCTGCGTGGGGACGCCGAAGCCTTCTCGCTGGAGCTGCCGGCGCAAGCCACCACGGTGACGTTTGCGCAGGTGTTCCGCCACCCGTTCGCGTTGTCGAATCTGTCCGGCACGCTGGCGTTCTGGCCGCAGGATGGCGACTGGCACATCGGTGCCGACAGTCTGGAATTCGTCGGCGCCGGCTATGCCGGCAGCGCGCGCGGCGAGGCGGTGCTGCCTGCCGGCGGCGGCGCGCCGTGGCTGGGTCTGTACGCGTCGATCGACCACGCCGAGGTTCCCGCGGCGAAACTGTTCTGGCCGGTCAACGTGATGCCGCCGGCGACCGTGGCATGGCTGGACCGCGCGCTGGTGGCCGGCACCGTCGAGCAGGCGCAGGTGCTGGTGCGCGGCGATCTGGCGGACTGGCCCTTCCACCACAACGAGGGTCGCTTCGAAGCGCGGGCCGAGATCCACGGCCTGACCCTCGACTACGGCGACGAGTGGCCGCAGGCCGAAGGCGTCGATGCGGTGGCCAGCTTCGTCAACGGCGGCATGCTGGTGCAAGCCGGCGCCGGCCATTCGCTGGGCGTGAAAGTGGACAGCGCGGTGGCGCTGATCCCGGACTTCGGCCAGCCCCTGCTTGACCTCAACGTGCGCGGTGGCGGCAGCGGTGCGAGCCTGCTGAACTTCTCCCGCAGGAGCCCGGTAGCCCGCCGCGCGTCCGATACGCTGGCCGAGCTCACGCTTGGTGGCCGCGGCACGTTCGAGTTCCATCTCAGCCTGCCGTTGACGCACATTGCCGATGCGCAGCTCGACGGCACCGCGCAGTTGCACGATGCCGACCTCGCGGCACCGGACTGGCAACTGGCATTGGCCGGCATTGCCGGTCCGCTGCGCTTCGACCTGCACGGCCTGCAGGGCGGGCCGCTGGATACCGTGTTCCATGGCCAACCCGCGCAGTTGCAGCTGGCGATTGCCGGCGCCAACGCCGCGCCGGACACGGTGTTCTCGGCGACCCTCCAGGGCAATTACCAGGTCGCCGAGCTGGTGCAGGGTTATCCCTCGCTGGCATGGCTGGCGGATCTGGCGCACGGGCGTGGCCCGTTCAGCATCGGCTTCACGCTCGCCCATCCGCCGGGCAGCGAGGAACTCGCGCAGACGCTCAGCATCGATTCGCCGCTCAGCGGCATCGCGCTGGCGCTACCCGCGCCGCTGGACAAGCCCGCCGCGGGCAACCTTCCGCTGCATCTGCAGATGAGCCTGCCGACCGCCGGAAGCGACGTGCAACTGGAGCTGGGCCAGGTGCTGCGCGGCCACCTGCGGCTGGCCGATGACGCCGCCGGACGACCGCTGGCCGGCACCTTGGCATTCGGCAGGCAGATGCCGCCGGCGCTTCCCACGCAAGGCTTGCGCATCCGCGGCCATGCGGCCCGGCTGGATGTCGCCGGCTGGGTCCAGCGTGCGGTGGCGGGTGCGGGCGGCGACGGCCCGGCGCTGGAAAGCATCGACGTCAGCACCGACCAGGCGATCGGTTTCGAGCGCCCCCTCGGTGCGCTGACCGTGCGTGCCGCGCCCCAGCCCGGCTTGCTCAGCGTGGACGTGGATGGCCCCGCCATGGCCGGCAACATCAAGGTGCCCACCGACGAACTGGACAAGCGTGGCGTCACTGCGCGCATGGAACATCTGCACTGGCCACGGCAGCCCGCCGCGTCGGCCACGGCGGCGAGTGCGCCTGCCGTCGCGGCGACCGCGGCCGCCCCCGGGCCGGCACCGGCGGCAATCGTCGATGACCCGGCGAACACCGGCATCAATCCCGCGGCGCTGCCGCCACTGCATCTGTGGGTGCGCGACCTGCGCCTGGGTGATGCCAGACTGGGCGAAGCGCGGCTGGAGACGTGGCCCACGCCCAAGGGCATGCACATCGAACAGCTGCGCGCGCTGTCCGAGCGCGTGCAGGTCACCGCCAGCGGTGATTGGGACGGCACCGCCACCGACAGCCGCACCCACATGCGGATCAGCTTCTCCGCCGAAGATCTCGGCGCGATGCTCTCGGCATTCGGCTACGACGGCCTGGTCGATGGCGGCCGGACCCGCGACGAACTCGATGCCAGCTGGCCCGGCAGCCCCACCGCGCTGTCGCTGGCCACGATGGACGGCACGCTCAAGGTGCAGGTCAACGATGGCCGTATTCCCGAGGCAAGCTCGCCCGGCGTGGGGCGCCTGCTCGGCCTGGTCTCGCTGGCCGACCTGCCGCGCCGGCTCACGCTGGATTTCGGCGACGTGTTCGGCAAGGGGCTGGGCTTCGACACGATCAGCGGCGATTTCCGCCTGGCCGACGGCAACGCCACTACCGACAACCTGATCATCAAGGGGCCGGCGGCCAACATCAGCGTCACCGGTCGCACCGGTCTGCGCGCCCGCGATTACGACCAGCAGATGGTGGTGGTGCCGCACGTCGGCAACAGCCTGCCGGTGGTCGGCGCGGTGGTCGGCGGCCCGCTCGGCGCGGCGGCCGGTTTCGCGGTGCAAGGCCTGCTCGGCAAGGGGCTGAACAAGGCGGCCAGCGCGCGCTACCGGATCACCGGGAGCTGGGACGACCCGAAGATGACCCTGGTCGAGAAGCACGACGTGGTGGTGCCGCCGAGCCTGTTGCTCGAACCCGCGCCGGCTTCGTCCGGCGGCATCGCGCCGACCGGGTCCGTGCCTGCTCCGGCCAGCGCCGGTTCGTCGGGGCCGTGAAGCTTTAAAGCCGCCCCCGCCAGCCCCATGTGGGGTAGTTCCGGATCGACCACAGGCACGCTGACCCATGGATTCACTGATCAATCTCGCCGAAAGCAAGCTGCTGTCCCCCGGCGGCATCGCCACCGGCGACCTCGACCGCGTGTTCGGCCAGCTGATGGGTCCGTCGATCGACGCCGCCGACTTGTACTTCCAGCATTCGCGCAGCGAGTCGTGGACGCTGGAGGAGGGCATCGTCAAGGACGGCAGCCACTCGATCGAGCAGGGCGTGGGCGTGCGCGCGATCTCGGGCGAGAAGACCGGCTTCGCCTATTCCGACGAGATCGTGCTGCCGCAACTGCTGGAGGCGTCCAGGGCAGCCCGCGCGATCGCGCACGGCGGCAACGGCGCCGGCAAGCCGCTGGCACTGCACGACGCGCGCGCGCTGTATCCGGCGATCGATCCGGTGGAGAGCCTGCCCAATCCCGACAAGATCGCGCTGCTGCGCGAGGTCGACGCCTACGCGCGCTCGCGCGACCCGCGCATCAAGCAGGTCATCGTCAGCCTCGCCGCGACCATGGACACCATCCTGATCGCTGCCTCCGACGGCACCCTGGCCGCCGACGTGCGCCCGCTGGTGCGCATCAACGTGCAGGTGATCGCCGAAGCCAGCGGTCGCCGCGAGCAGGGCTATTCCGGCGGTGGCGGCCGTTACGGTTATCGCGAATTGCTCGAGAACGGACGTGCGCTGCGTTTCGCCGACGAGGCCGTGCGCCAGGCGCTGGTGAACCTCGATTCAACCGACGCGCCCGCCGGCCAGATGACCGTGGTGCTCGGCCCCGGCTGGCCCGGCGTGCTGCTGCACGAGGCAATCGGCCACGGCCTGGAAGGCGACTTCAACCGCAAGGGCAGCTCCGCGTTCTCCGGTCGCATCGGCCAGCGCGTGGCGGCGAAGGGCGTCACCATCGTCGACGACGGCACGCTCGCCGGTCGCCGCGGTTCGCTCAGCATCGACGACGAAGGCACGCCGACCGAATGCACCACCCTGATCGAGGATGGCATTCTGAAAGGCTACATGCAGGACAAGCTCAACGCGCGCCTGATGGGCATGGCGCCGACCGGCAACGGTCGTCGCGAATCGTTCACCGCGCTGCCGATGCCGCGCATGACCAATACCTACATGCGGGCCGGATCGCACGATCCGGCCGAAATCATCCGCTCGGTGAAGAAGGGCCTGTACGCGCCGAACTTCGGCGGCGGCCAGGTCGACATCACCAACGGCAAGTTCACCTTCTCCGCCTCCGAGGCCTACCTGATCGAGGACGGGAAAATCACCCGCCCGGTGAAGGGCGCCACCCTGATCGGCTCCGGCCCCGACGTGCTCAACCGCGTCTCGATGATCGGCAACGACCTGGCGCTGGACGAGGGCGTGGGCGTGTGCGGCAAGGACGGGCAGAGCGTGCCGGTGGGCGTGGGCCAGCCGACCCTGAAGATCGACTCGATGACGGTCGGCGGCACGGCCTCGTAATCCGGGCATGCGACGCGGCTGACTCCGTGCGCCGAACTGGCGTACCATCGCCGGGTCACGCCATCGAGCCACGGAGTTCGCCATGCCTCCCGCCGCACGCCTCACCGACATGCACGTGTGCCCGATGGTAACCGGCGTGGTGCCGCACGTCGGCGGCCCTATCGTCGCGCCGGGCGCACCCACCGTGTTGATCGGCGGCTTGCCGGCCGCACGGGTGAGCGACATGGTCACCTGCGTGGGCCCGCCGGACACCATCGTCATGGGCGCACCCAAGGTGTTGATCGGAGGCCTGCCTGCGGCGCGCATGGGCGACAGCACCGCACACGGCGGCACCATCGTGCTCGGCTGCTTCACCGTCATCATCAACTAGACGTCGTTCGGTTCCGGTATCCCGTCCGCGGCGGACGGGGCTTGTGCCGGACGCGACTGCGCGTGGCAAGGGGGCGACTTGAAGCGTGTTTCGTCGGATCGAAGCCGACGCCGGCCGCACGGCAGTGCGCTGGCTGCCGGTGTGCTGGCCACCCTGGGCGACGCGATCGCCGCGCATCGCGACGGCCAGCTCGACGCGGCGGAGGCGCTCTACGGCAAGGTCCTGCAGCGACAATCCGGGCAACCCGATGCCCTGCATTTCCTCGGCGTGCTGTGCCACCAGCGCAACCGCAGCGAGGAAGGCATCCGGCTGATCCGCATGGCGCTGCGCGCGACCCCGCAGCATGCCGATGCGCACAACAACCTGGGCAACATCCACAAGGAGTGCGGCCAGCTGGCCGAGGCCGAGGCCTGCTACCGGCGCGCGCTCGGCCACCAGCCGCGGCACCACGACGCGCTGAGCAATTTGGCCCTGGTGCTTGAGGCGCAGGGCCGCGTGGACGACGCCGGCGAGATCTACGCCCGCTTCCTGGCGCAGGAGCCGCAACTGGGCCACGCGCACTACCTGATGGGCATGTTCCGCCGTCGGCACATCAACCAGATCGAAGACGTGGAGGAAGCGGTGCGCTGCTTCACGCGTGCATCGCAGCTTGATCCGCGGAACCTGCGCGCGCGTGATGCGCTCGGCGTGTCGCTGTACATGCTCGGCCGCAGCGGCGAGGCGATCGAGGTCTATCGCGACTGGATGGCGCGCGAGCCCGACAACCCGGTGCCGCGGCACATGCTGGCCGCGTGCGGCGGCGAGGCGGCGCCTGCACGCGCGGAGGACGCTTATGTCCGCCAGGTGTTCGACGGCTTCGCCGCAAGCTTCGACGAGATGCTGCTGAAGAACCTCAACTATCGCGCGCCGCAGGTGCTCGTGGGCGCGCTGGCGGATCGTCTCGGTGCGCCGCAGGCCATGCTGGACGTGCTCGATGCCGGTTGCGGCACCGGTCTGTGCGGGCCGCTGATCGGACCGCATGCGCAGCGCCTGGTGGGCGTGGACCTGTCCGGCGGCATGCTGGAAAAGGCGCGCCAGCGCGGTGGTTACGACGAGCTGGTGGAGGCGGAACTGGCCGGGTGGCTGCGCGCGAGCCCGCCCGTCTGGGATGTCGTGCTGTCCGCCGACACCCTGATCTATTTCGGCGACCTGGTGCCGGTGCTGTCGGCCGCCCATCACGCGTTGCGCCCGGGCGGCTGGCTGGCCTTCACGCTCGAGGTGCTGGACGGCGAAGGCGATCGTCTGGAGCTGTCCGCCAGCGGACGTTATCGGCACACGCGCGGGTGCGTCGAACGCGTGCTGTCCGCCGCCGGATTTCCCGATCCGTCGATCAGCGCGGATTCGCTGCGCAAGGAGTTGGGCAGGCCGGTGGCCGGCTGGGTGGTGCTGGCGCAAAAGCCCGCCGCGAACGGCAATTGAAGTGGCGCGCAAGCGCCGCAGGGCGCCAATGGACTCCCCAAACAGGCCAGACGTATGATACCCGGACTGGTTTGCCGGCCCATGCCGTCGGGACCGTTGGGGGAGGACGGACATGCCGCATCAAATGACACTGAAGTCAGATCTCGGTGACAAGCTGCAACCAGCCAGCTTTTCCGGCAGCGAACAACTGGGGCAGCTGTTTTCGTACAACCTCAAAGTACTCAGCAAGGATGGCGAAGTTGCGCTGCTGCCGTTGCTGGGCAGCTCGATGACCGTCACGTTCGACACCGGCGACTACACCCGGCATTTCAACGGCATCGTGGCGGAGATTTCGCAGACGGGGTTCGAGAGCTTTTCCGGCAAGCGCCAGGCGGAGTACGCGTTGACCCTGGTGCCGAAGCCCTGGTTGCTGCTGCACAAGATCGATTGCCGCATCTATCTCAAGAAGTCCGTGCCGACGATCGTCAAGGACGTGCTCGCCGAAATCGGCTACAGCGACGTCAAGCTGAGCCTGAGTGGCGACTACCCGGAGCGCGATTACTGCGTGCAGTACCGCGAGAGCTACTTCAACTTCATCAGCCGACTGATGGAGCAGGAGGGCATCTACTATTTCTTCCAGCACCGTGATGGCGTGCACACGATGGTGCTGGCCGATTCGCTCGGTGCGCACGGAGCCACCGGCGGCTTCGACGAATTGCCGTATCGGCCGCAGACCGGCACCAGCAAGGCGTCAAGCGAGCCGGCGATCACCGAGTTCAGCACCGCGCGTTCGGTGCAGACGATCAAGTATTCGCTGACCGACTACGACCCGCTGGACCCGAAGAAGTCGCTGCTGGGGTTCGAGTCGATCAGCAACGCCGACGGCAACCATCGGGTGCCCAAGCTCGATTCGTTCGACTACCCCGGCGACCACCTGACCGCCGCCGCCGGCAAGCATTACGCGCAGGTTCGGCTGGAGGCGATCAACGTCGCGCAGTCGCTTTGCACCGGCGCGACCAACGTCTGCGGCGTGCTGACCGGCGCGCTGTTCAAGCTGACCAAGTTCCCGCGCGCGGAGTTGAACCAGGAATACCTCGTGGTCGGCTCCACCGTGCACATCGAGAATGCCGCCGAGGTCTCCGGCGTGCAGGGCAGCAACCAGTTCTTCTGCCATTTCTCGGCGATCCAGAGTCGCCAGCCGTTTCGCAGCATGCCGACCGCGGTCAAGCCCGGCATCGTCGGCCTGCAGACCGCGGTGGTCTCCGGCAGCGACACCGCCGAAGACATCTCGGTGGACAAGTACGGCCGCATCCAGGTCACGTTCCACTGGAACAAGCCGGACAAGGAAAACTTCCACATCTCCTGTCCGGTGCGCGTGGCCTCCTCGTGGGCCGGCAAGAACTGGGGCGCGGTGAACATCCCGCGCGTCGGCCAGGAAGTGGTGGTGAGCTTCCTCGAAGGCGATCCGGACCGGCCGCTGGTGATCGGCAGCGTCTACAACGCCGACAACATGCCGCCGTACACGCTGCCCGACAACATGACCCAGAGCGGCATCAAGAGCCGCAGCCACAAGGGCGGCGGCGCGGAGGATTTCAACGAGCTTCGCTTCGAGGACAAGAAGGGCAGCGAAGACTTCTTCATGCATGCGCAGAAGGACATGCATGTGGAAGTGGAGAACGACCGTGTCGTGACGGTGGACCACGACGAGAAGATGACCGTCAAGAACGACCAGACCGAGGACGTCACGGGCAAGCGCACGACCACCGTGGGCAAGGACGACAAGCTTGACGTCACCGGCAACGGCACGACCACCATCGGGCAGAAGTTCAAGCTCAGCGCGGGCACCGAGATCGAGCTGGTGACCGGTGCGGCGAGCATCGTGATGAAGTCATCCGGCGCCATCGACATCAAGGGCGTGAACGTCAGCATCAAGGGCGTGAGCGTCAAGATCGACGGCGACGCCACGGTGGCGGCCAAGGCCGGTGCCTCGGCGGAGTTTTCCAGCAGCGGTGCGACCACGGTCAAGGGCACCATGCTGTCGCTCAAGGGCGACGCCATGGCGCAGTTGTCCGGCGGCATCATCATGATCGGCTAGAGGGCGCACAGATGTCATCCGTGATGCAGGCATCGATCCAGATGGAGTTGTCCGAGCCGGCCAGTGCGCTGCTGCGGCCGGAGATGACCGCGCACGCGGCGGTGCAGGCGCTGGTCGAGGCCGGCCAGGTGCAGGATGCGCTGAAACTGCTGGCGCGGATGCTGCCCAAGCGCTACGCCGTGGCATGGCTGTGCCAGTGCGCACGCGACCAGACGCTCGATGCGGAAGACCGCGCCGGCGCCTCGCTGGCCGAGAAGTGGGTGCGCGAGCCGAACGAGAGCAATCGCCGCGCGGCGTTCGAGTTCGCCACCGCAGGCGGTTACAAGTCCGCCGGCGCCTGGGTCGCCGCTGCCGCGGGCTGGTCCGGCGGCAGTCTCGCGCCCGCCACGCAGGAGGCGCCGGTGCCGCCGGCCGACCATCTCACGGCATGCGCGGTGGTGGCCGCGATCAACATGCTGGCGGCGCTGGATGTCGATACCTTCGCCGCGCGTCGCGCCGCCTTCATCAAGCCGGCCTTGAGCCTGCTCAACGGCGACGGCGCGGCGGGAGCCTGAGGCCGGTCGCGCGCGTTCGCGGCTTGCCCGCTGCACCTCGGGACGATACGATGGCGCGGACGGTTTCCGCGCGTCAGTCAGGCCATGCCGGCAGTTCCGATCACGCGCTTCGCGCGTGGCGGCGACCGATCCACGGAGCCGTGGTTTTTCGCGAACAGTCAGCAGCCAGGCCGGACGGCGAGCCCGGTCGGGACGTGGATGGAATCCATCGTGCGCGGCGCCGGCTGATTCACCTTGACCAGGGAACACTCGAGCAAACCGATGTCGCAGAGCCTGATCCTCGCCGTTGCCGGTCATCAGGCTGCCCAATTCGGCAGCCGCAGCAGCGGGACGTTCGCGGGCGTCGGCGGCAGCATCGGTCGTTCCGAGGATTGCGACTGGGTGCTCGGCGCCTCGGGCGTGTCGCGCGTGCATGCGATGGTGCGCTACCTCAACGGCATCTACTTCATCGAGGATCGCAGCACCAACGGCATGTTGCTCAACGGTGCGCCGCTGGTGAAGGGCGAACCCTCCGCGCTGACCGACGGCGATCGCCTGCTGATCGACACCTTCGAGGTGGAAGTGCACCTGGGCGATGCCGGCGCCACGATCCCGCCGCCCGACCTGCTGGCGCCGCCGACCTCCGCCGCGATCGGTGCCGACATCGACCCGCTGGATTTCGGGCTGTCGTCGCCGATGGCGTCGCTGCCGCCGCAGCCCTCGCCGAACACGATTCCGGCCGATGCCGACCTGATCCCCGGTGCGGTCGGTGTCGGTGGTGCGCTGGACCCGCTGAGTTTCCTCGGCCCGGGCGATCCCGCTTCCGAACTGCTGTCTGGTGCCACCACCGGCAATGCCAGCGCCAGCTGGAACCACACCGCCAGCACGCAGGATCATTTCCACCCGCCGATGACCAACGAGCAGCGGCAGGCCAACCAGCTCCCGGAGAACTGGGACCTGACCATGGGCGACTTCTCCGCGCCGGTGCCGCCTGTGGCGGCGGCGCCGGTCGCCGCGGCGCCGCGCGTGATGCCCGCCGCGCCGATGCCGATGGCCGCGGTCGATCGCGCCGAGGCCACCGGGTCGCACGCCTTGCCGGCCGGCGTGGACGAGATCTTCCGCGTCGTGGTCGACGGCGTGATGGACGTGCTGCGTGCGCGCGCCGAGATCAAGAACACGTTCCGGCTGCCGGTCACCATCATCCAGCGCTCGGAGAACAACCCGCTGAAGTTCGCGCCCAACCCGGAGGAGGCGCTGCAGAAGATCATGGCGCCCAGCGGCGGCGCCTTCATGTCCGGCACCGCGGCGTTCGAGGATGCCTTCGACGACATCCGCTGTCACCAGATGGCGATGCTGGCAGGCGTGCGGGCGGCATTCGAGTCGTTGCTGGTGCATTTCAACCCGGATCGCTTCGAGCAGGAGGCCGATGGCGGCTCCAAGCGTTCGGCGTTCGCCGGCAAGGGCAAGTACTGGGAAAGATATCGCGAGCATTTCGAAGGCTTGAACAAGGACCCGGACGATTGTTTCCGGCGCCTGTTCGGCGACGAGTTCGCGCGTGCGTACGAAGAACAGTTGTCACGCCTGAAATCGGCGCGGAGAATGCGGCAGGCAACGCATCGCTAGCGGGTACATGGCGATTGCGGACGCGCCGCGTTCGATGGGGTGCAGGAAGGGCAGGGCCGCTCTTTCTCGACGGATTTCCGGGCGCCGGGGGCGCCACGGACGCGGATGTTTTTCCATGCAGCGTCGGTCGGCGACAGCGGGTCGACGCGGCATATCCCGGCAGCGCAGCCGGGGGAACTTCTGACAGGGGCAGCGCGACGCATGGAAAACAACAAGGTTGTGTGGAGTGAGGGGCTGTTCCTGCGCCCGCAGCACCTGCAGCAGCAGGAGCGTTACCTGGAGCGTTTCGTCGAACTGCGCGCCGGCAGCCTGCGTCCTTACACCTGGGGCTTCTCCGAACTGGAGCTGGAAACCGACCTGCTGGCGATCGGCAAGCTCGGCATCAAGCGCGCGCGTGGTGTGTTTCCCGATGGCACGCCGTTCGACATGCCCGGCGACGATCCGCTGCCGCTGGCGCTGGACGTCAACGACAACTGGCGCGACCAGACCGTCTTCCTGACCCTGCCGCTGCGCTCGCCGGCGCAGCCGGACAGCGGCCGGCCCGAGGCGCCGGCGGAAAAGCTGTTCCGTTATCGGGTGCGCGAGACCGAGGTGCGCGATGCCTCCGGCAGCGTCGACGGGCTCACCGTGCTGGAGGTGGGCGGGCTCAACAGCCGGCTGTTGCCGCAGTCGCAACCGCTCGAAGGGCTGGCGCAGATTCCGGTGGCGCGCATCGTCGAATGCCGCTCCGATCGGCGGGTGATCCTGGAAGAGGCGTTCATGCCGACGGTGCTGAGCTGCCAGGCCGCGTCGCGGTTGAGCACGTTTCTGTCCGAACTGCTGGGCCTGCTGCACCAGCGCGGCGAGGCGCTGGCCAGCCGCGTGGCGGTCACCGATCGCGGCGGCGCCGCCGAGATCGCCGACTTCCTGCTGCTGCAGGTGGTCAACCGCTATCAGCCGCTGATCGCGCACCTCTGTGCCGCGCCGATCCTGCATCCGGAGGATTTCTACCGGGTGCTGGCCGAGATGGCCGGCGAGCTGGCCACTTTCACCGCTGCCGGCAAGCGTCCCCCGGCATTTCCGGCGTACCGCCACGAGGCGCTGTACGCGAGCTTCGAGCCGCTGATCGCGGCGCTGCGCACCAGCCTCAGCGCGGTGATGGAGCAGACTGCGATCCCGATCCCGATGCAGCAGCGCAAGTTCGGCGTGTGGGTGGCGGTGGTGCCGGACCTGAGCCTGATCGATACCGCAGCCTTCGTGCTGGCGGCGAAGGCGGACCTGAAGTCCGAAGACTTGCGCCGCCAGCTGCCGGCGCAGTCGAAGATCGGTCCGGTGGAGAAGATCCGCGACCTGGTGAACCTGCAGCTGCCGGGCATCCCGGTGGCGCCGATGCCGGTGGCGCCGCGGCAGATTCCGTACAACTCCGGCTACCTGTATTTCGAGTTCGACAAGAATTCGCCGATGTGGCGGAGCCTGAAGACGTCGGGCGGCATCGCGTTCCATTTTGGCGGCGAGTTCGCCGGTCTCGACCTGCAACTCTGGGCGATCCGAGGTTGAGCGCATGAGCAGCAATGGTCCCCACGACGACGATCCGCAGCAGGACCGGACCATAGTCCGCCCGCGCGGCGCACCTGCACCGGCTGCGCCGACCCCCGCGCCCGCTCCTGTTCCCGCAGCGCTTCCCGCCACCCGGCCGACTGCCGCGCCGGCACGGCCGGCGGCGGGTCACGCACAGGTTCCCGCGGCCGCAATCGGCGATTTCCTGGGTGCCGGGCTCAATACCCTGGTTCAGGCGGCCAGCCCCTTGCTGCTGTTGTCGGTGCAGTTGCGCAACAGCGCGTCACAGCCCGACGCGGCGCGCCTGCGCGAGCAGGTCATCGCCCAGGTGCGCCAGTTCGAGAGCAACGCGCAAGCCGCCGGCATTGCGGCGCAAACCATCACCGCCGCGCGTTACGTGCTGTGCACCACGCTCGACGAGGCGGTGATGAACACGCCGTGGGGCGGGCAGAGCGGCTGGGCGGCCAAGACGCTGCTGGTGGCCTTCCACGGCGAATCGTACGGTGGCGAGAAGTTCTTCCTGATCCTGGATCGCCTGTGCGCGGATTTCTCGCGCCACATCGACCTGATCGAACTGATGTACATCTGCCTCACGCTCGGTTTCGGCGGGCGTTACCAGATCGAGGCCGACGGCCGCGCCAAGCTGGCCGACATCCAGGAGGAGCTCTACCGGCGCATCAAGGCGCAGCGTCCGCCGGCGGCGGACGAACTGGCACCGCACTGGAAGGGCATCGAGGACCGGCGCAACCCGCTGGTGCGCTACGTGCCACTGTGGGTGATCGTGGCGGCCGGCGCCTGCATCCTGCTGGGCGCGTTCCTGTACTTCTACACCCGCCTGAACGAGTTGTCCTCGCCGGTCAGCGCGCAGGTGGCGCAGATCGGCTTGCGCAGCGCAGTGCCGCCGGACGAGTCGCGGCTGCGCCAGACCCAGCCCAAGGTCGAGCGCAAGAGTCTCAAGCAGTTGCTGGCGCCGCAGGAGCAGGCCGGCGCGCTGACCGTGGAGGAGAAGCCCGACGGCTCGGCGCTGGTGCGGCTCGATGCACCGGCGATGTTCGCCTCCGGCGGTACCGAGGTGACAGCGCGGCAGATCCCGATGCTGCACGCGATCACCGCGGCGCTGAACCAGGTACCGGGCCGGGTGGTGGTGGTTGGCCATACCGACGACCAGCCGGTTCACTCGCTGAAGTTCAAGGACAACTACGCGTTGTCGGCGGCGCGCGCGCGTTCCGTGGTGCAGATCCTCAGCGAGGGCATCGACAACGCCGGGCGGCTCGAATCCAGCGGTGCCGGTTCGTCGCAGCCGATCGCGCTGCCGCCGGACCTGCCAGCCAACCGGGCGCGCAACCGTCGCGTCGAAATTCTCTACAGCCCGGAGGACTGAACATCGTGGGCAAGCTTCTTGCGCTGTTCAAATCCCGCCTGTTCATCACCCTCGTCGGCCTGCTGCTGCTGGGTCTGCTGATCTGGTTCGGCGGCCCCTACCTCGGTTTCGGCGAGTCGCATCCGCTGGAAAGCCAGGTCGTGCGGCTGCTGGTGATCCTGGTGATCGTGGTGATCTGGGCGGTGTGGCTGCAGGTGCGGCAGATGCGCGTGCGCGGCAAGGCGCGGCAGATGGCCAGTGACCTCAGCGAGCAGGGTGCGCCGGCGACTGCGGGCATCGACGATCGCGCCGCCAACGAACGCGCGCAATTGCAGGGGCGCTTCCAGGAAGCGGTGGACACCTTGCGCAAGAACCGCAGCGGCGGCACCAACCTGTACGCGCTGCCCTGGTACGTGGTGATCGGCCCGCCGGGTTCGGGCAAGAGCACCCTGCTGCAGAACTCCGGCCTCAACTTCCCGCTGTCGAACAAGTTCGGCAAGGAAGCGATCCGCGGCGTCGGCGGCACCCGCAACTGCGACTGGTGGTTCACCGACGAGGCGGTGTTCCTGGATACCGCCGGACGCTACACCACCCAGGACTCCGACCGCGGCGCGGATGCGTCGGCGTGGACGGAGTTCCTCAACCTGCTGCGCAAGTACCGCAAGCGGCGGCCGATCAACGGCGTGATCGTGGCGATGAGCCTGTCGGACCTGCTCACCCTGGATGAGGCCGGGCGGCAGCAGCACATCATGGCGGTGCGGCAGCGGCTGGACGAGCTGGCCAAGCACCTGCGCATCGGGGTGCCGGCCTACCTGGTGTTCACCAAGTGCGACCTGGTGGCCGGCTTCACCGAGTTCTTCGACGACCTCACGCCGGAGCTGCGCAGCCAGGTCTGGGGCATGTCGTTCCCGGTCGACCAGACCATGGCCGGCACCGCGGCCAAACAGTTCCTGGCGGAGTTCAACCTGCTGCTGGAGCGGCTCAACACGCGCATCCTCGATCGCCTGCATCGCGAGCGCGACCGCCAGCGGCGCGCGGCGATCCTGTCGTTTCCGCAGCAGCTGGGCGCCTTGCGCGAGATCACCCGGCAGTTCGTCGAAGGCGTGTTCACTGGCCATCAGTACGACGCGCCGCTGCTGCTGCGTGGCGCGTATTTCACCTCCGGCACGCAGGAAGGCACGCCGATCGACCGCATGATGGGCGCGGTGGCGCGCACCTTCGGGCTGGACGCCTCGCGCCTGCACGTGCCCGGCGCGCAGAGCCGCACTTTCTTCGTCGAGCGTCTGCTCAAGGACGTGCTGTTCCGCGAATCGGGCTTCGCCGGCACCGATCCCAAGCTGGAGCGCCAGAAGGTGCTGCTGCAGGCGGCCTGCTACATCGGCGTGCTGCTGGCCTGCGGCCTGCTGGTGTTCGGCCTGGCCACCAGCTATCGGCGCAACGGCAATTATCTGGCCGACGTGCACACGGCGCTGGCCAAGTATCCGGCGCAGAGCGATCTCTCGCTGGCGCCGAACCAGCAGGCGTATTTCGCGCTGGTGCTGGAGCGGCTGGAAGCGCTGTCCGCGGCGGTCGACGTGGCCGACCAGCACCAGGGCGACGTGCCGCTGTCGATGCGCCTGGGCCTGTACCAGGGCAACGCGGTGGGCGACGAGGTGCGCGATGCGTACTACCGCGAGCTCAACGCGATCCTGCTGCCCGGCGTGGCCTCGCAGTTCCGCGCCGGGCTGGCCGCCAACGCCGGCGACCCGCAGATGCTTTATTACTACCTGAAGGGTTACCTGATGCTGGGCGAGCCCAAGCATCTGGACCACGACCAGATCGTGGCGCTGGCCGGGGTCGAGTGGCAGCGCCTGTTTCCGAACGACCCGGTGCTGCAGAAGGCGCTGAGCAAGCACTTCGACGCACTGGTCGCGCACGAGGGGCGCCTGCGCCCGCTGAGCCTGGACGACAACCTGGTCGAGCAGGCGCGCAGCACGCTGCGCACCGCGGACCTTGCCACGCTGATCTACGGCAACCTCAAGCTCACCGCCGGCAGCGGCAACTACCCGCCGCTGCGGCTGGACAAGGAACTGGGCCTGCTCGGCAACGTGTACCAGCGGCGCAGCGGCAAACCGCTGTCCGATCCGATCCCGGCGTTGTTCACCCAGCCGGTGTTCAAGCATGAGGTGGACAAGGGCATCGAACAGTCGGTGGCGCAGTTCGCCGCGGACGACTGGGTCTTCGGCGCCACCAAGATCGACGCGGTGCAGAAGGCTCAGCTCGCGCAACAGGTGCTCGGGCTTTACGAGCAGGACTACATCAAGGCCTGGGACGATGTTCTCGCCGACCTGCAACTGCAGCCGATCAACAACATCCAGGACGCCAGCGCCATCGCCGCCAAGCTGGCCGGCCCCAACTCGCCGCTGAAGCTGCTGCTCAAGGTGGTGCGCGACAACACCAGCGACCTGATGCGCGCGCCGCCCGGCGATGCCGCCGACAAGGCCGAGGACGTGGCCAAGAAGCTGGCGCAGCAGCGTGCCACGCAAACTGCGCTGGCGCGGGCGCTGGCGCAGGCCGGGGCCACCGGTGCGGCGGGTGGCGATGCAGCCAGCGAGAAACCGGGCAAGGTCATCAGTGACCATTTCGCCGAGATCGACAAGCTCACCGAGGGCGCGCCCGGCGCGCAGCCGATCGACCAGACCCTGAAGACGCTGGACGACCTCAGCAAGACCTTGCTGACCATGGGCGATTTCAGCAACGCGGCCGGCCAGCCCAACCCGCAGTTGCTGCTGGCCCAGCAGGCTGCGGCGCAACTCCCGCCGCCGGCCTCCAACTGGTTTGCCGCACTCACCGGCAAGAGCCAGGCGCTGGTGGCCAGCGGCACCAAGAGCGCGCTGGACGACCAGTACCAGCAGGCCGTCGGCAAGGACTGCGCCGACTTCACCCGCGGACGCTACCCGTTCTCGCCGTCGAGCAACAACGACATCCCGCTGCAGAACTTCGGCGAGCTGTTCGGCTATGGCGGTCGCTTCGACAGCTTCTACAACCAGACCGCCGGCAAGCTGATCGACGCCAGTGGCCGCAACTGGCAATGGAAGACCGGGCCCGGCGCGATCAGCGGCTCGGCCGGAATGCTGGGTCAGTTGCAGGGCGCCGACCGGATCAAGCAGATGTTCTTCCGCAGCGGCAACCTGCCGGAAGTCGATTTCACCTGGCTCACGCCGGTGCTTGATGCCGGCATCGGCAAGCTGGTGATCGACGTCGACGGGCAGAAATACGAATACCAGCCGGGTGGCGCGACCAACGTCAGCATGAAATGGCCCGGACCGCAGCCGGGCCGCGTCTCCATCTCCGCCTACGACACCGCCGGCAACCTGCTCACCACGTTCGACTATCGCGGCGACTGGGCGTTCTTCCGCGCACTGCAGGCGGCCAACCTGCAGAAGCAGTCCGACCTGCGCTTCGTGGCCAGTTTCAATTTCGGCGGCCACGTGGCGAAGGTGACGCTGCAAGCCAACAACCTGAAGAATCCGTTCCTCAGCAACGCCCTGTCCAGCTTCCGGTGCGGAGGCTGAGCGCGTGCCGTCCGCGGCCGCAGGCTTCTTCGGCAAGCTGCCCTGCGCGGGAGACTTCGTGCAGCGACGGCTGCCGGCCAGCTTCGTCGATGCCTGGGACCGGCACTTCGAGACAGCCGTGGCGCACAGCCGCGACGCGTTGGGCGATACCTGGCACGAGGCGTTCCACGCCAGCCCGGCGTGGCGTTTCGCACTCGCGCCGGGCGTATGCGGCGAGGCGGCGTGGGTTGGCGTCATGGGGCCGGGCGCCGATCGCGTGGGTCGCTGTTTTCCGATGGTGATCGCTGCGCCGCTCTCCGACGTTGCTGCAGCCATCGGCGATGGCGCGGAATGGTTCGAACGCGCCGAGCAGTTGCACCGCGCGGCGCAGGCCGATGCGGGCATCGGCGTGGACGACTTCGACGCGCAGGTCGCGGCCCTGGGCAGCCCGCTCGATGCCGGCCAGACGCGGCCCGATCCGTGGCGTGAGGTGGACTGGACAGCGGCCAGCCACTGGCGCCTGCCGTTGCCTGCGCATGGCGGTGCGACAGCCTTGGCTGATCTGTGGAAGCGCCTCGGCGCCGTCCCCGGGCGCTGGTGTCTGTGGTGGACCGATGGCGCGGGGCGCGTCCCGGCCAGTGTGCTGGCGACCGATGGCTTGCCCGGCGCCGAGGCTTACGCCGGCTTGCTCGACGCCGGGCAGGGCACGGCCGCGTGGCAGACGCTGGGCAGCTTCGAGCTTGCAACTCCGCGCGCAACCGCGCCACTGACGATGGACGCGCCACCACCGGTGGCCTCCATCAACTCCTGGCTGCCGGACGATCTCGACCTGCTTGCCGACCTGGGCGGCAGCTCGCCCGCCGCATCCACGGCCATGCCGCTCGGCGACGTGACCCTCGCGGCGGATGTCGCCGCGGCAGCGAACACGCCGGTCGCCGCCCTCGCCGTG
This sequence comes from Rhodanobacter sp. 67-28, assembly GCA_001898415.1. GTDB lineage: Bacteria > Pseudomonadota > Gammaproteobacteria > Xanthomonadales > Rhodanobacteraceae > Rhodanobacter. The sequence goes on along the minus strand of MKTU01000040.1, from coordinate 11,002 downwards.
CTGCAACGGCCGGAGGTGGGCCTGAGCCTGGTCGCCGCCGAGGTCGGCGTGGCCGATCCGCGCCAGCAGGCCGTGGCGGCAGTGGCGGCGATTGCCGGCGACATGCTCGGCGCCGAACTGATCGGCGGCATGCAGGTGCTGCGCACGCGCATCATGGCGTTGAACCCGCAACTGCGGCAGTTCGGCGAGGATCTCGTCGACCCGGTGCCGGAGGATTGCGCGGTGATCGCCGCGCACGTGGCCGACGGCCAGGCCGCATTGCTGCGTATCGGCGCGGCGGCAGGCTGGCATTGGCGGCACGGCCGGCTGCAACCGTTCTTCGCGCGCAGCGATGCGCCACCGGCCGCCAGCGCGAGCAACAGCAGCGACGACCTCGACGACCTGCTGTTCAGTCCCGTGTCGCTGGCTGCGCCCGGCCTGGGCGCGACCGCGCAGCCGACTTGCGGCGAAGTCAGCTGCGCGCTGCAGGCCGGCGACCGGCTGCTGCTGATGGCCTCGCACCCCTTGCTGCAGCTGCCGCCGGACTTGCTGGCGCGCAGCCTGGCCGCAGGCACCTGCAGCGAGGCGCGCGCACGCATCGCGGCGGCTGCCGGACTGGGCGCCAGTCCCGACCACTGGCCGTTGGCGGTCATTGAGGTGCACGCATGACCACCCGTTATGTTTCCGCCGGCCGCACGGTGACCGGCAAGGTGCGCAAGCACAACGAGGACGCGATCCTGGTGCGCGATGAAGTCGGCCTGTGGGTGGTGGCCGACGGGTTGGGCGGGCACGCTGCCGGCGACTACGCCAGCAACATGATCGTCGAGCGCCTCGGCGCGTTGCCGCGTGCCGGCAGCGTGTTCGATTTCATCGAGTCGATCGAGGACACGCTGGTCGGGATCAATGCGGAGCTGCTGCAGACCGCGGCCTCACGCGGCGTCGACCTGATCGGCTCGACCGTGGTGGTGCTGGTGCGCGACACCGATTTCACGCTGTGCGGCTGGGTCGGCGACAGCCGCGCCTATTGCTACGAGAACGACCGCCTGCGGCAGATCACCCGCGACCACGTGCATGGCGGCGACGTCGACGTCACTCATTTTGGTGCCGCACCGCCGCCGGCTGCCGGTTCGGGCGTGCTGACCCGCGCCGTGGGTGCCGAGGACCAGTTGTTCGTCGACTGGGTGGTGGCGGGGAGCCAGCCCGGCACCACGTTCGTGCTTTGCTCCGACGGCATCAACAAGGAGATGTCCGACAGCGAGCTTCACGAACAGTGCCGCGTGCATCCGCAGCCCCAGGATCTGGTCGAGAGCCTGTTCGAGCTGGCCATGGGCCGCGCCGGGCGCGACAACATTTCGGCCGTCGTCGTCGGCCTGCAAGCATGAAGACAGCAACCAATCCATGAATTCCATTGCCGAACTGGTCAGCGCCTACCAGGCCGAAAAAATCAAGCTGCCCGCGCTGTTCGAAGCGCTGGGCGCGCTGCCGTCGTTGTCCGCCGACGAGCATCGTGCCGGCGTCGAATGGATCGGCCAGGAGCAGGCGGCGGGCCGGATCGATCCGCTGATCGCCAAGGCCTTGCTGGCCAAACTGGCGACACTGCAGCCGGGCCCGGCGAGCCCGGACGAAGACGTCACCATGGTCAAGCCGACCACCCGGCGACCGCCACCGCCGTCCGCGGACGACGAGATCACCCGCGTGGCGCCGCCCTCGCGCCCGCCGGCGCCGCCGCTGGACGAGGCCACCGTGGTCAAGCCGGCCTCGCGGCCACCGCAACCGCCGACCGACGAGGCCACCATCGTCAAACCGGTGTCCAGCGCGCCGCTGCCGCCGCGCGAGGGACAGATCACCAGCCATACCGGCACCCAGGGCACGCGTCAGGGCATGACCGGCACCAGCTCCAGCATGGGCAGCCAGTCCAGTTGGCAGCACATCGGCGATGCGGAGGCCGCCGATTTCGTCGCGGTCGGCTCGCTGCTCAAGGGTCGCTTCTATCTCGAACGCGAGATCGGTCGCGGCGGCATGGGCGTGGTGTACAAGGCGCGCGACGAACGCAAGGTGGAGGCGCGCGATCGCGATCCGTACGTCGCGGTCAAGGTGCTGAACGACGAGTTCCGCCGTCACCCCGATTCGCTGATCTCGCTGCAGCGCGAGTCGCGCCGCTCGCAGCAGCTGGCGCACGACAACATCGTGCGCGTCTACGATTTCGACAAGGATCGCACCATCGTCTTCATGACGATGGAGTACGTCGACGGCTCCGACCTCAAGCAACTGATCCGCGAAAAGGCCTACAACGGCATGCCGCTGGAGCAGGCGCGCCCGCTGATCGAAGGCATGGCCCGCGCGCTCAGCCGCGCGCATGCGGCCGGCGTGGTGCATTCGGATTTCAAGCCCGCCAACGTGATGGTCACCCGCGAGGGCGTGCCCAAGGTGTTCGACTTCGGCATCGCCCGCGCCGGCAAGCACATGGGCGATGCGGTGGGCGAGCAGACCGTGTTCGACGCCGGCACGCTCGGCGCGCTGACCCCGGCCTACGCCAGCCTGGAGATGATCCAGGGCAAGGACCCGGTACCCAGCGACGATGTCTACGCGCTCGGCTGCGTGGCGTTCGAACTGCTTACCGGCACCCATCCCTACGGCAAGGTCAGTGCCGAGGTGGCGATGCGCGAAGGGCGCAAGCCGCCGCCGGTGAAGGGCCTGACCAAGCAGCAGTACAAGACGCTGTGCGCCAGCGTGGCGTTCCGCGCCGAGGACCGCCTGAAGAGCGCCACCGAGCTGGTGGACGGCCTGCGCGACGTGGGCTTGCGCGAGCGCGCGCTGCCGTTCCTGATCTACGGCGTGCCGGCGGTGCTGATCGTCGCCGGCGGCGTGTGGGGCTGGGTCACCTGGCGCCACGACCATCACGTCAACGAAGTGATCCAGCGTTTCACGTTGACCCGGCCGGATCGCTACGCCAGCGAGTCGCAGGCGCTGCAGGCACTGGACACGCTCAGCGACGACGACCGCAAGCGCATCGTGGTCGACCAGAGCGACCTGATCCAGAAGTTCCTGCTCAGTCGGATCGACGCGTACTGGAACCCGACCGAGGGTCGCTACGACTACGCCGGTACGCAGAAGGTGTTCACGCTGCGCGACGACCTGAAACTGTATTCGCCCGCGCTGGACATCAAGCGCAGCGAGATCGAGAAGCAGCGCAACGACCTGCTCAACGCGCTCGACACGCAACTCAGCCAGCAGATCGGTGCCGGGGCGATCTTCGAGAACCAGCCGGACAACGTGGTCGCCACGCTGGACAAGATCCGCGCCATCGACCCGACCAGCGCGCTGCTGAAGAACACCGAGCTGGAACTCAAGTACGACGCGGCGATCGGCAAGTCGCTGGATGCCGGGCAGGTCGACCAGGCCGCGACCGAATTCAAGCTGGCCAGCCGCCTGTTCCCCGATTCCACGCGGATCAAGCAGCGCGGCGCGCAACTGGATGAGCTGGGCAAGGCGCTCGCCGCGCAGCAACTGGCGCAACAGCAGGCCGCGCAGTTGCAGCAGCAGCGCGAGCAGAGCCTGCTCTCGCTCAGTGGCCTGCTCGATCATCCCGACAACAGCGACGACTGGCGCAACCGCGCCGCCACCGCCTACCAGGGCGCCGCCAAGCTGCTGGCCGACGACGCCCGCCTGCCGGCGCAGGCGGAGCGCCTCAAGCAGGCGCTGGCCGCCCAGGCTGCCGAACGCCAGGGCGCCGGCGATCTCGACGGCGCCATCGCCATCGCGGGCTTCGGCGTCAACCTGTTTCCCGGCGATGCCGATCTGTCCTCGACTCGCCAGAAACTGCTGGAGCAGCAGAACCAGCTGGCGCAGAAGGCCGCCAGCGAAGCCCAACGCAATGCGCTGGCCAAGCGCCGCGTCGACGACCTGCTGGCCAAGCCGCTGGGCACGGCCGTGTGGTTGCAGGACGTCAGCAGCGCGCTGGGTACCGCGCGCGAGCAGATGGGTGTCGGCGCACCGGCTTACGCCGAGGTGCGCGGCAACGTCGATGCCAGCCTGATCAAGCTGGCGCGCGAGCGGATCGCCGCTGGCGATCTCGATGAAGCCCAGCGCATCGTCCAGGCCGGTCAGCGAATGGACCCGGCCGAAGCCGGCTACGCCACCGTGCTGGCCGAGGTCGGTGCGGCCCGCAGCGCCGCGCAGGCGCGCCAGCAGCAACAGCAGGTGCAAGCCATTGCCGCTGCTCGCGCCACCCTGGCCGGGCTCGCCGCCAAGCCGTTGCTCACGCCCGACTGGCAGCAGGCCGTGGCCAGCGCGATGGCCTCGCTCAAGGGCGATACCTCGCCGGAAACCACCCGCACGGTCGGTGCGTTGGCCACCTCGATTGCCGACGTGGCCGCCTCGCAGGCTGATCCGCAGCATCTGCCGCAGGCGCGCCTGGCGGTGGACTTCGGGCTGAAGTATGTGCCGCAGTCGCCACGCTTGCTGGCCGAGAGTGCCAAGCTGGATGCGCTGCAGGCCGACCTCCAGGCCAAGGCGGCGCGCGACAGCGCGGATGCGGAAGTGAAGTCGCGCATCGAGTCGATGCGCAGCGCGGCGGCCGCGGCGGACGTCGGCAAGGCGAGTCAGTCGCTGGCGCGGATCAAGGCGCTGCAGCCGGACAACCCGTTCCTGCAGAACGAGGGTCCGAAGCTGCTGGCCGATGCCTATCTCGGCCTGGGCCAGGAAACGTTCCGGAAGGGGCGCTACGAAAAGGCCGCCGAGGTGCTTGGCCAAGGCCTGCAGGTGCTCGGCGGCAATGCCCAGTTGCGTGGCGCGAAGGCACGCTACGACGTGGTGGCGGCGATCATGGCCGCGGCCCGGCAGCCGACCAGCACGGCCGATTACGCACGGTTGAAGCAGCAGCTGGCGAGCGTGCGGCGCAACGATCCGAAGGCGCTGGCCGCGCTCGAGTCGGACATGCGCATTCGTGGCCAGCTGACCGGCAAGACGCTGGAGGAGCAACTCGACCGGGTCAAGCCGAGTGCCGCGGCGGCACCGGCGCCGGCACCCGCACCCGCCACGCCCGTTGAGCCGACGCCGGCCGCGGAGCAGGGCGCCCTGCCGGGGCGGCCCGTGCCGATCCCCCGGCCCGGCGCACCGACACCGGCGCAGCCGGGCAAGGTCGCCAATGTGCCGAGCGGGCCGAGCGGCCCCGATCCGTGCGCCAAAGCCGGGATGGCCGGGACCGGCAAGTTCTGCCGCGACAGCTTCGGGACGTCGTATGGCCCCTTCATGGTGGTGGTGCCTGGCGCGGGCGGTGGACGGCCGTATGCGATGTCGCGTGCGGAGGTATCGATCAACGAGTTCAACGCGTTCTGCCGCGCATCCGGCAAGTGCGCAGCCAAGTCGGTCAGCGATCCGGATCTCGGCAATGCGCCGATCACCAACATCCCGCTCAGCCAGGCGCAGGCTTATGCGCGGTGGCTCAGCGATGTCAGCGGCTTCAGCTATCGCCTGCCGACGGATGCCGAATGGCTCAATGCCGCCAGCGCCGGCGGCCGCTTCAAGCAGGCCGAGGACAGCAACTGCGTGCCGCCTTCGGCTGGCGGCGGCGACGGCAGCGGCGCGCTGGTTTCCGCCCGCGGGCGTTCGCGCAATCCCTGGGGTCTGGTCAACATGACCGGCAACGCCTGGGAGTGGGTCGTCAGCGGTGGCAGCGTGGCCGTGCGCGGCGGCAGCTACACCAGCTATTGGTCCGATTGCAGCGTGGGCACCCAGCGCAGCGATGGCGGCTCGCCGCAGCGCGACGTCGGCTTCCGCATCCTCAGGGAGGTGAAATGATCGATTTCGCTGAACGCGGGCGTGCCGTGAACCAGGATCTGCGTGTGCTCGACGACGCCCATCGTCTTGGCCGGATCACCCGCGCCGAGTATCGCGCGCGTCGCCGGCGATTGCTGGAAAGCCTGTACGACCCCAGTGCGGTGGTCACCGCCCGCAACACCCTGGTGCCGCCGACGGCCACCACCACCCCGCGACCGCGCAGGGCGCCGGCGGCACCGCGTGACGATGCCTCCGCCGACTCGGCCAGCCATGCCCTGACCAGCCTGCTGGCGATGCGACCGGCCACGCGCTGGAAGTCGGTGGCGGGCGGCGTGCTGCTGCTCGTCATCGCGTTGGGTGCGCTCGCCTACTGGGTGTTGCGCGGCTAGCTTGCGCCGGGCTTGCCGGTTCCGGCATCGGCTGCTGCGGCGCGTCACGAGGGCGGGACGGAGGGCGGAAAATCGCTCGCCAAACCGTCGCGTGCAGGCCTGCGGTGACTGGTTCCGCAGCGCGACGAGGGTGTATCCTGATCGGACGATCCAAGCCCGGGGGCAGCAATTGCTCGATCCGTGGGGGGCTTCGATTTCGCAGCTGGCGCGCCTTCGATGTCCAGGCGTGCCGTCAATGGAAAGATGATGCAGCCGGGGGAGTGTATCGTGCGAATTGTCCGTCTCGCCGCAGCGTTGACATCGGCCTTGGCATTCACCGGCGGCGTGGTTCACGCCCAGGAAGCAGCAACGGCTGCGCCAGGTCAGTCTTCACCCGCACCCACTTCGACTCCCGCGCAGGCGACGCCATCGCCGCCGCCGGGCGGCGTCGTTCCGCCGGTACGCGATCGCGATGCGGCGGCCGTGCAGACGGTCGCGGTACGCGGCTTTCGCGTCAGCGGCGTCGGCAGCCATGCGCAACTCGGCATCACGCCGGCCAGCATCCAGGCACTGGCCGATGCGCAGTTCCGCGAGCTGGCCGCAGGCGCGGGCACGGCCGAGTTGAGCTTCGCCCAGATGCAGGGCGTCGCCGACAAGATCACCGAGCGTTATCGCACCGCCGGCTTCATCGTCTCCAACGCGTTCCTGCCGGCGCAGACCATCGGCTCCGACCAGGTCGTCGGCATCCAGGTGCTGGAAGGGCAGATCGGCAAGATCATCGTCAAGGGCACCAAGCGCTATCGGCCGGACGTGATCTCGGCGGCGGCGCAGGAATTGCGCGGCAAGCCCCTGCTGAAGAGCGACGTCGATTCCGCCTTGCTTTATGCGCGCGACCTTCCCGGCGTCACCGTGGCCTCGACCTTCCAGCCCGGCGAGCAGACCGGCGACACCGACCTGATCATGATCGCCCACGAGAAGCGGCCGGTTCAGTTCACTCTCGGCGCCAACAACTACGGCACCGACCTGACCGGCAAGTACCGCGTGCAGGCCGGCGTGGAATGGGCCAATCCGCTGCACCTGGGCGACACCTTCACGGCCAACGTCGATTACGCGCTCGACCCCAACGACAACATCTACGGTGCGCTGACCTACCGGGTGCCGTTCACGAGCACGCCGGGGTTGTCGGCGGTGGTCGGCGCCTCGCGCAACGAGCTGCAGATCAATACCGGCACCTTCGCCGCGCTCGACGTGAAAGGCCCCAGCTCGCTCTACTACGGCGGCCTCGACTGGAAGTACATCAATCGCGACGACCTGCAGCACGTGGCCACCCTGCACCTGCTGAGGGAACGCTCCCAGCTCGACAGCCTGGGCTTCCACCTGTCCGACGAGAAGTTCACGGTGGCGGAAGCCACCTGGGGCATGCTGCATACCGATCGCCGCTTCCACGGCGTGGACATCATGCAGGTGGCCCTGCGCAAGTCGATCAGGGACGATTCGCGCGAGCCCGACCTGATCAGCCCGCAGCATGACCGCAGCTTCCTCGTCGCGAAGCTCTCCTACACCCGGTTGCAGTTCCTGACCAAGTCGCAGCGCCTGAACTTCAAGTTCATCAGCCAGTACACCCGCGACGCGCTGGTGCCGCTGGAGCAGTTCGCGATGGGCGGCCCGGACAGCGTGCGCTCCTACCCGATCGCCGACGCACTGCGCGACCGCGGCTTCTACACCGCGCTGGAATACCACGTCGATGCTCCCGGTTTCGGCGACAAGGTGTCGCCGTTCTACGGCAGGCCGTGGCGCGAGCTGCTGGAGTTCGAGGTGTTCTACGACTACGCCAGGGGCTACTCGGCCGGCGCCAACCGCATGACCACGCCGGACAGCGCGGAGCTGAGCGGTGCCGGTGCGGGCTTCATCTTCCGCCTGCCGCGATTCAAGCAATTCGAGCTGCACTTCGACGCGGCCAAGACCACCAGTTCGCAGAACGCGTCCAACGGCAAGGGTTTCCACATCTATACCCGCTTCAGCTTCACGTTCTGAGGGATGACGACGACATGAGCAAGCACATCAGCACCCGGCGTGAATCGCGCAACGGCGCTTCCGTGGATCGGATCGCACGCTTGCCCTCCGGCAGCCTGCCGCTGCACAGGACCTGGCCGATCAGCTTGTGCATCGGGCTCGCGATCGGCTCGATCGCCGTCAGTCCTGACGCCTTCGCCGGCGGCCCCACCGGTGGCACGGTGGTCGGCGGCACCGGCAGCATCACCCAGAACGGCAACGAGACGGTGATCAACCAGATCTCGCAGCGACTGGCGCTGAACTGGGAGACATTCAACCTCAAGGCCAACGAATCGGTGCTGTTCAACCAGCCCGGGCGCTCGGCGGTGGCGCTCAACCGCATCCTCGATCAGAACCCCAGCCAGATCTTCGGCAAGATCAACTCCAACGGCCAGGTCTTCCTGATCAACACCCACGGCATCATCTTCGGCGCCACGGCACAGATGAATGTCGGCGGCCTGATGGCCAGCACGCTGGACCTCACCCCGAAGGATTTCCTTGCCGGCAACTACAGCCTCAACGCGGTCGGCGCGGGCGCGGGCATCGTCAACCACGGTCTGATTCAGGCCGCCAGCGGCGGCTCCGTCGCACTGGTCGGCGGCAGCGTGGCCAACGACGGCGTGATCCTGGCCAACTACGGCAGCATCAACCTCGACGGCGCCGAACACGCCGTACTCGACTTCGACGGCAACGGCCTGATCAACATCCAGATCACCGGCGAACTGAAGCAGCGCCTGGACGACAAGGAAGCGGCAGTCAGCAACTCCGGCACCCTCAAGGCCGAAGGAGGCACCGTGGTGCTGCAGGCCTCGGCAGCCAAGGATCTGTTCACCAACCTGGTCAACAACTCCGGCGTGATCGACGCCAGCGGTATCAGCACCGACGGCGGCGTGGTGCGGCTGGTGGGCAACGGCGGCAATGTGCAGAGCAGCGGCAGTGTCACCGCCACGGGTGACCATGGCGGGCGCATCGAATTGCTGTCGGACCATGACGTGATGGTCACCGGCGGCACGGTGGATGCTTCGGGTCGCCTGGGTGGCGGAGCCATTCGCATCGGTGGCGGCGTCCGTGGAGGCGAAGGCCTCGCCGTGGCCGCGCGCACGTACATCGGGCCGGATGCGTCGCTCAACGCCGATGCAACCGGCAAGGGCGACGGCGGCAGCATCGCCGTGTTCTCGCGCGACAACTCGGTCATCGCCGGCGGCTTGTCCGCGCGCGGCGGCATTGACGGCGGCAACGGCGGTTTCGTCGAGACGTCGAGCCACGGCGCGCTCACCATCACCGGTACGCCGCAGGTCTTCGCGCGCAGCGCCGACGGGTTGGGCGGCAACTGGCTGATCGATCCGAACAACATCACGATCGTCGCGGGCGGCGGCAACACCAAGATCAATGCCGCCAACCCCTTTGTGTCGACCAACGACGGAGCGTCGCTCGGCGTCGACCTGATCACCGCCGCCTTGACCGGTGGCGCCAGCGTCACGGTCACGACGGGTACGGGGGGCGCCAATTCCGAAGCTGGCGACATCACCCTCAATGCCGACCTCGACTACAACGGCAAGGGAACCAACTCGCTCACGTTCAATGCGGCGAACGACATCGTCATCAACAACAAGATATTCGATTCGGTGCTTGGCGGCGACGTGCTGAACCTGTCGTTGCTCGCCGGCCGCAACATTTCGCTCAACAACGACATCTCGCTGGGCGGTGGTACGGCCACGCTGACTGCGACTGCAGGCAGCATCTCGCGCACTGCGGGCACGATTTCCGGCAGCGCCCTGACTCTCACGGCGGGCGGCACCAATGGCGCGATCGGCGCATCGGGTGCCATCCAGACGGACGTCGACAGCATCGTGTTCAGCGCGAAGGGTACCGGCGCGGTCAACATCGTTGACGCCAATGGCGTGAATGTCAGCGGTACCGCCGGCAGCGGCAACGTCGGCATCACCACCACCACGAGCGATCTGGGCGTGGTGGGTTCGGGCATCGTCACCGCCGGTGGTGCGGTGACGCTCGGAGCCGCCGGCGGCGGCGCGCGCATCAACATCGGCACGGGCGTCGCAGTGGATACCACCAATGGTGTCGCTACCGGCGCAAACGTCAGCCTGGTTGCAGACAACGTCGACATACTCGGAACCATCAATGCCGGCACCGCCGGTATCGTGGCCATCCGGCAGGCTACGGCGGGAAGGCTCATTTCGCTGGGCCCCGACGCTCCGTTTCCCGCAGATCCCCAGCTTGGCGTGACGAGTGCCGAACTGGATCAGATCACCGCCAACACGATCGTGATCGGTGACGCCAACAGCGGCGACCTGGCTATCACGGCGGCCATCGCTCCGGCCCACGCCACCACCCTCTCGCTGAATACCGGAGGGACCATCTCGCAAGTGGGGGGAGCCACCATCACGGTCGGCACCCTGACTGGCAGCTCGGCCGGTGCCACCACGTTGGGAGAGGCCAACCAGATCGGCAATCTCGGAAGTTTCACCGCCTCAAGCTTCAGTCTGACCAATGCCGCTGCGCTCACGCTTGTCGGCAACGTGACGACCAGCGGAGCACAAACCTACAACACGGCATTGGTGTTGGGCGGCGACCGCGTGTTGAGCGGCAGCGACATCACCTTTGCCTCGACTGTCGACGGCACGCATGCGTTGTCGGTGGTTGACAGCGGCACGACCACATTTGCGGGCGCCGTCGGCACTTCGAACGCGTTGACCAGCCTGACAACCGATAGCGGCGGCAGCACGAAGCTGGGCGGCACCATCACCACCAGCGGCACGCAGACCTACAACGATGCGGTGACCCTGGGCAGCGATACCGTGCTGACC
>MKTU01000039.1:104089-131263 GCA_001898415.1 Rhodanobacter sp. 67-28 | reverse complement strand
GTCTACGACGTGGCCGTGCTATATCCTCAGACACGCGCAAGTTTCGCGCCCTTGAATCCGCAGGCATGCTGGGACTGGTGGGGTTATTCGGGAGCCGACTACGACACACGCCAGGGCGTGCAGTTGCGCTGGCTGGTGAACGCGGCGCGCGCGCTGGGCTTGCCTGCCGGTCATTGATGGCCCGGCATGTCGATGGCCTCGACGTTATTGTAGGAGCGCACCCTGTGCGCGATGCTCTTGCTTTGAAGCATCAGGATGCAACGCTGGCATCACGACGCAAGTCGCCCGCACGGGCGTGTTCCACATGCTGAGCGCCAGCGTCATCGCCATCGCCGCGCTGTGCTGGCTCGGCCTGCTGTTCGGCGTGGCGTTGCTGGGCGAACGCCGCCCGCACATCTTCGAGAAGCGCTGGGCGATCGTGTATGCGCTGTCGCTGGCGATCCACTGCACCTCGTGGACGTTCTACGGCACCGTCACCCAGGCCAGCCGCTCCGGTTGGTGGCTGCCGCCGACGTTCGTGGGGGCGATCGTGATGTACCTGTTCGCGCTGAAATTCCTCGGCCGGATGGTGCAGCTGGTGCGCGAGTACAACGCCGGTTCGCTGGCCGACCTGATCGCGGTGCGGCTGGGCCGGCATTCGGGGTTGGCGGCGCTGGTCACCGCGGTGGTGGTGATCGGCATCGTGCCGTACATCGCGCTGCAGCTCAAGGCGGTGGCGATGAGCTACGGCATCCTCAGCCAGGGGCAACTGGCCGAATCCGAGCCGTGGCAGGACAGCGCGTTGTACGTGGCCTTGCTGATGGCGCTGTTCGCGATGCTGTTCGGTACGCGGCGCGCCTCGACCATGGCGCACAATCGCGGGCTGGTGCTGGCGATGGCGTTCGAGTCGCTGTTCAAGCTTGGCGCAATGCTGGCGCTGGGCAGCCTGTTGTTTGCCGCGCTGCCGGCGGATTTGCCCGCGCATGTGCCAGGGCCGCCGGACAGCGGCGGCTTCCCGGCGCTGATCCTGCTCGGCGCGTTGGCGATGTTCACCATGCCGCACCAGTTCTACGCCGGCATCGTGGAGTGCCGCAGCGACGGCAACCTGCGCACCGCGCGCTGGCTGTTTCCGTTGTACCTGCTGCTGATCTCGCTGCCGATCCTGCCGCTGGCGCGGCTGGGTGATGCGCTGCTCGGGCCCAGCGGGGTGTCGTCGGACATGTACGTGCTGGCCCTGCCGCTGGCACAGGGCGAGCGGGGGCTGGCGCTGGTCGCGTTTCTCGGCGGCCTGAGCGCGGCGACCAGCATGGTGGTGATCGCCACGCTGACGCTGAGCCTGATGGTGGTCAACCATTTCATCGCGCCGCTGCGCGTGCGTTCGGGTTGGGGGCGCGGCGAGCGCGTCGACTTGCGCGGGGCATTGCTCAATTACCGGCGCGTGGCGATCGTGGTGGTGATCCTGCTGGCGTGGGCATACAGCCGCCTGCTGGCGCGCAACGAGGCCCTGGCCGACATCGGCGCGATCTCGTTCTCGGCGCTGGCCGGACTGACGCCGGCCGTGCTTGCGGCGATGTATCGGCCGCAACTGGGCTCGCGCGCGGTGATGGCCGGGCTGGCTGCCGGCACCGTGGTGTGGATCTACGCGGTGTTGCCGGCGCTGCTGCCGGCGTCGCTGCCGTGGCTGCGCGAGGGACCGTTCGGCGTGCACTGGCTGGCGCCGGACGACCTGCTCGGCCTGGGCGACTGGAACCGCCTCGGTCGCGCCGTGGTGGTCAGCCTGGCGGCGAACGCGGCGGTGATGCTGGCCGTTGCCGGCTCGCGCTACGGGCAGGGCGGACGGGCGGTCAGCGTCGGCCATGTCGACGTCGCCGAACTGCGTGCGCTGGCGGCGCGCTTCCTGCCGCCGGAGCGTGTCGAGCATCTGTTCGACGGTGCGCCAGCCAGCGGCTCCTCCGGCACCGCGCGGGTCAACCAGGTGGAGCACGAGCTGGCCGCGGTGATCGGCGCCGCCTCGGCGCGCCTGCTGCTGGAAGTGGCGCATCGGCAGGGCCGCGAGGAGCTCGATACGGTGGTCGCGATCGTGGGCGAGGCGGCGCAGGATTTGCGCTTCAACCAGCGCGTGCTGGGCGCGGCGCTGGAGAACATGAGCCAGGGCATCTGCGTGGTCGACGCGGAGCTGTGCCTGGTGGCGTGGAACTCGCCGTATGCGCGCCTGTTCAACTATCCGCCGGGCATGCTGCGGGTGGGCCGCCCGGTCGCCGAGCTGACCCGCCACAACATCGAGGCCGGCATGCTCGGCCCCGGGGCGGTCGAGACACGCGTGCAGCGCCGGCTGGAGCACATGCGCGCGGGTACCCGGCATTTGTCCGAGCGCCGTTTTCCCGACGGCAGGATCGTGGAGGTCCGCGGCAATCCGATGCCCGGCGGCGGCTTCGTGGCCACCTTCACCGACGTCACCGCGTTCCGCCAGGCCGAGGCGGCGCTCAAGCGCGTCAACGAGACACTGGAACTGCGCGTGGATGAGCGCACCCGTGCACTGGCGCTGGCCTCGGCGGATGCGCAGGCGGCCAACGAGGCGAAGGGCCGCTTCCTCACCGCGGTCACCCATGACCTGATGCAGCCGCTGCATGCGGCGCAGTTGTTCGCGCATGCGCTGACCGAGCGCGGTGGCGACAGCCGCACGGCGCAGCACCTCAACGGCGCGCTCGCCGCCACCGAGGGCTTGCTGACCGGGCTGCTCGACGTGGCGCGGCTGGAGGGTGGCCGCCTGCATCCGCAGCTGCGCGCGTTTGCGCTGGCCGAAGTGTTCGATCCGCTCGGCGCCGAGTTTCGCGCGATGGCCGCCGATCGCGATGTCCGTTTGCGCGTGGTGAGTACGCGGGCATGGGTGCAGTCCGATCCGCAGCTGTTGCGGCGGGTGCTGCAGAACTTCCTGTCCAACGCGCTGCGCCATGCCGGCCACGGCCGCGTGCTGCTCGGCGCGCGCCGGCGCGGCGCCATGCTGCGGCTGGAGGTGTGGGATACCGGTGGCGGCATTGCGCCGGAGGAGCAGCAACTGATCTTCCAGGAGTTCCGTCGCGGCAGTACGGCCGGAGGGCAGGGCTTGGGGCTGGGCCTGTCGATCGCACAGCGCATGGCGGACCTGCTCGGCCATCCGCTCGGGCTGCGCTCGTCGCCGGGGCACGGCAGCGTGTTCCATCTCGAGGTGCCGCTGGCACCGCCCACGCCGCACCGCGCGCCCTCTCCCGACACCATGCAGCCGCTGCCGGCGGGCCGCGCGCTGGTGCTGGACAACGAACCGGCGGCGCTGGCGGCGCTGACCACGCTGCTGGCCAGCTGGGGCTGGCAGGTGCACGCCGCGCGCAACGCGGCGCAGGCGTTGGCGGTGCCGTGGCGGCCGGACGTCAACATCCTGGACTTCCATCTGGATGGCGGCCAGAACGGCCTGGATGTCTGGCGACAACTCGCGGCAGGTCACCCTGACGTACCCACGGTGATGCTCACCGCGGACCGCGACGGCGAACTGCGCCAGCAACTGCTCGATGCCGGCGCGGGCGTGCTGTACAAGCCGCTCAAGCCGCTGGCACTGCGGCAGACGCTGTTGCGCCTCGGTGCGCGCGGTGTACATGCGGCGCAACAAGTTGCGCGTACCCGCGCCGTCAGCGCGGGCACGGCGCCTTCGCCCACCGCGTCGCAGACGGGCGATTCTTGCGGCGCCACTGCCGGCGAGACCTGATCTGGATCAATGCCGCACCGGAGATCGAGGCCTATGGTCACGGGGCTCGACGCCCGGGTGGGCGCCATACCGGATTCGACGGAATGGAACGATGCAGGCAAGCGCAGCGGCATCCCGCGCGATCGGACAGGTGGAAGACGACCGTGCGTTGACGGCGGTATTCACGGCGTACGTCACCACCGCCACGATCTGGCTGGTGATTGCCACGGCAGTCGGTCTGCTGCTGGCGTTCAAGTTCGGCGCACCGGACTTCTGGGCGGCCAAATACCTGACTTTCGGTCGCCTGCGGCCGATCCATACCAACGCGACGTTCTACGGCTGGGCCAGCATCGGCCTGGTCGGCGTGGCGTATTACATCGCCGCGCGCAGCTGCGGCACGCGCCTGTACAGCACCCGGCTGGCGTGGCTCGGACTGGCGTTGTTCAACCTCGCCGCGATCGCCGGCACGATTGCGCTGGACCTGGGCTGCAACGACGGCGATCTGGAATATCGCGAATGGCCGTGGCCGATCCGGCTGATCTTCCTGGCCGCCTTGCTGGTGACGGGATGGAACCTCATCGGCACCGTGCTCAGGCGCAGCAGCGAGGACATCTATCTTTCCAACTGGTACACCATCGCCGGCGTGCTGTGGACGTGCGTGATCGCCACCGTGGGCGTGCTGCCGTGGTACCAGCATGGCCTGGGCCAGGTGGCCATCTCCGGCTTCTACATGCACAACGCGGTCGGCATGTGGTTCACGCCGCTGGCATTGGGCACGTTCTACTACGCGATACCCAAGATCCTGAGCCGACCGATCTATTCCTACGCGCTGGGCGTGTTCGCGTTCTGGACCAACCTGCTGTTCTATCCGCTGCTCGGTGCGCACCATTTCCTGTTCAGTCCGCTGCCGTGGTGGCTGCAGACCACCGCGATCGTGTTCAGCGTGGCGATGCTGGTGCCGGTGTGGGGCGGCAGCGCGAACTATCTGCTGACCATGCGCGGGCGCTATCGCGACATGATCCATTCCTACCCGCTGATGTTCATCTTCGTGGGGGTGATCGGTTATCTGTTCGGCTCGACCCAGGGCACGGTCGAGGCGTTCCGCTCGATGCAGGCGATCTGGCACTTCACCAACTTCACGGTCGGACATTCGCACCTGACGATGTACGGCTTCGTCACGTTCGCGCTGTGGGGCGGCATCTACGCGCTGCTGCCGCTGGCCACCGGCAAGACCGCGGGACGCATCGGGCTGGCGGCGCATTTCTGGATGGCGCTGGTAGGCAGCTTCATCTACGTGATCTCGCTGTCGATCGGCGGCACGGTGCAGGGACTGGATTGGCTGCACGGCCTCCCGTTCATCCAGTCGGTGGTGGACATGCAGCCGTACTACGTGTGGCGTGGCGTGGGCGGGATGCTGATGTTCGGCTCGCACCTGGTGTTCGCGTGGAACGTGTGGCGCATGACCTCGGGCCAGCCCGGCAACGCCGCCTCGCCGGTGCTCGATGCCGACGCCACCGGGGAGGTCGCGGCATGAAAAAGCTCCTGCTGATCGCCGGCGGGGCGCTGGGCATCTACATCGTCATCGTGCTGCTGGTGGCGGTGCTGCCCGCGATCGACTTGTCCGGCACACCGGCGGGCCCGGGCGTGGAACCGCTGACCGCGTTGCAGGCGGAAGGCCGCACGGTTTTCGTCGCCAACGGCTGCAGCTATTGCCATACGCAACAGGTACGCCCGCTGGACGAGGACAAGGTGTTCGGCCGGCCTTCCGCCCCGGGCGACTTCGCCTACCAGACGCCGGAGTTGCTGGGTTCCGAACGCACCGGCCCGGATCTCGCCAACGTGGGTGCCAGCAAGCCGAGCGACGTGTGGCAGTACATCCACCTGTTCGACCCGCGCGCCGTGGTGCCCGAGTCGATCATGCCGAACTTCAGGTTCCTGTTCCGCGTGGTGGACAAGGTGCCGCCCGGCGAGACCGCGGTACCGATTCCGGAAGGTTTTGCACCGACGACGGGCAAGGTGATCCCCACGCCGCAGGCCAGGGCGCTGGTTGCCTATCTGCTGTCCCTGAAGCAGACGCCGATCCCGGGTTACACGATGAACGGCAGCATGGGCGGCGCGACGAACGCGGCGCCGATGGCGAAGGCCGGACCTGCGCCGGCGACTGCTCCGGCCGGTGCGTACCAGTACGTGGCGAGCAAGGGCGAGGCGTTGTTCACCGCCAATTGTTCCGCCTGCCACCAGGCCACCGGCACCGGCATCCCCGGCGCCTTTCCGCCGCTCAAGGGCAATGCCGCGGTGGACGATGAGGACCCGACCCTGCACATCCACACGGTGTTGCAGGGCGCGCACGGCGTCATCATCGGCGGCGTGAAATACGACAGCGCCATGCCGCCGTTCGCCGGCCAGCTGAGCGACGCGGACATTGCCGACATCGTCAACTACGAGCGCAGCTCGTGGGGCAACCATGCCAAGCCGGTCACGCCGGCCGAGGTCGCTGTCGTGCGCGCGAAGGGGCAATGACATGCATCACATGACCGGGCCGCTGTGGGGCAACATCGCGATCATCGGGATCGCCGGTGCCATCACGATCGGCTGTTTCGTCGCGATGTTCTGGATGATCTTCCGGCCCGGCGAGAAGGATCCGCGCCACTGCAAGAACGACATCCTGCGGCCGGATCGGTGAGGGAGGTATCCGCGATGGCCAAGCCGCACGTGCGCATCTACATCGACGACAACCCGAAGCCGGTGATCGATCGCGAGTTGCCCACCTCGCTGACGCTGGATACGCGCCAGCTGAGCGACGGTCCGCATCGTCTGATCGTCTGTGCCGAGGACCAGGGCGGTGCCGAAGGCATCGAGGAGATTCCGTTCGTCGTGCAGAACGGTCCCGGCATCCTGGTCTCCGGCCTGCGTCCGGGCTCGACCCGGCGCGGCGAGTTGCAACTGCACGTGGATGCGTTCAGCACGGACGATCCGTTTGATCCGCGCCGCGCCGAGGCGCGTTCGTCGATCCCGGTGTGGGTGTGGGTGCTGAGCCTGTTCGTGGTGGCCTGGGCGGTGTTCTACGCCGCGCGCATGTGGGAGGTGCCCGCGCCCTATGCGAACACGCCGACCTACATGCAGCCGGCCGCACCGTCGCACGGTTGATCGCTGCCGCCGCGCGTGGCCGGCGCGACCACAGTGTTTTCACCGGTGCGCGCCCATCATGCCGGCGATCCAGCCATTCCCTGACGTGGATCAGCGCTGCGTCATGCGGCCGCGCCTAAGGTGAGGGTACGCGACGCCCGCTTGGCGCCATGCCGGGTGCACAACCATGAAACGATGCAGAAGGGCAGCGGAATCCGACGTGCGGCGGCAAACGCCGGGTGATGCGCGCCAGTCGCGCGAACGGCGCGAACGACGCATCGACGAGCAACTGGCGCAGAGCTTTCCCGCCAGCGATCCGCCCGGCTGGGTGCTCGGCACATCGCGGCCGCCACTCTGAGGCGATCGACCCGACCCCGCGCGTCCGGTCGCCGCAGGGCGAGCGGGCGTGCGCGTCCGAGAAACGAACAGGAGCAAACCCCATGGAGCCACCCATGTATCCCCCCTCCACCGTGGAACTGGCGCGCAAGCGCCGCGAGCTGGCGCCCGCGCCGCTGCAGGCCTTCAAGGCTTTCAGTGCCGCCGTGTTCGCCGACGGCGCCTTGCCCAGCGTCACCAAGCAGTTGATCGCGGTGGCGGTGGCGCACACCACGCAATGCCCGTACTGCATCAAGGGCCATACCGCCGAGGCGCTCAAGCAGGGCGCCACCGAACAGCAGATCATGGAGGCGATCTGGGTCGCCGCCGAAATGCGCGCCGGCGCCGCCTATGCGCATTCCGCGCTGGCGCTGGACGTGATGCAGCATGCGCACGAGGGCCACTGAGATGAGCGCCCGTTTTGCCACGGTCTCCGACACCATCCTCGACGCCATCGGCGACACGCCGCTGCTGAACATCGAGGGCGTCTACGCCAAGATCGAGTTCCTCAACCCGTCCGGCTCGATCAAGGCGCGCATCGCCAGGTACATGATCGAGCGCGCCGAGCGCGAAGGCCTGCTCAAGCCGGGCGACACCATCGTGGAGGCGACCAGCGGCAACACCGGCAACGCCCTGTCGATGGTGGCCGCGGTGAAGGGCTACCGCATGCAAGTGGTGATGCCCGAGGGGCTGTCCAGCGAGCGCGTGGCGATCTCCCGCGCATTCGGCGCCGAGGTGCTGTTCTGCGGCAATTTCCACGTCAACGAGGCGCTGGCGCGGGCGAAGGAGCTGGGCCAGCAGCCTGGCTATTTCTGCCCCAGCCAGTTCGAGTCGGAATGGAACGTGGAAGAGAACCGCGAGATCCTCGGCCCGGAGATCCTTGCCCAGCTGCCCGCCGGCTGCGTGCCCGATGCTTTGGTGCTCGGCGTGGGCACCGGCGGTACGCTGATCGGCGTGGGGCAGGCGTTCCGCGTGGTCAATCCCGATGTGCGGCTGTTCGCGATGGAGCCATCCGAATCGTGCACGATCCTCTGCGGGGAGATCGCCGCGCACACCATCGAGGGCATTTCCGACGGCTTCGTGCCGGGCATCTTCGAACGCCACGCCAGCCTGGTGAACGAGGTGCTGTCGGTATCCAGCGTCGATGCGGTGGCCGAGATGAAACGGTTGGCACGCCGCCACGGCCTGTTCTGCGGCCCCAGCTCCGGCGCGCACATGCTGGCGGCGCAGCGCATCCGCAAGAACTTCCCCGAGTTGAAGACGGTGGTGACGGTGTTCTGCGACGAAGGCGAGAAATACCTGCACGAGTATTTCATGGCGCCGGCCAGCAGCGAGGTCGATGCCACGCATTTCGCCTGAGTGCGTGTTGGTACGTGACGGGGATCGCGGCGGGACGCCGTGCATTCACGGATGTGCCGCGACGAACCCCTTCGCTTCGGCCAGCGCCGGCAGATCCGCATCGGCGCTGTGCCAGATGGTCATCAGTTCCTTGTAGGTGGCGGTGGCTGCCGCGGTGTCGCCGCTGGCCGATTCCGCGCGGGCGCGGCCGAGCAGGGACCGGGTGCGGCGGGGTGCGCTTTTCAGTGCGGTCCCGAATGCCGCGCGCGCCTCGGTCGCCTTGCCTTGCCTGAGCAACTGTTCGCCCAGCAGTTCGTGTGGCGGCTTGATCGGCACCGGCGGACCGAAGTCGAACGCCAGTGTTTCGTAGCGGCGGGCTGCGCGGCGGATGGCATCCAGGCCACTCTGCGGCTTGCCCTCGCCGATCGCCAGCATGCCGCCGAGGTCCTCCCGGAGGATGGCCAGGTAGCTGGTCGTCTGGGCGTCGCCGGAGGTCTCGCTGCCGGCGTGCCGCGCCGACAGCGCGGCCAGCGATTTCTGCGCAGCCGGCAGGTCGTGGCGTTCGATCGCGGCATAGCCCTCGGTGAAATCGTTCCAGCCGGCGTCCGGGCCCATGCCGGTCGTATCCACCGTGGTGTGCGCGGCCGGGCCGTTGCCGTCGCCGGATTCGACCACGGCGATCGCGCGCATCTGCAACAGCGACTTGTTGAGCATTTGCGCGAACTTCGTCGGCGTGCTTTGCATCGTGGCCAGCCGGTCGGCGTGGGCGTTGGCCCAGGCTATCGAGGGCTCGATCGACTGCCGGCATGCCTGCAGCGCCCTTTCGGCATCGCGGAAACGACCCTGCTGGTAGTAGGCGTACTCCAGCCACTCCATGTAGTGACCGCATTCGGCGGGCGGGCGGCCGGCGGCTTTGGCCTGGGCATTGACCACGCGCATCGCCACCTCGTTGGCTTTCGCCACGTCATCCCACAAGCCGAGCGCCATGAAGATGTGCGACGTCATGTGCTGGGCGTGGGCGGCCTCGGGCGAGATCTTCGACAGCGCGTGCGCAGGCTCGAGCGCGCCGGCGGCGTGCGCGGGATCGTCCATCGCGTGAATCCAGTAATGCGCCGCGCCGGGGTCCTGCGGGTTCAGGCGGAAGATGCGCTCGGCAATGGCACCGGCGCGCAGATAGGCCGGGATGTCGCGCACGCCTTCGCTGCGTCCCATCAGCGCCAGCGCGTGGAAGAGCTGGGCGTTGTTGTCATGCGGCCAGGTCCTGGCCAATCGCTCCATCGCCTGGTCGTACTGCGCGTCGCGTTCCGGCTTGGTGCCGTGGCCGGAATACAGGATTTCCACGGCGGCGAGATAGGCCTTCTCGCGCGGCGTCGGCGCCTTGGCGGCGCGCGCGGCCGGGGTAGGGCCGAGCCGTTCGAGTGCCGCGCGACCGGCATCGGCATCGAGCTGGTTCCAGATGCCGTGGTTGTACGTCATCGCTTCACCCCAGTAGGCCATGGCGAAGCCCGGGTCCAGTTGCCGGGCCTCGCGGAATGCCTTGGCGGCATCCGGATACTCGAACAGGTGCAACAGCAGCGCGCCGCGCAGGAAGGCGGTTTGCGCAGCCGTCGAATGGGTCGACGTGGGGAACGAGATGCTGCCGAGGCCGGCGATGGTTTGCATCGGGGTGGCTTCGCGCGCCTGGGCGCCGGTCAGCAGGCCCGGCCACAGGATTCCGCAGACGAAGGCGACGAGAGCCAGAACGACGAGACGAAGACGACGCGACAGATTCATGATTGACATCCTTCTGCTGGATGAAGTCACGTGCGGCGGGCGAACCCGCCGGCGCAGGGGACGAGATCATGAGGTGGCGCCCATCCTCCGGGAACGGGGCAGAGGCGTCTCGGTCTGGGCGCGCGCAGTGTGCGCCTGGCCGGCCACGGATGGAAACCCGCCAAGGGCGATGCCGTGGCCTGGTGTCGCCGCGTGCGGCTATCCCACCCGTCCTGGCTCCCCCAGGTCGAGCGATCGCAACAGCATGCCGGCCTGCGTGCGATTGCGCACCCGCAGCTTCTCGAAGATCGCCGTGACGTGCGCCTTCACCGTGCGTTCCTGGATCGAGAGCCGGTCGGCGATCTGCTTGTTCAGCAGCCCCTCGGCGAGCAGGGCGAGCACCCGCGACTGCTGTTCAGTCAACCGGGCCAGCCGGCCGGCGAGATCGGTGTCGGTGGAATCGGCGGGCAGGGCGGCGACGGCGTCGGCGAGTGCGGCGGGCAGCCAGCTGCCGCAGTCGAGCACCTGCCGGATCGCTGCACCGATCTCGGTGGGGCTGGCGCTCTTGCAGATGAAACCGGCGGCGCCGTGGTCGAGCACGCGGCGCACCACGTGCGGTTCGTCGTGCGCCGATACCACCAGCACTGCAACCGCCGGATGCTGGCCGCGCACCGCGGCCAGGCCGGTCAGTCCGTGGCTGCCCGGCATGTGCAGGTCGAGCAGCACCAGGTCGATGTCCGGGTCCGCACGCAACGCGGCCAGTGCCGTGGCCAGGTCGGTGGCCTCGCGCACGGTGCAGTCGGGCAGGCTGTGCTCGGCGGCCTGGCGCAACGCGGCACGAAACAGCGGGTGGTCGTCGGCGATCAACAGACTCGGCATGAGCGCCAAGGTAGCCGGACGAACTGCCGGCGTCGAGTTGCCGTGGCGGCGAGGCTGGACCTTCGTACGATGGCAACGCGTCGCGTGCCTGCTTATGGTGTGGCAATGAATTCATCCCTTCGCTGGTTGGCCGCGCCGTGCATCTGCGTGCTGGTTTCCGTCATGCTGTCCGCTTGTGTCGAAGGGGCGACCACGCGAGGGGCGAAGATGCATGAGCTGGAACTGGGCAAGGTGCTTGCCACCGAGCACCGCGGCCACGATGACCTGCTCAGCGCCGGCCTGGGCCTGAGCGGATTGGCCGGCTTGCCGGCGCCGTTCGCCAATCCGCTGGCGCCTACCGCGGCGGAGCTGCGCCGCCGGGCGATCCAGGCCAGCTGGAAAGGCATCGCCGATCTCGGCCCGCTGGGCGGCTACGGCCGCGTGTACGGCGGCGTGCCGGACGTGCCGGGGCGCGAGTACCAGATGTTCGCTCGGCTGCCGGGGGCGCGTTCGCCGCATCGGGTGCTGCTGCAATTGCCCGACGGATTCGACCACGCGAAGCGCTGCCTGGTGGTGACCGCCTCGTCCGGTTCGCGCGGTATCTACGGCGCGATCGCCGTGGCCGGCGCGTGGGGTCTGCCGCGCGGTTGCGCGGTGGCGTACACCGACAAGGGCACCGGCTCGGGCTATTTCGATTATTCCGACGACAGCGGGGTAGCGCTGGACGGCCGGCGTGCGAAACGCGGCGAGCAGGAACTGGAGTTCGAGCCGCCGCCGGCAGGTGCCGGCACGGGCATCGCGGTCAAGCACGCGCACTCCGGCGACAACCCGGAGGCGGACTGGGGCCGCGACGTGATCCAGGCCGCGCAGTTCGGCCTGGCCATGCTCGACCGCGCCTATCCCGGCGAGGCGCCGTTCACGGCGCAGAACACGAAGATCATCGCCACCGGCATCTCCAATGGCGGCGGCGCGGTGCTGCAGGCGGCGGGGCTCGACCATGACGGGTTCTTCGCCGGCGTGGTGGCGCTGGAACCCAATGTCTACGCCGCGGATGGCGGCCGGCCGCTGTACGACTACGCGACCGAGGCGGCGATCTGGCTGCCATGCGCGCTTGCCGACGCCCGCTTCGACGACACCCCCATGGCGCGCGGGGCAACCCGTCAGCCGCCGCCGGCGTGGTCGTTGCGCTGCGCCAGCCTGCGCGCGCAGGGCAAGCTGCAAGGCAGCACGCTGGCCGAGCAGTCGGCGCAGGCGCGCCACTATCTGCAGCAGCGTGGCTGGAACGACGCGGCGATGGCCACCGCGGCCAGCACCACCGCGTTCGACCTGTGGCGCGTGGTCACCGCCGGTTACGCCTCGGCCTATCTGCGCCGCGGCCCTGCCGACATGCCATGCGGGTTCCATTACGCGGCGATGGGTGTCGGTGCCCTCCCGGGCGTGACCGAGCCGATGGCGCGTGCGGCGTGGTGGGCCGACGCCTCGGGCATTCCTCCCGGCAATGGCGTGGGGTTGTTCGGCGGCGTCAACGTGTCGCCCGATCCGACTCTGCTCGGCGAGGATTGCCTGCGAGCGCTGTGGACCGGCGACGAGCCGGCCGCGCAGATGCTGCAGGCCTCCATTGCTGCCACGGCGGCCAAGCTGCCACGCGCCGACTTGCCGCTGTGGGTGGTGCACGGTGCCGACGACGGCCTGCTGCCGACCGCCTTCACCTCCGAACCCTATGTCGCCTGGCTGCGCGAAGAGGGCCGTCGGCTGCTGTACTGGAAGGTGCCGCACGCCCAGCATTTCGATGCGTTCCTGCCGCTGCCAGGCTTCGGCGAGCGCCATCTGCCGCTGCTGCCCTACGGCTACGCCGCCCTCGACCGGTTGTGGGCGCATCTGTACGAGGGGGCTGCCTGGCCGACCAGCGTGCCCACGCCTGCAGGCCACCCGCGCGGCGCATCCGTGCTCACGCGGGAGTCGCTGGGGCTGGACTGAGGCGCTGCCTCGCGGGGGCGGGTGTTGACCTGACCGGAAAAACGGCGCGACCATGTTCAGTGTTGCGGCAAATCGTCGCAGGCGAGGGACAACAAAAATCAGGGGCTCAATGACGGCGAAGCGGCCGGTCGCGAATGCGGCCGATACCGGCGAACCGCCTTACGTCGGGAGCAGAACTTGATGAACAGACACATGCGATTGGTCTTGTCCGCGGCGATTGCCGCCTGCCTCGTGCCCGGACTCGCGCTGGCACAGGATGACGACTCGGCGCAAACCACGGCACCGCCTGCTGCCAGCAAGGCGCCGGCCAAGCCCAGTACCGCCAATACCAAGAACCTCGAACAGGTGGTGGTGACGGGCAACGCGGCCACCGGCGGCCTGAAGAAGATCGACACCAGCTACACGATCACCACGGCAACCGCCGAGCAGATCAAGATGGCCAACCCCAAGAGCACGGCCGATCTGCTGAAGATCGCGCCGGGCCTGTGGCCGGAGTCCACCGGTGGCCAGACCGGCGCCAACATCGAGATCGCCGGCTTCCCCGGCGGCGGCGATGCGCCGTTCAACACGGTGCAACTGATGGGCTCGCCGCTGTACGGCATGCCGACGCTGTCGTTCTTCGAGCAGACCTCGATCTTCCGCCTCGACGACACCGTCGATCGCGTCGAGATCATCCAGGGCGGGCCCTCGGTGGTATTCGCCGACGGCCAGATCGGCGCCAGCGAGAACTTCATCCTCAAGCAGGGCACCGAGGTGCCTTCGGGCAGCGTCGGGGTGACCTGGGGCAACGAGAACCTCAAGCGCGTCGATGGCTTCTTCGGCTTTCCGATCGCGCAGGACTGGTATGGCAGCGTGGGCGGTTTCTACCGCGATTCGGACGGCGTGCGCGATCCGCAGTTTCCCGCCGACAAGGGCGGCCAGCTCACCGGCACGCTGACCCACGACAGCGACAACGGCACGATGACGCTGTACGCGCGCTACCTCGACGACAAGAACCAGTTCATCACGCCGATTCCGCTGATCCAGACCGGCACGGACAACTTCCATGCCTATCCGGGCTTCGATCCGCTGACCGACACGTACAACAGCAAGGCCATCCAGCACGTGTTCCTGCGCGGCTATCCCGGTGGGGGCCGCAACGCCGACCTGGCCAACGGCCGCGGCGCCAAGTTCGGCTTCTTCGGCGGCAACTTCGACTACGACCTGGGCAACGGCTGGCGGCTGTCGAACAAGTTCCTCATCGACGGCGGCGACGTCGACACCAATGCGCTGTTTTCCGGCACCAACCCGGGCAGCATGAACGACATGCTGTACACCGACCAGAGCCAGATCGGCGCGTTCAACCTGGCGCCTGGTTCGGCCACCGCCACCTACGTGGGTGGCGGCGCGGTCGATCCGAACCAGAGCGTGATCCACCAGGGCTGGTGGTTCATCCACAAGCACCTGAAGAACATCAACAACGACTTTCGCCTGAGCAAGGAGATCTTCGACGGCAACACGCTCACCGCCGGCCTGTACCTGGCGCACTACACCATGGATGACGAGTGGGCACTGGGCAACCAGATGCTGATGACCAACACGCCCAACGCACGCCCGATCACGGTCAGCTACGTCGATGCCAACGGCGTCAACCAGCTCACCGACAACCAGGGCTTCCTCGACTACGGCGGCTTCAACATCACCGAGCATGGCAACGCCAACAACAAGGCGTTCTACCTGTCCGACATCTGGCGCCTGGGCAAGTGGCTGATCGACCTGTCCGGCCGGGTGGAGAACCAGAACGCCACCAACGACGTGTGCAACCTCACCAACGTCAACCTGGACGGCGACCCCAACACCAAGTACGACAACGCCGTGCCGGTATGCAACGGCAGCTTCTCGCATACGCGCTACGACAAGACGCATCCCTCGTGGACGTTCGGCGTGAACTACGAGCTGGCCGACAACATGAGCGTGTATTTCCGGGCGAACAAGGGCGCGCACTTCCCCGATTTCGACAACGGCATCCGCGGCAATGCGTCGGACAACGTCGCGCCGGTGCAGAAGATCCAGAACGTCGAGGGCGGCTTCAAGTTCCAGTCCAAGCAGTTCTATGCGGACATCAGCGTGTACCACCGCCAGTTCATCGGTCTGCTGTACCAGCCCACCGACGCCGGCGGCGTGCCGAACGGCCCGCAGAGCACCTACGGTTCGGATTCCAAGGGCGTCAACGTCAACACCGCGTGGAGCCCGACCGAGAACCTCAAGTTCCAGCTGATCGGCGACTACCTCGATGGCCACTACTCGCACAACAGCTCATGCCTGCCGTACACCAACCCGGTGGCCGGCAACGGCTGCGCGCTGATCAACGGCGTGCAGCTGCAGCGCCAGCCGAAAGTGCGCTACATGTTCACGCCCAGCTACAAGATCCCGTTCGGCTGGGGCGACGTGCTGGCCTTCGTCACCTATACCCACGTCGGCCCGCACACGCAGGACATTTCCGGCCTGCAGCAGCTGGGCAGCTACCACACCTGGGATTTCGGCGTGGTCGCCAACCTGCAGCAGAACTGGCAGGTGCGCGTGCAGGGCACCAACATGACCAACGAGCTGGGGCTGACCGAGAGCAACTCGCGCATCTTCGGTTCGGCGGCCGGAACCACCGGCGTGATCCTGGCCCGTCCGCTGGAGGGGCGTGAAGTCAGCATGGAGGTCAAATACATGTTCTGACCTGCGCAGGTGGCGCTTCCACGGGTGCGGGAGTGCCACCCATTTTCCCGGGGTCATTCCCGCGAAAGCTGGAATGACCCCGGGGTACGCAGCCTTCCGGAAGCCGGGCAACAAAGAGGCATGCCCCATGAAGCGTTTTTCCGCCGGACTCGCGGCGTTCCTGCTCGCCATCACCTTGCTCGCTGCGCCGGCATCGGCCGCCACCGATCCGAGCTTCCTGTTCACCGCCACGGCGAAGGATTTCGCCAGCTACTTCCCTGGTTACCTCGCCAACGGCTACTTCTCCACCATGACCTCGCCGCGCGGCACCGAGCCGAACGCGTCGTACATGGTCGCCTTCATGGATTACAAGCCGGGCGACATCTCGCGTCCCGCGGCGATTCCCGGCTGGAGCGAAATCGACTATAACCCTGGCGGTGGCTGGCTCAACCGCACGCGACTGGATGCGGGCATCTTCCAGCGCTACGCACAGACGCTGGACATGCACGACGCCACGCTGACCACGCGCTACCGCTTCGCTTACGCCAACAAGGCCAGCGACATCGAGGTCACCAGCTTCGTCAGCCAGGCCTCGCCGCACCTCGCGGCTATCCGCATGGCGATCACGCCGCAGTTCGACGGCCAGGTGCAGCTGAGTTTTCCGATCCGGTTGTGGTCCGAGCACCAGCCGCGCTTCCCGATCGCCAGCATGGGCGGCGAGGAAATGATCGCCGCGGTGATCGCCAGCGGGCAGAGCCTGGACAACAAGCCGGTACCCACGCCCGACCGTGCGCCGGTGTGGTATCCGGGCTACACCCAGGTGAGTTCCGCCGAGGGTGATGCGAAGGCGCTGACGCTCGCGCTGAAGGGCAGGGCACAACACGGACTCGGCATGGCCGAGGCGGCCGCGATCGGGCTGCCCGAAGGGCTCTCGCCCGACACGGTGAAGCTGGAACGGACCTCCACCAGACTCTCGCTGGACATCACCGCCACGCTGCACAAGGGCCAGCGCTACGTCTTCACCAAGTACGTGGCGCTCTCGCGCGACGGCTGGGGCGACGACGGGGACGTGCTCGCCCTGGCCGGCGCCGCGCGCAAGGCCGGCTTCGACCGCCTGCTCGCCGATCACCGGGCGGCCTGGCACAAGCTGTGGCAATCGGACATCGTGATCGACGGCAAACCGGCCGTGCAGAAGGCGGTGCACTCGGACCTCTACTACCTGTTGTCCAACACCACCGTCGGCACCGCCTGGCCGATGGGTGCCTGCGCGCTGACGCCCAATTACGCGGGCCATGCGTTCTGGGACAGCGACTCGTGGGTGTTCCCGGCGCTGCTGCTGTTGCACCCGGAGCGCGCCAGACCCATCGTGATGTTCCGCGACCGCACCACCGGACCCGCGCGGGCGCGTGCCCGCCAGTACGGCGTGCAAGGCACCATGTACCCGTGGGAAGCCGATCCGCAGACCGGCGTGGACGTCACCCCGCACTTCGCCTGGGAGGTCTACCGCGAGGTCCACGTCAACGCCGACATCGCCATCGCGCAATGGCAGTACTACCTGGCGACGGGTGACAAGGCATGGTTGAAAACGCATGCGTGGCCCGTGCTGGAGGGCATTGCCACGTTCTGGACCAGCCGCGTCACCTACGACAAGTCGCACGACCGCTACGAGATCCACCACGTCACGTCGCCCGACGAGGCCTACAACGACGTGCCGAACGACTCCTTCACCAATGCCGTCGCCCGCAAGGCGCTCGAGATCGCGGTGAAGGCAGCGCGCGTGGTTGGCGCCAAGGCGGACCCGCGCTGGAGCGAGATCGCCGCGAAGATGTACATCCCGTTCGACGAGGATGAACAGCGCCACCTGGATTTCGACAAGTCGGTGCCGCACGACAAGATCACCTGGATGGGCTCCTCGCTGGCCTGGCTGATGTATCCGAACCTGGACTTGCCGATGTCGCCGCAGGTGCGCCGCAACGACTTCGACTTCCAGCTGCAGGCGCTGAAGAGCCACGGCGACGACCCCAACGAGATGATGATGGTGATGCTCGCCGTCGGTGCCGCAGAGCTGGGCGACGGCAAGGCGGCCGGCGAATGGATCGACCGCAACCTGGTCGGCTTCCTCAAACCCCCGTTCAACGTGCGCACCGAGACCGCCGCCAACAACGCCGGCTACATCCTGGCCACCTCGGCCGGCTTCGTGCAAAGCATGCTGTACGGTCTGACTGGGCTGCGCATCGACGACGACGGGCTGAGCGCGAAGTACGCCCCGGTGTTGCCGCCAGGCTGGAACGCCTTGACGCTCAAGGACGTGAAGTTCCGCGGGCGCCGCTACGACATCCGCGTCAGTCGCGACGCCGACGGCAAGGTGGTGCTCAGCCGCCAGCCGTTGCGTGCAGCTGGCATGCGCCACCCTGATCCATTGCAGGAGGAAGCCCGCCCATGAAAGTCGTCTCCCTGTTCGCCGCCATGGCGCTGGCCTTCGCTACCGCGGCCGGTGCCGCCACGCCCGACCCGGCGCAGACGCAGGCATACATCCACAAGGCCTGGGACACGCTGACGCGCTCGCTGGACGATTGCTCGGCCCTGCACGATCCGAAAATGGATGCGCGCCCGGTGCTCTACCTGCCGGCCGGCTTCCCTGCGCCCGCAGCGATGGCCGACATCAGACAGCGTTGCAAGATCGACGTGCACACGCTGCCTCGGCGCATCGAAAAGCTCGGCGACCTGATGCCGTCCGCGCTGCCGGCGGAAGGCCTGCTCTACCTGCCCAGGCCCTACGTGGTGCCGGGCGGGCAGTTCAACGAGATGTACGGCTGGGACAGCTACTTCATCCAGCTCGGCCTGCTGGCGGACGGGCGCGTCGAGCTGGCCCGCGACATGACCGACAACATGCTGTTCGAGGTCGAGCACTACGGCGGCGTGCTCAACGCCAACCGCACCTATTACCTGACCCGTTCGCAGCCGCCGTTCCTGTCGCGGATGATCGGCGACGTGCTGGCCGCGCCCGGCGCCTTCAAGGGCGAGGCCGAGCGGCATGCATGGCTGGTCCACGCCTATCCGCTGGCGGTGGCCAACTACCGCATCTGGACCCGACCCGAGCATCGTGCCGGCGACACCGGCCTGGCACGCTACTTCGACCTCGGCGCCGGCCCGGTGCCGGAGATGCACGGCAGCGCCTACTACCGCGGCGTGATCGACTGGGTGCTGGCGCATCCGAAGGACGACCCCGGCTACCTGGTCAAGGCCGCCGAGCATCCCGACGCCGCCGAGACAGCGCGCCTGAAATCCACCAGTTGCGACATCGAGGCGTCCCATGTCTGCGCCGGCGCCTGGTCGCAGGGCCATCGCCTGAGCGCCGACTACTACCTGGGTGATCGCGCCATGCGCGAGTCCGGCTTCGACACCAATTTCCACTTCGGCCCGTACGGCGGCACCACCCATCACTACGCCGGCGTGGGCCTCAACAGCCTGCTGTATCGCTACGAGCGCGACCTGCACGACTTCGCCCTGCAACTGGGCAAGGTGGCCGAGGCCAGGCAATGGGCGGGCGCCGCCGCGAGGCGCAAGGTGGCGATGGACAAGTACCTGTGGCAGCCGGAACGCGGCATGTTCATGGACTACGACTTCACCACCAGCAAGGCATCGACGCAGCCCTATGTCACCACCTACTGGCCGCTGTGGGCCGGGCTGGCCAGCAAGGCGCAGGCGGCCGCGCTGCAGAAGCACCTAGCCGTGTTCGAGCGCAAGGGCGGCCTGTCGATGGACGACCTGGGCAGCGGCGCGCAATGGGACGAGCCGTTCGGCTGGGCGCCCACCAACTGGCTGGCGATCTCGGGCCTGGACGCCTACGGTTTCCATGACGACGCCCGCCGCCTGGCGCGCAAGTTCACGGCCACGGTGGATACCGGTTTCGCCCATGACGGCACCATCCGCGAGAAATACAACATGGCGCTGGGCAACGCGGAGGTGAAGATCACCGCCGGCTACACCACCAACGTGATCGGCTTCGGCTGGACCAACGCGGTCTACCTCAAACTGCACCAGTTGCTGCAGGCGGCGCCAAAGCCGGCGGCGGCGCACTGAGGATCATCCGTTCACGGCTGCAGCCGGCGGCTGGGTTATCCTTTCGGTCTTTCGCCCCAGCCTCAAGGATCGCCATGACCATCAACGTCACCTTCACCACCAACCGCGGCCCGATCCACCTGCGCCTGCACGAGGACAAGGCACCGGTGACGGTCGCCAGCTTCGTCAACCTGGCGCGCCGCGGCTACTACGACGGCCTGTCGTTCCATCGCGTGATCGCCGATTTCATGATCCAGGGCGGGTGCCCCGAGGGCAGTGGCCGCGGTGGTCCGGGCTACAAGTTCGAGGACGAGTTCAACCCGTCGCTGCGTCACGACAAGCCGGGTGTGCTGTCGATGGCCAATGCCGGTCCGCGCACCAACGGCAGCCAGTTCTTCATCACCCACGGCCCGACGCCGTGGCTGGACGGCAAGCACAGCGTGTTCGGCGAAGTGCTGGACGCGTCCGACATGGACGTGGTCAATGCGATCCAGCAGGGTGACACGATCGAGAAGGTCACCGTGGAGGGCGACGTCGACGCCTTGCTGGCGGCGCAGGTCGACCGCGTCAAGGAATGGAACGAGGTGCTGGATCAGCGCGGCTGAGCTTGCCGCCGGATACGCAGGAAATCGCCGGCCGGAGCCGGCGATTTTTTTGGGCGAATGAGTCATGGCTCCACTACTTTCACCGGCCTATGATCGGCGGGCTACACGCGTGTTCATTCATCCAGGAGAGCGCCCATGTCATTCCTCAACGATTTGCTTGGCGGTCAGGGACAGCCGGCCGGCGGTGCCGGCTCGATGATTTCGGTGGCCAGCGACCTGTTGCAGCGGGCTGGCGGCGTGCAGGGCCTGATCAGCATGCTGCAGCAGCACGGGCTGGGTGGCGCAGTGCAGTCGTGGGTGAGCAACGGGGCGAACCAGCCGGTATCGGGCGATCAACTCGGCCAGGCGCTGCAGCATGGCGGCATGGGCTCGCTGGTGCAGGAGGCGGCCAGCAAGCTCGGCGTCGATCCCGGCGTGGTGCTCAACGGACTTTCGCAGGTCTTGCCGCAGGCGGTCGACCACCTGACACCGGATGGCCAGGTGCCGGCAGACGGGCAGGGCGGCGGCTTCAACCTCGGCATGCTTGAAGGGCTGGCGGGCAAGCTGCTGGGCTGAGGCTGCGGAGCGTCCCGGCGGGGTGATCGCCCCGCCGGGAGGCCGGTCAGGTCGACTTGCGCTTGAGCAGGTGGTAGAGCAGCAACAACACGATGGCGCCGACCACCGAGGCGATGAAGCCGGCCGATTGCCCCTCCTGGTACCAGCCGAACAAGTGCTGGCCGACCCAGGTCGCCAGCAGCGAGCCGACGATGCCGATGATGGCGGTGATGATGAAGCCGCCCGGGTCCTTGCCCGGCGTCAACAGCTTGGCCACCACGCCCACGACGAGTCCGATCACGAAAACCCAGAGCCAATGCATGCGGTTCTCCTTGTAGCGGGTTGACTGCGAAGCCCGGTGCGCGGGCGCATCCATGATGCCCCGATTGGACGGCGGTGGCGCAAGCGCATGGCAGACGAGCGCCCGGGGCGGGCGGCGTGGTAAAATTGCGGCCTTTGTTTCCTCACTGCGTGAGACAGCAATGCCCCAGCTCGCCAAGCGTGTCGGCCGCGCCAAACCCAGCGCGATCATGCTCATCGCCGAGAAGGCCAGACAGCTCAGGGCTGCCGGCCGCGACATCATCAGCTTCTCCATCGGCGTGCCGAACTTCCTGCCCGGCGAGCATGTCTACGCCGCCGCGCGCGAGTCGCTCTCGCACGACTCCGGCCAGTACGGCAGCAACCGGGGCGCCGACGCGCTGCTGGACGCATTCCTCAGGCACATCGAGGCGCTCGGCTTCAGCGGCTACACGCGCACGAACCTGTCGATCGGCATCGGCGCCAAGCAGGTGCTGTACAACCTGGCCGAGGCGTTGCTGGACGAAGGCGAGGAGATCTGCTTCGCCGCGCCGTACTGGACCACCTACCGCGACATCGCCGACATCGTGGGCGCGAAGATCCACGTGATGCCGTGCGGGGCGGAGCAGAACTACAAGCTCACCCCGGCCCAGCTCGACGCCGCGCTGGCGCGCAAGCCGAAGGTGTTTCTGTTCAACAACCCGTCCAACCCCACCGGCATGGTCTACACCGGCGCGGAAATCGCCGCACTGGCCGAGGTGATCGCCCGGCACCCGGATACCTGGGTCATCACCGACGACATCTACAACGCGATGGTGTTCGACGGGCTGGGATACCACAACTTCGTGTTCGCCAGGCCGGAGCTGCGCGAGCGGGTGATCTTCGTCGATTCGGTCTCCAAGACCTACGGCATGCCGGGCTGGCGCGTGGGCCTGCTGGCTGGCCCCGAAGTGGTGGCCAAGGCGGTCACCACGCTCAATTCCAACCACATCACCAGCCTGCCGGAAGTGATCACCGCCGCGGCCGTCGCAGCCTTGTCCGGCCCGCAGGACGTGCCGCAGGCCAAGTCCAGGGAGTTCGCCGGCCGGCGCGACACGGTGTTTGCCGCGCTCACGGCGATTCCCGGCGTGGCCTGCCCGCGGCCGCAGGGGGCGTTCTACGCGTTCCCGGACATCTCGGTGGCATTCGGCAAGCGCCACGGCAGCATGAAGATCGACAACGACGTGGAGTTCTGCGCCGCGCTGCTGGAAGCCAAGGGCGTGGCCTGCGTGCCCGGCTCGGCCTTCGGCGAGCCGCGTGCGATGCGCATTTCCTACACCTGCCCGCAGGCCCAGTTGCAACCCGGCCTGGACCGTATCGCCCAATTTTTCGCCGAACTGACGTGAATCAGTGCCTGCAGGAGCGCACCCTGTGCGCGATGCTCCTGTCGCGAAAGGCATCGCGTACAGGGTGCGCTCCCGCACAAGAATGAACACCCCCAGAAGGAGTCATCGTCCATGAAAGCCCCCGTTCGAGTTGCCGTTACCGGTGCTGCCGGCCAGATCGGCTATGCCTTGCTGTTCCGCATCGCCGCCGGCGACATGCTCGGCCCCGACCAGCCGGTGATCCTGCATCTGCTGGAGATCACCCCGGCCCTGCCGGCGCTGCAGGGCGTGGTGATGGAACTCAACGATTGCGCGTTCCCGACGCTGGCCGGCGTGGTCGCCACCGATGACGCCAATGTCGCGTTCAAGGATGTGGATTACGCCCTGCTGGTCGGCGCGCGCCCGCGCGGCCCGGGCATGGAGCGCAAGGATCTGCTGGAAGCCAACGGCGCGATCTTCGCACCGCAGGGCAAGGCCCTGAACGCGCATGCCAAGCGTGACGTGAGGGTGCTGGTGGTCGGCAACCCGGCCAACACCAATGCCCTGATCGCCCAGCAGAACGCGCCGGACCTGGATCCGAAGTGCTTCACCGCGATGGTTCGCCTCGACCACAACCGCGCCAAGAGCCAGCTGGCCGAGAAGACCGGCAAGCACAACACCGACGTGAAGAAGATGACGATCTGGGGCAACCACAGCTCCACCCAGTATCCCGACCTGCACCACGCCACCGTCGACGGCAAGCCGGCGCTGAGCCTGGTCGACCAGGCCTGGTACGAGAACGAGTTCATTCCCACCGTGCAGCAGCGCGGCGCGGCCATCATCAAGGCACGCGGCGCCTCGTCGGCCGCCTCGGCTGCCTCGGCGGCGATCGACCACATGCGCACCTGGGCGCAGGGCACGGCCGAGGGCGACTGGGCCTCGATGGGCATTCCTGCCGATGGCTCCTACGGCATCGCGCCGGGCGTGATCTACGGCTACCCGGTGACCGTGAAGAACGGCAAGTACGAGATCGTGCAGGGCCTGGAGATCGGCGCCTTCTCGCGTTCACGCATGGACGCCACCGACAAGGAACTGCGCGAGGAGCGCGCCGGCGTGGAGCACCTGTTCGCCAAGTGATCCCGCCGCGATGCCCGGCCCGCCCTCTGCGCAGGGGCAGCGGGCCACGGCGGCACTCCAACGGGCCGGCTTGCGTCGGCCCGTTGTCGTTTCGTCGCTGCCGCAAGCGGCAGCGGTCAGTTCGGTGCTTCGGGCAACTCCGTGGTGCCGGCGGCCTGATCGCCGCGCTTGAGCAGCCAGGCCAGGATCGGCGGCGTGACCATGGCGGTGAGCAGCGACATCGCCACGATGATCGCGTAGATGCGGTTGTCGAACACGCCGGCGGCCAGCCCCAGGGTGGCGACCACGATGCCCACCTCGCCGCGCGGCACCATGCCGAAGCCGATGATGGTGGCGCTGCGCGTGCCCAGCGTGAGCGAACCGAGCCAGCCGCCGGCCAGCTTGGATACCACCGCGATCGCGGTGACCACCGCCAGCATCCACAGCGCCTCGGCGCTGGCCAGTTCGTGCAGGTCGACCTTGCTGCCGGTGACCACGAAGAAGAACGGGGTAAGCAGGGCGAGCAGCGGGGCCGTCTGCTTTTCCAGGGTGTGCTGCTGGCGGGTTTCCGAGGCGATCATGCCGGCCAGGAACGCGCCGATGATCGCGGCCAGGCCGAAGCGGGTGGACAGCCAGGCCAGCCCCAGGCACAGCGCCAGCACGATCATCAGCGGCGAATGCGGGCCCAGCGGCTTGTCCAGCCAGGCGGAGTTCCAGCGCATCACCCGCGCGCCGCCCCAGCCAATCACCGCGATGAAGCCCGCCGCACCGGCGAGTACCACCAGCAGGTGCGAGGCATCGACGCTGCCGCCACCCTGCAGTGAAATCACGACGCCGAGCAGCAGCATGGCCAGGATGTCATCGATCACCGCCGCACCCAGGATCACCTTGCTCTCGATCCGCTGCAGTGCGCCCAGCTCCTGCAGCACGCGCGCGGTGATGCCGGCCGAGGTGGCCACGAAGGCCGCCGCGACGAACAGTGAACGGTCCCAGTCGAAGCCGTTGCCGTGGGCCCACACGCTGCCCATGCCGAACGGCACCAGCACGCCGACCACGCCGACCGCGAACGCCACCGCACCGACCTTCTTCATGTCTTCCAGCCGGGTTTCCAGGCCCACCGCGAACAGCAGCAGGATCACGCCGATCTCCGCCAGCACGTCGAGCGGGGTGCCGGTGGCGATCTGCCCCGGGCTGATCCAGCCGAGCAGGGAAGGGCCGATCGCGCAACCGGCGGCGATCTCGCCGACCACGCCGGGCAGCTTCAGTCGTTGCGCAATCTCGCTGCCGATCTGGGCGGCGACGAACACGACAAACAGGGTGAACAGGATTTCGCTGGCGTGGTGCATGCAATACGTGCCCGAGCTTGCGGCAAAGACTGCATGCTACACGCAGCCTCTCGCCGGGCGGCGCCTTGCCGCGGTTCAACCTGCCGCCGCGCCGGCTCGCGACAGCGGGCGATCGTGCCGCAGCCGGCCGAACACGCGGCTGGCCGCCGCCGTGACCAGCGCCAGCAGCAGCACCGTCCAGCGGAACGCCTCGACATAATCCGCGCGCTCATGCCCCTGCAGCAGCGCCTGCATCAGCAGCGTGGACAGCGCGATGCCGAAGCTCATCGCGAGGTATTGCACGGTCGAGGCCATCGACGAAGCCATCGAGGCGTGCGCGATGTCCAGGTCGTGATAGATCAGCGTGTTCATCGCGGTGTACTGCAGCCCGGCGAAGCCGCCGTAGCAGAACGTCAACGTCGCGATGGCCCACACCGGCGTGGCCGGTCCGAGCAGGGCAAACGCCGCCAGCAGCATGGCCACGATCAAGGTGTTGCCCAGCAGCAGGCGGCGGTAACCCAGGTGCACCAGCACGCGATTGATCGCCCATTTGGCGCAGATCGAACCCAATGCCTGCGGCACCATCATCAGGCCGGCCATCAGCGGCGACCAGCCGCAACCGACCTGCAGGAACAGCACCAGCAACAGGAACATGCCGGAGATGCCGAGCCGGGTGAACAGGCCGCCGGCCAGCGCCACCCACACGCTGCGCACCTTGAGCAGGGTCAGGTCGGCGACCGGAAAGGCGGTGCGTCGGCTGTGCCACACATAGGCCAGGCCCAGCAGCACCGCCGCCAGACTGCATTGGCCGATGCGCATCCACGGCACCGGCGTGGCGCCGGCCAGCTCCGAGGCGATCAGCAGCAGGGCCGAGGCGGCGGCGAAAAGCCCGAAGCCGAACAGGTCGAAACGGTGTGCGCGCTCCAGCCGGTAGTCCGGCATGTCGCGCCGGTTCATCCACACCCCGGCGATCGCCACCGGCACGTTGATCAGGAAGATCAGCCGCCACGAGGTGAACTCCACCAGCGCGCCGCCGAGCAGGGGGCCGAGTACTGAACCCAGCAGGCCGAAGGTGGCCACCGTGCTCATCGCGCGCACGAACTCGCGCCTGTCGATGCTGCGCACCAGCACGTAGCGCCCGACCGGCATCAGCGAGGCGCCACCGATGCCCTGCAGCACGCGCGCGGCGACCAGTTGCGGCAGCGTCTGCGCCAGCCCGCACAGCAGCGAACCCAGCCCGAACACCACGATCGCGGCGCCGAACACCCGCCGCGTGCCCAGCCGGTCGCACAGCCACGGACTGGCCGGGATCAGGATCGCCAGGGTCAGCACGTAGCTGGTCAGCGCCGTGCGCATGCCCAGCGGGGTTACCTCCAGCGCCACGGCCATCATCGGCACCGCGGTGTTGACCACGGTGGAATCCAGCGCCTGCATGAAGAAGGCCGCCGCGACCAGCCACAGCAGGCCGCGGAAGCGCTCGCGCGTGGACGGCTCGGGCAAGGCGGCCGAAACCGTTGCTGAAGGGGCGTCCGCGGCGGCTGGGCTGGCCATGTCGGGCATGATAACTGTTGTGACAGCTTGCATTTGGCGCCGGGATTTTGCACAGTCACGTCTGATGCACCTGCCGCCGGTGATGTGCCAGGCGCGGCAGCGGATAACCGACCTCACGCGCCGGGACACCATGTTCTGGCGCGTGTTTTTGTGCGGCTGGAGCCGCGGGAACCAGGAATCACCATGAGTCATTCAGCAATCACCGTGTCGCGCATCGACCTGGATCGCATCGAAGCCCTGCTGGAGCGGTTGCCGGCAGCCGAGGCCGACAAGCTGCAGGCGCTGCGCGCCGAGCTGGATCGCGCCGACGTGGTCGAGCCGGCGGACATGCCGCCGCACATCGTGACGATGAACTCCACCGTGGTCTTCGAAGATGAGTCCGACGGCGAAAAGCTGACCCTCACCCTGGTCTACCCGGCCGGCGCCGGTGCGCCCGGTACGGTCTCGATCCTCGCCCCCGTGGGCAGTGCGCTGCTGGGCCTGGCGCGCGGCCAGCAGATCGACTGGCCGATGCCCGACGGGCGCAA
Source organism: Rhodanobacter sp. 67-28 (assembly GCA_001898415.1). Taxonomy (GTDB): domain Bacteria; phylum Pseudomonadota; class Gammaproteobacteria; order Xanthomonadales; family Rhodanobacteraceae; genus Rhodanobacter. The sequence continues at coordinate 104,098 of MKTU01000039.1, read as the reverse complement.
GCGCCGCCT
>MKTU01000039.1:0-104029 GCA_001898415.1 Rhodanobacter sp. 67-28 | reverse complement strand
CCGCATGGCCGCACCCGCCGTTCCCGCCGACATCCTGGCCCGCGCCGCCGCACTGCGCGCGCAGATCGAGCAGGCCAATTACCGCTACCACGTGCTCGACGACGCGGACATCACCGATGCCGCGTACGACCGCCTGATGCGCGAACTGGAAGCGCTGGAAGCCGCACACCCGGCGCTGGCCTCACCCGATTCGCCGACGCGCAAGGTCGGCGCACGCGCGCACGGCGGCTTTGCCGAGGTGCGCCACGCGATCCCGATGCTGTCGCTCGGCAATGCCTTCGAGCAGGACGGCGAGACCGATCGCGAACGCTTCCACGAGGTGGCCGAGTTCGAGCGGCGCATCGAGCAGACGACAAAACGGACTGAACCAGTTTTCTCGGTCGAACCCAAGCTCGATGGCCTGGCGATCAGCCTGCGCTACGAGCATGGCGTGTTCGTGCAGGGCGCCACCCGCGGCGACGGCGAAACGGGCGAGGACGTCACCGCCAACCTGCGCACGGTGCGGGCGATCCCGTTGAAGCTGCGCGGCAAGGACTGGCCCGAGGTGCTCGAAGTACGCGGCGAGGTGATCATGCTGCGCAAGGATTTCGAGGCGTTCAACGCATACGCCCGCGCCCACGACGAGAAGCCGCTGGCCAATCCGCGCAACGGCGCTGCCGGCTCGCTGCGCCAGCTCGACCCGGCGATCACCGCGAAGCGGCGGCTCAGTTTCTTCGCCTACGCGATCGGCGTGGTCGAGGGCGGCGAGCTGCCGCCGACCCATTCGGCCACGCTGCGGCAGCTGCGCGAGTGGGGGTTCCCGGTGTCGCCGGAAGTGGACATCGCACGTGGCTTCGATGGCCTGATCGCCTATTTCCGGCGCATCGGCGCCAGGCGCGACAGCCTGCCTTACGACATCGACGGCGTGGTCTACAAGCTGGACGATTACGAAGGCCAGCGCGAGATGGGTTTCGTCTCGCGCGCGCCGCGCTGGGCGATCGCGCACAAGTTTCCCGCGCAGGAGCAAACCACCCGCCTGCTCGACATCGAGGTGCAGATCGGCCGCACCGGCGCCGCCACGCCGCGCGCGCGGATGGAGCCGGTACAAGTGGCCGGCGTCACCGTCACCTACGCCACGCTGCACAACGCCGACCAGGTCGCGCGGCTGGATGCGCGCATCGGCGACACGGTGATCGTGCGCCGTGCCGGCGACGTGATTCCGGAAGTGGTGCGCGTGGTCGAGGACCAGCGCCCGCCCGGCACGGTGCCGTGGACGATGCCCGCGCAATGCCCGGTGTGCGGTTCGGCGCTGATCCGCGAAGAGGGCGCCGCCGCCTGGCGCTGCTCCGGCGGACTGATCTGCGCGGCACAGCGCAAGGAGGCACTGATCCACTTCGCGTCGCGTCGTGCCATGGACATCGAAGGCCTGGGTGAGCGCTTCGCCGAGGCGCTGGTGGAGTTCGACATCGTGCACTCGCCAGCCGATCTGTACGCGCTCACCGTCGACAGCTTCGTGGCGATGAAGCAGGCGATCGACGAACGGGACGGCACCACGCCCGAAACGGTCAAGGCCGGCAAAGTGGCGACCAAGTGGGCCGAGAACCTGGTCGCCGGCATCGAGGCCAGCAAGCACACCACGCTGGCGCGCTTCCTGTTCGCGCTGGGCATCATGCATATCGGCGAGAGCACGGCCAAGACGCTGGCCGCGTGGCTGGGCCGGCTCGATGTCGTGCGCGCCATGCCGGCGCCGGTACTGCGCGTGCTGCCTGACGTCGGCGCCGAAGTGGCCACCTCGATCGCCGGCTTCTTCGCGCAGGCGGGCAACCAGCAGGTGGTCGATGCGCTGCTCGAGGCCGGCATCGTGTTCAGTGACGAGCGCGCGCCTTCGCCGCAGCTGCGCGAGCGGCTGAATCTGGGCGTGCTGCTGGACATGGCCGGGATCAACAAGCTCGGCCCCAAGAGCAGCAAGCTGCTGGCGCAGCATTTCCCCACGCTCGATCGCCTGCTCGCCGCGGGCGCGGCGCACTGGATCACCGCTGGCGTGCCGCAGGCCGCGGCGGCGGCGTTGGAAGCCTTCCTGGCCGATCCCGCTGCAGAGGCTGCGTTGCGCGATGCCGAGGCAGCGATGCACCGCCTGCTCGATGCGATTCCCGCCAGCGCGGCCGTGGCCGCGGCGCCGCTGGACGGGCAGACCTTCGTGCTCACCGGCACGCTGGCCTCGCTCAGCCGCGACGAGGCAAAGGATCGGCTGGAGGCGCTGGGCGCCAAGGTGTCCGGATCGGTCTCGAAAAAGACCAGCGTGGTGGTGGCAGGCGTTGAAGCCGGCTCGAAACTGGACAAGGCGCAGGAGCTTGGCGTGCCGGTCTGGGACGAGGCGCAGTTGCTGGCGTTGCTCGACGAGCACGGGGCGGGTTGATGAGTCTCGCCCTGCCTGACGCCCTGCGCTTGCGTGCACGGCTGTACGCCCTGATCCGCGCGTACTTCGCCACGCGCGACGTGCTGGAGGTGGAAACCCCGGTGCTGTCGGCAGCCGGCAATACCGATCCGAACATGCAGGGTTTCAGCACGACCTTCAGCGGCCATGTCGATGCCGGTGCACGCGAGCGCTGGTTGCGCACCTCGCCGGAGTACCCGCTGAAGCGGCTGCTCGCGGCGGGTGTCGGCGACTGCTACGAGCTGGGCCGGGTGTTTCGCAACGGCGAGGCGGGCGGGCGTCACAACCCCGAGTTCACCATGCTGGAGTGGTACCGGGTCGGTTGGGACCATCGCCGGCTGATGCAGGAAACCATCGTGCTGGTGGAGGCTGCGCTGGGGCTGGTGGGGCGGCGCGCCGAGGTGCGGGTGACCACGTACCGGCAGCTGTTCCTGGACGGGCTGGGCATTGACCCGTTGCATGCGCCGGTGGACGAACTGCGTGCGCCGCTGACCGCGTTCGGCATCGGCCCGGACGGGCTTGGCCGTGACGACTGGCTCGACCTGTTGATCACCCACAAGCTGCAGCCGGCGTTTCCGCGCGACCGCATCACGGTGATCCACGACTATCCGGCCAGCCAGTGTGCACTGGCGAAGATTCGCCCCGGCGAACCGCCGCTGGCCGAGCGCTTCGAGCTGTATCTGGGCCGTTACGAGCTGGCCAACGGCTACCACGAGTTGAACGATGCGGCCGAGCAGCGCGGGCGCTTCGAGCGCGACAACGCGGTACGCCGCGAGCGCGGCCTGCGCGAGATCCCGCTGGACGAGAACCTGCTGGACGTGCTCGATGCCATGCCCGCTTGCGCCGGCGTGGCGCTGGGCGTGGAGCGTCTGTTGATGTGCCTGGCCGATACCGACGCGATCGCCGACGTGTTGGCGTTTCCGTTTGCCCGGGCGTGAGACGCGGCGCGCGACCAGGCCGGCCGCACGCCTTGTCGCTCAGGCGGAGTCGCCCCCGCCGGTTGCTCCAGCCGGTCGACCGGGCTTGAAATCCCCGGTCAGTCGCGCCGGAGACCCATCGGAAAACGGCTCGCAGCCCGAGCACCCAGGTCGATCGGGCGGACCGGTTTTTGGGTTATGTTTCCGCGGCGGCCACGGCGGCTCCCGGAAAACTGACGATGATCGAACATGGCCTCGTGTTGCAGCGTGACATCACGGACGACCGGACTCTCGATCGCCGCGACATCCGCACGCTGACCCTGGCAGCCCTGGGCGGCGCGCTGGAGTTCTACGACTTCGTGGTGTTCGTGTTTTTCGCGATCCCGCTGAGCCAGCTGTTCTTCCCGCACGACACCGCGCCGTGGCTGGCGCAGCTGCAGGTGTTCGGCATCTTCGCGGCGGGCTACCTCGCGCGGCCGCTGGGCGGCATCGTGATGGCCCACTATGGCGACAAGCTGGGGCGCAAGCGGATGTTCACGCTCAGCGTGTTCCTGATGGCGGTGCCCACGCTGGGTATCGGCCTGCTGCCGGTATACGCGCAGGTCGGCATGCTGGCGCCGCTGGCCTTGCTGTCGCTGCGGGTGGTGCAGGGCATCGCGGTGGGAGGCGAAGTACCCGGCGCGTGGGTGTTCGTGGCCGAGCACGTGCCGGCGCGACGGGTGGGATTTGCCTGCGCCAGCCTCACTTCGGGGCTGACCGTGGGCATCGTGATCGGCTCGCTGGCGGCGGCGGCGATCAACAGCCGGATGAGCCCGGCGACCGTGCTCGATTGGGGCTGGCGCGTGCCGTTCCTGGCCGGCGGCGTGTTCGGTTTCTTTGCGGTGTGGCTGCGGCGCTGGCTCAGCGAGACGCCGGTATTCGAGGCGATGCACGCCCGGCGAGAGCTGGCCAGCGGCTTGCCGCTGCGGCAAGTATTCGAGCAGCATTTTCCCAGTGTGCTGCTGTCGATGCTGGTGACCTGGATGCTCACCGCGGCGATCCTGGTGATCGTCCTGATGACGCCGTCGCTGGTGCAGTCGGTGTTCCATGTGGCGCCGGCGCGGGCGTTCCTCGGCAACACCGTGGCCTCCGTCGCGCTGGCGTTGGGCTGTCTGGGCTATGGCGTCCTGGCGGATCGAATCGGGTTTGCGCGCGCGCTGCTGTTCGGCGCGGCCGGCCTGGTGGTGTGCAGCTACGCGCTGTATCTGGATCTGCGCTTCGGGGCGGCGCATTTCCTCGTGCTGTACGCGCTCGCCGGGCTGGCCGTCGGCGTGGTCGGCGTGGTCCCGGCGCTGATGGTGGTGGCGTTCCCGCCCGCGGTGCGCTTCTCCGGATTGTCGTTCTCGTACAACATCGCCTACGCAGTGTTCGGCGGCATCACGCCGCCGCTGATCGGCCTGCTGGTGAAGCAGTTCGGCGTGCTGGCGCCGGCGCATTACGTGGCGTTCGCCGCGGTGATCGGGATGGGCGTGGCGTACACGCAACTTCGTCGCCGGCATGCGTAGGAGCCCGCTTGCGGGCGATCCATTTCCCTGCGCGCACGAAGACAAGAGCATCGCCCGCGAGCGGGCTCCTGCCGTGGGCGATCAGAACTCCAGCTCCTGCGCGGCGCACAGATAGTCGACCAGCGGCGCGACGCGCTTGAAGGTGGCGACCGTCCACGGCAGCAGTTCGTCAGAGCAGGCCAGCGCTTCGCTGAAGCCGGTGCTGGCGATGAAGTCCTTGCGCTTGAGATCCTCGATCAGCTCATGCGCCGGGTCGTAGCCGCGCGGCGGGCGGATCAGCGATTCACCGGCGAGCTGCAGGTGCTCCCGGAAGGTCTTGCTTCGCGTGGCGCGCTTCCATGCTTCCGGATTGTCGACCAGGAATTCGCGGATGTGCTTCAGTGCGTCCGGTTCCGGATGCCACATGCCGCCACCGGCGAAACAGTCGCCGGGTTCGATGTGGAGGTAGAAACCGGGCGCCTGGATCTCGTGGCGTCGCTCATGGGTGAAACGCGAGCCCTGCCAGGATTTGTACGGCAGCTTGTTGTTGGAGTAGCGCGTGTCGCGGTAGATGCGGTACAGCGAACCGCCGTTCTTGCGCGGGTCGGCGCGGTAGTGCGGGCTGATCTCCGCCAGCGGCGCCTGCAGGTCGGCGATCAGGACGAGGAACGGCTCGCGCACGTGGCGCTCGTAGTCGTCCTTGTGCGCGTGGAACCAGTCGCGATGGTTGTTGCGTTCCAGAGCGCGCAGGAAGCGGAAGGTGGCGGGGGTGAAATAGCTCTTGGGCATGGTGGTTCGTCGAGGGTGGGGCGGGCATTGCGCCGGGCTTTGGGCGTGTCGCGGTGGCGGGCAGCGCCCGCCCTACGTTCCGTCGATGCTGTGGGCGAGTTGCTCGCCCCAGGCCTGCAACTGGTCGAGCAGGGGCAGCTTGTCCTGCGCGGCCGGATCGTGGCGCAGCTCGCCGAGGCGGGCGAAGTAGTCATCGAGCGTGAGTCCGGTCAGCGGCGTGTGGCGAGTCAGCCGTGCCTGGCGGAATGCACCCCAGCGCACGTGTTCCTCCGCGTCCAGCGTCTCGGGCCAGTTGCGCGCGCGGTAGCGGAACAGCAGCTCCGGATAGCGCGGGTCGCGGAATGGAAACGCGCGCGTGCCCAGTTCTGCCGGTGGCGTGGCACGTACCTGGGCCAGCAGGCGCTTGTCGGCATCGGGCAGGAAGCCGTTGTAGAGCGCCAGCTCCGGATCTTCCGGCGGAGGAAACTCCGCGGCGCGCTGGAACACGCGACGCAGCTTTTCGGCCAGCCCGTCGACCGCGCGCAAGGTGTCGCGATGCGCGAGGCAACGCTCCAGGTCGAGTTGCAGGCGCTGCTGGTCCACGCCTTGCAGCACCGACAGCGGCGCCAGCGCCGGTGCGTGGTTTGCCCGCACCGTGCGCAGCGGGATGCGTTCGATGCCTTCGGGGAGATCGGCACGCGGCGTGAAGATGCGGTCGGCGATCTCGTCTTCGTCCAGCGCCAGCCATTCGGCCGGATCGGTGGCCAGGTCGTACACGATCACTTCGCCGGCGCGGCCCGGATGCGCGGCCAGCGGCGCGATCAGTGCAAGGCAGTGGCGACTGGCCGGGTAGCGCGAGGAGACGTGCACCAGCGGCGTCATGTTCACCACGTCGAGCAGGTCGAACACCTTCTGCTTGCGGCGCAACGCGTAGTACCAGTCCCAAAGTCGCGGTTGGCGCACACGGATCAGCCGGGCCAGGTCGATCAGCGCGCGGACGTCGGACAAGGCATCATGCGCCCGCTCCTGGCTGAGCCGGTTCGCGCTGGCCAGGTGCTCCAGCTTGAAACTCGGCGAGCCATCCTCGCGGGTCGGCCAGACAATGCCCTCGGGGCGCAGCGCCTGGCACATGCGCACCAGGTCGATCAGGTCCCAGCGCGAATTGCCGTTCTCCCATTCGCGGCCGTACGGGTCGTGGAAGTTGCGGTAGAGCATCTGCCGGGTGAATTCGTCGTCGAAACGCAGCGAGTTGTAGCCGACTCCGCAGGTGCCCGGTGCGGCCAGCTGTTCATGCACGCGGGCGGCGAAGTCGGCCTCGCCGACGCCCTCGCGCTCGGCCTGCTGCGGCGTGATGCCGGTGATCAGGCAGGCGTCCGGATGGGGCGGCATCTCCAGCGAGGGCTTGCCGTAGAACATCACGGGTTCGCCGACGATTTCCAGCTCCAACGTGGTGCGGATGCCGGCGAACTGCAGTGGGCGGTCGCGGCGTGGATCGGCGCCCGAGGTCTCGTAGTCGTGCCAGAAGAAGGTCTGCATCCGGCGATGATCGCATGCAGGCATCCGTCACGGGCAAGGCTGATAAACTGGGTCGCACAAGGAGATTCCATGAGCCAAGCCAACGAAGAAAACCTGATCTGGATCGATCTGGAGATGACCGGCCTCGACACCGACAACGATTCGATTCTCGAGATCGCCACGGTGGTTACCGACAAGAACCTCAACGTGCTGGCCGACGGCCCGGTGTTCGCGATACGCCATGAAATCGACCGGCTGGAATCCATGGACAGCTGGAACATCAACCAGCATCACAAATCCGGCCTGTGGCGCCAGGTGCTGAACTCGCAGACCGACCACGCGATGGCCGAGCAGGCCACCGTGGAGTTCCTGCGCGCCTGGGTGCCGCCAGGCAAGTCGCCGATGTGCGGCAACTCGATCTGCCAGGACCGGCGCTTCATGCACCGGCAGATGCCGCGGCTGGAGCGCTATTTCCACTATCGCAACCTCGACGTGTCCACGTTGAAGGAACTGGCGCGTCGCTGGGCGCCGGAAATCGCCAAGAGCGTGGGCAAGGAATCGGCGCACACGGCGTTGTCCGACATCCGCGATTCCATCGCCGAGCTGCGCCATTACCGGCGCTACATGGGCGAGCTGGGCGGCACGGGCGGATGAGCCCGCGGGCAGCAGGGCACGGCGCGGAGACATCAGCATGACGAACGAATGGTTTGCACCGGTACTGGACTGCGCCGGTCGCGCCCTGTCGCTGGATCGCCCGCGCGTGGTCGGCATCCTCAACCTCACGCCTGATTCGTTTTCCGACGGCGGCATCCACGCCAGCGTGGACGACGCGGTGGCGCACGGCGTGCGCATGGTCGAGGAGGGCGCGGACATGCTCGACGTGGGTGGCGAATCCACCCGTCCCGGCGCCGACGAGGTCTCCGTCGAGGAGGAGTTGCGCCGCGTGCTGCCGGTGATCGAGCAGCTGGCGGCGCGCACGACGGTGCCGATCTCCATCGACACCTCGCGCCCGCAGGTGATGCGCGCGGCGGTGGCCGCGGGCGCGGGCATGATCAACGACGTGTACGCGCTGCGCCGCGACGGGGCGCTGGAGGCGGCAGCCGAGCTGGGCGTGCCGGTGTGCCTGATGCACATGCTGGGCGAGCCGCGCAGCATGCAGGACGACCCGCATTACGACGACGTCGTCGCCGAGGTGCATCGTTTCCTCACCGATCGCCTGTTTGCCTGCGAGCTGGCGGGCATCGACCGGCGCAAGGTGGTGGTCGATCCCGGCTTCGGCTTCGGCAAGACGCTGGAACACAATATTGCGTTGCTGTGCGCACTGGATCGTTTCACCAGCCTGGGCAGCGGGGTGTACGCCGGTCTCTCGCGCAAGCGCATGATCGGCACCCTGACCGGCCGCGCCACGCCGGCCGATCGCGCGGCCGGTTCGGTGGCCGCGGCGCTGATCGCAGTGCAGCGTGGTGCCCGCATCGTGCGTGTGCATGATGTGTTGCCCACGGTCGATGCGCTGGCGGTATGGAGTGCGGTGCAGGCAGCCGACACGGTGCCGCGCCGGGACGATCGTCCGGCGGCGCCGCGCTGGCCCGACGACGATTGAAACGCCCGACTCGACGCGATCCCTTTCTTTCTCGGAATACCACGATGACAGAACGCAAGTATTTCGGCACCGACGGCATTCGCGGCCTGGTCGGGCAGTGGCCGATCAGCGCCGATTTCATGCTGCAGCTTGGTCGCGCCGTCGGCGCCGTGCTCGGGCGCGAGGGCGGCGAGCGGCCCACGGTGCTGATCGGCAAGGACACGCGCGTATCAGGCTACATGTTCGAGGCCGCGCTGGAGGCCGGGCTGGTGGCGGCCGGTGCCGACGTCGGCCTGCTCGGTCCGATGCCTACGCCGGCCGTGGCGTTCCTGACGCGCTCCATGCGTGCCCAGGCCGGCATCGTGATCAGTGCCTCGCACAATCCGCACCACGACAACGGCATCAAGTTCTTCTCCGCAGCCGGCGAGAAGCTCTCCGATGCGGTGGAACTGGCGATCGAGGCTGAACTGGAGGCGGCGTTCACCACGGTCGCCTCCGAACGCCTGGGCAAGGCCGTGCGCGTCGCCGATGCGGTGGCCCGCTACGCGGAGTTCTGCAAGGCCACGGTAGCCGAGGATTTCAGCCTGCGCGGGATCAAGCTGGTGCTCGACTGCGCGCACGGCGCCACCTACCAGGTCGCGCCGAAAGTGTTTGCCGAACTGGGCGCCGAGGTGGTGGCGATCGGCGACAAGCCCGATGGCTTCAATATCAACGATGGAGTGGGTTCGACCCATCCGGAGGCGTTGCAGCAGGCGGTGCTGGCGCATGCGGCCGACCTGGGCGTGGCGTTCGATGGCGACGGCGATCGGGTGATCCTGGTCGATCGGCATGGCGAACTCGCCGATGGCGACGACATCCTGTTCATCCTCGCCCGACACCTGCGCGCGCAGGGCCTGCTGGCCGGTCCGGTGGTCGGCACCCTGATGAGCAATTTCGGGTTGCAGCAGGCGCTGGATGACCTCGGCGTGTCATTCATCCGCGCCAACGTCGGCGACCGCTACGTCATGCAGCAACTGCAGCAGCACCAGGGTGTGCTGGGTGGTGAAACTTCCGGCCACATCCTTTGCCTGGACCGGGCCAGCACCGGCGACGGCATCATCGCAGCGCTGGCCGTCCTGGAAGCACTGACGCATGCCGGCCATGACCTGGCCAGCGCGCGCCAGGGGCTGCAGAAGTTTCCGCAGGTCATGCTCAACGTGCGCGCCGAGGGTGCGCGCGAGTCGCTGCGGAGCGACGCGGTGCGCGCTGCATTGGGCGAGGTCGAGCGCGTCCTGCAGGGGCGCGGCCGGGTGGTGCTGCGCGCTTCGGGCACCGAGCCGGTGGTACGGGTCACGGTCGAGGGCGCCGACGCGGACGAAGTGCGGCAACTGGCGGATCGCCTCGCCGGAACGGTAAAATCCGCCGCCGAACGCTCGTGAACCTGAGGTAGTACCGGGTCGCCATGGATTGGCCCGACGTGCCCCGCCCCCTGCGGTGGCGGATCAATCGACCGCACGACCCTCCAATGGACGTTCACCCATGAAGCACGTTCCCACCCTCGACATCCGCCGTTACGACAGCGACCGCAACGCCTTCGTCGCGGAAATCGGTGCGGCCTACCGCGAATTCGGTTTCTGCTGCATCAGCGGCCACGGCATCGCGCGCGAGCTGATCGACGGCTCCTACGACGTGTTCCGGCGTTTCTTCGCGCTGCCCACCGACACCAAGATGAAGTACCACGTGCCGGGCAGCGGCGGTGCGCGCGGCTACACGCCCTTCAAGGTCGAGACGGCCAAGGACAGCCAGTACGCCGACCTCAAGGAGTTCTGGCATATCGGCCGCGAGATCCCGCGCGATTCGAAGTTTGCCGAGCTGATGCCGCCGAACCTCTGGCCGGCCGAGGTGCCCGACTTCAAGCGCTACGGTTACGGCCTGTACGAGGCGCTCGACCAGCTCGGCACGCGCGTGCTTCGCGCGCTGGCGCTGCACATCAGGCAGCCGGAGAACTTTTTCGAGGACAAGACCGACGTCGGCAACTCGATCCTGCGGCCGATCCATTACCCGCCGATCACCGACGAGAATGTGCCGAACGTGCGCGCCGGTGCGCACGAGGACATCAACTTCATCACCCTGCTGGTCGGCGCCAGCGCCGAAGGGCTCGAAGTGCTCACCCGCGAGGGCGAGTGGCTGCCGATCACCACCGAGGGCGACGCGATCGTGGTGAACATCGGCGACATGCTGCAGCGCCTCTCCAACCACGTGTATCCGTCGACCACTCATCGCGTGGTCAACCCGCCGAACGAGAACGCGCGCAAGCCGCGCTACTCGGTGCCGTTCTTCCTGCACCCGAACCCGGACGTGATGCTCGATCCGCTCGATTCCTGCATCACGCCGGACAACCCGCGTCGCTACGACACCTCGATCAGCTCGCACGAATACCTGCTGCAGCGGTTGCGCGAGATCAAGCTGATCTAGGGCCGGGATGCGGGGCGCCCCGTCGGGCGCCCCGCGATGCCGTTGCTACTGGTTTTCCAGCGCGTGGGTGTTCTGCAGGTTGCGGCGGATGTCCTGTTCCAGGTAGTCGATCCAGCCGTTGTAGTTGCGATGGATGCTGCGCTGAGCGCCCTTCTCGCGATAGTTCAGGTTGGTGCTGCGCAGGTAGGTGAGGTTCACCGCCGCGGCGTCGTAGGTGATGCGGATGGTGGCGGTATGTTCGCGAATGTGCAGCGTGCTGAGGATCTCGCCGTCGGCAAGATTGTCCAGGGTCCAGCCGCGACCTTCGAGAGCATTGATGATGCTGGCCTTGACCTGCGCCTGGCTGACCCCGGCCGGCACGGCGATCGGTGCGGCGGGCTTCAGCGGCGCCGAGGTACAGGCAACGAGCGCCAGCGTGGCCAGAAGCACGAGTACCGTCCTTTTCAACAGTCGATCCATGAGAATTCCCCCTGTGTGGTGCAAGCGCGCGGACATGCGCCGCAGGATCATAGCCGACGAACGCAGGCGGTCCGCGGCAAGCTGATTCCGGAGGATTACGCCATCCAGAAGAACACGGCCGTCATGCGCTTGGCCGCCATCTCCAGTCCCCAGTACGCGGTGGCGCTGTGGATCAGGTTGGCCTTGTAGACCAGCAGCCGGTTCCAGCGATGCGCCACGCGCACGTCTTCGACGAACGCATCCGGGCGCACGAAACGGTTGCCCAGGGCCTCGGCCAGGTTGCGATGCGGCGCCAGCACGATGTTGCCGCCGAGCTGGCCGCCGGGCATGCGTTGGCGGAAGAAACTGGTGCCGCAGTGGTCCGGCACGTCCGGGTTGAGGTAGAGCACGGCGGCGTAGCGACACAGGTGCGAGGAATCGGTGTGCGGCTTCACCGAGCCTTCGACCGAGCCGACGACCTGCACGCAATTGTGGTTGAGCCGGGTGCCGGCTTCGCTCTGCTCGACCCAGACCCTGGCCGCACCGGTCAGTGCGCAGACTCGCGCATCCAGTGCCGCCAGTTCCCCATCGAGCAAGGCGGGCATGGCCCGCATGCCGGGCCAGACTTCACCCGTGTGCGGGTAGCCGAGTTCCCAGTCGGTGCGGGCCAGGCAGCGTTCGCGCACTTCACCGGCATTCGCCAGGACGTCGTCCACCACCCAGTAATCGCGGCCTTGTTGTGGTTTGCGATAGGGGAGCGGACGCATCTGCGTCGGCATCAGCGACATGTCAGTGGGTTTCCGTGTCGCGATAACGCGTGCCTTGCCGTGCCGACAGCCGCAGTGCCAATCGGTCCGGCATCAGCTGCAGCGCCGTCTTGATGAAACGGTTGATCCGGCCCGGGATGTAGACCGCGTCGCCACGCTCCACCGCGGCAATGCCCCGGCGCACGACCTCGTCGGCGGTCAGCCACATGTAGCCGGGCAGCTTGTCCATTTTTGCGCGCGTGCCGGTGACGTCGTGGAACTCCGACCAGGTGAAGCCCGGGCACAGCGCGCTGACATGGACGCCGCACGCGCTGTTTTCCAGTGCCAGCGCCTGCGAGAACTTGATCAGGTAAGCCTTGCTCGCCGCATACAAGGTGTGGCCGGCCGGCGCCGGAACATGCCCGGCCAGCGAGGCCACGTTGATGATGCGACCGTATCCGCGCTGGCGCATGCCGGGGAGCAATCGCCAGGCCAGCTCGGTGGGCGCGGTGAGCAGCACGCGCAGGAAATCGGCATGCACCGGCCAGTCATTGGCGTCGAACCTGCCGGGCACGCCGTAGCCGGCGTTGTTGACCAGCCAGTCCACCCGCAGGGCGCGTTGCTCCATGGCATGGCAAAGGTCCACCACCGCCGTCGGCTCGGCCAGGTCGCAAGACAGCACCGTGACCGTGGTCGAGTGCGTCGCGTGCAGTTCCGTCGCCAGCTCCTGCAGGCGCTCGGTACGGCGCGCGGTGACCACCAGGTCATGGCCCCGTGCGGCAAGCTGGCGGGCGAACGCCGCACCGATGCCGGAAGAGGCGCCAGTAACCAGGCTGAGCGGGCGAGCAGGTGTCATCGGTGTTCCCTGTGAGTGCCGCCGCGCGTGACCGGCCGGTTTGCCGATGTCGCGGGCGCTGGCTAAGCTTGCCGTTTTGACGGCTACGGAAGCACACCATGCGCAAGAAACTGGTCGCTGGCAACTGGAAGATGCACGGCAGTCGCACGATGGCCGCCGCGCTCGTCGACGAGCTTGCTGCCGCCAAGCCGGCGTCGATCGACGTGAACGTGTTCCCGCCTTTTCCCTACCTGGCCGAACTGGCCGCGCAGCACCGTGACAGCGGCATCGGCTTTGGCGCGCAGGATCTGAGCGAGCACGAAGGGCAGGGCGCGTTCACCGGCGAAGTGTCCGGCGCGATGCTGGCGGATGTCGGCGCGCGCTGGGTGCTGGTGGGCCATTCGGAGCGCCGGCAGTACCACCATGAGGACAACGAGCTGGTGGCGCGCAAGTTCGCCGCTGCACGCGCGGCGGGCCTCACGCCGATCCTGTGCGTGGGCGAAACCCTGCAGCAGCGCGAAGCCGATGCCACCGAAAGCGTGATCGCCGCCCAGCTGCAGGCCGTGCTGCGCAGCTCGGGCATCGCCAGTTTCGACACCGCGGTGATCGCCTACGAGCCGGTCTGGGCGATCGGCACCGGCCGTACCGCCACGCCGGAACAGGCGCAGCAGGTGCATGCGTTCATTCGTAGCCAACTGGAAACCGAAGATGCTACACTTTCCCGTCTGACCCGACTGCTTTACGGCGGTAGCGTCAAGGCGGCGAATGCCGCCGAGTTGTTCGCGCAGGCGGACGTGGACGGTGGCCTGATCGGCGGTGCCTCATTGACTGCTGCGGACTTCCTGGCCATCTGCACCGCCGCACACCAGGCGCCCCAGGGCAGCTAGTACACAGGCTCGAATACAAACCTATGTTCGTCATTTTCAGCGTGTTTTACATCCTGATCGCTGCGGCCATGATCGTGCTGATCCTGCTGCAGAACGGTGCAGGCGCGGATGCCGGTTCCGGTTTCGGCGGCGGCGCGTCGGCTACGGTGTTCGGCGCGCGGGGTTCGTCGACCTTCCTGACCCGCGCCACCGGCGTGCTGGCCGGGCTGTTCTTCCTGCTCAGCCTCGGCATGGGCATTTACCTGCATGCCAACGGCGCGCCACAGCCCGCCGGCGGCGGCCTGGGCGTGATGGCCGGCTCGACGGAACAGCCTGCACCCGCTGCGGCGACACCGCCGGCCGCAACCAACGGTTCGGAAGTACCCGCGGCCACGCCGGCCGCCGGCAAGGCCGTTCCGGCAGCGACGCCCGCCGCCACGAACGCAGCGCCGGCCCAGAGCCAGGGCAACGTGCCGCCGGCAAAGCCGTCGGAGCCAACAAAGCACTGAAGCAACACACCTGCCCAGGTGGCGGAACTGGTAGACGCACTACCTTGAGGTGGTAGCGCCGAAAGGCGTGGGGGTTCGAGTCCCCCCTTGGGCACCAACCCTGACCTTGGCCATCTGCGGCCAGGATCGCGAAAAGCCGCCGCAAGGCGGCTTTTTCGTTCGATGGCTGCGTGGGCCATGGCGCTTGCATCTCGATCGTTCCAGGTCCGTGCACGGCGAGTTTCCGCACAGCTTCCGTAGGATTGCACCGACATATCGGCAGCGGACCGGCGTGCCATCCTGCCTGCGTTTGCGGGGATGAGGGTTGGGGGCTGATGTCCGGCGTCATGCAAGGGGATGTCTGCATGCTGACGATTTCGCTGCGCTGCTCGGGATACGGCTGGAGCGTGTGTCGGCACGATGCCGCACTGTTCAGCCAGTTGCCGCTGCGGCAGGCGATCGAACTGGCGCGAACCGTTGCGCGTGACGAACACCGGCGTTCGCGCCAGCCGGTCCGCGTCGAGATGGCGGGTGCGCGCGGGCATGTCGTGCTGGCCCGTTTCGCGAAGGCGGACGACGGTCAGGGGATGCATCCGGCCCTCGACACCCGCTGTACAGGGGCCTGATTGGCGGGCGCGCGCGGTTGGTGCAGTTCAGTGCAAGAATCTGTGCCGGCCGCTTGCAATGGGGTGGCGGCCGGCCTACTTTCAAACAACCCAACCAAGGAGGGCGTCACGTGATCAGTGTGGTCCTGGTGGACGATCATGAGCTGGTGCGCACCGGCTTTCGGATGATCCTGAAACAGCAGCCGGACATCGAGGTCAGCGGCGAGGCGGGCAGTGCGGAAGAAGGCTTGCGCCTGATTCGCAACCTGTCGCCGGACATCGCCCTGGTGGACGTGCACATGCCCGGGATGAGCGGGATCGAGCTCACCGAACGGGTGAACCGATCCAAGCTGTCGACCCACATCGTCATCGTGACCGTGGTCGACGACGCGCGTTTCCCCAAGCGCCTGCTCGATGCCGGCGCGCTGGGTTACCTGACCAAGGGTTGCAACGCGGACGAGCTGGTGGCGGCCGTGCGACAGGTGGCTGGCGGGCGCCGCTACCTGGCCCCGGCGGTGGCTCAGCAACTTGCGTTGGCCACGCTCGACGGCAGCGTCTCGCCGTTCGATGCGCTCTCCAGCCGGGAGCTGGAAGTGGCCATGATGCTGGTGCGCGGCAAGCCGCTCACGATCATCGGCGAGCAGCTCAACCTGAGCCCGAAAACCGTCTCCACCTACAAGCAGCGCCTGATGGAGAAGTTGCAGGTGGATCATGTGCTCAGCCTTGCGCATCTGATGACCGTGCATGGCCTGATCGACACGCCCAGCCATCACGTCGGCAATTGAGCGCGGTTCGGTACGCTGATCGCCGGTACCGGATTCCAGGCACGAAAAAAAAACCGGACTCGCGTCCGGTTTTTTCGTTTCGACACCAGGCTGAATCAGCCGTGCGATTCACCACTCGAACGACCGTCCTCCGGCCGCGGCTCCGCTCGCGGTTTGTCGGCTTCGCTTGCCTGGACGTGAGGCGTCGCGTTGCCGGATGAGGCGAGCAGGTCGCCCTGCTTGGGCAACGATGCGGCGACCGGTGCCTGCGCGTGGGTCGTCGGGCCCGTCGATGGCTCAAGCGGTGTCGTGGCAGGCGTGACGACAGGCGCCGCCGGCGCGGTGGTCGGCCGAACGGTGTCGGCAGTGTCGGCCGCTGGGGTGGTCGGCGTCGGAGTTGCCAATGGCGCGGCCACCGGTGCCGCAGCGATTGCCACGCGAACCGGCGATTCGGTCGGCCGCGGGCCGGCGGGCAGGCTGGATGCCTCTGCCTGGGCCACCGCGGCTTGCGGGCGGAGGGACGGAGCATCACCAGCGATGCGATCAGGATGGCGCGGCAGCGGCGACTCGACCCGAACCTGGGTATCGGCACTGCGCGGTGGCGTCGCGGCAGCGGACAGGGTGGCCTGGGTCGGCGCCGGTTCGGCATCGGTCGATGGCGCAGCGGAATCGGGGATCGGCGGCAGCGTCGGCAGGATGAAGCTGGCGGCGGGCAAGGCAACAGCCGGCTTGTCCATGGACTTGTCGGAAGGCACGGTGCCGGTCGCCGAGAGGATCTTGTCGGTTGCCGGTTCCCGCGCGCTCGTCGGTGCAGACGACGAAGGTGCGGTCACGGCGGAGATACCGGCAGGGGCCGGAGCGTGGTGCGACTCCGTCTCCTTCGATGCTGCGGCCAGCGCATCCGGCGTCGCGGCGGGACGTGGCGTGCGGCGCGCAGCGGCGGTCACGGTGTCGGCGGTAGCCGGCGCCTTGCCGGGCTCGTCGCGGTCCTCGTCGTCCAGCGCTTCGGCTTGCGTCGAATCCAGCGAACCGTCGACGGCGGTCGTGTCGTCATGACGGCGACGGCGACGGCCGCCACGGCGGCCGCGGCGGCGACGCGACGTGCCGGCATCACCCTCGGCTGCCGAGTCGGTCGGATTCTCGTTCTCGCCCGGCGCCGTCGGAACCACTTCGGCGGCACCGGCGGCGAGCAGGGCTGCGGCCTTGGCAGCCTCATCCGTTGCCTCGATGGGCGCGCGCTCGGCACGCTCGGCGCGCGGCGCCCGCTCCGGACGCGGCTGTTGCGGTGCGCGCTCGGGGCGTGACGCGGCGGCGGACTCGACGGCCGGCGCGGGCCTGGCCTGCCGCTCGGCACGCGCGTTCTGGCTCTGCGGCTGAGCGGGCGAACGCGACGCCGCTTCGTTGGTGCGTTGGCGATTGTTGCGCGCTTGCTGCTGGGCGCCGGACTTCTGGCTTTGCGGCGATGGCGAGTCGCGGCGCGGCTGGCGGGCGGATGATGCCTGCGTGCCATTCGTGCCGCGCGTGGCGTTGCGCGGACCGTTGTCCTCGCGGCGATTGCGTGCGCTGCTGGTCGGTGCCGGGGCGGGCGTGGGCGCGGCGGCTTCGGCATTGCGGAACCAGCCGAACAGGCGCGAGAGCAGGCCGCCGGTCGGAGCGGCGACGGCAGCACGCGGGGCAGGCACCGGGCGTCGCGGCGCCGGCTGCGTTGCCGCCACCGGGGCCGGCACTTCCTCGCGCACCGGGGCAGGGCTGCCCGGCACGATGCCGCTCACGGCGGGCTGCTCGCCGCTGCCCAGGGTCTGGCCCATCTTCGGCAAGTCCGTGGCGGTCACGGCGGTGAGCATTTCGTAGCTGGGCTTGCTGTGCTCGCCCATGTCCGCTTCGCGGATGCGCTGGATCTCGATGTGCGGGGTCTGGAGCTTTTCGTCGGCGACGATCATCACGTGCACCTTGTGGCGCAGTTCGATCTCCACCACGCTGGCGCGCTTTTCGTTGAGCAGGAAATTGACCACGCTCGAAGGAGCCTGCACCAGCACCTGGCCGGTGTTGTCCTTCATTGCGTGTTCCTCGATCAGGCGCAGGGTCGACAGCGACAGCGATTCCACGCCGCGGATATGGCCGTGGCCTTCGCAACGCGGGCAGGTGATCTGGGTGGCTTCGCCGAGGCTGGGGCGCAGCCGCTGGCGCGACATCTCGAGCAGGCCGAAACGCGAGATCCGGCCGACCTGCACGCGGGCGCGATCGAGCTTCAGCGCTTCCTTCAGGCGATCCTCCACCTCGCGCTGGTGGCGCGGACTGTCCATGTCGATGAAGTCGATCACGATCAGGCCGCCGGCATCGCGGATGCGCGCCTGGCGCGCCACTTCCACCGCGGCCTCGCAGTTGGTGTTGAACGCGGTCTCCTCGATGTCGCTGCCCTTGGTCGCCTTCGACGAGTTGACGTCGATGGCGGTCAGCGCCTCGGTCTGGTCGATCACGATCGAGCCGCCCGACGGCAGCCGCACCTGGCGGTCGAACGCGCTTTCGATCTGCGTCTCGATCTGGTAGCGGGTGAACAGCGGGGTGTCGTCCTGGTACAGCTTGAGCTTGCGCAATGCGTTCGGCATTACCTGCTGCATGAACTCGCGCGCGTCGTTGAACAGCGGCTCGTCGTCGATCAGGATCTCGCCGATGTCGCTGCGCAGGTAGTCACGCAGGGCACGGATGAACAGCTTGGATTCCTGGTAGATCAGGAATGGCGCCTTCTGCTTGCCGGCCGCCTCGGAGATCGACTTCCACAGGGTCAGCAGGTAGTCCAGGTCCCACTGCAGTTCTTCGGCGTCGCGGCCCAGGCCGGCGGTACGCACGATCAGGCCGACGTCATCCGGCACGGTGACGTGGTCCAGCGCCTCCTTCAGCGCCTGCCGGTCCTCGCCCTCGATCCGGCGCGACACGCCGCCGGCTTTCGGGTTGTTCGGCATCAGCACCATGTAGCGGCCGGCCAGGCTGATGAAGGTGGTCAGCGCAGCGCCCTTGTTGCCGCGCTCTTCCTTCTCCACCTGCACGACCACTTCCTGGCCTTCCTTGACCAGCTCGCGGATGCTCGACTTGTGGTGGTCGAGGCCCGGCGTGAAGTACTCGCGGGAGATTTCCTTCAGCGGCAGGAAGCCGTGGCGCTCGGCGCCGTACTCGACGAAGCAGGCCTCGAGCGAAGCCTCGACCCGGGTGATTCGGCCCTTGTAGATATTGGACTTTTTCTGCTCCCGCGAAGGGATTTCGATGTCCAGGTCGTACAGGTTCTGGCCATCGACAATGGCCACGCGCAACTCTTCACGCTGAGTCGCGTTGATCAACATGCGTTTCATGGTGGTTATCCTCGGCTTGGCCGCGCGTCGCGAGCCACGGTGGCGCCTGGAATGGCGGCCTGCCGGGAATCGCGCCGCAGCGGTTAAGCGGCAAAAAAACGGCACCGTTGCCGGTGTCGGGGATGATTCGGTCAGCTGCGCCTGCTGTCGCAATGCCGTATGGCAACGGACAAACACCAGCCCAAACCGTTACGATGAAAGGGAGCCGCGACCGGCTACCCCAAGGGCAACCGGCGCAATCCTCGCCGACGTCACGGGCGGGCACTCCACCCGATCCAGGCAACAGACGGATGGAAACCAGCGCCCGGCGAGTATCCTATCTAAGCAGGTTTTTTTCAATGCAGACGGCAACTTCCCGGGACGCACCTCACGGTGTACGTCAAGTCGAGATCGGCCCGGAGCGCGACGGGCAGCGCATCGACAACGCCCTGGTGACCCTGCTCAAGGGCGTACCCAAGAGCATGATTTACCGACTGTTGCGCACCGGACAGGTGCGCGTGAACGGGAAACGGGCCAAACCCGATACGCGTCTCGCTGACGGTGATACGCTGCGTATCCCGCCGGTGCGGATGGCCGACAAGGTCGAGGGTCGGGGGCCGGCCGAGGGGCAGGTGGCCGAGGTCGCCGAGGCCGTCATCTTCGAGGACAAGCATTTCCTGGTCATCGACAAGCCGGCCGGCGTGGCCAGCCACGGCGGCAGCGGGATCAGCCATGGGGCGATCGAGCTGCTGCGCGCGGCGCGTCCGCAGGAACACCTGGAACTGGTGCATCGGCTCGACCGCGATACCAGCGGTGTGTTGGTGTTTGCCCGTACCCGGGCGGGGCTGACCGGGCTGCAGGCGGCGATCCGGGCCGGCGAGGTCACCAAGCAGTACCTGTGTTTGATGCTGGGACACCCGGCCAAGGCCAGGTTCGATGTCAATGCGCCGCTGCTGAAGTCGATCATGCAAGGCGGCGAGCGCATGGTGCGGGTGGCCGAGAGCGGCAAGCCGTCGCTGACCTTCTTCCGCGAAATGGAGCAGTACCCCAGCGCGCGCCTGATGCAGGCCACCCTGGGAACCGGCCGCACCCACCAGATTCGCGTGCATGCAGCGCACATCGGCCATCCGCTGGCTGGCGACCCGAAGTACGGCGATCGCGAGATGAACAAGCGCTACCGCGAGATGGGGCTGCACCGGATGTTCCTGCATGCGGCCCACCTGAGCTTCGACCTGGATGGGCGCTCCTACAGTTTCTCGGCTCCGCTGCCGGCGGACCTGAAGGATTTCCTCGACACGCTTGCCGTCAAGGGCAAGCGGCTGGTCTATACCCGCGAGAAGTCGCGCACCGACTTCTGATCACCGCGCCAGCAGGGCGTCGACCCGCGCGGCGCAGATGAAGTCGTTCATCGACAGCCCGCCCACGTCGTGGGTCGACCACAACAGCTGGCAATGGCCGTAGCCTGCTTCGATGTCCGGGTGGTGATCCTCGTGGTTGGCCATGAAGCCCACGGCATTGATGAAGCCCAGGGTGCGGTGGAAATCCTCGAACTTGAAATCCTTGACGATGGCCTTGCCGTCCTCGCGCAGTTGCCAGCCCGGCAATGCGCGCAGGAGCTTGGCGGCTTCCTCGGCAGCGAGCGCGTGCTGCTTGCCCTTGCGCGGTTGGCAGTGCTGGTTCGACAGTTCGGTGGCGTTCATCGCAAGGCTCCATGCAGGTTTGAAGTGAGAAGGGAAGGGTCGAAGCTGGCACGCGAAAAGTCAAAGCGCATGGCGACGCCAGCCATTGGACTCGAAACTGGACTAAAATGGTGCTGATTCACCGGTGAGGGCTCGCCGCCCCCGGTCCATGAACAGCGGAGCCAGGCATGATCGACATTTCCCCGCGGGCGCAGCAGCACTTCCTGCGCCTGCTTGACCAGCAAGGCATCGAGGGGCTGGGCATTCGCCTGCGGGTCACGGCGCCGGGCACGCCGGCGGCCAACTGCGAGCTGGAGTTCTGCGAGCCTGCCGATCTGGCAGGTGGCGAATGGACGATCGAGTGCGCCGGTTTCGAGTTCCATGTCGATGGCGACAGCGCCAGCTGGCTGGACCAGGCCAGCATCGACTTCGAGCCCAACGCCACCGGCGGCCAGCTCAACATCCGCGCGCCGAAGATCAAGGGGCACGTGCCCGGCGTGGATGCTGGCGTGATCGAGCGCGTGCGCTACGTGATCGAGGCGGAGATCAATCCGCGGCTGGCGTCGCATGGCGGGCGGGTGACCTTGCTGGAAGTCGATGCCGATGGCGCGGTGGTGCTGCAGTTCGGCGGCGGCTGCCATGGCTGCGGCATGGTCGATGTCACCTTGAAGCAAGGTGTGGAAAAGACCTTGCGCGAGCAGGTCCCCGAAGTCACCGCGGTGCGCGACGCCACCGATCACTCCGGCGGCGAGAAACCGTACTACAGCCGGCACGAGGGCAAGTCAGCGATGGCCTGAATCCGGGCCCGCCTATCCCGCAGTCAACAAAAAGGCCCGCATGGCGGGCCTCTTGTTGCCACGTCGGCGAGCTTCAGTTGTCGCCGCCGATATGACCTTTCAGCGTGTCCAGCTTGCCGGGCAGGCTGGAGAAGTAGGCCGAGATGTCTTCGATGTCCTGGTCGGACAGCGTGGCCACCATGCCCTTCATGATCGGATTGTCGCGCTGGCCGCTCTTGTACTCGTGCAGGACCTGCTGCAGATAAAGGTTGTACTGGCCGGCCAGCCGCGGGTATTGCGGATCGACCGAGTTGCCGTCCGTGCCGTGGCAGGCGAAACAGGTGGCGGCCTTCGTCTTGCCGTTGGCGGCATTGCCGTTGGCGAGCGCTGCGGTGGAAGCAAATGCCAGCACGGCGCCGAAGGAGATCAGGGTAAGCACACGGTTCATGCGGAAGATCCTTGGCGATTACTTGGCGAGGCTGGAAAGATAGGCGGCGATGTCCTGGATGTCCGTGTCGGACAGGCTCTGCGCCTGCGCATCCATGGTCGGATGCTTGCGGTCGCCACTCTGGTAGCCATGCAGCGCGTTGACGATGTATTGCTCGTTCTGGCCGGCGATCTTCGGCACCGGGTATTGCGGATAGGCATTGGTGTAGCCGGGCACGCCATGGCAGCCGGCGCAGGTGTACACCAGCTTGCGACCGGCGGCCTTGTCGCCTTCGGCATGGGCGCT
Organism: Rhodanobacter sp. 67-28; assembly: GCA_001898415.1. Lineage (GTDB taxonomy): Bacteria > Pseudomonadota > Gammaproteobacteria > Xanthomonadales > Rhodanobacteraceae > Rhodanobacter. The sequence goes on along the minus strand of MKTU01000039.1, from coordinate 81,607 downwards.
GGTTGCAGCGAAAAGAGCCGTGGCCGCAACGAGGCCAAGCATGTGCAATCGAGTCATCGAGTTCATTCCCACTGGTACGGCGACTTGGGTGATGCAACCGCGCAAGTATAGACGTTGCCCTCGCGCCTGAACAACACTCCGCCGAATCGGACCTGCCATGGAAGCGAGGTTCGCGCTTCGAAATGGCCCCCGGCAAGGCGCTTGCCGATGCGTCCCCGTCAAGACCGCGCGGCCGGACATGAACGGATCGCGCGAACGGCGCCAGCCTCGATTGCGGTTGCCGGCGACGGACCCATATACTTCGTGCGAGTCACCATTTTCCCCGGGGGTGTTCTGGCTTCGACGGGGGCAGTGAGATGGCTTGGTGCATGCCGAGGGGGCAGCTTTCCTCGTTAATCCAGCAGCAAACTCATAGTTGCCAACGACGACAACTACGCTCTCGCCGCTTAAGGCGTAAGCCCCGAACCCACTTGTGCTCATGCTCGTCGGTGTAGGGTCATTATCATGAGATCGCCGAAGACTGTCGCCTGGCGGTCGTAGGCAAGATCAATCAGGCTGGTTTCGCGGTGCGCTTTGCCTGCCGTGCTTGTCGCGAAACGAGATCGAACGGTGAGCTAAGCATGTAGATCCGGGCATTGAACGCCTTCGGACGCGGGTTCGACTCCCGCCACCTCCACCAATGCAAACCCATCAGGCGAGTGATTCGCCTGATGGGTTTTTTGTATGCGGGCACTGGTCCTTGGCCCGCCCCGCACCGGATGCCGATTGCAGCGACGGCCCCGTCTGCCCGGGAACGGGACTGAGGGGCCGTGCCGCGTGCGGCGAGTCAACCCGGGTGCTCGCGATCCGTTGAAGGCGGGCGACGTGCGCCGGCGTGGCGCGCGAGAGTTTTGGCTTCGTAGCTTCCGGGAGGGGATGATGGGTCGCGACTTTCGTTTGGCGTTCCAATCGTTCGCATGGATGAGCCTGGTGCTGTTGCCGTTGGTGGCGACGGCACAATCCGGTGCGTTGCGCGAGCGGCTGTTGCAGCGGCATGGTGCAACGGCGCAGCACGAATCGCGCGGGCCGGTGAACTTGCCGCCGGGCGCACGGTTGGTGCAGGACGTGGCCTACGGCAGCGATCCGCGCCAGCGTTTCGATGTGTATCTGCCGGCGCATGCCAGCGCAGCACCGGTGATCTTCATGGTGCACGGTGGCGGTTGGCGGCGTGGCGACAAGGCGGCGCGTGGCGTGGTCCAGAACAAGGTCGATCGTTGGTTGCCGCGCGGCTTCGTGGTCATTTCGGCGAACTACCGGTTGCTGCCGGATGCAACGCCGCTGCAGCAGGCGCAGGATGTGGCCCGCGCGCTGGCACTGGCGCAACGCAAGGCACAGAGCTGGGGAGCCGATCCTCGCGCGTTCATCCTGATGGGGCATTCGGCCGGCGCGCATCTGGTGGCCCTGCTGAGTGCCGAACCGGCGCTGGCGCGCGAGCAGGGCGCGCAGCCCTGGCTGGGCACGGTCTCGCTGGACAGCGCCGCGCTGGATGTCGTGCAGATCATGCAGGGCCGGCACCCGCGCCTGTACGACGATGCCTTCGGTTCGCAGCCCGCCGATTGGCTGGCGGCATCGCCGTACCAGCAGATGCGTGGCCGCATGGCGCCGTTTCTGGCGGTGTGCTCCAGCGAGCGGCGGGAGTCCTGCCCGCGTGCGCACGATTTCGTGCGCAAGGCGAAGTCTTTCGGTGGAGAGGCTCGCGTGCTGGAGGAAGGCCTCTCGCATGGGCGGATCAATGCCGAACTCGGCTTGCCTACGGATTACACCGATGCCGTCGAACGCTTCATGCGCGGCCTCAGTCCCGCCGTCGAACAACGACTTGGCTCGGCGCAGCCCGCGACGTCGAGCCGCTGAGTTGCCGGCCGGCTCTCACAACGCCGAAAGGAATGCCACCAGATCGCTTTTCTGCCCGGCGCTCATGCCGATGTTGAAGCGGCTGTCGTAGAAATCGACCACGTCCATCAACGTCGCCGCCGAACCGTTGTGGAAGTACGGCGCGCGGGCGGCCAGGCCGCGCAGGATCGGTCCCTTGAACTTGCCGATGTCGGCCCACTTGCCGGTCAGCATGGCCAGGCCCGGGTCGGTGGTGCGCACCACCTCGCCGGTGCTGTAGCGGGTCAGCGTGTACAGCGGCAGATCCGGCGTGCGCCGGCTGGCGTCGGCAATGCCGATATTTACCGGCAATGCCACCGAGTGGTTGCCGATATTCGGCGCGTTGTGGCAACTGCTGCAGCTGCCGTGGATGACCGGCACGCCGGTGACGTCGTTGAGGCCGGCCACGCCGCTGATGTCGATCGGCATGTGGTTGAACAACTGCTCGCCGCGGGCGATCGCGGCGCGTGCGCGATCGCGCGGGTCGCGGCTCAGTGACGCGCGCGGATCGTTCCAGCTGTCGAACAGGCGCATGGCGCGCGGGTCGAACGGTTCGCCGGTGGGATCGTTGTCGAAAGTGTCGTTGATGCCGACCCAGAAGCGCTGTTGGCCCAGGATGCTGGCCCCGCCCATGCCGCCGTCGTCGTTGAGGCGCCCGGCCTGCCGGTCGATCGACTGCGCGGTGAACAGGTGCGATTCGAACTCGACGATCCGGTCGATGACGGCGGCATCCGGCACGCTGCCCGCCTGCTCGTGGCCGAGGATGGCATCGCGCGCCTGCGAGGCCAGGCTGGCGTCGATGTCGCCGATGTCGATGCCGGCATCCATCGGCGGCTTGAACGGGGCAAAGGTCTCGCGTCCGTCCCACATCACTGCGGTGTCCCAGATCAGATTGGTGGCTGGCAGCGGGCGGCGAAACAGCGACAACTCGCGCGCGCTGGCGTAGCCGTAGGGATCGTCCACGGCAGTGAGTCTGAACTCGGCGTGCGCCGGCATCGGCATGCCGATGCGCAGCACGCCGCGCTTGAGCAGCATGGCGTAGGCGATGCGCCGCGCGTAGACGCTGGAAACGTCCGCAAGCGGCGAAACGGCGCCGTCGACCAGGGCGAAGATCGGGTCGGTGCCGTTGCTCTGCCGGAAGCGTTCACGCACCTCGGCGGCGGAGATCGTCCAGCCCTCCGCCTGGCGATGGCAGGAGTCGCACGAGCGCCCGTTGCTGCCGAGGCTGGCGAAGAACGGGTTGTCGATGTCGATGCGGCCGCTGGGCGTGCTGGTCTGCAGCCAGCCGGACGGGTCGGCGGTGACGGCGTTGTCTGCTGATGCCGGCGCCGGTCGGCTGTCCTGGGCCGACGCCATGCCGGCAAACGCGAGCAGCAAGAGTGCAGCCACGGCAGCCAGCTGCCGCGCGGCCGCATGGATCGCGTGATGATGAAACATGGTGGTCGACCTCCCTGGTAGCTCGTGCGCACGCGCGCCCCTTGCGCGGGTGGACACTGCGCAGAACACCGACGCGGCGGCAATTGCGACATGCGCCAGACCAGGCGCGTGAACCATGTGGACAGCGGGTTGCCGAGGAGGTGACGGGTTTCCCGTCAGTTCGGCAAGGCGACGCAGGTGGCGATGGGTTGACGCAGCATCGCCTGCGGGCCGGCGAGCCCGGGATGGGCGGCAAGCCGGTTCGCTTCGATGATCGTGCTGGCCGCCCGTGCCCTGGCCGATGCCGCGGCGCAATCGCCCGTGCGCGCCGTTGCAATGGCCAGCCACAGCTGCGCGGCAAGCTGGCGTGGATGGGCCGGTGGCAATTCGCGGGCGGCGTTGGCGATCGCGGTGGCCAGCTCGGTCCTGGCCAGCTCCGGTTCGCCGCGCAGCAGTTCGACCCGGGCGCGCAGCGTATGCACCCACAGCAGCTGCGGATCGTGGCGCGAAGCGGCGGTAGCCACGTCGCGATCGACGCTGGCCTGGAGATCGTCGGGACACCCCGCGCCGGGAGCCTCGGTGCAGGCGAGCAGCAAGCGCGCCTCGGCGATCAGCGGAGGCATCGGCCAGGAACGCGTGCGCAGGCCGGCGATCGCTGCCGGCAGCAGTGTGCGTGCCTGTTCGGGATGGCCCTCCAGCAGGTCGATGCCGGCCAGTTCGCTGTCGATGCGGCCGACCCGCATGCGATTGGCCGGGCTGTCGCCGTAGCGTTGGCGCGCGGCGGCAAACAATTCGCGCGCACCGGCCAGATCGCCGGCTTCCTCCAGGCCGAACGCGGTGGCTTCGAGCGAATCGCCGTGCAGCGCACTGGTTTCTCCGAAACCGTCCGCCGACCATGCTTGCGCCTGGCGGCAACGCGCCTGCGCAGCGGCACGATCGGCGCGCAACCCTTCCAGCACGCACGCCTTCTGCGCCGCGTACACCTGGGTGAGTTGCGGCTGGCCGCCATGGCGCGTGTACAGCGCCAGCGCTTGCGTGAAATGCCGGTGCGCCTGCGCCCAGTCGCCGGCGCGATATTCGGACGAGGCCAGGCCGGCCAGCGCCAGCGTGGACTCGTTGCTGGACGGGCCGAAATGCGCGAGTTCGAACTGCAGGGTCTTGCGCCACATCGGGATCGCCTCGTCGTAGCGCGCCAGGCCTTCCAGTGCGGAGGCGACGTCGTTGTAGCCGATGCCGACGCGGGCGTCGTCCGGTCCCCAGGTGGCGATCCGCTCCGACAGCGCTTCGCGGGAGAGTTGCAGCGCGGCGTCGGCATGCCCTTCGCTGTTCTCGACCGCGGCCAGCGGGCCGAGCAGGCGGATCAGGTCCTCGCCATGGATGCCTTGCGCGCGCATGCGCCGGCGGGCCAGGCGCAGGTCGGCACCGCCGGCCGCGAAATCCTCCGTGCGCACCTCGGCGTAACCGCGTGCGGTGAGCGCGCGGATCGCCTCGATGTCGGTGGGCGCCAGCGCCCGCGCGGACAGGGCAACGGCCCGGTCTGCGAGCCTGCGCGACTGCGCGGGTTCGCCGAGGTTCTCGTACAGGCGCGAGAACATCGCCAGCAGGTCCACGCGACCGGCGTCGTCCAGTTGCGGCGAGTGGTCGAGCTTTGCCACGCCGCGCGCCAGCAGCTCGCCGAGGCTGGGCTGCTTCGCGGGGGCAACGCCGTACTGGATCGGTGCGAACAGGTCCTCGACGAAGTCGCGCATCATGGTCGCGCGGATGGCTTGCCGGCGCGCAACGTGCGCCTGCCACAGCGCGGTGGAGAGCGAGACGAGCACGGCGAGCACGAGCACCGTCATGATCACCACGCCGCCGCGATGGCGGTCGATGAACTTGCCGGCCCGATACCAGGGCGAGGGCGGATGCGCCAGCACCGGCAGGTGATCGAGGTGGCGTTCGATGTCGTCCGCGAGCGTGCCGGCCGAGGCATAGCGGCGCTCTGCGTCGGTGGCGGTGGCCATCCGCACGATGTTGTCGAGGTCGCCACGCAACGGGCGCTGCCATGCTCGCGCGGTGCGCGAGTTGCTCCTGCGCGAGACGGCGTCCGAACGCGTGGACGGCGGGCCGGTCTCGCCGGCAGTCCGTCGCCGGCCCGACAGCAGTTCGTCGAGCAGGACGCCGAGCGCATAGACATCCGTGGCCGTGGTCACTGGTTCGCGGGAGAACTGCTCCGGCGCGGCATAGGCCGGCGTGAGCGCGCGGTGCTGGGTGCGGGTGGCGTCATCGGTGCGGTCGTCGAGCAGCTTGGCGATGCCGAAGTCGAGCAGCTTCACCTCGCCGTCGGTGGTGACCAGCACGTTGGAAGGCTTCAGGTCGCGATGCACGATCAGCGCGCGATGTGCTGCGGCCACCGCGCGGCACACCTTCAGGAACAGCAGCAGGCGCGGGCGCAGCGGCAGGCGGCGATCGCGCGCGTAGTCGGTGATCGGCACGCCATCGACCAGTTCCAGCACGATATAGGCCAGCCCCTGTTCGGTGATGCCGCCCTCGATCAGCCGCGCGATGCCCGGATGGCGCAGCCGCGCCAGCGCCTCGCGCTCGCGCCGGAACTGGTCGCGCGCAGCCGGCGTGTAAAGGCCACGCGCCAGCAGCTTGAGGGCGACCTCCTGGCGCACGCCGGCTTCCTGGCGCGCGGCGCGGAATACGGTGGAGGAGCCGCCTTCACCCAGCACCTCGATCAGTTCGAACGCGTTGATCCGGCTGCCCGGCGGCATCGCCGCGGCGACACCGGCCTCGCCGATCACGCGCGCCGCGTCGACGGCGTCGCCGGGCAGCCAGTCGTCGTCGGCGGTGTCGGCGCTGAGCATGCGTTCGATCTCTTCACGCTGTTGCGGGTCGAGGCAGTGCGCGGCCAGCCAGTCCATGCGCGCGGCGCCGCTCAACTGCAGCGCTGTTTCGAACAACTCGCGCAATGTCGGTGTGGAGTCCACGTGGAGCGCCCTTGCCGAATGACCTGCCTGCGTTTAACCCCGCTGCGCGCCCGATTGCGACGTGACCGGCTCAGTCCATGTGCGCCTTGAGGAAGGCCCGGGCGAAGCGCCAGTCGCGGTCGATCGTGCGCCGCGCCAGGCCGAGGGTGTCGGCGATCTGCTGCAGGCCCAGCCCGGCGAAATAGTGCAGCTCCACCACTCGGGCGGCGCGCGCATCGGTCTGTTCCAGCGCGTTCAGCGCGGCATCCAGCGTCAGCGCCTGGGCGGCCGTATCCAGCGCGAGCCGGACATCGTCCTCGTCCAGGGTGACCTTCATCCATTGACCGCCGGCGCGCAGGCGCAGCCGGTCACGGGCGCGGTTGGTCAGCAGGTGGCGCATGGCACGCGCGGCGTAACTGAAGAACTGCGCCGGGTGTTCGAAGTGCAGTGCCTCGTTCTGGCCGATGCGCAGGTACAACTCGTGCACCAGCTCGGTGGTGTCCAGCGTGGCGCCCTGGCGTCGATTCAGTTGCCGGGCGGCCATCGCCTTGAGGCGCGCGTAGACCTCGGCGAACAGGGCGTCCGTCGAACCTTCGGCAAAGGATGATCCGGTCCCCGTCATGCTTTTGCGCGCACCGCCCCGACGCGGAGCTGGTCGGGGCCGATGGTACGCCTGTGCGGGCCGGACAGGAAAAAGGCCGGCGCCCTCGCTTGCGGACGATCCGGCCTCTTGCATGACGTGGTGGAGCGGATGGGGATCGAACCCACGACCTTCGCATTGCGAACGCGACGCTCTCCCAGCTGAGCTACCGCCCCACGTGAGCGGCGCATCTTAGCAGCGTGCGAGGCGGTTCGCCAAGTGTTGGTTGCGGCGGGAAGGTGGCCCCGGCTGCGTCGCGGCCCCCGCGTGCACGCGGGGGAAAATCGCCTCGTTCTGCTAATCTTGACGGCTGCCGTCGCTGTCGCTCGCACGGCGATCCGTCCCATCGTCAGCAGAGGATTCCATGGCGCTTACCCCGGCCCGCACCATGCCCGGCGTGCTCGAGCTGTTGCCGCTCGACCAGATCGCGTTCCAGCGCATGCTCGACGTGATCCGTCGCAATTACGAGCGTTTCGGCTTTCTCGCCATCGAGACGCCGGTGATCGAATACTCCGACGTGCTGCTGACCAAGAGCGGCGGGGAGACCGAGCGGCAGGTGTACTTCGTGCAGTCCACCGGGGCGCTGGGCAAGGCCGATGAGGGCATGCCCGAACTGGCGTTGCGCTTCGACCTCACCGTGCCGCTGGCGCGTTACGTGGCCGAGCACGAGCGCGACCTCAGCTTCCCGTTCCGCCGCTACCAGATGCAGAAGGTGTACCGCGGCGAACGCGCGCAGCGCGGGCGCTTCCGCGAGTTCTACCAGTGCGACATCGACGTGATCGGCAAGGACTCATTGTCGGTGCGCTACGACGCCGAGATCCCGGCGGTGATCTACAGCGTGTTCCGCGAACTGGCGATCGGCCCGTTCACCATCCAGCTCAACAACCGCAAGCTGATGCGCGGCTACTTCGAGAGCCTGGGCATCGTCGACGGCGAGCAGCAGATGCTGGTGCTGCGCGAGGTGGACAAGCTGGACAAGCGCGGCGCCGACTACGTGCGCGACACGCTGACCGGCGAAGCGTTCGGCTTGAGCACCGAGGTTGCCACCAGCATCCTCGCCTTCGTGCAGGTGCGCTCGACCTCGCTGCAGGACGCGTTCGACAAGCTCGATGCGCTGGGCGCCGGCCCGGAAGCGATGGAGCAGGGCCGCAACGAGCTGAAGGAAGTGCTCGGTCTGATCCACGCGTTCGGCGTGCCGGAAACACATTACGCGCTGAACCTGTCGATTGCCCGCGGCCTCGACTACTACACCGGCACGGTCTACGAGACCACGCTGAACGACCACCCGCAGATCGGCTCGATCTGCTCCGGCGGCCGCTACGAGAACCTGGCCGGCCAGTACACCAAGTCGCACCTGCCCGGCGTCGGCATCTCGATCGGCCTGACCCGGCTCTACTGGCAGCTGCGCGACGCCGGCCTGATCGACACGGCGAAGAGCACCGTCGACGTGCTGGTGACCCAGATGGACGAGGCGCAGCTGCCGGCCTATCTCGCGCTGGCCGGCGAGCTGCGCGGCGCCGGCATCGCCACCGAGGTGGTGCTGGAAGGCGGCAAGCTGGGCAAGCAGTTCAAGTACGCCGACCGCGCCGGCATCCGCTTCGTGGTGGTGCTGGGCGAGGACGAGCTCGCCCGCGGCGTGGTGACGGTGAAGGACCTGCGCCGCGAGGACCAGTTCGAGGTGGCGCGCGGCGAACTGGTCAAGACGCTGCGGGTGGAGCTGGAGCAGGCTGCGGCAATGGGGTGAGGGCGCTATTGCCTTTGACGCCGTCATTCCCGTGTTGGCGGGAATGACGGCAACAACGTGGAGCATGACTGCGGTGAGTGAAACGATTCTTCTCGATGGCAGCAGCCTGACGCGCACGCAACTGGTGGCGGTGGCGCGGCAGGGCGCATCGGTGGCGCTGGATCAGGCGCAGCTCAAGCGCGTGCAGCGCGCCGCCGATTTCCTCGCCGAGAAAGTCAGCTGCGGCGAGCCGACCTACGGCGTCACCACCGGCTTCGGCAGCAACGCCGACAAGCTGCTGGGCGCGCATCGCGTGCGCGACGAGCTGCCGGGGCATCAGCCCGCCGAAGGCACGCTGATGGAGGAGTTGCAGCACAACCTGATCATCACGCATGCCGTCTGCGTCGGCAAACCGTTTGCGGCGGAGGTGGTGCGCGCGATGCTGGTGATCCGCATCAACACCTTGATGCGCGGCCACTCGGGCATCCGCGTGAGCACGCTGGAAGCGCTCGCCGCGATGCTCAATGCCGGCGTGGTGCCGGTGGTGCCGGAGAAGGGCTCGGTCGGCGCCAGCGGCGACCTGGCACCGCTGTCGCATCTGGCGATCGTGCTGCTCGGCGGCGGCGAGGCATTCTACGAAGGCGAGCGCATGCCGGGCGCGCAGGCGCTGGAGCGTGCCGGCCTCAAGCCGATCCGGTTGTCGTTCAAGGAAGGGCTGGCGCTCAACAACGGCACCGCGCAGATGCTCGCCACCGGCGCGCTGGCGCTGGACGTGCTGGGCGATCTGCTGGACGTCGCCGATCTCGCCGCGGCGATGACACTGGACGCCTTCGCCGGCCGCAGTGGCGCCTTGCGACCGGAGGTGCATGCGCTGCGTCCTCATCCCGGGCAAGTCGAGACTGCGGCGCACGTGCGCGAATTGCTGGACGGTTCCACCTTGCTGGACATTCCGTATCACCTGGTGCCGCGCTTCAAGCCGTGGAGCGCCGATGCCTGGAGCGAGCCGGACGACCAGGCGCTGAGTTTCGACATCGGCTGGGACTGGGTACCTGCCAACCAGCGCCACGGCCGCGAGGCGTTCTACCAGCGCTTCCTGCCGTTCAAGGGCGGCAAGAAGCACCAGCCGCAGGATGCCTACAGCCTGCGCTGCATGCCGCAAGTGCACGGTGCGGTACGCGATGCCTGGGCACAGGCTTGCCGCGTGTTCGACATCGAGCTCAACTCGGTCACCGACAACCCGCTGATCTTCCCGGACAACGCGGACGCGCAGTTCATCGAGGAGCAGGTGATCTCTGCCGGCCACTTCCACGGCATGCCGCTGGCGCTGGCGATGAGTTACGTGAAGGCGGCGATCCCGGTGCTGGCGTCGATTTCCGAGCGCCGCCTCAACAAGCTGGTCGACCCGGCCAACAACGACGGCCTGCCGGCCTTCCTCACCGGAAACGAGGACGGCACCGACTCCGGCTTCATGATCGTGCAGTACACCGCCGCGGCCCTGGTCAACGACCTCGCCACGCGCGCGCATCCGGCCAGTGTGTATTCGGTGCCGACCAGCGCGAACGCCGAGGATCACGTTTCGATGGGGGCGAACGAAGCCCGCCACGTGCTGGACATGGTGGAGGATCTGAGCCACGCGCTGGCGCTGGAGCTGTACACCGCGGCGCAGGCGCTGGACTACCGCCAGGAAATGCTCAACGCCGCGCGCCGGCTGGCCCGCCGAGGCGGCTGGCAGGCATTGGCGGCCAAGGTGGCCAATGCGCCGCGCGAGGGCCAGCCGCACTACGAGCAGTTCGTCGCCGAGGTGCAGCAGCTCGCCGATGCCCTGACCGGCGCCGGTGATTTCCACGCAGGCGCACGGGTGCGTCAGGCACACGCGATCCTGCGTCAGCGCATTGCCTTCATGCATCGCGATCGCGCGCTGGACGGCGACGTGGCCGCGGCCTGCGCGCTGGTGCAGCAGGGCGCCTTCCGCGCCACGGTTTGAAACACACTTCCACGGAGCCGAGCATGAGCCTGATCCAGACCCCCGTTTCCCCCGGCGAACTGATCGACAAGATCACCATCCTCGAAATCAAGTCGCGACGGATGACCGACGAGGCCAAGCTGGCCAACGTGCGCAACGAGCTGGATCTGCTCAACGCGATCTGGGCCAACGACGCGGCGTCGCGGATCGACATCGGCGAGGAGCGCGCCAGTCTGCTCGCGGTGAACGAGCTGCTGTGGGATATCGAGGACAAGATCCGGTTGAAGGAACGCGCGCAGGAGTTCGACCGGGACTTCATCGAGCTGGCCCGCTCGGTGTATTTCCGCAACGACGAGCGCGCCGCGTTCAAACGCGCGATCAACCTCAAGCTCGGTTCGCAGCTGGTCGAGGAAAAGTCGTACCAGGATTACCGCGCCGGCTGACCGACCGCCGGCCGGCCGCTTCACGAAAAACGGCGCCCGCGGGCGCCGTTTTTCGTGCAAATGGGAGACGGGTCAGTGGGGCAGGAATTCGTCCAGTGCCTTGACCAGTTCCTCTTCCTTGATGGGCTTGGTCACGTAGGCCTTGGCGCCCTGGCGCATGCCCCACACCTTGTCGGTTTCCTGGTCCTTGGTGGTGACCAGGATGATCGGGATGTGCGCGGTGTCGGCGTTCTTGCTGATCGTGCGGGTGGCTTGGAAGCCGTTGAGGTTGGGCATGACCACGTCCATCAGGATCAGGTCGGGCAGCTCCGCCTTGGCCACCTCGACGCCGGCGGCGCCGTCTTCGGCCGACAGCGTCTCATGCCCGAGTTTCTCGACGATCCGCTTGATGCCCAGCAACTGGGAGGGGGAGTCGTCGACGATCAGGATGCGTGCCATGGGTTGGGGGTTCCCTGCGGGTTTCGATGATTCTAAGGCGTGACGATGGTACTTCCAAGCACGTCGCTGTCAAACCGGATGGTCGATGTGCACGAGCGTGCGCCCGAAGGAATCACCGGCAAGCATGCGCTCGAACACCTGCGGCAACTCTTCCAGTGCGATGTCGCGCGTGCCGATGCGCTCCAGGTGCCGCGGCTTCCACTCACTGGCCAGGCGCCGCCAGATGTCGTCGCGAATGTCCCGCGCGGTGCCGGCCGAAGCCACGCCCAACAGGCTCACGCCGCGGATGATGAAGGGCATCACCGTGCTGTCGAACGCGATGCCGCCGGCGTTGCCGCAGATTGCCACGTTGCCGTAGGGTGCGATGAGCGGCAGCAGGCCGGCGAGCATGCGGCCGCCGACGTTGTCCAGCGCGCCGCCGAAGCGGGCCGAGTCCATCGGCTTGCCGCTGAAGGCGAGCTGGTGGCGGCCGATGCAGTCCGTGGCGCCGAGGCTGCGCAGGAAGTCGAAGTGGTCCGGCTTGCCGCTGATCGCGTGCACTTCGTAACCGGCGCGGCTGAAGATGTCGATTGCCAGCATGCCGACGCCACCGCTGGCGCCGGTTACCGCGATCGGGCCGAGCGCCGGTGTTTGCCGGTTGTCCTGCATGCGCAGCAGGGCCAGTGCGGCGGTGAAGCCGGCGGTGCCGAGGATCATGCTCTCGCGCAGGCTCAAGGACGCCGGCAGCGGGATCGTCCAGCGCGCGTCGAGACGTGCGTACTCGCCATAGCCGCCGTCGCGCGTCTCGGACAGGCCGCTGCCGGTGCACAGCACCGCGTCGCCTTCCCTGAACGCCGGATCGGTCGAGGCGACCACGTGGCCGGCCACGTCGATGCCGCCGTTGAGCGGATAGGTGCGCAGGATGCGGCCCTTGCCGGTGCCGGCCAGCGCGTCCTTGTAGTTGACCGAGGAATACGCGACCTTGACCAGCACCTCGCCGGGCGACAGCGCACCGGTGTCCATGGTCTCGATGCCGGCGCGGTAGCCGGCGTCGTCGTTGTGGATGCGGAACGCGCGGAAACGGGTCATTTCGACCTCCTGTGGAATCAGGCGTCGACGCTGCGGGAGGAAATCCACTTGGGCGTGTAGCTGCCTTCGTAGTCCCGCATCCAGTCGAACAATGCGGCGATGTCGTCGCCGAACCAGATGCTGTCGCGCTGCGCCGCCTTCACGAAGGATTCGTCGACCATGTGCTCCATCAGCGTGCGCAGGTCGCGGTAGTAGCCGCGCACGTCGAGGAAGGCGCAGGGGTAGCGGTGCAGGCCGAGCTGGGCCCAGGTCAGCATCTCGAACATCTCGTCCATCGTGCCGAAGCCGCCGGGCAGGGCGACGAAGGCGTCGGACAGCTCGTACATGCGCGTCTTGCGCTGGTGCATGGTCTCGACCACCACCAGTTCGCTCAGGCCCGGATGGGCCACTTCGAGCTCCACCAGTTGCCGAGGAATCACCCCGATGACCTTGCCGCCGCCGGCGAGCACCGCGTCGGCCACCACACCCATCAGGCCGACCTTGCCGCCGCCGTAGACCAGCGCGATGCCACGTCGAGCCATCTCGCTGCCGAAGGCGCGCGCCTGTTCGGCGTACTCGGGATGCCGGCCGCTGTTGGAGCCGCAATAGACGCAGATGGCGGTGGGTTGGGCCATGGGCTTACCTGGGTGGAGAGTGGAGAGGAGTGAGAAAAGAGTGTGCGCTTGCATGCTCTCTCTCGTTTCTCACTTCTCTCCACTCATTTCTGAAAAAGAGCGACCCGCCCATGTCGCCACGAGCGGGCCGCGTTGGCTCTGCGCGGGCTTCAGTTGCCCTTGTGGATGGCGCGTTTGTCGACCGACAAGGCGGCTTCGTGCACGGCCTCGGACAGGGTCGGATGGGCGTGGACGATGCGGGCGAGGTCCTCGGAGGACCCCTTGAACTCCATCGCCACCACGCATTCGGCGATCAGCTCGGAGACACCCGGACCCACCATGTGCACGCCCAGGATGCGGTCGGTTTCGGCGTGCGCGATCATCTTCACCTGGCCGACCGCCTCGTTCATCGCGACGGCACGGCCGATCGCGGCGAACGGGAAAGTGCCGACCTTGTACGGCACGCCCTCGTCCTTGAGCTGCTTCTCGGTCTTGCCGGCCCAGGCGATCTCCGGCTCGGTGTAGATCACCCACGGGATCGTGTCGTAGCTGACGTGGCCGGCCTTGCCGGCGATCCACTCGGCGACCGCCATGCCTTCCTCGAAACCCTTGTGCGCGAGCATCGGGCCGCGCACCGCGTCGCCGACCGCCCACACGCCGTCCACGCCGGTGTGGCAATGCTCGTCGACCACGATGCGGCCGCGCTCGTCCAGCTTCACGCCGGTGTCGTCGGCCAGCAGGCCGGCGGTATAGGCGCGGCGGCCCACGGCGACCAGCAGCTTGTCGACGACGAGCTTCTGCTCGCCGTCCTTGTCGGTGTAGACCAGGTGCACGCCGTCCTTCTTCACCTCGGCCTTGTTGAGCTTGGCGTTGAGCTTGATGTCCAGGCCCTGCTTGGCGAATTCCCTGGCGGCGACCTTGGCGACGTCCGCGTCGGCGACGGCGAGGAATTCCGGCAGCGCCTCGATCACGGTGACTTCCGCGCCCAGGCGGCGCCACACGCTGCCCAGCTCCAGTCCGATCACGCCGGCGCCGATCACGCCCAGGCGCTTCGGCACGGCATCGAGTTCCAGCGCGCCGGCGTTGTCGATGATGTTCTTGCCGTCGAACTTCGCGAACGGCAACTCGATCGGCACCGAGCCGGAGGCGAGGATCACGTTGGTGGCAGCGATGGTCTGCCTGGCGCCGTCGTTGCCGGTGACCTCGACCTGGTTGCCCTTCAGCAGCTTGCCGGTGCCGAAGAAGCTGGTGATCTTGTTGGCCTTGAACAGTTGCGCCACGCCACCGGTGAACTGCTTGACGATCTTTTCCTTGCGGCCGATGAAGGTCTTGAGGTCGACCTTGGCGTTCTCGACGCTGATTCCGTGCACGGGAAGATTGTGCGCGAGGTTGTAGAACTGCTTGGAGGAGTCGAGCAGCGCCTTCGACGGGATACAGCCCACGTTGAGGCAGGTGCCGCCGAGTGCCTGCTTGCCATCCTTGCCGACAAAGGCATCGACCACGGCGGTCTTCAGGCCCAGCTGCGCGGCGCGGATCGCGGCGTGGTAACCGGCCGGGCCCGCACCGATGACGATGACATCGAATTTGTCGCTCATGATTTTCCTCTTTGCTCTTTCCTTCTCCCGCCGGGAGAAGGTGGCGCGAAGCGCCGGATGAGGGTGCGGGCGGAGCGAGGCGTTGCGGTATCACCGAACCCTCGCCCCAACCCCTCTCCCGGCGGGAGAGGGGCTCAAGCGATCACAGACCCAACAGCATCCGCTGCGGATTCTCCAGCTGGTTCTTGATGTCGACCAGGAACAGCACCGCGTCCTTGCCGTCGATGATGCGGTGGTCGTAGCTGAGCGCGATGTACATCATCGGCGCGGCGATGATCTGGCCGTTCTCGACGATCGGGCGCTCCTTGATCGTGTGCATGCCGAGGATCGCGCTCTGCGGCGGGTTCACGATCGGCGTCGACAGCAGCGAGCCGAAGGTGCCGCCGTTGGTGATGGTGAAGGTGCCGCCCTGCAGGTCGTCCAGCGACAGCTTGTTCGCGCGCGCCTTGACGGCGTAGTCGGCGATGCCCTTCTCGACGTCGGCGAAGCTCATGTCCTGCACGTCGCGCAGCACCGGCGTGACCAGGCCCTTGTCGGTGGACACGGCGATCGAGATGTCCTGGTAGCCGTGGTAGATCACGTCGTTGCCGTCGACCGACGCGTTGACGAACGGATAGCGCTTCAACGCCTCGGCCGCCGCCTTGACGAAGAAGCTCATGAAGCCGAGCTTGATGCCGTGTTCCTTCTGGAACGCGTCGCCGAGGGCTTTGCGCATCTTCACCACTTCGGCCAGGTTCACCTCGTTGAACGAGGTCAGCATGGCGATCGAGTTCTTCGACTGCATCAGGCGCTCGGCGATGCGCGCGCGCATGCGGGTCATCGGCACGCGCTCTTCCGGGCGGACGCCCGGGGTCGGTTTCGCGGCCGGCGCGGCGGCGGGAGCTGCGGCAGGGCGCGAACCGGCGTTGACCACGTCTTCCTTGATGATGCGACCGTCGCGGCCGGTGCCGGCGATGGCGGAGGTGTCGACCTTGCTCTCGGTGGCCACGCGCTGCGCGGCGGGCGAAAGCTCGGCGGCGGCCTTCGACGCGGCGGGGGCGGGCGCCGCGGCCGCGGGCGCCGGAGCGGCGGCGGCCGGAGCCGGCGCAGCCGCCGTGGCGCCTTCCTCGATGATCGCGATGACCTGCTCGCTGTTCACCGTGTCGCCGACCTCGTGCCTGATCTCCTTCAACACGCCGTCAACCGGCGCGGGCACTTCCAGCACCACCTTGTCGGTTTCCAGATCCACCAGGTTCTCGTCGCGCTTCACCGCGTCACCGGCCTTCTTGTGCCAGCTAGCGATGGTGGCGTCGGAGACGGACTCGGGCAGCACGGGGACTTTCAGTTCGATGGACATAAGAGGCTCTTGGGTTTGTGCGACTGTCGATGGACACAAGGAGCAGGGGCGGCCAATCGCGACCGCCCCGTTCGAAACGGATTACTCGGCGGCGTGGTCGGTACCGACCGGCTCGACCAGGGCCTGTTCGACCAGCGCCGCCTGTTCGGCGACGTGCGTGTTGTGGTGGCCGGCGGCCGGCGCCGGCGAGCGCGCGCGACCGGCGTACGACAGGCTGTGCTTGCTGCCCGTGCAGGCTTGCAGGTGATGGCGGATCTGGAACCAGGCGCCCTGGTTCATGGGCTCCTCCTGGCACCAGATCACTTCCTTCGCCGACGGATACTTGTCCAGCTCGGCGCTGACCTCCACGCGGGGGAACGGGTACAACTGCTCGACGCGCACGATCGCCACGTCGGTCAGGGCGCGCTTCTCGGCTTCCTCCAGCAGGTCGTAGTAGACCTTGCCCGAGCACAGCACCACGCGCTTGACCTTCTTCGCGGTCAGCTTGCGATGCTCGCCGATCACCAGCTGGAAGCTGCCGTTGGCCAGCTCGTCCAGGCTCGACACCGCCAGCTTGTGGCGCAGCAGCGATTTGGGCGTCATCACGATCAGCGGCTTGCGCGCGGCGCGCAGCATCTGCCGGCGGATCATGTGGAAATCCTGCGCGGGCGTGGTCGGCACGCAGACCTGCATGTTGTCCATCGCGCACAGCTGCAGGAAACGCTCCAGCCGGGCGGAGGAGTGCTCCGGCCCCTGGCCTTCGTAGCCGTGCGGCAGCAGCAGCACCAGGCCGCACAACCGGTTCCACTTCGATTCGCCCGAGCTGATGAACTGGTCGATCACCACCTGCGCGCCGTTGGCGAAGTCGCCGAACTGGGCTTCCCAGATGTTGAGGGTGTCCGGGTCGGTGGTGGAGTGGCCGTACTCGAACGCCATCACCGCCTCTTCGCTGAGCAGCGAGTCGATCACCTCGACATCGGCGGTGGCGCGCACTGCGGCCAGCGGCATGTAGGTGTGGCCGTCCTTCTGGTCGTGCAGCACCGCATGGCGGTGGAAGAACGTGCCGCGGCCGGAATCCTGGCCGACCAGGCGCATGTCGAAACCGCCGTCGACCAGGGTCGCGTAGGCCAGGTTCTCGGCGAAGCCCCAGTCGGCGGGCTGTTCGCCGGCGGCCATCTTGCGGCGGTCTTCGTAGATCTTGGCCACGCGGCCCTGCAGGGTGAGGTCGGCGGGCAAAGTGAGGATATTGCTGGCCAGTTCCTGCAGCTTGCGCATGGGCACCGTGGTGTCGGTGGGCAGCGACAGCTTGCCGCCGATGAAGCGCGCCCAGTCGACGTGGCCGTCGCGGACGGGGCTGGGGTCCAGGTCGGTCATCGGTGCGCCGGCTTCCAGGCGCTCGCGGTAGGCGTCGAACTGCTTCGCCGCCTCGCCCTCGGCCAGTACGCCGGCCTTCACCAGTTGCTGCTGGTAAAGGTCGCGCGCGGTCGGACGCTTGCGGATGATCTGGTACATCACCGGTTGCGTGGCGGCCGGCTCGTCGGCCTCGTTGTGGCCGTGGCGGCGGTAGCAGACCAGGTCGATCACCGCGTCGCGGCGGAACCGCTTGCGGAAGTCGTAGGCCAGCCGGGTCACCAGGATCACCGCTTCCGGGTCGTCGCCGTTCACGTGCAGCACCGGCGCGTTGACCATCTTGGCCAGGTCGGTGCAGTACATGGTGGAACGCGCGTCCTCCGGATTGGAGGTGGTGAAGCCGACCTGGTTGTTGACCACGATGTGCAGGCTGCCGCCGATCTTGAAGCCGCGCGCCTGCGACATGTTGAACAGTTCCATGTTCACGCCCTGGCCGGCGAACGCGGCGTCGCCGTGGATCAGCACGGCCATCGACTGCGTGTGCGCGGTATCGCGGCGGCGGGTCTGGCGCGCGTGCACCGAGCCGGTCACCACCGGGTTGACGATTTCCAGATGCGAGGGGTTGAACGCCAGCGCCACGTGCACGCCGCCCTTGGGCGTCTTGACGTCGGCGGAGAAGCCCATGTGGTACTTCACGTCGCCGGAGTGGGCCGGGTCGTCGGGGTGGTCGAAACGGCCCTCGAACTCGTCGAACAGGGTCTTCGGCGGCTTGCCCAGGATGTTGACCAGCACGTTGAGGCGGCCGCGGTGGGCCATGCCGATCACCAGCTCCTTGATGCCGTTGTCGCCGGCCGCGCGCACCACGTCGTCGAGCATCGGGATCAGGCTGTCGCCGCCTTCCAGCGAGAAGCGCTTCTGGCCGACGTACTTGGTGTGCAGGTAGCGCTCCAAGCCCTCGGCGGCGGTGAGGCCGTCGAGCACGCGCTGCTTGCCGGCCTTGTCCAGGCCGCTCTGGCCGGCGGATTGTTCGAGCCGGCTGTAGATCCAGTTGCGCTGCTCGTGGTTGCTGATGTGCATGAACTCCGCGCCGATCGAGCTGGCGTAGGTCTTCTTCAACCGATCGAGCAGGTCACGCAGTTTCAGCCGCTGGCCGCCGCCAGCGTAGTTGCCGGTGTCGAATTCGGTATCCAGGTCGGCGTCGGACAAGCCGTGGAAGGCCAGGCCGAGATCGGGGGCCGGCATCTTGTCGGCCAGGCCCAGCGGGTCGAGGTCGGCGGCAAGGTGGCCGCGCGAGCGGTAGGCGGTGAGCAGGCGCAGCACGCCGGCCTGCTTGCGCGCGTACTCGTCGCTCATCGGTACGGCGGCGGCGCCGTTGCGGCCCTGCTTCTGCGCCGCCTCGATCCGCGCAATGGCGGCGCCATGCGGGACATCGCCCGATTCGCGACCCTTGAACGTCTCGAAATAACCTGCCCATTCGGCGGGAACGGCCGTGGGGTCGGCCAGCCATGCGTCGTACAGCGATTCCACGTAATCGGCGTTGCCGCCAGCGAGTTGGGAGGATTCGTAGAACTCGCGGATCAGGTTTGTACTCACGTCACCACCGGCAGAAAAAGAGGCTTGCAGCCATCCATGTGAGCTGAACGTCGCGGCTTGCGACCGGTTTTCAAGTCCGACCGGTGGCTCGTGCGGATGACTGGTATCAATCTGCGTGATTATACCCTTCGCCCGCCACGGCACGGCAACCCGTGAAATGGTCGCAGACGGCCTGCGGCGCGGCTCCGCGGCCACGATGCACGGCCGCAAACGCGCAAGGGGTGTGGCCTGGTCGCGTTGCGCATCGTCGCGGACGCGGATGGCCACGAGCCAGCTGCGGTTCAGTCCGCGCGGCCGTCTCGCTCAGATATCCAGCCGCTGCAGCGCCGTGGCGCGCTCGGAGCGCTCCCACACCTCGTCGAATTGCTGTTGCAGCGGCGCGGCGCCGGCGCGGTCGTCGCGCGCCGCGCGTCCAGGTGGACGCTCCGCCGCGGGCAGGAACAGGTAACCGCCGACGTCGTTGAGCAGGCAGGCCGAAGGCCAGGCCAGGTCGACGTCGTCGACCGGCACGCGGATCTGGAACGCGCTGGACAGGCGCTGGGCCAGGCCGATCAGTGGATGGTCGGCCTGCAGCGCGGCCTGCGGCTCGTGCAGCAGCACGCGGATCAGCGCACTGCGGCCGGAGGTGGCGATGCGTCGCAACTCGGCCAGTTGTTCCGCATCGGCGAAGGTGTCGGCAGTGAGCGCGGGCAGGCGCACGGCCAGCTGATGACGCGCATCACGCAGCAGTTGCAGCCGCGCCTGCACGCATTCCGCCGCCGTGCCGGTCGCCAGCCGTCCGGGATCGCGACCAGGCGGATGCTCGACCGTCGCGTCCCGCTCGAACACCAGCCGCATGGCGCGGTGTGCCAGCCCCGCGTCCTCGAATTCGTCCCCATATGCCACGAAACCGGCGCGGGTGTAGAAGCCGATCGCGCTGACCTGGGCGTCCAGTGCCACCTCGGACCAGCCCTGCGCGCGCGCCAGGCCCAGCAGCTCGCGCAGCAGCGCCGCGCCTACGCCCTGGCCGCGCCAGTCCGGCAATACCGCCATGCGGCCGATCTTGTGTTGCGGCGTGAGCCGGCCGCAGCCGATCGGGTGGCCGGCATCGTCGCGGGCCAGCACGTGCCAGCAGTCGACGTCCAGCCCGTCGCGCTCGCGCTGCTCGCTCACGCCCTGTTCGTGGATGAACACCGTGGCGCGCAGGTCGAGCAGGGCGGCGCGCTGGTCCTCGCGCGACCAGTCGGCGATCTCGACGTGGAAGTGCTGCAGCTTCATCGGCGGCGGCGCGCCGGGCGCAGCAGCAGGTGGCCGTCGTTGACCAGGGCGAGCAGGAGTTCGCGGTCGGCGGCGACAGGCGTGCGGTCGAAGGCCAGTTCGCGTTCGGCACACAGCCGTTGCGCCAGTTCCACCGATGCGCCATAGGCCTGGCCACACACGTACAGCACGCCACCGGTCTTGCCGCCCGCCCAGGCCATGCGCGCCCAGGGGTGGCGCAGCAGCCGGGCACCGGCGGCGAGGCGCGCGGCGAACCGCTCATCGCTCAGTGGATGCTCCGGCGCCACCGGCACCTGCGCGTTGCGGTAGCGGGTGATGAAGCGGCCGAACCAGTCACGCAGCAGGTCCTCGCGCAGGGTGGCGGCAAATGGCAGGGCCGCCTTGAGCCGCTCCAGCGCGGCGCGGTCGATCTCGCCGGCATGCCGGGCCGGGGTCAGGTCGGGATCGGCGTAACGCAACTCGTCAGGCAACTGCTCGGCGATGTAATCGGCCAGGTCGCCGGTCAGTTCGGCTTGCGAGGGCGCGCGCATGCCGACGGAGAACGTCATGCACGGGCCGCCGAAGGCGACGCCGTCGTGCGGCACGCCCGGCGGCAGGTAGAGCATGTCGCCCGGGTCGAGCAGCCATTCGTGGGTCGGCTCGAACTGCACCAGTTGCTTGAGCTCGATGTCGGGCCGGAACGCCTTCGGTGCCAGCGGATCGTCGCTGATCGCCCAGTGGCGCTGGCCCAGGCCCTGCAGCAGGAACACGTCGTACTGATCGATGTGCGCGCCGACGCCGCCGCCGGGTTCGGCGTAGGACACCATCACGTCGTCCATGCGCCAGCTCGGCAGGAACCGGAAGTGTTGCAGCAGGCCGGCCACGTCGGCGTCCCACTTGTCCACGTCCTGCACCAGCAAGGTCCAGTTGCGTGGTGGCGTGGTGGCGAAATCGGCCTCTTCCAGCGGGCTCGACTTGACCCGCCAGCGGTCGCGCACCTCGTCGTGCACGATCAGCCGCGCCAGCGCGGTGGGCTCGCAGGCCAGGCCGGCGAGATCGTCCGGTTGCAGCGGCGGGCGGAAGCCGGGGAAGGCGTTGCGGATCAGCAGCGGGCGCTTCTGCCAGTAGTCGCGCAGGAAACGGGCCGGGCTCATGCCCAGCGGGCGCGTGGCGCTGCCGCGCACTTCGATCGGAAAAGTCGGGGTGGCGTTCATCCGGCCATTGTAGTGGCCGGCTCAGGTGAACAGGCGCACGGTGTTGTTGAGGCCCAGCGCCAGCACTGCCAACCCGGCCAGCGCGGTGGCGACGCGCGCCGGCACGCGTCGCACGAACACGGCGCCGAACGGCGCGGCCAGGGCGCCGCCGATGATCAGCCCGACCACCGCGGCCGCATGGCTGACGCCGATGGTGAGCAGGAAACTGAAGCTGGCGGCCACGCTGACCACGCACTTGGCCAGGTGCACGCTGCCGATCACCGCTCGCGGCTGCAGGCCGCGCGCCAGCAGCGTGGTGACGGTGATTGCGCTCCAGCCGCCGCCGCCGATGGCGTCGACCAGGCCGGCAATGCCGCCGGTGATGCCGGTGCCGCGCGGGACGTCCATGCGTGCGCCGGCCGCTCGTCGGCAGCGCAGCAGCAGGAAGCCGCCCATGCCCAGCAGGTAGGGCGCCAGCAAGGCGCGCAGCCAGGAAGGCGGTACGTGCACGGCGATCCACACGCCGATCAGCGCCCCCAACACGCCGGGGATCACCAGTGCCAGGAACAGCGCGCGGCGCACGTTGCCGGCCAGCAGGTGGCTGAGGCCGGAAGCACCGCAGGTGAAGGCCTCCGCGTAATGCACGCTGGCGCTGGCGGCCACCGGCGGCACGCCCAGCGCCAGCAGCAGGCCGGACGCGGTGACCCCGAAGGCCATGCCCAGCGCGCCGTCGACCAGCTGGGCGAGGGCGCCCACGACCATGAATGCAAGCAGTTCGCTCAAGCGCGTCGGCAACCACATCGGGTGGATGCGCAGTATACGGCGCGCCCGGCCGCGCGCAGGAAATGAGCAGCGGACATAACGACATGCCGACAGATGCTTTCCCCGAGTTCGAACCGAAACCTACCATTGTCATATGGACGTAAAGACGTCCAGAAGGAATGACCGTGAACGCTGCGCTGAAATCGCTGCCGCCTGCACCTACGCTCGATCCGGAGCGGCTGGCGCTGCTGGCCCGCTTGACCAACGGCCTGGCACCGGCCGACCTGTACTGGATCGCGGCGTACAGCGCCGCGGCCGCCGCTGGCGGCGCGGTTGCGGCCAGCTTGCCGGGCATGGGCGAGCAACCGGCGGACGCGGGCCGGCGGTTGACCATCGTCTATGGCAGCCAGACCGGCAACTCCCGCCGTGTGGCCGAGCAACTGGCGACCCGCGCCGAGGCCGCCGGCCTGCCGGTGCGCTTGCTGCGCGCCGGCGCCTACCCGCTGCGCGAGCTGGCCCAGGAGCGCTTCCTGAGCGTGGTGATCAGCAGCCAGGGTGACGGCGATCCGCCGGACGATGCGGTGGGTTTCGTCGAGTTCATCGCCGGCAAGCGCGCACCGAAGTTGCCGCAACTGAAGTTCGCCGTGCTGGGCCTGGGCGATTCGAGTTACCCGAAGTACTGCGCGGTCAGCCAGGCGCTGGATGCGCGGCTGGCCGAGCTGGGTGGACAGCGCTTTGCCGAGCTGGGCGAGGCCGACGTGGATTTCGAGGCGGCGGCGGCAGGCTGGTCCGAACGCGCCCTCGCCGCAGCCCGCGAGACGCTCGACGTGCCCGCGACGGCTCCGCGTCAGGGCGCGGCACTGCACGCGGTGCGCACGGTGGCGACATACTCGCGCGAGCAACCGTTCGCCGCCGCCGTGCTGGAGAACCAGCGCATCGTCTCGCGCGACAGCGAGCGCGACGTGCGGCATGTCGAACTGTCGCTGGAAGGTTCGGGCCTGCGTTACGAAGCCGGTGATGCGGTCGGCGTGTGGCCGCGCAACCCGCCGGCGCTGGTCGAGCAGTGGCTGACGACGTTGCGGCTGGATGGCGCTGCGGAAGTCGAACATGGCGGCAAGCACCTGCCGCTGGCGCGCTGGCTGGCCGAGGAGCGCGAAATCACCCGACTGACCCGTCCGTTGGTCGCGGCGCAGGCCGCAGCCACGAGGCATGCAGGTCTGCAGCGCCTGCTGGCTCCGGAGCAGCGCGCCGAGTTCGCCGCCTTGCTGGAAAGCCACCAGCCGATCGATCTCCTGCGCGAGTTTCCCGCCGCGTGGGACGCCGCCGAACTGGTCGCCGCACTGCGCCCGCTGACGCCACGGCTGTATTCGATTGCGTCCAGCCCGAAAGCCGTGGGGCCGGACGAGGTGCACCTGACCGTGGCGGTGGTGGAATACGCTGCGCATGGCAGCACGCATTACGGCGCGGCATCGAGCTTCCTTGCCAGCGCGGGCGATGACGCGACAGTGCCGGTATTCATCGAACCGAACGAACGCTTCCGCCTGCCGGCCGACGGCAGCCGCGACGTGATCATGATCGGCCCCGGTACCGGCGTCGCCCCGTTCCGCGCCTTCGTGCAGGAGCGCGAGGCGACTGCCGCCAGCGGCCGCAACTGGCTGTTCTTCGGCAACCGCCACTTCGCCCGCGACTTCCTCTACCAGCTCGAGTGGCAGGACGCCTTGCGCCGCGGCAGCCTGAGCCGCCTCGACCTGGCCTTCTCGCGCGACGGCGTGGCTCGTTCAGAGAGTCCGCCCAGGGATGTGCGGGGTGTTGCGAGGGACTCGCACAAGGTCTACGTGCAGCAGCGCCTGCGCGAGAACGGTCGTGAACTGTACGCATGGCTGCGCGAAGGCGCGCATCTGTATGTCTGCGGCGATTCCGCGCACATGGCCCGGGACGTGCACGAAGCCCTGCTGGAGATCGTCGCCACCCACGGCGGGTTGTCCGCCGAGGGCGCGCGGGCCTGGTTGGCCGATCTTCTGCAGCAGGGGCGTTACGCCCGCGATGTCTATTGAGTGAACCGCGTCGTCATTCCCGCCTTCGCGGGAATGACGAACAAATAAGCATGCAACCCGAACGCGAACTGGCTTGAATCCCGATGCCTTCCCACCTGGAAAAGATCAAGATCGAAAGCCGCCTCCTGCGCGGCACCATCGCCGAGGGGCTGGCCGATGCCGTCACCGGCGCGATCGCCGAGAGCGACACCAAGCTGCTGAAGTTCCACGGCAGCTACATGCAGGACGATCGCGACATCCGCGACGAGCGCCGCCGCCAGAAGCTGGAACCGGCGTATGCCTTCATGGTGCGCGCGCGCCTGCCTGGCGGCGTGATGACCCCGGCGCAGTGGCTCGCCTTCGACCGGATCGCCGGCGACTACGCCTCCAGCGGACTGCGCATCACCACGCGGCAGACCTTCCAGTGGCACGGCATCATCAAGCGCGACCTGAAGCCCGCCATCGCCGCGATCAACGCGGCCATGGCCAGCACCATCGCCGCCTGCGGCGACGTCAACCGCAACGTGGTGTGCAACACCAACCCGGTCGAATCGCCGGCGCACGAGGCGGCGTACGCGTGGGCGGTGCGCCTGTCCGAGCACCTCAAGCCGAAGACGCGCGCCTACCACGAGTTCTGGCTCGATGGCGAAAAGCTGGTGGGCGAGGAAGCCGCCAACGAAAGCGAACCGCTGTACGGCGCCACCTACCTGCCGCGCAAGTTCAAGATCGGGCTGGCGATCCCGCCGCAGAACGACATCGACGTGTTCGCCCAGGACCTGGCCCTGATCGCCATCGTCGAACACGGCGAGTTGCTTGGATTCAACGTGGGCATCGGCGGCGGCATGGGTGCCACCCATGGCGACCCGGCCACCTATCCGCGGCTGGCCGACGTGATCGGCTTCGTGCGGCCGTCGCAACTCATCGCGCTGGCCGAAACCGTCATCGCCGTGCAGCGCGACCGGGGCGATCGCGAGGAGCGCAAGCATGCGCGGCTGAAGTACACCATCGACACGCTTGGGCTCGGTGCGGTCAAGGCCGAGATCGAGCAGCGCCTGGGCTTCGCGCTGGAGCCGGCGCGCGCGTTCCGTTTCGACAATAACGGCGATCGCTACGGTTGGGTCGAAGGCCATGCCGGGCGCTGGCACCTGACCTTGCAGGTGGAGTCCGGCCGCCTGCTCGACCGCGGAGCGCACACCTGGCTCAGCGGCATGCGCGAACTGGCCGGCGTGCACACCGGCGACATCCGGCTCACCTGCAACCAGAACCTGATCATCGCCAACGTGGCGGCCGCCGATCGCGCCGCGATCGACGCCCTGGTGGCCAGCCACGGCATGGACGGCTACAAAAGGCACAGCGCGATCCGCCAGCACGCGATCGCCTGCGTGGCGCTGCCCACCTGCGGCCTGGCGATGGCCGAGAGCGAGCGCTACCTGCCGACGCTGCTGCCGAAACTGGAAGCCTTGCTGGACCGGCACGGCCTGCTCGACACGCCGATCCTGCTGCGCCTGTCCGGTTGCCCCAACGGCTGCTCGCGTCCTTACCTGGGCGAGATCGCCCTGGTCGGTCGCGGCCCGGGGCGTTACGACCTGCGCCTGGGCGCGGATTTCCGCGGCCAACGCCTGAACCAGGTCTGGCGCGAGAACGTCGACGAAGCGGCCATCCTCGCTGCACTCGACCCGCTGTTCGCGCGCTATGCCGCCGAGCGCGAGGCGGGCGAGGGCTTCGGTGATTTCCTGCTGCGCGCGGCTGTTCTGCAGCCACCACCTGCGCGGCGCATCGCCGCCACGGTGCTCGCGTGAAACCGCTGCCGGCGGACACCGCCCCCGACGCGCAGGCGCTTGCGGGGATCAACGCCATGCTGGCCACGCGCAGCGCTGCGCAGCGGGTGGCGTGGGCGCTGGAGCACCTGCCCGGAGAACACGTGCTGTCGTCCAGTTTCGGGGCGCAGGCCGCCGTGTCGCTGCATCTGGTCAGCCGCCAGCGTCCGGACATCCCGGTGATCCTGATCGATACCGGTTACCTGTTCCCCGAGACCTACCATTTCGTCGACCAACTGACGGCGCGGCTCGGGCTCAATCTCAAGGTCTACCAGTCGCCGCTCAGCCCCGCGCGGATGGAGGCGCGGCACGGCCAGTTGTGGCGCCAGGGAGTGAGTGGCATCGACCAGTACAACCGCGTTCGCAAGATCGAGCCGATGCAGCGCGCGCTCGATGAACTGCATGCCGGCAGCTGGATCGCCGGGTTGCGCCGGCAGCAATCGCGCAGCCGCGCCGCGATCGACTTTCTCGAACTCCGCCACGGCCGCTGGAAACTGCACCCGCTGGCCGACTGGAGCGACCGCGACGTCGGCCACTATCTCAGCCGCCATCGCCTGCCGTACCACCCGCTGTGGGAGCAGGGCTACGTCTCGATCGGCGACCACCACACCAGCCGCCGTTGGGAGCCCGGCATGGACCCTGAGGAAACACGCTTCTTCGGCCTCAAGCGCGAGTGCGGACTGCACGGCATCGCGTGACGGTGGGTCCCCGCAGGGCGGGCAGTGCCCGCCGCTCCTGGTCCGGGTGCGTTGAAGAGCAGGCGGGCAGGGCTGCCCTGCGTCAATGCGCTGCTTTCGGCTCACGCACGGGGATGTCGACGCTGCACAGGCCGACCTTGCCGGACGACACCTTGTAGAAATCGTCATGCCGGTGGCGCTGGGCGTCGAGCAGGGCGGCGAAGGTGGCGCTGTCCGTGCGCAGCACCTGCACGGCCGGGCGCTGCGCCGGCGGCAGTTCGGAGGCCAGTCGCACGGATTCGATCGGCGTGCGTTGCGCGGGCTTGTCGTAGAAGCCCATCGGGCCGGTACCACGCGGCAGGGCGGACAGCAGCGGCATGCCTTCCAGCACGCGGCCGGCGATCGCCAGGTTGCGGTCGAGCCGGCGCGGGGACTGGCCGATCACCACGTACAGCTCGCTGCCGCTGCCGGTTTCCGGGCCGATGTCGCGTCCCACGCCGACCATGCCGTAGCAATGGGTCAGCCACTGCTCGCCGCTGGCCGGGTCGCGCGCGGCGGGGAAGCCTTCACTGAAACCGACCTCGGGTGCATAGACGTCGCCGTCGGGCAGCGGGGTCCATTCCAGCCTCGGGTCGATCGGCCGCGTGTATTCCGGCGGCAGCGTGGCGTGCGCCTTGCCAAGCGAGCGCGGCTTGCTGGCGGGATCGTTGTTGTCGCCCGCCGGGTCGCCCCATTGCGTGACGAAGTTGTCCTGCACACGCACGATCGCCAGGCCGTCGTAATAGTGCTGGCGCGCCATGGTGCGGATGTTCGCCGCATGCAGCGGGGTGAAGTCCGGCGCCAGCTCGATCAGCACGCGTCCCGTCTGCAGCCGCATCACCAGCAGGTTGTGCGGGTCGGGCGTGCGCCATTCGGCCGCGGTGGACTTGGCCAACAGCTCGGCGCGGCTCGGCGTGGGCGCCTGGGTATCCGTGGCGGCGAGCGCCGGCACGGCGACCAGGCTGGCCAGCAGCGTCAGGGCCGCGAATTGACGACGTGCATGCATGGCTATCCCCTCAAGGTTTGCAACGGCGAGACCCGCAACTTAGCAGAGCGTCCGCGTCGCCGGCAGGCGCATGACTTCAGGCATATTCACTAGTCATAACTGCACACTAGAATGAATACCGTAACAGGTGACAGTGCGGGTGAGCGCGATGGATGACGGCAGTCAACTGAAGAAGTTCCAGAAGGAGCTGTCCACCGGCACGGTGGCGCTGGTCCTGCTGGCCGTGCTGGCGCAGTCGCGCCAGCCGATGTACGGCTACCAGATCGCCAAGCGGCTGGAGGCGGTGGGCGAGGGCGTGCTCGCCGGCAAGCAGAGCGCGTTGTATCCGGTGCTGCGCAATCTCGAGGCGTCGGGATTGCTGGCCAGCGAGGTCGAGCCTTCGATCAGCGGACCGCCGCGACGCTATTACCGCATCACCCGGCCCGGGCGCGACGCGCTGCGCGACTGGACCGCCGCGTGGATCGCCACCCGCGATTCGGTCGACAACGTCTTGCAAGGAGGGGTTTCATGAACGCGCCACGCACGATTGCCCAATATCTCGATCAGCTGCGCGCCGCGCTGCGCGGGGCCGACCCTGCGCTGATCCAGGATGCGCTCTACGACGCCGAGGAACACCTGCGCGCCGAGCTTTACGAACGCCCCGGACGCGACGAGGCGGCGATGCTCGAACAAGTGGTGCAGAGCTACGGCGCACCGGACGAGGTGGCCGAGATCTACCGCGACCAGGAGATAAAGGTGCAGCGGGCGATCCGCCCGCCGCCAGCACCGCCGCGTCGCTCGCTGGCCGGGCGCTTCTTCGGCGTGGCGACCGACCTGCATACCTGGGGTGCGCTGTTCTACATCCTGCTGGGGTCGGCCACGGGCATCGCCTATTTCACGCTGGCCCTGGGTGGCATCGCGCTGTCGGCGGGCCTGTCCGTGCTGATCATCGGCCTGCCGTTCATAGTGCTGTTCATCGGCAGCATGCGGGGGCTCTCGCTGCTCGAAGGGCGCATCGTGGAAGCGCTGCTGGGCGTGCGCATGCCGCGGCGGCCACCGTACCCGCAACGCGGCGTGCCGCTGCTGGGGCGGATCGGCGCCATGTTTACCGACCCGCGCACCTGGACCACGCTGTTCTACATGGTGCTGATGTTGCCGCTGGGCATCGCGTACTTCATCATCACCGCAGTCCTGCTGGCCGTCGCGCTGGGCCTGCTGGGACTGCCGGTGGCGATGCTGTTTGGCCGCGACTGGCTGCAGGGCCTGTACGTGGATCACACGATCCTGCTGGACTGGGGTTCCGGCCCGCACGTGCCTGGCTGGGCCGAGGTGCTGGCGATGTTCCTGTTCGGCGCCGTGCTGCTGTTCGCCACCCTGCACCTGGTACGCGGAATCGGCCGCTTGCACGGCGCCATGGCCAAACACCTGCTGGTGCGCGGCACGACTCGGAGCACATCATGAGAGACGATCTGCTCGCCCGTTTCGATGGGGCATGGGAAGGCGAGGAAACCATCGCGACGACTCGCTGGGGCGAGGGCGGCCCGGCGCTCGCGCAGATCAGCGGGCGGTTGGCCCTCGGCGGCAGGGTGCTGCTGATGGATTACCGCGAAACGCGGGACGGCCAACCCGCGCTGCAGGCGCACGCGGTATTCGCCGACGGTGCCAGTCCCGGCGACTTCGCGCTGCACTGGTTCGACAGCTACGGCTTCACTCCCGCAGAACCTGCGCCCGGATATCGCGACGGCGATCGGCTGGTGTTCGTGCGCAGTTCGTCGCGCGGGCAGACACGACATGTGTACCACTGGCTGGGCAACGACGAGTTCACCCTGGTGCTGGAAAGCTCGTTCGACGGCGGTACAAGCTGGGAGAAGGTCATGCAGGGCAGCTACCGTCGCGTCCCGTAGCCCCAGCGCGCCGGGGTGACCGGCGTCGTCGCGGCTTTCAGAAATCATCCACGAACTCGATGCCGGCGCTGCATTCGCTGGCCAGTACTTCGGCGTTCATGCGCACGTCGTCGGCCAGGCTGTCGCTGGCCGCGCCCACTTCGATGAGATAGGCATGTGCGTCGCTGTCGCCGGCCGAACCCAGCGAGCTGGAGTCGTCGCGGATGCCCAGCGCGGGGTCGTCGATTTCCTCGATGTGCTCGACGCCGTCGATGCCGTGCAGGCCGATAATGAGGGTGTCGGCGTCGGCGCGACTGCCGATCAGGCGAAAACGGATCATGGGCATGGTGTTGGCTCCGGGTGGTCGGGGGCGGGGCGAGCATCGCAAGCGAAACGCATGCGAAAAGTGATGCCGTGCCGCGCGCTACCATGGGCGTTCATCCGCCAGCCACTCCGGCCCGCGCCGGGAAGCCATGCCCAAGACCTACGACCGCATCTATTTCGACAAGTGGTATCGCGACCCGCGCCATGCGGTCGGCTCCCCGGCCGAGTTGCGGCGCAAGGTGGCGATGGCGGTGGCGCAAACCGAGTACTACCTGGGCCGCACGATCCGCAACGTGCTGGACGTGGGTTGCGGCGAAGCCACGTGGCGGGCGCCGCTGCGCGCGCTGCGACCAGGCGTGGAGTATCGCGGGCTGGATGCCAGCGAGTACGTGGTGGCGCGTTACGGCCGCAGCCGCCGGATCGGCCTGGCGCGCTTCGGCCAGCTCGAACAGCTGCGCTTCGACACCCGCTTCGACCTGATCGTGTGCAGCGACGTGCTGCACTACCTCAAGCCAGCCGAGATCCGTGCCGGGCTGCACGGTATCGGCGAGATGCTCGATGGCGTGGCCTTTCTGGAAGTGTTCACCAGCCGCGACGACGTGGCGGGCGACCGCCAGGGTTTCATCGCGCGCGCTCCCGCCTGGTACTTGCGCGAGTTCGGCCGCGTGGGCCTGTTGCCGTGCGGATCGCATTGCTATCTCGGGCCGCGACTGGAGCAGCATGTGGCCGCGCTGGAGCGCGCGCGGCTGCCTGGCTGACGAAGGCCGGCGTATCGCCGGGCGACGGTTCCGCGCTATCGTGCGCGGCAGTTTTCATCGGGGGAGAGCACGAAGTGACCCAGCCAGTCTTGTCCAGCCCATCGCGCCGCGAGCTCACCCTTCGTGGCGTCATCATCGGCATCGTGATCACCGTGGTGTTCACCGCTGCGAACGTGTTCTTTGGCCTCAAGGCCGGACTCACCTTCGCCACCTCGATCCCCGCCGCGGTGATTTCCATGGCGATCCTGCGCGCGTTGAAGAACTCCACCGTGCAGGAGAACAACATCGTGCAGACGGTGGCCTCGGCCGCCGGCACGCTGTCGGCGATCATCTTCGTCCTGCCGGGCCTGGTGATCCTGGGCTACTGGAACGGCTTCCCGTTCTGGATGAGCTTCGGCATCTGCGCCACCGGCGGCATCCTCGGCGTGATGTACACCATCCCGCTGCGCCGCGCGCTGGTCACCGATTCCGACTTGCCGTATCCGGAAGGCGTGGCCTGCGCCGAGGTGCTCAAGGTGGGCTCGGGCGATTCGCCGGAGGCCGCCGAGTCGGTGGAGTCCGGCGGTGCCGGGCTGAAGGCGGTGGTGGTGGGCTCGATCGTCTCGGCGGCGTTCTACGTGGTCGTGCAGACCAAGATCTTCGCCGCCGCGGTGTCCAGCTATTTCCGCATCGGTGATCGGGGTGCGGCTAGCGGTTTCGACTTCGGTCTCTCCTTCGCGCTGTTCGCGGTGGGACACCTGGTGGGCCTGTGGGTGGGCGTGGCGATGCTGCTGGGCGCGATCATCGGCTGGGGCTGGGCGGTGCCGCACTTCCTGCTGCTGCATCCGGAGGGCGGCGCGGCGGCGGAAGCTGCCCAGGCCACCTGGAGCCACTACGTGCGTTTCGTGGGCGCCGGCACCATCGGCGTGGCGGCGATCTGGACGCTGGCCAAGCTGGTCAAGCCGGTGATCGGCGGCCTGGCCGGCGCGATGCGCGCCTCCAGCGCGCGCAAGGCGGGCACGCTGCATTCGCTGCCGCGCACCGAACACGACATGCCGATCGGCCAGGTCGGCATCATCACCTTGCTGTGCCTGATCCCGGTAGCGTGGCTGCTGGGCCACTTCGCCAACATCAGCGGGCTGGGCGAGCACATGGCGCTGCTGGTGATCGGCGGCGTGGTGTTCGTGATCATCATGAGCTTCCTGGTTTCCGCGGTATGCGGCTACATGGCTGGCCTGATCGGCTCGTCCAACAGCCCGCTGTCGGGCGTGGGCATCCTGGTGGTGATCATCGCCGCGCTGCTGCTGGTGCTGGGGGTGAAGTCGCTGGTGCCGGAGGACGCCGGCAAGGCGCTGGTGGCCTTCGCGCTGTTCATCACCTCGATCGTGTTCGCGGTGGCCTCCATCGCCAACAACAACCTGCAGGATCTCAAGACCGGGCAGCTGGTGGACGCCACGCCCTCGCTGCAGCAATGGGCGCTGGTGATCGGCGTGATCGCCGGCGCGCTGGTGATTCCGCCGGTGCTGGACCTGCTGAACCAGGCCTACGGTTTCCTCGGCGCGCCGGGCGTGGACCCCGCGCGCGCGTTGCCGGCGCCGCAGGCCGGGCTGATCTCGGCGCTGGCGCAGGGCGTGATCACCGGCAACATCGACTGGAGCCTGATCGCCATCGGCGGCGGCATCGGCGCGGTGCTGATCGTGGTCGACGAGGTGCTGGGCAAGAACGGCAAGTCGATGCGCCTGCCGCCGCTGGCGGTGGGCCTGGGCATCTACCTGCCCACCTCGACCACGCTGATGGTGGTGGTCGGCGCGATGGTCGGCGCCTGGTTCGACAAGCGTGCCGAGCGCGGCCCCAAGGCGGAGCCGACCAAGCAGTTGGGCGTGCTGCTGGCGTCGGGCCTGATCGTGGGCGAGAGCCTGCTCGGCGTGATCGTGGCGGCAGCGGTGGCGCTGTCCGGCAACCAGTCGCCGCTGGCCGTGGTGGGCGAAAGTTTCGCGACCCCGGCGATCTGGATCGGCGGCCTCGCCTTCACCGCGACGATCGTGGTGATGTACCGCTGGATCGCGCGGATGGGGCAGGGCGGCTGAGGTCGCCTTGCCGCGTGGCTGCCGTTCAGCGGCTGCCACGCGACTGGCCCTAAACTGGCGGCCTTTCCGGGGAATGCGAGCCGCGTGGTGCAGGAACTAGACGAACGGGCGCCGCGCGCGGGCGCGATTCTCGATGCCCCCAGCCAGCGCGCGGTGTGGTTGCGCCACGCCGCCGGCCCGCTGTTCTCGGTGGGCATGCTGTGCCTGGCGCTGTTCGCCCTGCATCTGCTGGCGCGCGAGGTGAATTACCACCAGGTGCGCCAGTACGTGCAGGGCCTGTCGCACGAACGCCTGGGCCTGGCGGTGCTGTTTACCCTGGCCGGCTACGCGGTGATGACGATGTACGACCGCCTGGCGCTGGCCGCGATCGGACGTCGGCTGCCGTGGCGGCGGGTCGGCCTGATTTCCTTCATCAGCTACGCCTTCAGCAACGCCCTGGGCATGTCGCTGCTGGTGTCCGGTTCGATCCGCTATCGCTTCTACGTGCAGAACGGGCTGGGCAACGGCGAGATCGCCCGCGTGGTGCTGTTCTGCACCAGCAGCTTCTGGCTCGGCCTGCTGGCGCTCACCGGCACCACCTTGTTGTGGGTGCCGCTGCCGCCGGAGCTGCCGCTGGCCGGTCTGAGCCAGCCGTTGGGCGCGGTGCTGGTCGCACTGCCGCTGGCGTGGCTGGCTGGCGGATTGATCCATCGCCCGCTGCGCATCTGGCGCTGGCGCGTGATGCTGCCTTCGGTGGGCACCGCGTTGAAACAGATCCTGGTCGGCGCCTGCGACTGGGGCCTCGCTGCCGCGGTGCTTTACGTGCTGATGCCGGATGCGTTGAACAACGGCTTCGGGCACTTCCTGGCGATTTTCGTGATCGCCCAGATCGTCGGCCTGGTGAGCCACGTGCCCGGCGGGCTGGGCGTGTTCGAGGCGGTGATGCTGGCCGGCTTCGGCGCCACCGGCAACGCGCAGCTGACGGCACCGATCCTCGGTGCGCTGGCCGCGTACCGGGTGATCTATTACCTGCTGCCGCTGTGCGCCGCCGCCGTGCTGGTGCTGCAGCGCGAGGCGCAGGGCTGGCGCCGCAAGGCCGTGCTGGCGCCATGGTTCACCGGCTTGCTGCCTTCGTTCTTCGCCGGCCTGACCCTGGTCTGCGGGGCGGTGCTGCTGTTCTCCGGCGCGACCCGCGCGCTGCCGGTGCGCATGGCGATCCTCGGCGAGCTGTTGCCGCTGTCGGTGCTGGAGGTTTCGCACCTGCTGGCCAGCGTGATCGGCATGCTGCTGCTGATCCTGGCGCGCGGCCTGCAACGGCGGCTGGATGCCGCCTACTGGCTGACCCTGGTGTTGCTGCTGGCCGGCGCGGTGTTCTCGCTGCTCAAGGGCATCGACTACGAGGAGGCCGCGCTGATGACCTTGCTGGCGCTGGCGCTGGCGCCGGCCCACCGGTTGTTCCATCGGCGCGCGTCGCTGTTCAGCACCAGCTTCGGCGTGGGCTGGATCGTGGCGATCGTGGCGACGCTGGGCTGCGCGGCGTGGCTGGTGGTGTTCAGCTACAAGCACGTCGACTACAGCGCCGACCTGTGGTGGCAGTTCAGCCTGCAACACGGCGGCGCGCCGCGCGCGCTGCGCGCGCTGGTGGCCGCGGCCGTCACCGGCATGCTGTTCGCGGCGGCCAGCCTGATCCGTCCGCAGAAACTGCAGCGCGAACGACCCGGCGAGGCCGAGTTGGCGCAGGCGCTGCCGCTGATCAAGCAGTTTCCCTCGGCGCAGGCACACCTGGCCCTGATGGGCGACAAGACCTTGCTGTTCGACGACGAGCACAAGGCCTTCGTGATGTTCGACACGATCGGACGCAGTTGGGTCGCGATGGGCGATCCGGTGGGCACCGACGAGGCCGCACGGCGCGAGCTGGTGTGGACCTTCCTCGAACAGTGCGAGCGAGCGGGTGGCTGGCCGGTGTTCTACCAGGTCAGCCCGGCCAACCTGGACCTGTACCTGGAGGTGGGCCTGAACCTGCTTAAGATCGGCGAAGAGGCGCGGGTGCGACTGGATGCCTTCAACCTCGACGGCAAGTCGAAGAAGGTGCTGCGCAACACGGTCAACAGGCTGCAGCGCGACGGCCTGCGCCTGGAGATCGTGCCGGCCGACGCGGTGGCCGGCCTGCTGCCGAAGCTGCGGCCGGTGTCGGACGCCTGGCTGCGCGACAAGCACGTGCGCGAAAAGCGCTTCTCGCTCGGTGCCTTCGATCCGCACTACCTGGCGCGCACGCCGATGGCGCTGGTGTGGCAGGGCGATGAGCTGGTGGCATTCGCCAACCTGCTGCTCAGCGACACCCGTGAAGAGGCATCGGTCGATCTGATGCGCCATCGCCCGGACGCCCCGGCCGGCATCATGGACTACCTGTTCGTGGAGCTGATGCTGTGGGCGCGCGCCGAGGGCTACCGCTGGTTCAACCTCGGCATGGCGCCGCTGGCCGGGCTGCACAGCCGGCGGCATGCGCCATGGTGGAACCGGTTCGGCGCGATGGTGTTCGGTCGCGGCGAGCGCTTCTACAACTTCCGCGGCCTGCAACGCTACAAGCAGAAGTTCGACCCGCAGTGGGAGCCGCGCTACATGGCGGTGCCCCGCGGCATCGCCTTGCCGATGATCCTGGCCAACGTGGCCAGCCTGATCGCCGGCGGATTGGGAGGAGTCGTGCGCCGATGAGACGATGGAAGACCTGGCTGGCCGGTGTGCTGGTGCTTGGTGTGCTTGGCGCCTTGCTGGCGTGGCGGCCCTGGTCGTCGGTCAGCCTGGCCGATGCGGCCGTGGTCTGGCCGGTGGCCGCGCATGCCGTCGCACCGCCGGCGGGGAAGGACGACGTGATGGCGGTGATCGTCTCCGGCGACGGCGGCTGGGCCGACGTGGATCGGCGCCTGGGCATCGCCTTGATCGACCGCGGCGTGCCGGTGCTCGGCATCAACTCGTTCAAGTACTACTGGCGCGGGCACGACCCGCGGCAGACTGCGCGCGAACTGGATGCGTTGATGACGAAGCAGCTCGATGCGTGGGGCAAGCGGCGGATCTGGCTGATCGGCTTTTCGTTCGGCGCCGACGTGCTGCCCACCATCACCGACCAGCTCGGCGCCGAGAACCGTGCGCGGATCACCCAGATGGTGCTGCTCTCGCCCAGCCGCGACGTGACCTTCGAGATCGAGCTGCAGGGTTACATGATCGAACAGGGCTGGTTCAAGGAGCACCTCAAGGACGCGTTGCAGTGGGTCAACCCGATCGATCATCACGACCCGCTGCCGCCGCTGCGGGCGTTGCACGGCCAGCCGCCAGTGGTGTGCTACTACGGCCTGGACGATGCGGCCGACAGTCTGTGCGACCAGCCCGGTCTGCCGACGTGGGTCACCGTGCACGCCAAGCAGGGTGGTCATCATTTCGACGAAGGCTACGGCCCGTTGGCGCAACAGATGCTGGACGAATTGCCGGCGTCACCGGGTACCGCCGCACGGCCTTGAGCACCGTGCAGGCGGCAGGCGCGCAAAGGCGCCGCGATACACTGCGCGCCTGTTTCCCGGGTCAGGACATCGAGTGAGCATGGCGGGAGTATTCGCGCCCCCCAGCGCAGCGCTGGCGGCGTTGTTCGTGCCGTTCGAGACGGCGCGGTTGAGTTTGCCCGCGGATGGCCGGGTGCTGTTCTTGCGTGCGCGCGCCAATGTGCGCCTGCGCGAGCTGGCGCAGCCGGGCTGGTTGTGCGAGCAGGGTTTCCTGCCGTTCGCGGAGGAGCTGGCGCGACAGGGCCTGCACGTCGGCGAACCGGCGGCCGACGAACGTTTCGCGCTGGTGCTGGTGCTGCCGCCGCGCCAGCGCGACGAGGCGCGCGCGCTGTTCGCCCGGGCGCTGCAGCACACCGCACCGGGCGGCACCGTGCTGGCGGCAATGGCCAATGCCGAGGGTGCGAAATCCGGTGAGGCGGATCTGCAGAGGCTCGCCGGCCCCGTGCAGCAATTGTCCAAGCACAAATGCCGCGTGTTCTGGGCCACGCGGGACGACGCTGCCATCGACCAGGCGTTGCTGAAGCCATGGCTGGCACTGGATGCACCACGCGAGATCGCGGGCGGCTACGTCAGCCGGCCGGGGCTGTTCGCCTGGGACCGCGTCGACCGCGCCTCGGCGCTGCTGGCCGAACACCTGCCGGTGGAATTGCACGGTCGGGTGGCGGACCTCGGCGCCGGTTACGGTTACCTCGCCTGCCAGCTGATCGCGCGTTGCCCGCGGGTCTCGGCGATCGACCTGTACGAGGCCGAGGCGCGCGCGCTGGAGCCGGCGCGCGTCAACCTGGCGCGGGCACAACGCGATGCTGGTCGCGAGCTGGCGGTGAACGTGCACTGGCACGACGTGACCCGCGGCTTGCCCGAACGCTACGATGCCATCGTCAGCAATCCGCCATTCCACCAGGGCCGCGCGGACCTGCCGGAGCTGGGCCGCGCCTTCATCACCAGTGCAGCGGATGCGCTGCGACCGGACGGCTGCCTGCTGCTGGTGGCGAATCGGCACCTGCCGTACGAGGCGCACCTGGGCCAGCGATTCGAGACGGTGCGCACGCTGGCGACGCAGGAAGGATTCAAGGTGATCGAGGCCACCGGAGTACGCGCATGAAACTGGTCAAGCTGATCGCCAACCTCGGCTACGGCAGTCGCAAGGACGTGACCCGGCTGTTCCGCAGCGGTCGCATCACCGACGCCGATGGCGAGGTGCTCTACGCCGACGACGTGGTGCCGCTGGAAACCGTCCGCGTCGACGACGAGCCGCTGGACCCGCCGCCTGGCCTGGTGCTGATGTTGAACAAGCCGCTCGGTGTCACCTGCTCGCGCAAGGACCCGGGCCGCATCGTCTACGACCTGCTGCCGCCGCGCTACAGCGTGCGTACGCCCGCGCTGTCCACCGTGGGGCGACTGGACCGCGACACCTCCGGTTTGCTGCTGTTCACCGACGACGGCCCGCTGCTGCACCGGATCATTTCGCCGAAGGCGCAGGTGGCCAAGGTGTACGAGGCCACCCTCGCACAGGATCTGCGCGGCGACGAGGGCGCGCTGTTCGCCAGCGGCACGCTGCTGCTGGAATCGGAGAAGGAACCGCTGGCACCGGCGACACTCGATGTGCTGGGGCCGCGGCATGCCCGCCTGACCGTCACTGAGGGCCGCTATCACCAGGTTCGCCGGATGTTCGCTGCGGCGGGCAACCACGTGGAAACGCTGCAGCGGATTTCAGTCGGTGGACTCGCCTTGGGGGACCTGCGGCCCGGCGAATGGCGCGCCCTCGATGCCGCCGAGGTCGCGCTGATTTTCGCGTAGGCCCGCCGGCTGTTTTGCAATCCGATGGCGGGCGGCGTCCGCCCTACAGCACGTGCACCGCCGTGGGGATGACGTTGCCGAACCATTTGTGGCGCTCGTCGCGGCAGCTCGGGCTGCCCATGGCGTACTTGCGGCAAATCGCGGGGCGGTCTTCGTAGATGGTGCAGCGGGAGGTGTTCGGGTCCACCGCGGCACACCAGCCGTCTTCGCCCTTGGCCAGGATTTCCATGCCGTGTGCGTCGTGATCGACCAGCCAGGCGGGCACATGGTCTTCGGGCATCAATACCACGGTGAGACGGCAGCACACGGCCTCGCAGGTCGTGCATTGCACGCCGGGGTCGATGCTTTCGCTGTAAGGGTCGCTATAAGGGTCGGGAATGTTTTTCACGCGCCAGCATGGCACGGCGGGCATGAACGCCGTGTGGTGGCGCAAGTTCAGCCGGTTTCGCCACGCCACAGCTCCTGCCAACCCTCGACACCCAGCCGCCGCAGTGTCTCGATGTTGCGCCGGTAGATCGCGTCGGTGTCGCTCATCTGTTCCATCGCGCGTTCCACGCTAGCTTCGCGCAGCAGGTGCAGGGTGGGAAAGGGCGAGCGGTTGCTGAAGTTCTCGATCGCGTCGTCGGCGCTGTGAGCGAACCGGTATTGCGGATGGAAGCCGGCCACCTGCCATTCGCCTTCGAGCCCCAGCGTCTGCACCGCGGCATCGGCCACGTCGAGAAAATCGTTGTAGTCGAGGAAGTCGTTCAGCACGAACGGATGGATCAGCAGGCCCGTCTCGCATTCGTCCGGCGTCAGGGCGTTCAACGATTGCAGTTCGCCGCACAGGTCGTCGAGCAGCGTATCGGTGTCGCGTGCGTGGCTTACCCGCAGGCGCAGCTTGCCCTGCACGTGCGGCGCGCGGGCGAACGGGCAGAGGTTCAGCCCGACCACTGCACGCTCGATCCAGCGCGTGGTGGCGGCGAGGCAGGGCGCGTCTTCGGGCAGGGCGTCGGCGTTGAGGTCGGCGGGTGTGTCGTTCATGCGCTTCTCGCAGGCTGGGCGCGCCGACTATAGCTGTCCGCGATGCCAACGCCGTAGCGCCATGCTTGTAGGGGCACACCCTGTGCACGATGCTCTTCATCACGTGACGCAAAAAGTATCGCGCGCGACCAAAGGAAGTCCCTTGTGGACAGGCTGCTCACCTACAATCGGTCGGGTATGCCGATGTTCAAGCTTCGTTTCGACAACGCGTTCGTGCACGAGCTGCCCGGGGACCAGGAGGCAGGTGCGCGGCTGCGCCAGGTCGAGGGGGCGCTGTACTCGCGGGTCGATCCGACGCCGGTGGCCGCGCCGCGACTGCTGGCGCATTCGGCGGAGATGGCGGCGTCACTGGGTTTCAGCGAGGCGGATGTCGCCAGCGATGAATTCGCCCGGGTGTTCGGCGGCAATGCCTTGCTCGGAGGCATGCAGCCGTGGGCGGCCAATTACGGTGGCCACCAGTTCGGCAACTGGGCCGGCCAGCTCGGCGATGGCCGTGCAATTTCGCTGGGCGAGGTGATCGGCGCCGCTGGCGAACGTTGGGAGTTGCAGTTGAAGGGAGCGGGCCAGACGCCGTACTCGCGCGGCGCCGACGGTCGCGCGGTGCTGCGTTCGTCGGTGCGCGAGTTCCTGTGCAGCGAGGCGATGCACCACCTCGGCGTGCCGACCACGCGCGCCCTGTGCCTGCTCGAAACCGGCGAGCCGGTGCTGCGCGACATGTTCTACGACGGCCACGCCGCGCCCGAGCCCGGCGCCATCGTCTGCCGTGCGGCGCCTTCGTTCATCCGCTTCGGCAATTTCGAGCTGCCGACCTCGCGCGGCGATGCCGCGCTGTTGCGGCAGTTGGTCGATTTCACCATCAGGCGCGACTTTCCGGAGCTGTCGGGGCAGGGCGAGGCGCTGCATGCCGAGTGGTTCGCCCAGGTCTGCGAACGCACGGCCACGATGATCGCGCACTGGATGCGGGTGGGCTTCGTGCATGGCGTGATGAACACCGACAACATGTCGATCCTCGGCCTCACCATCGACTACGGCCCCTACGGGTGGGTCGACAACTTCGACCCGGACTGGACGCCGAACACCACCGACGCGCAGCGCCGCCGCTACCGCTACGGCCAGCAGCCGAACGTGGCGTGGTGGAACCTGAGCCGGTTGGCCGCGGCATTGGCGCCGCTGTTCGACGACGTGGCGCCGTTGCAGGCCGGACTCGACCGCTACGCCGAGGTCTACGCCGCCGCGGATCGCGTCAACATCGCGCGCAAGCTCGGGCTGGCCGAGTGCCGTGATGCGGATGTGGCGCTGATGCAGGATCTTCATGCGCTGATGGCGTCGGCCGAAATCGACATGACGCTGTGGTTTCGCGCACTCGCCGACATCGATCCGGCGAGGCCAACCCTGCAGCCGATGAACGATGCCTTCTACGATGAGGCGAAACGGCGCGAAACCGAGCCGGCGCTTGCCGACTGGCTGGTGCGCTATGCCGCCCGGCTCATCGACGATCCGCTTTCGGCCGACGTGCGCCGCGCGCGCATGCGGGCGGTCAATCCACGCTACGTGCTGCGCAATTACCTCGCGCAACAGGTGATCGACCAGGCAAGCGCGGGCGATCCTTCCGGCATCCGCGAGCTGCTCGACGTGATGCGCCATCCGTACGATGACCAGCCCGGCCACGAGGCATTTGCTTCGAGGCGGCCGGACTGGGCGCGGCACAAGGCGGGTTGCTCGATGCTGTCGTGCAGTTCCTGAAACGCACAAGGGCCGACATGGCCGACCCTTGCGTTCGCTGCGATTGGTGCCCCCGAGACGATTCGAACGTCCGACCTGCCCCTTAGGAGGGGGCCGCTCTATCCAACTGAGCTACGAGGGCGGGGAGGCGATTTTCGCATGGATCGCGCGGTTCTGCTCCTCCCTTCAGCTTGCGGAGGCAGATTGCGGGGGCGCGCGCAGGGTCGCTGCAAACCGGGGCCGAGAGCGACCCACCCGATCCTCGCCAGCGCGCAGGGAAGAAGCCATTCCTGCCACCCTGCTAGAATGGCCAATTGCCTACTTCATCCACGGCGCCGGCGGGCGCCGCACGACCAGGAGCCACGTATGTCGCATGCCATCCTCAAGTCGCTCGGTATCGGTACCGAACATTCGGGTACCTATCTCGGCCAGGGCGAGTGGTCGAAGACCACCGACGCCGGCGCCCTGCAGCCGGTGAATCCGGCCACCGGCGAGGTGATTGCGACGGTGCATGCCTCCAGCGCTGCCGACTACGAGGTCATCGTCAAGCGTGCGCAGGAAGCGTTCAAGGTGTGGCGCACCACGCCGGCGCCGCAGCGCGGCGAAGCCGTGCGGCTGTGCGGCGAGGCGCTGCGCAAGCACAAGGACGCACTGGGTTCGCTGGTCGCGCTGGAGATGGGCAAGATCAAGCCCGAGGGCGACGGCGAAGTGCAGGAGATGATCGACATCGCCGACTTCGCGGTCGGCCAGAGCCGCATGCTGTACGGCTACACCATGCACTCGGAGCGCGCCGGCCACCGCATGTACGAGCAGTACCACCCGCTGGGCATCGTCGGCATCATCAGCGCGTTCAACTTCCCGGTCGCGGTGTGGGCCTGGAACGCGATGCTGGCTGCCGCCTGCGGCGACATCTGCATCTGGAAGCCCTCGCCGAAAACGCCGTTGTCGGCGATCGCCGCGATCAGGATCTGCAACGAGGCGCTGAAAAACGGCGGCTACCCCGACCTGTTCTTCCTGTTCAACGACGCCGGCAGCGACTTGGCGCAGGCCTTCGTCGACGACAAGCGCATCCCGCTGATCAGCTTCACCGGCTCGACCAGGGTCGGCCGCATGGTCGGCGAGCACGTGGCGCAGCGCATGGGCCGCTCGCTGCTGGAGCTGGGCGGCAACAACGCGATCATCCTGGACGAGTCGGCCGACCTGAAGCTGGCGATTCCGGGCATCGTGTTCGGCGCGGTCGGCACCGCCGGCCAGCGCTGCACCAGCACGCGCCGCCTGTTCGTGCATGAATCCATCCACGACAGCGTGCTCGACACGCTGGTCAAGGCCTACAAGCAGGTCGAGGGCAAGATCGGCGACCCGACGCTGGCCACCACGCTGATGGGCCCGTTGAACAGCCAGGACGCGGTGCAGGGTTATCTCGCCGCGATCGAGAAGGCGAAGGCGGCTGGCGGCACGGTGGCCACCGGCGGCGCGGCGCTGACCGACCGCAAGGGCAACTTCGTGCTGCCGACCATCATCACCGGCCTGAAGAATGCCGATGAAGTCGTGCAGACCGAAACCTTCGCGCCGATCCTCTACGTGATGAAGTTCAAGCATCTCGACGAGGCGATCGAAGCGCAGAACGACGTGCCGCAGGGCCTGTCCTCGGCGATCTTCACGCAGAACCTGAAGTCGGCCGAGAAGTACCTTTCCGCGGCCGGCTCGGACTGCGGCATCGCCAACGTCAACATCGGCACCTCCGGCGCCGAGATCGGCGGCGCGTTCGGCGGCGAGAAGGAAACCGGCGGCGGCCGCGAGTCCGGCTCGGACGCGTGGAAGGTCTACATGCGCCGCCAGACCAACACCATCAACTACTCCGATTCGCTGCCGCTGGCGCAGGGCATCAAGTTCGACTTGTAAGTACCGGCAACAGGCTCGCGGCCGGTTCGCCGGCCGCGGGCGATCACGCTACGATGCTCTCGACGCCGACCCGGCGCATTCCGCGAGCAAGCCGATGAACGATCCCGTGTCCTATCGCGCCGCCGCCCCGACCAGCACGCTGGCGGTGGTGAGCCTGGTGTTCGGCATCCTGGCCTGGTGCGTGCTGCCGTTCTTCGGCGCGGTGGTGGCCATCGTCTGCGGACACCTCGCGCGCAGCGAGATCCGCAACAGCCATCCGGAGCACCGCCCCGAAGGTGACGGCATGGCGGTTGCCGGGCTGGTGCTTGGCTACGTGCAACTGCTGCTGTCGGTGCTGTTCGTGTCCTTGGTGATCGCGGTGCTGTTCTTCGGTTTCGCGCTCGGCGGCTGGCACGGATGGTGAGTGCGCCGCCGCCGTTCGATTTTCATGGCTGGCGCGTGCTGGTGGCCGGCGGCAGCCGCGGCATCGGCCGCAGCATCGCGCTGGGTTTCGCCCAGGCCGGCGCCGCGGTGTCGATCTGCGCACGCGGCGCGGCGGCACTGGAGGAAACGCGCCTGCGGATCGCCGCCCACGACGTGACCGTGCACGCGCAATCCGTCGACCTGGCGCAAGCGACGGCCATCCAGGCCTGGGTCGACGACGCGGCGAGCGCGCTGGGTGGCATCGACGTGGTGGTCAACAACGCCAGCGGCTACGGCTTCCGCGACGAGGACGAGGACTGGCTGGCCAACTTCAACGTGGACCTGATGGCGGCCGTGCGCGCCTCGCGGGCCGCGCTGCCGCACCTGGCCGGGTCGGCGCATCCGTGCATCCTGCACACCAGTTCGATCTCGGCGCTGCGGCCGCGTCCGGGCGGCCCGTCGTACGCGGCGATGAAGGCTGCGCTGAGTCATTACACGACCTCCCAGGCGCAGGCCCTGGCGTCCCGGCGCATCCGCGTCAACGCGATTGCGCCCGGGTCGATCGAGTTTCCCGGTGGCCTGTGGGACCAATGCCGCAAGGATGATCCGACGCGCTACGCCGAGGTGCTGGCGAAGATCCCGTTCGGCCGCTACGGCACGCCGGCAGAGGTCGCGCACGCGGCCTTGTTCCTCGCCTCGCCGTGGGCCGGCTGGATCACCGGCCAGACCCTGGTCGTGGACGGCGGCCAGCTGCTGGCCGGCTGAGCGTGATCCAGCCGCCTTCGGCGCGCTGCCCGGCACGCTAAACTGCGCGACATTCCACGACTGCCGGCGTTTCGATTTGGCCCTCTACGACATCCTGCGTCCGCTGCTGTTCTCGCTCGAGGCGGAGTCGGCCCACCGGCTGACCCTGTACGGCCTGGGCGTGGCCCAGCGCAGCGGCTTCGCCCATCGCGTCGCCACCGTGCCGGCCGACCTGCCGGTGCGCGCGTTCGGCATCGAGTTTCCCAACCCGGTCGGGCTGGCCGCGGGCCTGGACAAGAACGCCGAGCATCTCGACGCGCTGAACACGCTGGGTTTCGGTTTCATCGAGGTGGGCACGGTCACGCCCTTGCCGCAGCCGGGCAACCCGAAGCCGCGCCTGTTCCGGCTGCCCGCGCACGAGGCGATCATCAACCGCATGGGCTTCAACAACGACGGCGTCGACGCGCTGGTGCGCAACGTGCAGCAGTCGAGCTACCACGGCGTGCTCGGCATCAACATCGGCAAGAACAAGGAC
This sequence comes from Rhodanobacter sp. 67-28, assembly GCA_001898415.1. Lineage (GTDB taxonomy): Bacteria > Pseudomonadota > Gammaproteobacteria > Xanthomonadales > Rhodanobacteraceae > Rhodanobacter. The sequence continues at coordinate 37,183 of MKTU01000039.1, read as the reverse complement.
ACGCCGAACGACAAGGCGGTCAACGACTACCTGGCCTGCCTGACCAAGGTGCATGAGCTGGCCAGCTACGTCACGGTGAACATTTCCTCGCCCAACACCCAGGGCCTGCGCGACCTGCAGGAACAGGCCACGCTGTACAAGTTCATCTCGCTCCTGCGCGCCGCGCAGGAACGGCTGGGCTCGCAGCACGGTCGGCGCAAGCCGATGCTGCTGAAGATCGCGCCGGACCTCTCCGGGGTCGAGCTCGATGCGATGGCCGAGGTGCTGCTGCGTACCGGCATCGACGGCGTGATCTGCACCAACACCACGACCGACCGCGCCACGGTGGCGGACGACCCGCGCGGCGGCGAGGCAGGAGGGCTCTCCGGCAAGCCGCTGTTCGAGCGCTCCACCGCCGTGCTGGCCGGCATGCGCCAACGCCTGGGCGAGCGCATCCCGCTGATCGGCGTGGGCGGCATCCTCGACGGCAGCGACGCGGTGGAAAAGCTCGACGCCGGCGCCTCGCTGGTGCAGCTCTATTCGGGCCTGATCTATCGCGGCCCGCACCTGGTGGCCGAATGCGTCAACGAGATCCGCCGCCAGCGCGAGGCGTCAGTCGATGGCGTCTGAGCGCGTGGACATGGGCGGCTACACGCTCACCGAGAACGCGTCGCTGGCGCGGCTCAACACCTTGCGCGTCGATGCCCGGGCGAACCTGCTGGCCGACATCCGCGATGCGGGAAAGTTGCCCGAGCTGCTGGACTTCCCGGCGATCCGCCAGGGGCGGCTGCTGGTGCTCGGCGAGGGCAGCAACGTGCTGTTCACCGACGATTTCCACGGCACCGTGCTGCGGATGTCGACGCGCGGCGTGCAAGTTGAAAGTGGCGGCGACAGCGCGCGCATCGCGGTGGCCGCGGGCGAGCGCTGGGACGATTTCGTGCGCTGGACGCTGGGACAGGGCTACGCCGGGCTGGAGAACCTGATCCTGATCCCCGGCACCGTCGGCGCCGCACCGATCCAGAACATCGGCGCCTACGGCTGCGAGGTGGCCGAGTTCATCGAAAGCGTCGAAGCCTGGGACCTGCGCGAGCATCGCGTGGTGACGCTGGGCCACGCCACCTGCGCGTTCGCCTATCGCGACTCGCTGTTCAAGCACGAGCCCGGCCGCTACATCGTCACCGCGGTGCGTTTCGTGCTGCCGCGCAGCCGGCCGCTGCGCACCGACTACGCCGGCATCGACGAGGAACTGGCGCGGATGGGCGTGGACAAGCCTGCGCCGTTCCACGTCGCCGAGGCGGTGGTACGCCTGCGCACGCGCAAGCTGCCTGACCCCGCGGTGATCGGCAACGCCGGCAGCTTCTTCAAGAATCCGATCGTCGATGCTTCCGTGGCGGAAGCATTGCAGCGCGAGCACTCCGACCTGCCGGCCTGGCCGCAGCGTGACGGTCGCCGCAAGATTTCCGCCGCGTGGATGATCGAGGCGGCCGGCTTCAAGGGGCTACGCGAAGGCGACGCCGGCATCTCCAACCGCCACGCGCTGGTGCTGGTCAACCACGGCCACGCCAATGGCCCGCAGTTGTGGGCGCTGGCGCAACAGGTGATGGACGGCGTGCACGCGAAGTTCGGCGTGCGGCTGGAGCCGGAACCGGTGGTGATCGGCGCGGGCTGAGTCCGCGCCATCCGGGCTTCACCCGGCGCCTTGTGTCGTTTTGCCCGGGCGCAAGTGCGCAGCCCCGTGGGCCAAGGGTGGTGCATTGCGCGTGCACTTCGACGCCGCTTGCTGTTCCAAGTCGAGCTCAGTGCGAACGGGGGGCGGTGGCCCATGCCGTTCTCCCTGAGCGCAGGCCCGCGGGGCCGAAGTCGAAGGGTGGGGCGCCGGTATCTTCGATCCTTCCCGTATTGCGCATGGGCAGGTGCCCTGTCATTTTGACGCGCGGGCGACGGGTCGCCCCAACCGGATTCTGATTCGATCATGGAGGTTGGACATGCAGGTGTCGTCGAGCTGGCCGGTGCTCGTGTTGTGGACCTTCGTTGCCACCGTGGTTTGCGGCTGCAGTACGCAAGAGGAACGCAAGCCGGTTGGGGAGCCCCGGACCAGTTACGCGGAGATGGCGGCGCCTGCGAGCGCACCGCATTACACCTTGCAACCCGGGGATACGGCGGTGAAGCCCGTGCTGGACAAGCAGGTCTCGCCGGTGTACCCGCCCACCCTGGTTCGCCCGGGCGCTGCGCCGGTCACTGTCGTGGTGCAGCTGGTGATGGACGAGAACGGCCGCGTCCAGGCCGTGCACCCGCAGCCCGGCACTGCGGATGGTCCGGCGCATGCCTTGTTCGAGGCTGCAGTCGAGCAGGCGGTCATGCAATGGACGTTCACGCCGATGTGGGTGCGGCATCCGCGGGGCGATGGCACGTATGAGGTGACGCAGAAACCTTTCAGCCTCTGGTACGTATTCGATTTCAAGATGGCAGGCGGCAAACCTGTCGTCGAATCGGGCAGGCGCTGACGACTGATCGCCGCGCGACGCGGGATACCCCCGCGCCGCCCGCCGGTCATGGTGCCCGCAGGTTTGCCATGTGCAGCAGCACCCCGGCCAGGCTTTTCAGATCCTGCGCGTTGTGCGCGGCGACGCGGCGCAGGTTGCGGGCGGAGCCGCCGCGCAGGTAGGTGAGCCAGGCGGCGGGGGCCTCCGCGCCGGGCAGGTCGTCCTCGCGCACGACGCCGAGCAGCTGGCGCTCGGCGGTGGCGAGGCGACAGTTCGGCCACTGGTGTTTCCAGTGGCGGCGCACCGGATGCAGCAGGTCCAGGTGGCCGCGGCCGGCCAGCGGGTTCGGCAGGCGGGCGAGACGGTAGCGCGTTGCCAGCAGCGGCGCGTCGTAGCACTTGCCGTTATAGCTGACGAGCACGGTGTCCTCGTCCAGCCAGCCGGCGAAGGTGCGCAGCATGGCGGTCTCCGCCGCCATGGTGGTGATGGTGAGCTGGCGGATGCGCAGGCGGCCACCCTGCCAGTCGGCCGCGCCGATCATGAAGGCGCGGGTCCCGGTGCCGCCGGCCAGGCCGGTGGTCTCGGTGTCGAAGTGCAGCAGGCGATCGTGGTGCACGGGTTCCATGCGGGCGAAGCCGGCGTCGATGACCGGCGGCGGAACGAGCCAGTCGGCAAACGCCTCGGTGTAGCGCAGGCCGGGGGAAAGTTCGAAGCCCGGCACCTCGCGGTCGCGGGATGACGGCACCGCGGCGGTGCCGCGCTTGAGCCGGGCGTGGCGCCGGAGCAGCCGGCGCAGCTCGGGCGCCATCGCGGAAGAGGGCGACGCGACGCGGGGGGTTCCCGGCGTCGCTGCATCCAGCGCATGGCGGGCAGGCACGGCGGCGTGGGCTTGTCCCGCCTCGGTGCGCAGCTGGCGCAGCTTCGCGATGAGCGGGTTCACGCTCACAACGCCACCAGCAGCGCGAGCACGCGCAGGGCGAGGGCCTTGGGCGTGGCGACGGCCGGATCGTCGGCGGTCTGCTCGTCCGTCGCCAGTACCGGGCCGACACAGGCGGGGCAGCCGGCGCGGCAGTCGCAGCGTTCGATCAGGCTGACCGATTGCGCCAGCAAGTCCTCGCGACGCCGGAACAGCGGTTCGCTGTGTCCGATGCCGCCGGGGAACGCGTCGTACAGGTAGACGGTGGGCGTGAACGGCGCATCCGGCGCCAGCGCGGCGGGCTGGCCATCGCTGCCGCGCAGCTGGCCGCGACCGTGGAGGTCGGTGCTGGCGAACCAGGCGCCGTCGCCCGAGCCCACGGCTTTCTGCAGGTCGCGCGCCTCGGCCATCACCGCCACGGTGGCGACGATGTGCAGCGCGTACGCCGCGCCGAGGAAACCGTCGAGCGCCTGCTGGCGTTGCTCGAACGCGGCTTCCAGCACCATCTGCGGCAGCTGCCACCACACCGCCGTGGTGTGCAGTTCCTGGTCGGGCAGGTTGATCGGGCCGTAGCCGATGTTCTCGTGCGAATAGAAGCGGATCTTCTTGTAGCCGGGCACCCGGCGCACCACGTGCACCTCGCCGTGATGGGCCTGACCGCAGCCGGCGTGCGCGCTGTCGAAACAGTCCAGCACCTTGAGCCGGGTGTAGTCGATGGCGTCGGTGTAGTAGTCGACGCTGGTGCGCGTGACGTAGGCCTTGCGGCCTTCCCAGTCCAGCTTCTCCACCTGGTAGGGCAGCGACTGCACCATGTGGATCGCGCCTTCGTACAAGGCGACCGCGGCGGCGGAGTAGTCGACTTCGGCGATGATGGTCTGGCGGCCGTCGGTGCGATCGACCACCACGAAGTTGCCGTCGGCCACCGAGCGCAGCGACACCGCGATGGCCGGGTAGCTGTCGGCGATCCATTCCCAGCGATCGCCCTCGCGGTGCAGCACGCCTTCCTCGCGCAGCAGGTCGAGCCACGGCGTGGCGACCTCGGTGCCGAACATCTCGTCGCCGGTGAACGGCAGCTCGAACGCGGCGCAACGGATGTGGTCGAGCAGGATCAGCGGTTGATCGGGCTGGATGCGCGCGTGCTCCGGCGAAGCGCCCTGGAAGAACTCCGGGTGGCGCACCAGGTACTGGTCCAGCGGGTCGGAGCTGGCCACCAGCACGCCCAGCGCCGATTGCTGGCGGCGCCCGGCACGACCGAAACGCTGCCACGTCGCGGCGACGGAGCCCGGGTAGCCGTTCAGCACCACCGCGTCGAGGCTGCCGATGTCCACGCCCAGCTCCAGCGCCGAGGTGCTGACGATGCCGTCGATGCTGCCTTCGCGCATCGCCCGTTCGGCCGCGCGGCGCTCCTTCGGCAGGTAACCGCCGCGGTAGGCGCGGATGCGCGGGCGCTTGCGCGGGTCGTGGTCGAACACGTCCTTGAGGTACTTGGTGAGCACCTCGACCATGCTGCGCGACTGGGCGAACACCAGCGTCTTCATGCCGCTCTTGATCGCCAGCCGCGCGATGCGGTTGGTCTGCGAGCGCGCCGAGGCGCGCAGACCAAGGTCGGGGTTCACCACCGGCGGGTTCCACAGCAGCACGTGCTGGTCGCCGCTGGGCGCACCGCTTTCGGTGATCGCGGTGACCGCATCCTCGATCAGCGCCTCGGCGTGTTCCCGCGGATTGCCGATGGTGGCCGAGCACAGGATGAACTGCGGGGTGACGCCGTAGAACGCGCAGACACGCTTGAGCCGGCGGATCACGTTGGCCACGTGCGAGCCGAACACGCCGCGATACGTGTGCACCTCATCGATCACCACGTAGCGCAGGTTCTCGAAGAACTGCGCCCACTTGGTGTGATGCGGCAGGATGCCCTGGTGCAGCATGTCCGGATTGCTGACCACGATGTCGCCATGCAGGCGGATCGCCTGTCGTGCATCGCCGGGCGTGTCGCCATCGAAGGTGAATGCCTTCACCCCCAGCGCACCGGCCCGGTTCAGCTCCAGCAGCTCGGCCACCTGGTCCTGCGCCAGCGCCTTGGTGGGGAACAGGTACAGCGCCTTGGCGTGATCGGTCATGGCAGCGCTGATGACCGGCAGCGTGTAGCACAGCGACTTGCCCGAGGCGGTGGGCGTGACGATGGCCACGTGCGCGCCTGCCCGCGTGGCTTGCCATGCCTCGGCCTGATGGCTGTAGAGCTGCTCGATGCCGCGCGTGCGCAGCGCCCCGGCCAGCGCATCGGGGAGATCGTCGGGCAGCGGCGCGAACGTGCCCTCCCGACCGGGCACCACGAAGGCGCCGGTGATCCGCGCGGCATAGCGCTTCGACAGCCGCCGGGCCAGGCTGCGGCCGTCGCCCGGCCCATCCAGCACGAGGTCGTCGCTGGCGTAGCGGTCGGGTAATGTGTTCATCGGCAGGCTCCGCGCGAAGGTCCGCGGATTAGGCCGCGTGCGCGTCTCACCGGGTGAGATGGCGCGCGGCCGTCACGGCATCGTCAGCCGTCCTTGCGGGAGCGGGCCCGACCAGGAGCGTCAGGCGACTTGCGCGGCAGGCGACCGCTGACGTTCGCGCCAGTGCGGCACCTCGGCCCAGCCGTCGCGCGGTGGTTCGCCGGCCAGCGCGCGGCGCAGTTCGTGGCGACCGAGATGGGGTGCAAACTGGTGGATGAAGGCCAGCGTGTACTCACGCGGCACGCTGTCCCTGCGCAGTACCACCCAGGTCGTGCACGGCGCGAACAACGCATCGGCCGGCAGCGCGAGCAGGTCGGCGTCGCCGGGCTGCATGGCCATTTCGGCGAGGATGCCCACACCCATGCCGGCGCGCACGTAGGTCTTGATCAGGTCGGCGTCACCGGCAGTCATCGCGATCTGCGGTGACAGCCCGGCCTCCTCGAACGCGCGGCGCAAGGACGACTCCGGCCGCAGCGAGGAGTCGTAGCTGACCAGCGGCAGGCCCGCCAGCTCGGTCAGCGTGGGCGCGGCGGCGCGCCGCGCCAGCGGATGGTCGCGCGGGGTGACGATCACTCGTTGCCAGCGATAGGCGGCAAACGCCATGCCGACGGCCGGCGCGCTGCCGGCGCTGCTGATAATGGCCAGATCGACCTGACCGGCTTCCAGCCGGGCCAGCACGTCGGCGTCGCGGGTCGGCTCCAGATGCACGCTGACCTGGGGGAAGCTGGCATTGAGCGCGGCGATTGCCGCGGGCAGGGCGAAGCGAGCCTGGGTATGCGTGGTGGCGATGCGCAGCTCGCCGTGGGCCTCGTTGCGCAGGTTCGCGGCGATCGCGCGGATGTTGGTTGCCTCGGCCAGGATGATCCGCGCCCGTTCGATCACCTGCTCGCCCGCGTGGGTCACCGCATCCAGGCTCTTGCCCTTGCGCACGAAGAGCTGAAAACCCAGCTCGTCCTCAAGCTGGCGCAGCTGCTTGCTGAGACCGGGCTGGGTGGCATGCACGCGCTCGGCCGCCAGGGTGATGTTGAGGCCGGAGTCGGCGATGGCGATGAGATGGCGCAGCTGGGTAAGCGTCATGGGCAGGAGTCCGTGGGCGATGGTCGGGGGACGGATGGGCGATGCAGCTGCGCATACATCGTGCAATCCCCCGGCCGCCGACGTGACGAGCCCCTGGCCGGTCGCCACGGATACCCTTGTCGATGGAATGACATACTTTCATATTGGACGTCTATACGTCCATTCGTGTTGCATGTCAATCAGGCCTGCCGGTCATGCCGCGACGGCATAAGCACCAAGGCACAAATCATTTGTGGTGCCGGCGGCGGCTTCGTAGCGTAGGCGAACCCCTTGCTCCGGCCATTCCTGCGCATGAAGCTCTACCCGATCTTTGCCTCGTTGTCGCAGCGCGCCGTGCTGGTGGTCGGCGGCGGCGCGGTGGCCGAGCGCAAGGTGGCAGCACTGCTGCAGGCTCGGGCGCAGGTGACGGTGAACGCGCCCAGCCTCACGCCGCGCCTGCAGCGCTGGGTGCGGCAGGGTCGTATCGCCCATCGCACCGATCCGTTCCGCGAGAGCTGGCTGGAGCGCGTGTGGCTGGTGGTGGCGGCCACGCCCGATCGCGAGATCAACGCGCTGGTGGCCAGTCTGGGCGAGTTGCGCCGGATCTTCGTCAACGTGGTCGACGATGCGGCGCTGTCCAGCTTCCACGTGCCGGCGGTGATCGACCGCGCACCGCTGACCATCGCGATCTCCAGCGGCGGCGAGGCGCCGATGCTCTCGCGCCTGCTGCGCGAGCGGCTGGAAGCGCTGCTGGATGATTCGCTGGGCGCGCTGGCCCGGCTGATGGCCCGGCTGCGCCCGCGCATTCGTGCCCGTTTTCCCGCACTGGCGGCGCGACGCGCCTTCTACGACAGCCTGCTGGCCGGGCCGGTGGTGCAATTGTTGCGCCAGCAGCGAGATGGCGAGGCGCAGGCGGCGGCGGAACATGCTCTCGCCGACGCGCCGTCGCCGGCCACCGGTTCGGTGGTGCTGGTGGGCGCCGGCCCCGGCGATCCGGGCCTGTTGACCTTGCGTGCATTGCGCGCGCTCAACGAGGCCGACGTGATCCTGCACGACCGGCTGGTCGGTGCCGGCGTGCTGGCGCTGGCCCGGCGCGATGCCGAGCGGATCGAGGTCGGCAAGCAGGCCGGCCGGCACCACACCACGCAGGAGGCGATCCACGCCTTGCTGCTGGAGCATGCGCGTGCCGGCAAGCGGGTGGTGCGGCTGAAGGGCGGCGACCCGTTCGTGTTCGGTCGCGGCGGCGAGGAGCTGGAGTTCCTGCACGCCCACGCGATTCCTTTCGAAGTGGTGCCCGGCATCACCGCCGCCGTGGCCTGCGCGGCGTACTCGGGGGTGCCGCTGACTCATCGCGAGCGCGCCCAGTCAGTGCGCTTCGTCACCGCGCATTGCCGCGATTCGCACGACACCGTGGACTGGCCTGCGCTGGCGCAGGAGCGGCAGACGCTGGCGATCTACATGGGCGTGAACGAGCTGGCGACCCTGCAGGCGCGCCTGGTCGAACACGGCCGCGCTGCGTCCACGCCGTTCGCCCTGATCGAAAACGGCTCGCTGCCGAACCAGCGCGTGGTCTGCGGCGTGCTGGGCAACCTTGCCGAGCGAGCCGCAGCCCATGCCGTGAGCTCGCCGGCGCTGCTGATCCTGGGCGAGGTGGCCGCCTTGGCGCCGTCGCTGGCCTGGTTCGGCGCCGCCCCGCTGGGCGCGACCGTGCACGCCTTGCCCGCCGCCGCGGCGGCGCGCGATGGCGTGCTCGAGGCGATCCATCGCGCCGCCTGTTGACCGATCCCGAATCGGCGCATCATCTGCCTTCGTCCATGCGCCCGTTCCTCACGCCCGATTCCCCGAGGAGACACCCATGATCTACGACAACATCCTGGACACCATCGGCCGCACACCGATCGTGAAACTGCGCCGCCTGGCGCCCGCACACGTGAGCATCTACGTGAAGATCGAGGCGTTCAACCCGGCCGGTTCGGTGAAGGACCGACTCGCCCTGGCGATCATCCTGGACGCCGAGCAGCGCGGCACGCTCAAACCCGGGCAGACCGTGGTGGAGGCCACGTCCGGCAATACCGGCGTGGCGCTGGCCGCCGTGTGCGCGGCGCGCGGCTATCCGTTCGTGGCGGTGATGTCCGACACGTTCTCGCTGGAGCGGCGCAAGCTGATCCGCGCCTATGGCGGCAAGGTGGTGCTCACCCCCGGTGCGGCACGCGGTACCGGCATGGTGGAAAAGGCCGCCGAACTGGCGAAACAGCATGGCTGGTTCCTCGCCGACCAGTTCGAGAATCCCGCCAACCCCGCCTACCACCGCCAGACCACGGCAGCCGAGGTGCTCGGCGACTTCGCCGGCCGGCGACTGGACTACTTCGTCAGCGGCTGGGGCACCGGCGGCACGCTCACCGGCGTGGGGGAGGTGCTGAAAGTGGCTCGGCCGCAGGTCAAGGTGATTGGCGCGGAGCCGGCCGGCGCCTCGCTGCTCGGCGGCAAGGAATGGCAGCCGCACAAGATCCAGGGCTGGACGCCGGACTTCGTGCCCGCCGTGCTCAATGCCAAGGTGGTCGACCGGATCGTCACCGTCGATGACGTGGTGGCGCGCGACACCGCGAGGGAACTGGCCCGGCGCGAGGGTATCTTCACCGGGCTGTCCTCCGGCGGCACGCTGGCCGCGGCGCTTGAAGTGGCGAAGGACGCGCCGGCCGGATCGGTCCTGCTCGCGATGCTGCCCGACACCGGCGAACGCTACCTGTCGACCTTCCTGTTCGAGGGCGTCAACGAGGGTTCCGACGAGGTTTGAGCGCGGCTGCATGGCAACCGGGGCTCGCGCCCCGGGGCGCCTCGTCGGATACTCGGCTTCGATCGATCCCGGGGCGACGATGCACAAGAACCGACTCGAGGCGTTCAGCGACGGCGTGCTCGCCATCATCATCACCATCATGGTGCTGGAGATGAAGGTGCCGCACGGCGAGACGCTGGCGGCGTTGCTGCCGATGGCACCGGTGTTTCTCAGCTACGTGCTGAGCTTCGTCTACGTGGGCATCTACTGGAACAACCACCACCACATGCTGCAACTGGCCGGCCCGGTCAGCGGCGCGGTGTTGTGGGCCAACCTGCATCTGCTGTTCTGGCTGTCGCTGCTGCCGTTCGCCACCGGCTGGATGGGCGAAAACCACTTCGCGCAGGGGCCGACGGCGCTGTACGGCGTGGTGCTGCTGATGGCGGCGCTGGCGTACTGGATGCTGCAACGCGCGCTGATCCGCGCCGAGGGCCGGGCATCCGCGCTGGCCCGCGCCGTCGGCGGCGACTGGAAGGGAAAACTCTCGCCGGTGATCTACGCCAGTGCCATCCTCGTCTCGTTCCGCGCCGCGTGGATCGCGCAACTGCTGTATGGCGTGGCCGCCCTGCTGTGGCTGGTGCCGGACCGGCGCATCGAACGGGTGGCGGGACGGGCGCCGCACTGAGGCGGGTTCTGCCGGCGAGTTTGGCCGGCGAGTTTGGCCGGAAAGAGTTGGCCGGAAAGTTTGGCCGGAAAGGGTTGGCCGGAAAGGGTTGGCCGGAAAAGCTTGGCCGGATCGGTCCGCTCCGGGTCCGGTGCAGGGCTCGTCGAGGACGCAGCGGCTGCCTAGAGTGACGGCTCCCCCATGATGGAGTCGCCCCATGTCCGACACCCCCGCCTTGCTGGTCATCGACGTGCAGCAATCGTTCCTGCACGCGCCGTACTGGCGCGAAGACGACGTGCCGACGTTCCGCGAGAAGCTGCTGCAGCTGATCGACGGCGCGAGCGCCCGCGGCTGGCCGATCGTGCGCATCCTGCACGAGGAGGCTGCCGGTCACTTCAGCGTGGCGTCGGGGCTGGTGCAGCCGATGGCGTGGGTGCCGCAGGTGCACGACACGGTGTTTCGCAAGCAGGTGCACAACGCGTTCACCGGCACCGGCCTGCAGGCATGGCTGCGCGAGCGCGGCATCGGCCGCGTCATCATCAGCGGCATCCGCAGCGAGCAATGCTGCGAGACGACTGCCCGGGTCGCTTCCGATCTCGGCTTCGACGTCGACTACGTCACCGAGGCCACGCTGACCTTTCCGATGGTCCACGCCGGCAGCGGCACTCGCTACGATGCGCAGGACATCAAGCAACGCACGGAACTGGTTCTGGATGGACGCTTTGCCCGCATCCGCACCGTCGATGACGTCCTCGCCGATCACTGAGGTGTGCTTCGTGCTGCCGCCGGACCTGATCCTGCTGGATCTGGCCGGTGCCGCCGACGCCTTTCGCATTGCCGCGGCGATGGGCTTGCCGGTGCGCCTGCGGCTGATGGCGCCGGTGGCGGCGGGCGAGGCGGCACCGACTGCGCTCGGCGTGGGCCTTGCCGGCGTCGAGCCGCTGCCGGCGCTGCTGGCCGAGCACGCGCTGATCGTGGTGTGCGGTGCCACCGGCAGCGCCGCGCGCCTGTTGTCGTCGGCGGCCGGCAAGGCGCTGGTGGCCTGGTTGCGGCGCCATGTCGTCGCTGGCCGGCCGCTGGCCTGCGTCTGTTCCGGCGCGCTGCTGGCCGCCGCCGCCGGCCTGCTCGACGGGAGACGCTGCACCACGCACCACAGCCTGCTCGACGAGCTGCGCCAACTGGCGCCGGCGGCCGAGGTGCTGGACAGCCGCGTGTTCGTGGAAGACGGCGAGGTCTGCACCAGCGCCGGCATCACCGCCGGCATCGACCTCGCGCTGCACCTGATCGCCAGGCTCGGCTCGCCGCGCCTGGCCGTCGCCGTGGCGCGGGAAATGGCCGTCTACATGCGCCGCGCCGCCGGCGACCCGGCGCTGTCGCCGTGGCTGGAAGGGCGCAACCACATGAACATGGCCATCCACCGCGTGCAGGATGCACTGCTCAAGGCGCCCGCGCAGGACTGGCCGCTGGCGCGGCTGGCCGACATCGGCCACCTGAGCGTGCGCAGCCTCACGCGCCACTTCCGCGAAGCCAGCGGCATGTCGGTCAACCGCTACCACGCGCGTCTGCGGCTGGCGCTTGCGCGGCAGGCGCTGGCCAACGGCGACAACGTGGAGCGGGCGGCCGAGTGCGCGGGCCTGGGTTCGGCACGGCAGCTGCGCCGCTTGTGGGCAGCGCATGCCGACGACCGTCCGGCGTCGGTGCGGCCACGCTCCTAGAGCAGGCTTTCCAGCGGCAGCAGCTTGAGCATCTGCACCTCGACCCGGCGACCGGTGGTGGCACCGGGGTCGTGGTCGTAGGTCACCGGCTTGCCGTGTTCGGTGGCCTGCCATTGCATGGCCCCGCCATGCGCCGAGCCGTCCTGCTTCAGGGTCACGCGGTAGGCGTGTTCGGGCCGCGTGGCGCTGTCGAAGAATGCGGTGACCGCCGCGGCCAGCGGCGGACAGTCGACGATGATGCCCATCTCGGTGTTGAGCAGTTTCGAGCGGGCATCCATGTTCATCGAGCCGATGAACACCTTGCGCCGATCCACCACGATGGCCTTGGCATGCAGGCTGACGCCGGAGGAGGTGCCCCCGGTGGTGACCCGTTGCGGCGCACCCGCGGCAGGTCGCAATTCGTACAGCTGCACGCCGCTTTCCAGCAGCGGGCGGCGATAGCGCGAATATCCCGAATACACGATCGGCTCGTCGTTCGAGGCCAGCGAATTGGTCAGCACCTTGACCGTCACCCCGCGCCTGGCCAGCGCATCGAGATAGGCCGTGCCGCGCTCGCCGGGGATGAAGTAGGGCGAGATCAGCAGCAACTCGTGCTGCGTGCCATCCGCCATCGCCTTGATGTCCGGGCCGATGCGCAGCTCGGGCTGGTCCTCGGTCGCCTCGATCTTGGCCGGCTGGTCGGCCACCAGCGTGGCCGGCCCCCAGAACCACTGGCCCTTGCGGTCGGCGGAGGCGCCGTAGGGCAGGGCGTCCAGCGTGGCCTGGGCGTAATCCGATTGCGCGAACGCGCGCGCATCGTGCGCCAGTTCTGTCCGCAGTTTCGCCAGGTCGACATGATCGGCATGCTTGCCATGGAATGCCTTCACCGGATAAGCCGCGTCGCAGTTCCAGTACTCGTCGAAGGCATGCGAGGCCTGCGGCACCACCGGGCCGATCGCGATCAGGTCGAGGTCGCGGAAATGGGTGTCCTCGCCCGCGTCGAAATACGCATCGCCGATGTTGCGTCCGCCGACGATCGCCACGTTGCCGTCGGCGATGAACGACTTGTTGTGCATGCGCCGGTTCAGCCGGTGCGTGTCGAGCAGAAACTGGGCAGCCTTGGAGAATACCGACGGCTTCTTCGTGGCGAACGGGTTGAACAGGCGCACCTCGATGTTCGGGTGGGTATCCAGCGCGTCGAACAGGTCGATCGCCTGGCTGGCGTTGATGTCGTCCACCAGCAGGCGCACGCGCACGCCACGGTCGGCCGCGGCCAGCAGGCGCTGCGCCATCAGTCGCCCGGTCGCGTCGTTGTCGAAGATGTAGTACTGCAGATCCAGCGAATGCTGCGCGTGGTCGGCCAGCGCCACGCGGCTCATCAGCGCGTTCGTGTTGTGGGTCAGCAGGCGGAAGCCCGATTGATCCTGGTGCTTGCCGGTTTCCGCATGCACGTAGCGCGCTGCCGGCGTGCCCACCGTCGGCGGCAACGCCTTCGACACCGGCTTGACCACCGGGACTGGCGGCGAACAACCCGCCACGACGATGCCGAGCAACGCGGCGCCAAGCACACCCATCAGTTGCCGCATGTACACCTGCCTTTTCGCGCCCGAACACCGGGCTGTGTGTCGAATTCCCGTCAACTTTGCGAAGCGGGTCGTGAACCCTGCGCGACGCTTCCCGCCGGGGTGGCCCAGCCGGGGCACTCAATCACCGTCACTGCGCACCTGGGCGTGGCTGATCAGGGCGAAGATGAGGCTGCCGCCCACGATGTTGCCGGCCAGCGTGGGCAGTGCGAAACCGGTGACGCAATCGAGGAAGTCGAGCCCGCCGGCGAACACCAGGTACATGGCCTCGACCGATCCCACGATGGCGTGGGTGAACCCGCCGATGGCGATGACATACGTGGTTACCACGATCACGATGAAGCGGGACCGTTCGCTGGCGGCCAGCATCCACACCATCATCGATATCAGCCAGCCGGCCAGGATGCCCTTGGTGAACATCTGCCAGGGCGAATTGCGCATCAGCTCCTCGCCGATCTCGACGAACGCTTTCTGCGTGGCGGCATCGAACTGCTGCAGGTGCAGCAGCCCGAACGCGAACAGCGTGACACCGACAAGGTTCCCTGCCAGCACTACCGACCAGAGCCTGAGGAAACGGCGGAAGTTCTTCAGGCCCGGCTCGGTCATTACCGGCAGCACGGCGGTCATGATGTTCTCGGTGAACAGCTGCTGGCGCGAGAGGATCACCACCAGGAAGCCCAGCGGATAGCCGAGCGACTCAATCAGGAAGCCACCCGGCACGCCACCCAGGTGACGATGCAGCACGCCGCGCGCCAGCATCGAGAAACCCATCGACAGCCCCGCGGCAAGCGACGACCAGGCCAGCGCCGGGACAGTGCGCTTGAGTTCCTCCTCGCCGTTGCTGCGGATGATCTCGTGCAGGACCGCAGCGCGGGGCGGCCGCTTTTTCTCGACCTCGTCCTTCTCCTCGCGCGAGAGCGCAAAGCCATCGCCGGCCGCCGTGTTCGCGGTTCCGGAGGGACGCTTGTCCGGGGTTTCGGAGGGTGGCTTGGTCATCGCAGGTCGATCCACTCGCGTGTCTGCACGGCAATTGCCGGGTGGCCGTAGCGCGCCGCATACGGCGAACCGCTCGTCAGGGGAGGCCAACGACATACCGAACGGGTGCAAGCGCGCGTGAAGACCGGTGTGCGTGGGCCAGGCGTTTCCGGGTGGGGGCCCTGACCGGCAACCAGCGCGCCATGCAAGGCCACGTCAACGCCGTCCAGGACATGATGCGCGCAACGCATCTGCCCGACCTTGTTGCGCCCATCGACCGTGCAGCTACCACGCTTTCGTGCACTCAGCGGGGTGGTCGTGACGAGCCGGGTCTGGGGCTTGCGAATGCAGGGGGAGATGCAGTGACCTGACCCAGACCATAGAGATAGTCATGGCCGTATGCGCTACCGTCCACGAGCTCGCCAGCCTTGATGCCAGTGAAACCTTTGTCCTTGTGCGCGCCGCACGTTTTTGTGCAGTTCCAGGCCGTGCCATCGCGCGCGTGGACAATCATCACCGTCTTGATGCCATCGCCCACAAAGGCACCGGCTGGCGCAAAAGTGAGTGACGGAATCATGGCCTGCTTTCGTTGGCTGTGAAGACTTCCACCCAGGGCAATGAGGCGGCCCTTGGTAGCCAGATCGCGCAGGTGCTCGCCCACTTGCTTGTTCATCTGCACGGCATTCTGCTCCTTGCCCGTCAGCTGGAAGTCCAGCGTGAGCTTGCCCTGCTTTTCCAGTGACTCCAGATGTTCGACCAACGACATCATCGCCTGCGACGTCCTGCCGTCCACCCCGGCCCAAGCCCCGTTGTGGGCGTCGCGGGCGAACTCGGGCAGCTCGAGCGAGACGAAGAGCGGTGCAACGCCGGCAGCCACTTCCGCGTCCGTCAAGCAACGCACGAGGTTGGGTGATTCCACTGTGCCATGTAGCTCGCCGAGATAGATGTTGCCCAGCTTCAGCAGGGGCCGGAGCTTCTGCGCGGAGGGACACTCAACAGATGTTTGGTCGGGTAACGTAGAGGCATGTGGAGACGTGGCCAGGGCGGCAGGTGCCAGCGAGGCAAGGCCGGCGAGGGCTGCCACGCGTGTGGCGAACCGGATCCCGGAACGCGTGCGGTTTGGATACTTGGAGTGCATGGCTTTCTCGCAGGTGACGGAACGTGGCCGCCGGTGCGACCAAAGGGGACGAAGGTGGTTATCGCCACGTGTGCCTGACATTACCGGGAGGGCCAGGGCGTCATCAGATCTGCTGCGCCGCCTCGGCGCTAACTTCATCCCCAGCGCCTGCACGACCTTCATGATCGTGGCGAATTCCGGGTTGCCTTCGGCGGACAGGGGTTTTGGTGCGCATGTTCCACTTTACAGGCTGCCGGCAGGGTTTTCGGGCTGCCACGTCGGCGCCGAAGTGCCCGCACGCCATCAGTCAGGCCGCCCGTGGTCCACCCGGTGCAGAATCTCGTCACGTGTGGACAGTGTCTTGAGGTCGTAAGTCGCCTGCAGGTTCAGCCAGGACACCGCGTCGCCGCCGAAGTAGCGTGCCAGGCGCTCGGCAGTGTCGGCGCTGATGCCGCGGCGTTCGTTGACGATTTCGTGGATGCGGGTGGCCGGTACGCTCAGTGCCACGGCCAAGGCGTTGGCGCTCATCCCCAGCGGGGTGAGGTAGTCCTCGCGCAGGATTTCGCCGGGATGTACAGGGCGCATGCGATTGACGGGAAGTTTCATATGGCTCTCTCAGTGGTAATCCACGATTTCGACGTGCTCGGGTCCGCCGGCTGTCCACACAAAGCAAACGCGCCACTGCCGGTTGATGCGGATGCTGTGCTGGCCAGCGCGATCGTGCTTGAGGGCTTCGAACTGGTTGCCAGGCGGTGAACGCAGAAACTCAAGCGTTTGCGCGGCATCGAGTTGCGACAACTTGCGGATGGCGGCGTCCTTGATGGCACGGAACCGACGAGGATCGCCACCCTCGAACAGCGCCTGCGTATCCTTGCAATGAAAGCTCCTGATCACGCGCTGACGGTATTACGTTTGACGTAATACGTCAAACGAGCACCGTATCCGCTGGAAAACGCATCCCTTGGCCGAGAAGGGTTTGCAAGCGGATCAGATCCACTCAAATGCAAACGGCGCCGTATCGCTACGGCGCCGTTGCAGTTTCAGATACCGGTCTTCGCCGGAATGACGAACTTCAGAGTGCCTCGAAGATTCCCGCCGCACCCATGCCAGTGCCGATGCACATGGTCACCATGCCGTACTTCTGCTTGCGCCGGCGCATGCCGTGAACCAGCGTGGCGATGCGCACCGCGCCGGTGGCGCCGAGCGGGTGGCCGAGCGCGATCGCGCCGCCGAGCGGGTTGACCTTGGCCGGGTCGAGCTTGAGGTCGCCCATCACGGCCAGGGCCTGGGCGGCAAAGGCTTCGTTGAGTTCGATCCAGTCGAGCTGATCCTGGCTGATGCCGGTCTGCGCCAGCGCCTTTGGAATCGCTTCCTTCGGGCCGATGCCCATGACTTCGGGCGGCACGCCGGCGACGGAGAAGCCGACGAAGCGGGCCAGCGGTTGCAGGTTGTATTGCTTGATGGCTTTTTCGCTGGCGAGCATGACGGCGCCGGCGCCGTCGGACATCTGGCTGGAGTTGCCGGCGGTGACGGTGCCGCCGAACTGGCCGTTGCGGAACACGGTTTTCAACTTGGCCAGCACTTCGGGCGTGGTGCCGGCGCGCGGGCCTTCGTCCTGGTCGATGACGCGGTTGTCGGTGGTGATGCCGCGGCTGGCGAGATCCGGGTAATGGTCATCGAGCTGGAACGGGGTGATCTCGTCCTTGAACTCGCCGGCGGCCTGGGCGGCCAGGGCGCGGCGGTGGCTCTCCACCGAGAACGCGTCCTGCTGCTCGCGGCTGACTTTCCACTGCTTGGCGACGTTCTCGGCGGTGATGCCCATGCCGTAGGCGATGCCGATGTTCTCGTCCTGGAAGATCGCGGGGTTCATGGCGATCTTGTGGCCCATCATCGGCACCATGCTCATGCTCTCGGTGCCGCCGGCGAGCATCAGGTCGTCCAGGCCCAGGCGGATGCGGTCGGCGGCCATCGCCACCGACTGCAGGCCGGAGGAGCAGAAGCGGTTGACGGTGACGCCGGGCACGGTGTGCGGCAGGCCGGCCAGCAGCAGGCCGATGCGCGCCACGTTCATGCCTTGCTCGGCCTCGGGCATGGCGCAGCCAATGATGACGTCGCCGATCTGGTGCGGGTCGATGCCGGGCGCCTGCGCCATCACCGCGCGGATCACGTGGGCGAGCATGTCGTCCGGGCGGGTGTTGCGGAACACGCCGCGCGGCGCCTTGCCGACCGGGGTGCGGGTGGCGGCGACGATGTAGGCGTCCTGGATTTGTTTGGTCATGACGGAACTCCAAAAGGGTGAGAAAAGAGTGGAGAGGAGCGAGAAGTGAAAGAAAGCCTGGGCTTCGACTCTCACTCCTCACTTCCGCGCGCGCAGCGCGCTCACTAGTTCCTCAAAGGTTTGCCGGTGGTCATGGTGTGGGCGATGCGGGCCTGGGTTTTCTCGGTTTTCGCCAGCTCCACGAAGTGCTTGCGTTCCAGTGCCAGCAGCCATTCCTCGTCGACGGTCGAGCCGCGCTCGATCACGCCGCCGCACAAGGTGTCGGCGATGCGCGAGGCGATGTCGACATCGTGCTCGGAGGCGAAGTAGCCGGCTTGCAGGTTGGCCAGTTGCGCCTTGAAGGTGGCGGTGCCGACGTCGCCGGCGACGACGACCTGGGCAGGCAGGGGCGGGCGGTAGCCGGCTTCGGCCAGCGATAGCGCCACCTTCTTGGCGACGTACAGCAGTTCGTAGGCGTTGAACACGACCACGTCGCTGTCGCGCAGCAGGCCCATGTTCTTCGCCTCGATGGCGCTGGGGGAAACCTTGGCCATCGCCACGGTCTCGAACACCTTCTTCAGTTCCTCGAACGGATCGGCCGGATTGGCCCTGGACGCACGCACGGCCAGTTCATGCAGGCCGCCACCGGCGGGCAGCAGGCCGACGCCGGCCTCGACCAGGCCGATGTAGCTTTCCAGCGCCGCAACCGTCCGGGCGGAATGCATCTGGAATTCGCAGCCGCCACCGAAGGCCATGCCGCGCACGGCGGAAACCACCGGCACCAGTGCGTGCTTGATCGCCATGCTGGTGCGCTGGAAGTTGGCGACCATCTTGCCGAAGTCGTCGAACTTGCCGTCCTTCAGCAGGCCCAACGCGCCCTTCAGGTCCGCGCCGGCGGAGAACGGTTCGCCGGTCTGCCAGATCACCACCGCCTTGAGCTTTTCCTCGGCCAGCCTGATCGCGTGCTGGATGCCGTCGAGCACGTGGTCGTTGACCGTGTTCATCTTGGTCTTGAACGAGATGATGCCGACGCCGTCGTCGCCCAGCGTCCACAGGCGGATACCGTCGTTCTCCCACACCGTGCTGCCGGTGTCGAACTTTTCGCCCAGGATCGGATCGGGGAACAATTGGCGCTGGTACACCGGGTGCCGCGAACGCGGCTTGTCGGCGTTGGCGCTGGCCGAATACGAACCGTTCTTGCCGTGCACGCCCGTGCGGCCGTCGGTGACCCAGGCGGGCAGGGGCGCATCGCTCATCGCCTTGCCGGCCTTGATGTCTTCATTGATCCATTCGGCGACCTGCTGCCAGCCCGCGGCCTGCCAGGTCTCGAACGGGCCGAGCTTCCAGCCGTAGCCCCAGCGGATGGCGAAATCCACGTCGCGCGCGGTGTCGGCGATGTCGGCCAGGTGATAGGCGGTGTAGTGGAACAGATCGCGGAAAGTGGCCCACAGGAACTGCGCCTGCGGGTCGCTGGAGGCGCGCAGCTTGCCGAACTTCTCGGCGGGGTCCTTGATCGCCAAAATCGCGGCGACTTCATCGGAGGGCCTTTGTTCGGACGGGCGGAAGTCATATGCGGCTCCCTCCGCAAAAGCCCGGCCATCCTTGGCCGGACTCTTCAAATTGGCCACGTCCAGCACCTGGATGTCCTTGCCGACCTTCTTGTAGAAGCCGCCGCCGGTCTTCTGGCCCAACGCACCCTTCTCGATCAGGCCGGCCAGCCATGCCGGCGCCTTGAAGTACCGGTGCCAGGGATCGTCGGGCAGGGTATCGGCCATGGTCTTGATGACGTGGGCCATCGTGTCCAGGCCGACCACGTCGGCGGTGCGGTAGGTGGCGCTCTTGGGGCGGCCCACGGCCGGGCCGGTCAGCGCGTCGACGGTGTCGAAGCCGAGCTTGAACTGCTCGGTGTGATGCATGGTGGCGAGCATCGAGAACACGCCGATGCGGTTGCCGATGAAGTTGGGCGTGTCCTTGGCGATCACCACGCCCTTGCCGACGGTGGTGACCAGGAAGGCCTCGAGGCCGTCCAGCACGTTCTGGTCGGTGAGCTTGGTCGGGATCAGCTCGACCAGGTGCATGTAGCGCGGCGGATTGAAGAAGTGCACGCCGCAGAAGCGGTGGCGCATTTCCTCCGGCAGCGCCTCGGCCAGCGTGTTGATCGACAAGCCCGAGGTATTGGAGGCGATGATCGCGGTCTTCGACAGGTGGCCGGCGATCTTCTTGTACAGGTCGAGTTTCCAGTCCATGCGCTCGGCAATGGCCTCGATGACCAGGTCGACATCCTTCAGGTGATCGAGATCATCGTCGTAGTTGGCCGGGATGATCGAGGCGGCCAGGGCCTTGTCGGCCAGCGGGGCCGGCGACAGCTTGGCCAGGTTGGCGATCGCTTTCAGCGCGATGCCGCTCTTCGGACCCTCTTTCGCGGGCAGGTCGAACAGCACGGTTTCCACGCCGGCGTTGGTCAGGTGCGCGGCAATCTGCGCGCCCATGACACCGGCGCCCAGCACGGCGGCCTTGCGGATGCGCAAGCCGAGGGTGGGTGAGGATGCAGCAGTCATTGGCTTCTCCGATGGTGCGAGGGGTGGTGCGATCAATGGGGCAGGCGGCGCTGGCAGGGCGAGTTCACGGGTGGCTCAGCCCGGCGGCGGCGAAGCGGATCAGGTGCTGGACGGTCTGCTCAAGATGCTCTTGTTCGCTGACGTCGCCCTTGCGCTGGATCATGCCGAAGCCCGACATGGCGTGGGTCAGCGCACCGGTCACGAGGTCGATGCGCCAGTACAGCTCGGCCTTGCCCAAGTGCGGCAGCAGCCGGGCGAATTCGGCGGTGAACTGGCGCATGACGTGGCCGTAGTTCTCCGACAGGAAACGGCGCAAGTTGTCGTCGTGCTCGGCGAAGGCGCGCGCCAGCACGCGCATGAACAGGGCGCCCTTGCCGTCGTGCGACAGCTCCAGCGCCGGGCGGATGTAGGCGGCGAGCACCTGTTCGAGCGTGGCCTCGCCGCCGGCCAGCTTGTGCAGGGCGGCCAGGCGATTGGCATTCAAGGCGTCCAGGCGCCGGCGGAATACCTCCTCGACCAGTTTCTCCTTGGAGCCGAAGTGGTAGTTGACGGCGGCCAGGTTGACCCCGGCGGCGGCGGTAAGCTGGCGCAGCGAGGCGCCATCGAAGCCGCGCTGGGCGAACATTTTTTCCGCGGTGCCGAGGATGCGATCCCGGGTGGAGCTGGTCGAGTTCACGGAAGCGGACGTCCTTTGGCAGCTGACGCGATTCAAACGATCGTTTGAGCATACGGGAAGCGCTTCCCGGGCGTCAAACGAGCGTATGGATCAGGCCTGCGCGATCCTTGCCAATGAGCTAGAATCTGTCAGACTTTAGTGGGCTAAATCCTCATTCCTTGTCGGAATTGGCTACCTTTGCCGGTAGTTGCCCGCTCAATCACTTTTCCCGAAATCCGTCAGCCGGAGCAGATCCCATGGCGCTGGAGCGCACCCTTTCCATCATCAAGCCCGATGCCGTCGCCAAGAACGTCATCGGCGAAATCTACGCCCGTTTCGAAAAGGCCGGCCTGAAAATCGTCGCCGCCCGCATGAAGCAGCTGTCGCGCGCCGAGGCCGAAGGCTTCTATGCCGTACATCGCGAGCGCCCGTTCTTCAAGGCCCTGGTCGAGTTCATGATCTCCGGCCCGGTGATGATCAGCGTGCTGGAGGGCGAAAACGCCGTGCTGGCCCATCGTGACCTGATGGGCGCCACCAACCCGAAGGAAGCTGCGCCGGGCACGATCCGCGCCGACTTCGCCGAGTCGATCGACGCCAACGCCGTGCATGGCTCCGACGCCGTGGAAACCGCCAAGGTGGAGATCGCCTATTTCTTTGCGGCGACGGATGTGGTTTCGCGTTAATTTCGTGCGTTCATCCTTGAACGCGAAGATCAGACAGCGGCCACTCGTGGCCGCACAGTAGAAACAAGTGCGTTCGTCCCTGAACGCGAAGATCAAACAGCGGCCATCCGTGGCCGCACTCTTCACAAGAGCCACTCTTTGAACTCAGTTGTCGCCAGCTCGAACAAGGTCAACCTGCTCGATTTCGATCGCCAGGGTCTGCGTGATTTCTTCACGCAGATCGGCGAGAAGCCGTATCGCGCCGAGCAGGTGATGAAGTGGATCTACCACGACCTGGAAGACAACTTCGAAAACATGACCGACGTGGGCAAGGCGCTGCGCGCCAAGCTCACCGAGGCTTGCTACATCGGCGCACCCAAGACGCTGCTGGACAAGGTCGCCACCGACGGCACGCACAAGTGGCTGCTGGGCATGGATTCGGGCAACGCGATCGAGACGGTCTACATCCCCGAGCCGACCCGCGGCACTCTGTGCGTCTCCTCGCAGATCGGCTGCGCGCTGAACTGCCAGTTCTGCTCCACCGGCGCGCAGGGCTTCAACCGCAACCTGTCCACCGCCGAGATCATCGGCCAGGTGTGGGTGGCGGCGAAGTATCTGGGCAACGTCACCCACCAGAACCGCCGCATCACCAACGTGGTGATGATGGGCATGGGCGAGCCGCTGGCCAACTTCGACAACGTGCTGAAGGCGATGAAGCTGATGCGCGACGACCTGGGCTTCGGCCTGGCATCGAAGCGCGTCACGCTGTCCACCGCTGGCCTGGTGCCGCTGATCGACCAGTTGTCCGATGCCATCGACGTGTCGCTGGCGGTGTCGCTGCACGCGGCCAACGACGAGCTGCGCACCGAACTGATGCCGATCAACAAGCGCTACCCGATCGCCGAGCTGCTGGCGGCCTGCCAGCGCTGGGTCGCGCGCAAGCCGCGCACCTCGATCACCTTCGAATACACCTTGATGAAAGGCGTCAACGACCAGCCCGAGCACGCCCGCCAGCTCATCAAGCTGATGCGCAAGCTGCCCACGTGCAAGGTCAACCTGATTCCGTTCAACCCTTTCCCGGGTACGCAGTTCGCGCGCTCGGACGCGGCTGCGATCCACGATTTCCAGAGTCAGCTGCTCAATGCCGGCGTGCTGACCATGCTGCGCCGAACCCGCGGCGACGACATCGACGCGGCCTGCGGCCAGTTGGCGGGGCAGGTCGCCGACCGTACCCGGCGCAGCGCCGAACTTCGCAAACGGCAGAACCAGGGGGCTTTGCATGCGCTTTGACCGGGTGGTGATTCCCTGCTTGTTGTTCGCCCTGGCCGGCTGCGTCACCACGCATACCAACACCGGTGCGCTGGGCAAGCCGCTGCCGCAGGAGAGCAAGGCCGAGCAGGCCACGGACGCGGCGCGCATCCACACCGAACTGGGCCAGCATTACCTTGCCACCGGCGACCTGCAGACGGCGCTGAGCAAGGTGCAGATGGCGCTCCAGTTCGACCCGAACTACGCTCCCGCCCATACCGTCCTCGCCTACATCGACGCGCGGATCGGCAAGCTGGCCGAAGCGGAGCAGCACTATCGCAAGGCGGTGGCGCTGGAGCCGACCAAGGGTGCCTGGAACAACAACCTCGGCCAGTTCCTGTGTTCGCGGGGCAACTATGCCGAGGGCGAAACCTATTTTCGCAAGGCAGTGGCCGATCCGTTCTACGCCACCCCTTCGGAGGCCCTGGCCAACGCCGGCGTCTGCCAGCTGATGGCAGGCGACAAAACCAAGGCAGAAGCGGATTTTCGTGACGCCATCGCGCGAAATCCGCAGAATGGCGAGGCACTCTTCCAGCTCGCAAACCTTCTTTACCAGGGGAAAGATGCGTTTCGCGCAAGGGCATTCCTGCAGCGTTTCGACGCGCTGGGCAAACCGACTGCCGCCGCGCTGAAACTGGGGTACGACATCGAATCAAGCATGGGCAACCCGGAGGGGGCCCGCAATTATCTCAAGCGACTGCGCAGCCAGTTCCCGGACTCGGAACAGGCGCACGCCCTTGACTCCATCGACAACCCATGACGTCCATGCAGCAGTCTCCCATGTTCGACCACGCGCCTGACGGCACCCATTCTTCCCTCGCCCATGGAGCGGGGCAGGGAGCGATGGCCGGTGAATCGGCCCAGCCGAGTTTCGGCAGCCGGCTGCGCGCGGCGCGCGAGGCACGCGGGCTCGATCTCGAGGCCTGCGCCAACGCGCTGCGGTTGCCGGTGCGGGTGTTGCGCAAGCTGGAACTGGATCAGTACGACGGCACCGACTCCAAGGTCTACCTGGGCAGCTACATCGCCAAGTACGGGCGCCACCTGGGCATCAACGACGCCTCCATCCAGCTCGAAGTGGACCGCATCCGCCAGGTCGACGCGCCGCTGGTGACCAGTGGCGGCATCTCCCATTCGCGCTTCCTGTTCGACCGCTACGCCACTGCGGCCACCTACGTGGTGCTGACGCTGGTGATCGCCGTGCCCACGCTCTGGTTCGGCGTGAAAAGCACGCTGGATCGGGACATCACCCATTTGGCCCCGCTGGACGCCGCCCCGGTGGCACAGCAGGAGCAAGCCGGCACCAGCACCCCGGCGATGGTTGCCGCCGACCGCGCCCGCCAGCCGGCGGCGCCGGTGCAGGCCTCGGCCGCCGACACGGCATCAGAGCAGCCGTTGCTGGCCTCGATGGCGCCGTTCCCGAGCCTCGCCAGCGACACTCGTCCGGCCGTGCCTGCGCCGCCGGCAGCGATGGTCGCCGCCGGCAGCGGTGGCCATCAGCTGGAGCTGACGCTCAGCGCGCCGAGCTGGGTCGAGGTGACCCGTGCCGACGGCACGCGTCTCGAATACGGTTTGCTGCCGGCGGGCAGTCACGCCGTCTATCACAGCGACCAGCCGCTGAACGTGAGCATCGGCAACGTCGGCGGCGCCCAGGTCGCGATCGACGGGCAGGCGGTGGGAATGGATGATTTCCGCCGCGCCAACGTCGCGCATTTCCGCGTGCAAGTGCAGGACGGCAAGGCCTCCGCCACTGCCCTCTGATCGGCATCGCCGCCGCTGCCGGCGACCCAATTCGGTTATGCTTGCGCACTGCCCGCCTGCGACCAGGCGGGTCTGATCCACCCATTACCTGTGTTTACGCGCTGGACTGCGCCAAGCGGTGCGCGGCCTATTGAACGGTGATTGCATGGCATTTGAAGAGTACGACAAGTACGAACAGAGCGAGTTGGTACAGAAGTGGCTGCGCGAGAACGGCGTTTCGATCGTTGTCGGTGTTCTTATCGGACTGGTCGGCATCTTCGGATGGCAGCAATGGCGCAACCACCAGGCCCGCAACGAGAGCGCGGCCTCGCAGCTCTACCAGCAGGCCAAGGTGGCGCAGCTGTCGGGCAAGCCCGACGTGGCCGCCCAGTTGACCGACCAGTTGATGAAGGATTACGCCAAATCGCCGTATGCGCTGTTCGCGGTCAGCGACCGCGCCCGCCAGCAAGTGCAGGACAAGCAACTGGACAAGGCCCAGGTCTCGCTG
Source organism: Rhodanobacter sp. 67-28 (assembly GCA_001898415.1). GTDB lineage: Bacteria > Pseudomonadota > Gammaproteobacteria > Xanthomonadales > Rhodanobacteraceae > Rhodanobacter. Next base: position 11,769 of record MKTU01000039.1, on the reverse strand, counting down.
GAGTGGGCCGAAAGCCACACCACCGAAGAGCCGCTGAAGTCACTGACCCTGGTGCGCATCGCGCGGGTCGAATTGGCGCGCGACCAGGCCCAGGCCTCGCTGGCCACGCTCGACCGCGTGCCGCCCGGCAGCTTCCAGGGCATGGTGCAGGAACTCCGCGGCGATGCGATGGTCAAGCTTGGACGCATGGACGATGCACGCAAGGCCTACCAGGCGGCCATGTCGGCGCTGAGCGAGGACGCCCCGCAACGCGGCGCCTTGCAGATGAAACTCGATGACCTGGCCGTGGCCGGGAAGCAGGGTGCATGAAAGTTCACATGATCAAACGCGCCATGCTGGTTTCGCTGGTTTCGCTGCTGACGCTCGCCGGCTGCCACTCCTTCAAGAAGGAGAACGTGCAGCCGCCGACGCCGCTGGCCAAGGATTTCAAGCCGACGGTGCAGGTGACGCGACTGTGGCGCGAACGAGTGGGCGACGGCGCGGGCGACAGTGGCGTGCGGCTGCGTCCGACCGTGGTCGATGGCGTGCTCTACGCCGACAGCACCGACGGCAAGCTGGCCGCCTTCGACGCGGCGACCGGCAAGACGCTGTGGTCGAAGAGTTCGCGCACGCACGGCTGGTTCGGCTGGGGCGACAAGAAGCGCAAGGACGCCCAGTATGCCGGCGGTCCGGCGGTAGGCGGCGACCTGCTCGCGGTGGGCACGCTGGACGGCCACGTCTACGGCGTCAACGCAAAGGACGGCAGCCCGCGCTGGGAAGCCGAACTCAATACCCAGGTGCTGGCCTCGCCGGTGATCATCGGCAACCAGGTCATCGTGCGCGGCAGCAACGGCCGGGTTTATTCCCTTGACGCGGCCACCGGCGAGCGCCAGTGGGTGAACGACCAGGGCAACGTGCCGCTGCTGAGCGTGCGCGGCAACGGCGGCTTGCTGGTCGCCAACGGCGTGGTGTTCTTCGGCAGCGACGACGGCCTGCTGGTCGCGCTGCGCCTGGACAACGGCAGCAAGCTGTGGGAGCAGCGCCTGGCCAGCGGCGAGGGCCGCACCGAGATCGACCGTCTGAACGATGCCGACGGCGCGATCCTGCTCGACGGCAGCACCCTCTACGGCACCGCCTACCACGGCAACGTTGTGGCCATCGACGGCCCCAGTGGCCGCCCGCTGTGGTCGCATCCGTTCTCCAGCTATACCTCGCTGGCGGTGAAATACAATGCCATCTTCGGCGTCGACGATCAGTCGCGCGTGTGGGCCTTCGACAAGTCCGGCGGCGCCGACATGTGGAAGAACGACGCGCTCCGCTACCGCTGGCTGACCGGGCCGGCCGTGCAGGGCAACTACGTGGTGGTCGGCGATGCCGAAGGCTATGTGCACTGGCTGCAGACCGGCGACGGCGCGTTGGCCGCGCGCGAGCGGCTTTCCAAGAAGGCGATCCGCGCGCAGCCGCTGGTGGTTGGCGATGTCGTGTACGTCCAGGACGTGAAGGGCCACATCGGCGCCTACCGCCTGTCCTCGCCCTGATCGCGGGACGAAGTTTCCATGCTGCCCGTCGTCGCCCTGGTCGGTCGCCCCAATGTCGGCAAATCGACCCTGTTCAACGTGCTCACGCGCAGCCGCGACGCGCTGGTGGCCGACATGCCCGGGGTCACCCGCGATCGCCACTACGGTGCGTGCCATCTGGGTGAGCGCCCGTTTCTCGCGGTCGATACCGGTGGTCTGTCGGGTGTCGATGAGGCGATCGACGTCCTCACCGCGCGGCAAGTGCGGCTGGCGATCGAGGAGGCCCAGGTGCTGGTCTTCGTGGTCGATGCGCGCGACGGCCTGCTGCCGCAGGATCACGTGATCCTTGGCGAGTTGCGCCGCAGCGGCAAGCCGATCATCGCCGCCGTGAACAAGATCGACGGCCTGGATGAACAGGCCGCCCTGGCGGAATTCGCTGCCTTCGGCATGGCCACCACCTTGCCGATTTCCGCTGCGCATGGTCGCGGCACCGACGAGCTGATCCGCGCCGTGCTGCCGCTGTTGCCGCCGGACGAGGATGCCGCGAACGAGCCGGCCACGGAGGACGGCAGTATCCGCGTGGCGATCGTTGGCCGCCCGAACGCCGGCAAGTCCACGCTGATCAACCGCCTGCTGGGCGAAGAACGGCTGATCGTCTCCGACGTCGCGGGCACCACGCGCGACCCGATCCGCGTGCCGCTGGAGCGCGACGGCAAGCGTTACACCCTGATCGACACCGCCGGCATCCGACGCAAGGCGCGGGTCGAGGAGGCGGTGGAGAAGTTCAGCGTGATCAAGACGCTGCAGTCGATCGCCGCCGCCCAGGTGGTGGTGATGATGGTCGACGCGCGCGAGAACCTGGCCGACCAGGACCTTACCCTGATCGGCTACGCCATCGACGAGGGCAGGGCGCTGGTGATCGCGCTCAACAAGTGGGATGGCCTGGACGCCTATCAGCGCGAGGAATGCCTGCGCGCGCTGGATCGTCGGCTGGTGTTCGTCGACTGGGCCAAGCGCGTGCACATATCGGCGCTGCACGGTTCCGGGCTGCGCGAGCTGATGCGCGCGGTGGTGCGCGCGCACGCGTCGGCGACCAGGGAGCTGAGCTCCTCCGACCTGACCCGCACGCTGGAAAAGGCGTACGAAAGCTACCAGCCGCCGCTGGTCAACGGCCATGCGCCGAAGCTGCGCTTTGCGCATCCGGGCGGCACCAATCCGCCGACCATCGTCATCCACGGCACGCGCACCAAGCACATCGCGCCGGCCTATCAGCGCTACCTGGAAAACTTCTTCCGCAAACGCTACAAGCTCGAAGGCACGCCGGTCCGCATTGCCTTCCGCGAGGGTGAAAACCCCTACGCCGGACGCAAGAAGGTGCTGACCAAGGAGCAACAGCACAAGGCCCGCCGCCGGCTCAGCGAACTGATCAAGCGCACGCGCTGATCGTCGACGCTCAGGGAAGATCCGACCGCAGCAACCCGTACACCGCCGCGTCCCGCGGTTGCCCCTCCACCAGCAAGCGCTGGCGCGCGATCGACTCGAATCGTGCGCCGATGCGCAGCGCCGTGGCGCGGCTGGCCGCGTTGTCCGGCAGCGCCACGATCTCGATGCGGATCAGCCCCAGCTGCTCGAACCCGAAGCGCGCGACGTGCTGCGCCGCCGCCGTCGCCAGCCCGCGCCGCTGGCAGGCCTGGCGCATCCAGTAACCGAGATTGGCGCGGCGGTGGATCGGCTCGAACTGGTTGAGCCCCACGCCGCCCAACAGCGAGCCGTCTGCCGCACTGCGCACCGCGAAGGCGAAATGGTTGCCGGCCTGCCAGCCGTCCTGGCAACGCGCGATCCATGCATGGGCGGCATCGTGGCCGTAGTCGGCGCGACACCACGGCAGCCAGCGCCCGACGCTGTCCACGGAGTCGCGCACGGCATCCACCAGGGCGTCGGCGTCAGCGTGGTTCCAAGGGCGCAACCGCACGCGCGCGTCGCCCAGCTCGATCGTGTATTGCGGGTCGTGTTCCATCAGCCTGCCTGGTTGCCGGCGCGCTGCCGTTTGTGCGCATGTCGTCCAGCCCGGATAATGCATCCTTTACGGCCAGGGATCAGCATGAGCGCACGCATACTCGACGGCAAACGCATCGCCCGGGAACTGCTGGAACAGCTGCACCTGCGCGTGGCCGAACGGGTCGGTCGGGGCCTGCCTGCACCGGGGCTGGCCGTGGTGCTGGTCGGCAGCGACGCGGCCTCGACGGTGTACGTGCGCAACAAGCGCAAGGCCTGCCACCAGGTGGGCTTCCGTTCCTTCGATCACGACCTTCCGGCCGAGACCACGCAGGCCGAGTTGTTCGCGCTGATCGACCGCCTCAACGCCGACCCGCAGGTGCACGGCATCCTGGTGCAGTCGCCGCTGCCGGCACACATCGACGAAGACGCGCTGGTCGACCGCATCGACCCGGACAAGGACGTGGACGGGTTCCAGGCAGTCAACGTGGGGCGGCTGGCGCTGCGCCGGTTCGGCCTGCGGCCGTGCACCCCGCGCGGCGTGATGACCCTGCTCGGCCACACCGATCGGCCGGTGCGCGGGCAGCATGCGGTGGTGGTGGGCGTGTCCAACCACGTCGGCCGGCCGCTGGTGCTGGAGCTGATGATCGCCGGTTGCACCACCACCTCGTGCCATCGCTTCACGCGGGAGCTGGAAAGTTTCGTGCGCCAGGCCGACATCGTGATCGTCGCGGTCGGCAAGCCCGGCCTGGTGCGGGGCGACTGGATCAAGCCCGGCGCGGTGGTGATCGACGTCGGCATCAATCGGCTGGAGGACGGCCGGCTGGTCGGCGACGTGGAGTTCGCCCCGGCCGCCGAGCGCGCCAGCTGGATCACGCCGGTGCCGGGCGGGGTGGGGCCGATGACCGTCGCCACCTTGATGGAGAACACGCTGGAAGCGGCCGAGGCACAGGCTGCCCGCGGCAGCGCCGGCTAGGTCGTTCGCTCAGCTGCGGTGGCCGGTGTCGTGCGCCTCGAGCGAACAGGGCGTCGCGACCACCTGGCCGCTGGCCGCATGGTCGGTCTGGATGGTCGTATGGGTGATCGCGAATCGATCGCGCAACATGGCTTCCAGTTCGCGGCGCACGTCGTGGCAGTCGACGTCGAGCTCGACGAAGACGTGTGCCGACAGCGCCGGCATGCCCGAGGTCACTTCCCACACGTGCAGGTCGTCCACCCGCGTGACCGCGGGCAGGGCGTGCATGGCCTGGCCGATCGCGTCCGGTTCCAGTCCGCGCGGCGCCGCCTCCAGGAAAACCCGGCCGGCGTCGCGCACCAGCCCGATGCCGGCCTTGAGCATCAGCGCCGCCACCACCAGCGCCGCCAGGGAATCGAACTGGTTCCACCCCGTCCACCAGACCAGCACGCCGGCCACCGCCGTGGCGATGAATGCATACAGGTCGGTGAGCACGTGCTGGTAACTGCCCTGGATGTTGAGGCTTTCCCGGTTGGCCTTGTGCATCGCCCACACCGCCAGCAGGTTCACGCCGATGCCCGCCACCGCCACGACGGTGACCAGCAGGCCGTGCACGGCGGGCGGGTGGATCAGCCGGCGCACGGCCTCGACCACGAACCACGCCGAGAGCAACAGCAAGGTCACGCCATTGGCCTGCGCGCTGAGAATTTCCACCCGCTTGAGCCCGAACGTGTAGCTGCCGCGCGCCGGTCGGCTGGCCAGCCGCATCGCCACCAGCGCCAGGGCGATCGCGCCGACGTCGGTCAGCATGTGGCCGGCATCGGAGATCAGCGCCAGCGATTGGGCCAGCATGCCGACCACCACCTCGACGATCATGAAACCCAGCAGCAACAGCAGGGCGATCGTCAGATAACGCCGATCGGCATCACGGGCCACGCCGTGGGCATGCGGATGACCGGCCGCATGGGCATGGGCATGGTCGTGTCCCTGTGCGTGATCGCGAGGGTGATCGTGGGGGTGATCGTGAGAGGAATGGGCGTGCACGGCGGCTCCTGCGAAGGTCGCCAAGATACATGCCGGGTGCGGTGCTATGTCATCACATTGGCCGCGCCGCGCGGGTCCGGCGCTGGCGAGGGCAGTGAAGGGAACGTATAATTCCCTCTTTGCAGCGGGACATTTCGCATGCGCATCCTCGCCGAGGCCCTGACCTACGACGACGTCTACCTGGTTCCGGGCCATTCCATCGTCCTGCCGCGCGACGTGAACACCTCGACGCGCTTCACCCGCGGCCTGCGGCTGAACATCCCGATCGTTTCCGCCGCGATGGATACCGTCACCGAGGCGCGCCTGGCCATCACCATGGCGCAGAACGGCGGCATCGGCATCATCCACAAGAACATGACCGCCGAGCAGCAGGCCGCCGAAGTGCGGCTGGTGAAGAAGTTCGAGGCCGGCGTGATCCGCAGCCCGATCACGGTCGGCCCGGAGACCTCGATCCGCGAGGTGCTGCGGCTCACCCACGCGCACAACATCTCCGGCGTGCCGGTGGTCGAGGGCAATCGCCTGGTCGGCATCGTCACCAGCCGTGACATGCGTTTCGAACGCAAGCCGGACGATCCGGTGCGCAACATCATGACCCGCCAGGACAAGCTGGTCACCGTAAAGGAAGGCGCCAGCCAGGACGAAGTGATGCTGTTGCTGCACAAGCATCGCATCGAGAAAGTTCTGGTGGTCAACGATGACTTCCAGTTGCGCGGCCTGATCACCGTGAAGGACATCCAGAAGGCGCGCGACAACCCGCATGCCGCCAAGGACAGCCACGAGGCGCTGCTGGTGGGTGCTGCCGTCGGCGTGAGCGGCGACACCGAGCAACGCGTGGCGGCGCTGGTCGATGCCGGTGTCGACGTGCTGGTCGTGGACACCGCGCACGGCCATTCGCAGGGCGTGATCGACCGGGTGGCCTGGGTCAAGAAGCACTATCCGCAGGTGCAGGTGGTGGCCGGCAACATCGTCACCGGCGAGGCGGCGCGGGCACTGCTCGACGTGGGCGTGGACGCGGTCAAGGTGGGCGTGGGCCCCGGCTCGATCTGCACCACTCGCGTGGTTGCCGGTGTCGGCGTGCCACAGATCACCGCGATCGACCTGGTCGCCACCGCGCTGAAGGACGAGATTCCGCTGATTGCCGATGGTGGCATCCGCTACTCCGGCGACATCCCCAAGGCCCTGGCGGCCGGTGCATCCAGCGTGATGCTGGGCTCGATGTTCGCCGGCACCGAGGAATCCCCGGGCGAGGTCGAGCTGTTCCAGGGCCGCTCGTACAAGAGCTACCGCGGCATGGGCTCGATCGGCGCGATGCAGCTCGGCTCCAAGGATCGCTACTTCCAGGACGAGGCCGACGCCGACAAGCTGGTACCCGAGGGCATCGAGGGCCGCGTGCCGTACCGCGGGCCGCTGCGCAACATCATCCACCAGTTGATCGGCGGCCTGCGCGCGTCGATGGGCTACCTGGGCGCGGCCACCGTCGAGGACGTTCGCAGCAAGGCGCAGTTCGTCAAGGTCACCTCCGCCGGCGTCACCGAAGCGCACCCGCACGATATCCAGATCACCAAGGAAGCGCCGAATTACCGCTTGAACTCGTGATCCGGCCGGGAAGGGTGGTCATTACCATGCCCGCCCCTCCCGCCACACGCCGTACCACACCGCCGTCATCCCGGCGAAAGCCGGGGTCCAGCGCCTTCCCAAGCGTCGCGGCACAAGTCACCGGGTCCCGGCTTTCGCCGGGATGACGGGCATGGGGAATCGTCGCCTCGCGTAGCTTCCTGCTTTCGCCGCGGCGACCGGCATGCAGCTTCCGTCACCCGTCGCACTCGTTGGCCCATCCTTTCCCGATACCCGTCCGCCGCCCATGACCAACATCCACTCCCACAAAATACTCATCCTCGACTTCGGTGCGCAGTACACGCAGTTGATCGCCCGGCGCGTGCGCGAGCTGGGCGTGTATTGCGAGATCTGGGCCTGGGACCACGATCCGGGCGAGATCGCCGCGTTCGGCGCCAAGGGCATCATCCTGTCCGGCGGGCCGGAATCGACCACGCTCCCGGGCGCGCCCAAGGCGCCGCAACAAGTGTTCGATGCGGGCGTGCCGATCCTCGGCATCTGCTACGGCATGCAGACCCTGGCCGCGCAGCTGGGCGGCGCCACCGAGGCGGCCGACCAGCGCGAGTTCGGCCATGCCCAAGTGGACATTGCGGGCACCAGCCGACTGTTCGAAGGCCTCACCGACCACGCGGACGCGCACCGGCTGGACGTGTGGATGAGCCACGGCGACCACGTGTCGCGCGTGCCGCCGGGCTTCGTGGTCACCGGCACCACCGCGCGCATTCCGGCGGCGGTGATGGAGAACCACGACAAGCGCTGGTACGGCGTGCAGTTCCACCCGGAGGTGACCCACACGAAGCAGGGCGGGGCAATGCTCGAGCGCTTCATCACCGAGATATGCGGTTGCGCCACGCTGTGGACGCCGGCCAACATCATCGACGACCAGATCGCCCGCGTGCGCGAGCAGGTCGGCGACGACCACGTGCTGCTCGGCCTCTCCGGCGGCGTCGATTCCTCGGTGGTGGCCGCGCTGCTGCACAAGGCGATCGGCGCGAGGCTTACCTGCGTGTTCGTCGACACCGGCCTGCTGCGCTGGAAAGAGGGCGACCAGGTAATGGCCACCATGGCCGAGCACATGGGCGTCAAGGTGATCCGCGTCAACGCGGCCGACCGCTACTTCGAGGCACTCGAAGGCGTCTCCGATCCGGAAGCCAAGCGCAAGATCATCGGCGGCCTGTTCGTGGAGATCTTCGACGAGGAGTCGGGCAAGATCACCGCCGACGGCAGCAAGGTGAAGTGGCTGGCGCAGGGCACGATCTACCCCGACGTGATCGAGTCGGCCGGCAGCAAGACCGGCAAGGCCCACGTCATCAAGAGCCACCACAACGTCGGCGGCCTGCCGGCGCACATGAAGCTGAAACTGGTCGAACCGCTGCGCGAGCTGTTCAAGGACGAAGTGCGCCGCATCGGCGTGGAGCTCGGCCTGCCGCGTGAAATGGTCTATCGCCACCCGTTCCCGGGGCCGGGCCTGGGCGTGCGCATCCTCGGCGAGGTGAAGCGCGAATATGCCGAGTTGCTGGCGCGCGCCGACGCGATCTTCATCGAGGAGTTGCGCAGCGCGGACCTGTACGACCGGACCAGCCAGGCGTTCGCGGTGTTCCTGCCGGTGAAGTCGGTGGGCGTGGTCGGCGACGCGCGCGCCTACGAATGGGTGATCGCCTTGCGCGCGGTGGAAACCATCGACTTCATGACCGCTCACTGGGCGCACCTCCCGTACGAGTTTCTTGGCAGGGTTTCAAATAGAATAATCAATGAGTTGCGTGGTGTTTCTCGCGTTGTTTACGACATCAGCGGCAAGCCACCCGCCACGATCGAGTGGGAATAGGCAAATCAATGGCTTGCGTATGTCGGGAAAGGCCAGCTTGGCTCCAATCTTTCCCAGATAAAGTCGGCAACTTATTGAGATGAAAGACGAAAAATCGGAAACCTCAAGTGGTTTCTCACCCGCCGATGTGCGCCACATGCAGCGTGCGCTGCAACTGGCCGCGCACGCCCGCGACAGCGAGAACGAGGTGCCGGTGGGGGCAGTGCTGGTGTTGAACGGCGAAGTCGTGGGGCTGGGCTGGAATCGCAACATCACCCTGCACGATCCGACCGCCCACGCCGAGGTGATGGCCATGCGCGCCGCCGGCGAGCAGCTCGCCAACCACCGGTTGTCCGGCGCCACGCTGTACGTGACGCTGGAACCGTGCTCGATGTGCGCGATGGCGCTGATCCACGCACGCATCAGCCGCGTGGTCTACGCCGCCGCCGATCCCAAGACCGGCGCGGCAGGCAGCGTGTTCGATACCTTGATCGACGCGCGGCACAACCATCGCATCGAGGTGGCCGGCGGGCTGTTGGCCGAGGAATCGGCCCGCATGCTGCGCGACTTCTTCCGCGCCAGGCGCTAGTGGCCGCGCGGCGCCGCCGCCACGGTGTCGATATCACCGTAGGCGGTATCCGGCGGCTTGCTGCCGAGCAGCCGCATCCGCATGCCCCAGGGCGCCACGAAGTCCAGCGCCATGCGGCCAGCCCACGGACCGGAAGTCAGCCGGTGTGGTGCGCCACTGACGATGACGCCGCGCTGCCGAAGCCAGGCATCGGTGCGCAGGGTGCCATCTGCGAGGAACTGCAAGGTCTCGCCGGTGGCGGCCGAGCCGCGGGCAGGGGAGTGGCCACGCTCGACGAACAATTCCAGCATCGAACCGCTGCCGCAGGAAAGCAGGCGGGAGCCTGATGCCCCCGCCGCGATTGGCGCGGGGTCGCCAACCGGGTGGCAATTCAGCACGTCGTGGAAGAACGCCGAGGCCTGCCGCAGATCCGGCACGCCGATCCTGGCGTAGTCGCCATCGCCCAGAGTCGCTGCGCGCGCGCCTGCCGGCAGGCTCGACAGCAAGCCGGCGGCGACGAGCCACAGGAAGAACACGATCTTGTTGTTCATGGCGGGGATTTCCGAAGAACTCGGCAGCCAGATGGTGCCGATCCCCCTCGGCAAAACCCGTGACTGATGACCGGTGTGTTTCCCGGGGCGAACAGTCCGCCAGCCCACCGCTGTTTCTTGCCGGGAACGGTGCGATCACCGCAGCGCCATTGATCCCGGGCCATTCCGGCCTGATTCCCTGGTCACGCCCGGACCGGTGTGCTCGTTGACCGGTCATTGCCTCGTCCACAGGACTCAACACCATGACACGCGACAACAGACAGAAACCGCGGCAGCCATACCAGCACCATCAGCGCGGCGTCTCCGGCCGTGCCAGTCGCGACGCCTCCCGTCAGGACACCGCGAGCATGGGCGGACTGAGTTCCGACGACGGTTACGACTGGTTGCAGCGGGTCGGCCGCACGAGAGCGACCCGGACAATGGGCAGCGCCTGAGGGTTGCCTCTCGCCAACGCCGCAAGGTCGGCGAGGGTGAAGGTCCGCCAGCCACATTGGGCGCCCGGCGCTAGATGCCGTTCTTTCGCGAGCGTGTGCCAGGCGCAGAGTCGACCGAGATCGACAAGAGCACGTGCCGATAGCGTGTGGAGGTCGATGCCTCGATGATGGCTAATTTTGCCTAACCCCCAAAAATGTAAAGTCCCTACCCAATAGCCCCTCCCTCTGATCGCGCCCGTTTCCGGGAAGTTGGTGGCGCCTTAGCGAGCCGGAACTCCGCGGCTGCGGCCCGGGCTTCGGCCGACTGGATCGCCACCGTCATCCCAGTCAGCTGCCCGCGCATTGCGGCCAATTCAAGGGCCAACTGATCGCGTTCGGTTTGCACGTTGACCAAGGCTGCTATTTGGGACTCGCGATCGGCTAGTTCACGGCGATGGCGAGCGACTTCCATGCGTGCTTCCGTGAGGTTCCCTTGCTGCTCTTCGCATCGCTGTCGGAGCTTGACCATGTGCTGCTCGGTTTGACGTAGCCCTTCGCGAGCGGCGTCCGTTTCCTGCAGCATGCGAGCCTGAGCCGCCTCCACGCGTTCGTTTGCTTTGTCGCGCTCTGCTTGAAAGGCCGCATCGCGGGTCGCAAGGGTCGACTGGAACTCGGAGGTCAGCCGATCCTGGGCGTGTCGCGCCTCCGCTAGTTGATGGGTCAAGTCGGCACGAACGGCAGCCACTTCCTGCTGCAAGGCGTGAACTTGGCCGAGTGCGTCGCCCTTGGCGTCAGTTTCCTGGGCAAGCTGCCGCTTCAACTCGGCACTTTCCTCACGGTGCTGGTTGAGCTGCTGCTGCAGTTGTTGGACGGTCGCCACCGTCGCGGCGCATTCGGCAACGACGTCATCGTGCGTCCGCTTCAGCGCCTCCAGATCGGATTCCAGCGCCTGCCGATGCTCGCTAAAGACTTGTTCGCCTTGTTCCACCGCAGCCACCCAGAGCGAACGCATGGCGTCCGCGATCATCGGCGGCAGCTCAGCACCGAGTGCATCAGCTTTGGCCCGCTCGTCCTTCCACAATTTCAGCTCGTCGTTGATGGTGGTTCGACTGCCTTGCTGGATGGCGGCATAGATCAGATCAACGGTGAGCTCATGTGGTCGTTTCCCGTCGGCCACCAAGGTGGTGGCGGCTTCACGGGTACGTTGGCGGGTATCACTGACACGGCTCATGGGCAGTTCCAGTCGCTCGAAGGGTCATTTTTGAAGTATCGTAACAGTGTATATCACAGTATTACGTTATATATGTAACGATTAGATCAGGAAATTTA
>MKTU01000038.1 GCA_001898415.1 Rhodanobacter sp. 67-28 | reverse complement strand
AGGTCATCAAGCGCATGGCCTATGGCTATCGCGACTTCCCCTACTTCTTCCTCAAAATCAAGGCCGCCTTTCCCGGTAAGGCGCGATGAACCTTAATTTTTAGGTAGTTGCAAGGGCGCGTGTGCAATTTGAGCACACTGGTTTGCACACGAGCAATCGACGCCCGAGCGGGCGCCCGTAACCAATATGCGAAAGTCGATCCTGGCTTGAAGCCTGAAGGTGGCATAGCGAATAGCCATGTTCTTGTCACCACCGATGCAGTCGCGTGTACCGACGGTCTGGGTACCGGGCTGGTGACGCGTGTACACGTGGCGCTGGCAGATGTTTTGTGTGCCGCCGGTGCAGTCTCGCCGACCAGTTGCTCAGGAACGACCTGCTTGGCGAGTGGCTCGGGCCACGCCAGCTCGCTGCGTTATTGCGTGGGGATCGTAAGTCGCGCACCAGCACGAACTCGCGTAAGCGCACGTCCGTGCTGCGTGGCTGCAACTTGAGCGCGCGCCCTCCTTGCCTGGACCTAATCTTGTCTTGGCCCGCAGCCTGCTCTCACAACGTAACGGGATCGTTTGTTCAACCGGAAGGATCTGCTTCTCCGGCGCCATATTCAACCTCCATCCAGTCTTCATACACGTCCCCGAATGTCTCGTGGAGTGCATTAACCTTGGAAAGAGCAGATCTAACGGGCGCAGGATCTTCCTCGATGAACCTATAGCCTGAAGTGAGTCTCACGATGAAGTACGAAAATGCATCGGAGATGGTACGCGACAGATGCGCCAAGTGGATTGCATTTCTTCGGGACGGTTCGCGTCGGTCCCTGTCGTCAGGAACGGAAACGCCGATGAAATCGGCATGCTGGATGTGGCTGGCCAGCGCGTAGCCGTGTAGAAGGCCACGAAGTCTGGAGGAGGTGGTGTCCCCGCTCCGGCGGAAGGCATCTAGTATCCCGGCAACGCCCCATTTCGACTCGATGGCACGACGTGCTGCCCTGCTGTAGGACTTCTTGAAGTCGTCTAGTTGCTCGTCCGGCAACAACCTGTCCCTGAGCGGTTTCCATTCCCGCGAGTCGGTATCGCCCAGTGCTGACAGGACCTCCCTAATTTTGTGGTCGTCCTTCAGCAGGGAAATGTTGAAGTGATCTACTGAATACTCATGGATGCGCTGCTTGAAATCCTCGTGGGTCTGGAGGATGTAGGCAAACTTCAGGGTCGCCTCAGCTACCGAACGAAGAACGACTTCCGCATCCCACAGCTGGCCATAAGCAGACAACAGGAGGCTGCTTTCGGTGGAGCGCGCCGAAGAGGTTAGGAGCATGCCCAGGATCCATCGTTCCTCGCTGGTCCATCCTGGATGCCTTGCGACCGGTGTCATGAGGGGCAGGAGATCCCGCATCAGGAAAAGCGCACGTTCCGACCGGTCACGCTGAATGGCTATCAATTCGTCGTTATACATCGCGATGTTCCTTTGTCGCTTCTCGCCTCCGTGGCTGCCAGAATCTGGCACGCATGTCTCATGGATCGATCAAGCGGATGGGCGTGTTGGTTTCGGTTAGTTGAAGGGCGCGCGTGCAGTTCACATGCATTGACAGACATGGTGGGCCTGTCGTCAACAACTTCGGTCGACCCGGCTGGAGAGTGCTTCGAGAGGAGTCGTAGATGAGCCGAAATTTTGGCCTCGTGGACTACAAGGTGCAGGAAGCGGAGTTCTTCCTGCTAGAGATGCGAAGGGTCGGCAAGAAACTAAATTTCGATGCTGTGCAATTCCACGCTTCGGCGTTTGTTTCCGCGGCACGAAGCATTACCTTCGCGATGCAAGCCTCGATCAGGGAGCTTCCTGGCTTCAAGGAGTGGTACTCGGAGAGACAAGCTTTGCTGAGGGCCGATCCCTTGTGCAAATTTTTCCACGATTTCAGGACGGTCACTCAGCACATTGGCGAGAACGTGGTTTCTGGCGGGAGGCATGATGGGAGCGGGACCCACTATTACTTCGTTCCCTGCCCGGACTTGCCATCCGTGCCTCAAAAGGATGTGATCACCGCCTGCGAGGAATACTTCCGCACGATCCTCGTGTTGGTGTACGACTGCTACATTGCTTTCGGGCCAGCCATAGATGGCCTGCAACGGTACACCGAGGAATACTTCGCATCGAAAGGCCTGGGCATCGAGGACGCGGAGGAGGAGCTGGGTTATCCACGAGGTTGGACTGACATCGGCGATCCCGCATCGACGCCGTGGCGTTGGGAGTTCTTGCGGCGACAGGTGGATGGCTGCCTGGTCGAGGGCCAGTTCGACGAGTGGTTGGATCGTAAGCTACCGCGTCCGGATGCGCTGCCACCGTACCAGCCAGGCCGCAGGACAGATGGCTGTCGTAAGGCCGAAGAGGATCAGGACGGTTAGGTGGAAAGCAAGGCAACCTAAGTGCAGGCGAGACGAGGATAGAAGCCTGACGTGCTCGTGGCGTTTGCTCCAATCTTGGACAGCTCATGGAACTTACCTCGACCCCCGTTGCCAAGAAACCCAGCGATTGCTCTCCCGCGGAGATATCTAGCTTCGTAGCGTTGGCCATCGAGGGCGGAGAAATAGCTCCAGCGGGGTTGGCCCGCCGGGTCCGGTGCGCGGAGAGATTGGTGTTCTTCCCCGGCCCGGATAGCTTGCAGGGGATCGCGGCACTGAAAAATCCAGGACAGGAATACCGCGATTACATCGCTATGTCCTCAGGCGCGGCTTTGCCTTCATCTTGCTTTCCATACGAACTTGGCTGGGTGGTCGTGTCGCCTACCGCGAGAGGTCGCGGCCTCTCGTACAGCCTCTCCGTGGTCGCGCTTGAGCCCGCGGGTCGAGGAGGTGTCTTTGCGACATCTCACAACGATCGCATGCACAGCACGCTTCTCAAACTAGGATTCGTTCCCGCGGGCAGTTCGTACCCGTCGCGCCTCGGCGACCGCCTGCTTCAGCTTTTCTTGCGGGGCGCGCCTCCCGCTAAAAAGGGCTAAGGCACGCTTTTATTTAAATCCCGCGCTTCGATTAGCTAGCCTTGGCCCAGACTGTGTGCCCAGAGAATCGTGAATTCTGCCAGGGACGCTGCTAGTCTCGACGGGTGAGACCTGCGACCATTAAACTGTACCGAGCCCCGGCCCGGTACCAGAGGGGTGCGAGCCAATAGGCTCAATTTTCATATAAAACAATAACTTATATAGACCGATGGGGGTCTTGGCTTGAAGCGAGAAACTACCTTCATCGACCTGTTCGCTGGCTGCGGAGGGCTCTCGCTGGGGCTGATGGCAGCCGGCTGGAAAGGGCTCTTCGGGGTAGAGTGCCACCCCGAGGCCTTCAAGACACTGTCACACAACCTTCTCGACGCGAGCACCAGCCACGAGCGAAACGGCTACCAGTGGCCCGCGTGGCTAGAGAAGCAAGCATGGTTTGTCAGCGAGCTGATCGACAAGCATAAAACTCAGTTGGATGGACTTCGTGGCCACGTCGATGCCATCGTTGGAGGACCGCCGTGCCAGGGATTTTCCATGGCCGGTAAGCGGCAGCAAGACGACGTGCGGAACCAGTTGTACCGCGAGTACCTGCGGCTGGTCGGCATCATCCGTCCAAGGATCGTGCTCCTGGAGAACGTGAAGGGAATTACCACGGGGTTCTCGGCCGGGTCCAAAAGGAAGAAGCCGACCTCGGACCAGATACTCGATGGCTTGGCGAAGCTTGGTTATGTCGGTTTCCCACGGTGCCTGTCATCGGCGAACTTCGGCGTGGCCCAGCGCCGGCAGCGCTTCGTCCTAGTGGGCGTCCGGGAAGACTGCCTCCGTGGTGATCCCTACGCGTTGCTGGAGGAGGTACGCGTCGATTTCCTCAAGGGCCTTGGTCTCAAGCCGAACGATCAGGTGGGCGCGCGAGCGGCGTTGTCAGATCTCGAGATCGAGGGCGCGACGCTGGAGGATTCACCCGATACCAGGGGTTTCCAACAGGTCAAGTATAAGAAGCCAAAGACGGCCTACCAGAAGGTGCTCAATGCCGGCACGAGCACGCCAGACAGCCTGCGCCTCCCACGGCACGGGAAAGAGGTGTCGGCACGCAACCGGCGCATGTTGCGTACCCTGCGCCGAGGCGTGTCACTGAGTCCTGTCGAGCGCGCGAAGTTCGGCCTTAACAAGGCCCACCTGGTGATCCTCGATCCCGACAAGCCCGCTCCCACGATCACGACGCTGCCGGATGACCTGATCCATTACTCGGAGCCGCGGATACTCACGGTGCGCGAGTGCGCGAGGTTGCAATCCTTCCCGGACTGGTTCTCCTTCCGCGGCCCCTACACGACGGGCGGGACCCAGCGTCGCCACTCTTGCCCGCGATACACGCAGGTGGGCAATGCCGTGCCACCGAGGATGGCAGAATGCCTTGGGCACATGCTCGATGCTTACCTCTCAACTCCCCAGCCCAATGAGTTGCCTTCTGCAACACGACGCGAAACAACGGTTGAGACGCCGCCTCCGGCGGTGGTACCGGCATAACGGTAGGGTGTTACCCTGGCGCTTAGCGTCCACCGGGGCGTACGTGCAGGTGGTCTCGGAAGTGCTGCTCCAAAGGACCCGGGCCGAGACAGTTGCCGGGATCCTCCCGGCCTTCCTGGAGCACTACCCGTCCTGGCATGCACTATCCGAAGCACGGGGAGAGGAACTAGAGCAATTCCTCGTTCCGATCGGCCTGTGGCGTCGGCGCGCGCGTTCGCTCCTCGCCCTGGCGCGGAAACTCGCCAGCGAAGGGTTCGTGTTCCCCCTTGGCGAGCGGGAACTTCTCGGCTGGCCAGCCGTAGGGCCATACGTGGCCGCGGCCGTGAGGGTCTTCGTCCACGGTAAGCCTGCCGCCTTGATCGACGAGGGCGTTGCGCGGTTGCTGGGTCGCGCCTACGAGTGCCGCACGCGCGTGGACATCCGGGCGGACAAGGCACTGAGAGAGCTAGCGGAAGGAATCTGCGCGGGCCCGAACTCGCGCGAGCTGAACTGGGCTGTGCTAGACGTGGTAGCGAAGCATTGTCGCCCGAGGGTGCCATCATGCGATGGCTGCCCGTTCGCGGTGGACTGCATGTATATTCGGAAAGCCAAATAAACGGGGCAACAGGGAAGCGCAACGCGGCGTCGTTAACTCCTTGGCCCAACGGATCGAGCGGCCATCGGGGAGCAGCGAGATGTCAGGCGAACGACACGTCGACATGTTAATGGCGTGGCACCCGAGTGCCGATGCCGGGGTGCGGATACCCTTCAAGGATAGCGCGCGGCCGCTCGAGCACCGGATCGAGACGCCCTTGATCGAGCGACTCAGGGATCACGCGCACCGCCTCGCCGCGGGCGAGGTGGTGCCGAGGGTAATCCTCCTGGTGGGTGGCAGCGGTAACGGTAAGACGGATGCCATCGAGGCCTACATCGAGGAACTCGATGGCGCGACCGGGGCCAGCGGGAAGCTGCTCGATGCCGTGCGAAGAGATTTCTTCTCGCCGGGCGGCTTACCTAGTTGGCTGGTAGAGCTCGACGTCCTGGCCGAGGTTGGCTCCGACCTGGGGATAGGCCGGCTGTTTGTCTTGCAGGATGCATCGGCGAGCCAGGATCCCGCCGGCGACGCGGCCACGCGGTTGGTCGATCTCCTGCACCGCACGATAGACACCGCCGGCCAGTACCTACTGGTCGCCTGCATAAACAGGGGCCTTCTCAATCGCGCGCTCAAGAAGGCGAGCGGTGATGCGTTGCTACGGCCGGTCGTCGAGCTAGTCAACGCGGTCGCGAGGGCTTGCTCCGAGATAAGTATCAGCGGCCCGCTCCCATCGTGTTGGCCACTTGCCTTGCCCAGTGGGCACCCCTTGGCAGGGACGGTCGCCACCTGGCCGCTCGACATGGAGTCATTGCTGTCCGGCCAGCAGGGTAAGCCGTCGGTATTCGACCAGATATTCGACGTGGCGACGGCGGAGACAAGCTGGAACGATGCCTGTGGCGATTGCGACGCTAACCGCATGTGCCCATTCCAGCAAAATGCAAGCTGGCTAAGGGGAACGCCGGAACGCGATAGCTTGAGACGCTTGCTGAGGGATTTCGAGGTCGTCACGGGCGCTCGCTGGACCTTCCGGCAGTTGTTCGGGCTGGCCGCGGAACTGCTTGTTGGCCATCCCTCTACCTTCGGAGGGCAATCCCCGTGCGACTGGGCGCGCGACCAGCAGGCAATCGTTACCGGTACCGTGGACGGCGCCGGGGATGCGGCCTTGCTCGCCTTGCTCAGGCGCCTATACCCGTTCGTGCTCTTCCCGCTCTCCGACGAGGAAAGGCGAGCCGCGAGGCAGCTCGCCAAGTCCGCGAGGGATGGTAACTCGGTGGCGTTGAAGGAGGACGTCATCGGCTTGCTCGAGGTCATGGGGGAGTGGGAGCCCCCGGCGGCGACACACCTGCAAGGTCGCTTGGCAATGCAATTGGCCCCGAAGTTCGATCCGGCACGGAGGGGAAGCGCTTGGAACGATTCCTCGCGCCAAGAGCTCGAGCGAGTCTTCGAGGCTTGCGACGTGACCATCGAGAACGGGGTGGAAGCAGCCACGGAACAGGTCATGCTGTCCGAGCTGGAACGCATCCTGCTGGAGCGGCTGGCGACGGCGGAGCAGCAGGTTGACACCTTGCAGCGCTCCTCGTCCCTGCCCAGGGACACGGTTGGGTTCCTGCGCTCGCTGGCGGCAACGTTGCTCGCGCGCGGGGTCGGGGCCAGGGTCGGTATCTACGCGCTGAGGGATATCGTCGACGCGTACGAGCAAGATGTGCAGCAAGCCGCTGGGTTGCGACGGCTCACTCGGGAAGAGTTCCCAAGGCTGATCGCCCCCCCGGACGGGAGGCTGCGCTTCGACCTGCTCGAGACGTTCGGCCCGCAGGCCGTTTCCGACGAGCGGCGGTTCAAGCTCGTCGCGCGCTCGGAATTAAAGGTGAGCCCGGCGCCAATTCACGCGAACGCCGCGGGTCGGCCGCCCACGGGATTGCCATCAATCAACGTCCACGTTCGCTACGTGCCGTTGACGTTCGATCTCTTCCTGGCCTTGCGCGAGCGATCCAAGGGGCGCGCGGCGAGCAGCGAGTCGGCGGCCATCCGCGCAGCGCTAGGGCAACTACGAGTGTTGATCGCGGGGCGACATGGCAGGGACACGAGTGGATTCGAGGAGTGGGATTACTGGTACGAGGTGGGCGAGGAGCACGAGATCAAGATCCTCGACCCGGGTGGGATGCCCGTGCTCGTCCGCAAGGAGTCGGCATGAGCATCGCTGAGTTCACGGAGAAAGGCCCGCAGTCCAGGCATCCCGCCTACGATGGCTGTGTTCTTATCCCCGCGTCGCCGGAGTACACCGTTGGGGACGTACTCATCGGGTCGGTTTACAGGGCCCTATTGCTCGATACGCCAGATAGCAAGATCGACCTTAACAAGCTAGCGGATCTTCCCTCGAAGCTAGGGGACGAGGTGGCCTGGAGGCACATCCTCCAACGCGCGCTCAAGGCACCTGCCCGCTTCAAGGGAGAAAAATGGGAAGACATCATCCCGCTTGTCCCCCGCCTCGCAGCGCACGGTGCCGTGCTGGGCGCGCAGCGGAACAGGTGGATGCCCGGTAGGCTTGCAGCCGCGGCACTTTGCGCAGGAGTGGACAGCCAACGATCGCGCGATTACCTGGAGGGGCTCGCTAGCTCGTTGCAAGTCACGGGCGATGACGAGATCGCGGCGAGGGTTATCCAGGAGTCGCTCGAGAAAGGAGATGGCCTGGACATCGCGTCCCCCGCCTCGATCCTGGTACCGCCAGCCGCGCTCTGGCGCGGGGTGAAGAGCGAGCCACTCACCCCTGGCGAGCGACTGGTGGCCGACATCGACGCGTTGATCTCGGTGAAGGCCATCCTGCCGCGCCACCAGTGGAACGTGCTGGTGCAGGCGGTACTACGGGTCGGCGTCGCTTCCTACCAGCTCTGGCTGTGCATGCTACACGACGCCCTGTGGGCCAGGTTATGCGCGGTCGTCGACGAGGGGACGGACCCGCCCACGGGCGAGGAGATCGAGCAGCGTTGGTGCGCGGAACATGCCGGAAATCGACCGCTGCTCGAGCTGGGAGAGGATGCAACCGAGGCCGTCAAGGCACACATCGCGCGTTACGCGGTGGCGCGCGCCGGCATCAACCTGACGCTGCACGCGCTGGATGATGCGGCGGCTACCTGGCAAGGACAGCTGGGCGTGCCTGGCGATGGCACCGACACGCCGTGCGAGGCGCTCGCCGCCTTCGTGGCCCACGTTTCCGGGCACCGGGAGGCGTTGCTGGTAGCCCTACGGGCGGCCGGGCATGGATCCGGGCTGCGACGCGCTGGCCACGCGATAGCAGACTCGGACTCGAGGTACATCTCGAGCGATGCGGGAACCACCAAGAACCTCCGGGAGTTCCTACGGTTCGTGCTCGGGCAGGCGAGCCGGAAACGCGGTGACTTCGAGGCCTTCGACCAGGCTTACCTCACCCGCCCGGTCAACAGGTCTACTAACGCGCACCAGGTCGTCCGGCCCGGCTCGACCATGCTCGTCGCGCTGGCCGTTTGCACGGCGAGGGCAGGCGGCGACCTCCCCGCGTCGATGCAAGACTTGGCAGCCCACCTGCGCGACTACGGCATCTATGCCCCGCTGGGTACCTTGACGGATGGGACGATCGGGCGCGAGCTCGAGCAGCTTGGGTTGGCCGTTGAGACACCGGATGCCGGTGGTGGGCGCTTGCTAATCAACCCGTTTTCGCCACCCGCGAGCAGCGATAACCCATGAAGCGCATCACGACGGTATTGGAAGGATTCCTGAGGGAACAGGTCAAGTCCAGGCTTTCCGCGGGTGGACGCGTCCAGCCTGTCTTGATTGCCTCGTCGCAGGCACTTCTCGAGAGCCTCTGGGAAGAGATGACGGATGGGGGAACCAGGAACTGGGTAGTCAACCAGGGCGACGCCAATGGCGTGGTCGTCGTGCTGATCGAGGAAGATCCGGTCGACGCTAACGCGGGGATCCTGAGTGCCCGGGGTACCTGGGACTATGCCGTTTCGCTAAGGAATTCCGGTTCCCCCTGCTTGATCTTGGCATCTGCACGCGCGTGGAACGCGAGCCAGGAGAGCATCGTC
Organism: Rhodanobacter sp. 67-28; assembly: GCA_001898415.1. Lineage (GTDB taxonomy): Bacteria > Pseudomonadota > Gammaproteobacteria > Xanthomonadales > Rhodanobacteraceae > Rhodanobacter. The sequence continues at coordinate 18,316 of MKTU01000038.1, read as the reverse complement.
CAGGCATCCGAGCAGCTCTGGCTGGAACCGCCCCCGTCGCGGCGAGTCCCGTCCGAGGCGTTCTGGAGCGAATGGGAATCGGCAGTAGGCGCCAACGCGGGCACCGCGGCTGGGGAGCCCGCGCTCGCGCGGATGCTCCTCTCCGCGGCCGCGTCAGCTAGCTTGCCGGGCTTGCCCGGGCGCGACGAGGACCGCTTGTGGGCGATCGCTGACGAAATGCTGGCGGCAACGGGACGGCACGCGCTTATCGCGAGGTCGGGATTGCCCCGTTTCGAGATTGGCACCAGCACTCGCGACGTTGCCGCGGAAGTGGGCCGGTTGGCGGCTGCTGCCCGTGCCGATGGGCTAGGGAACGTCAAGGAGTCGATGGTCACGGCCGCGGGTGCTATATCGAGCGACCTCGCCGGCGAGGTGGGAAAGCTATTCGAGCAGGTCGGGGAAAGGGCCGGGACGGGTGCCGCCTTCGAGGCGGATTGGCATGCCGCGTTAAAGCATGACGGCACGGAGACGTGGTGGGATACCGTCGATTACGAGGTCCTGAAGAAACTACTCATCGATGCCGGGATCACCAGGCCATCGGGAAAGGTGACGCTCACAGCCCGGGGCGTGATCAACGAGGAACGGTACAAGGGCGAGCCGTGCATCGTTCGCGGGTCTCCTGTATTCGATGTCGACAAGCCTGCCTCGATCCAGGACGTGCCGATCGTTCATCGCGTTGCCCAAGGCAAGAAAGGAGTCGAGCTGCCGCGGGCCGCCGACGGGGGCTTCGTCGATTCAGGTGCATCCAGCGGGACCAAGCCCCTACGGTACCGCGCGTCGTGCGGGCAACTACAGTCCCCGATCACTAGCGTCATTGATATCGAGAGTTATCCCGTCGGCATGTTCGTTTCTGCTGCTGGCAAGGCCGAGGTCGAGAACCCGCTCGAGAAGGACGGGGAGTGGGTCCAGCGCGTGGCGGCTCCCAGGCCCGGCATGCTGGTTCTCGACGTTTACGTGCCGACCGGCGCCACCATGGTCAAGGTCGACGGGTGGGGCAACAGGGGCGAGGAGGAGATAACCCCGGTTGGCGGTACCGTCCGGATCGGGCCCCGGCGCGTCGAGGGCGGGGAACGGATAACGATCGAAGTGATCTTGCGGGGGAGCTCCGCGGCGTTGTCGGTGGTGATCGATATCGAGAACGAGCAACGGGAAACATGCCCGGGCATGCTCGAGGCGCTGCTCGCGCTGCACGGTGGCAGCCAGGGAACCTTGGCGAGCGTGCAGGCTCCCCCGTCCCCGCTGCGGTCGCTCGAGGCGCGATACCTCGATGACGGGGACCACTGGCGCGGCTGCTACGGGGGATGGAGCGCGCTGCAGCCGGACGACTGGGGTTGGCTTGCCGGTGAGTACCGTTTCGGTGACCTGCCCATTAGGCCGAATCAGGTCGAGACCTTGACACGGGCTACCACCCCACCGCTTGGCCTCCTGGAGGCGAGGGATGCCGTCCGCGAGCGGTTGCGGGGCGAGGGCATGCAATTGCCCGAAGTGCTGCTAGACGACGACGCGATCCGCGAGCTGGCGAAGGGATACCTCGGTGCATGGCTGGAATGGTTCCAGTCGCACCCGAGCGATGCGGCATGGTTCGACGTCATTGCCTTGTTTGCCCCCGAGCAGTCGGAAGTTGGCAAGCAACTAGAACCTAGCGCGCATCCGGTTGCCGTTTTGCTCTCGCCGCTACACCCGTTGCGCGTTGCGTGGCTCTGCGCCGCCCACTCGCTACTGCATGGCGGCAAGGACTTTCCCTGCCCCTTGGCGGGCGAGCTATCTGCCTTCGCGGCTCCGTCTTCCATGGCATTGCCGCTCGGCATCGACCCGCATAAGCAGGAGCCCGAGTGGCGCGGGTTCCAGCGCGCCCCGACCGATCAACCCTGGTGGCAGTTGATGTGGAGCGTGGACCCATCTACGCACGTTGCCAGGCCGCTGGTTGCAAGCCAATTGCATGCGCTCGGAATGCGTGCGCGGGTCGCGGTCCCTGGCATGGACTCGGCGCAGGCAATCAGGGCGATCGACGACGTCTCGTTCTTGACCCCCAGCCGCACCTCGCTTCGCATCGGTTTGGCAGGGGCTAGCAAGCCCGGCGCGGCAGCGGATGCTGTTCTCGACTGGGTCGAGGAGCGGTTCTTGTCGCGCACCGAGGGTCGTGCCGCGGTGCCCTTGAACCCGCGCGAGGTGGACGTGCTTGACCTGAGGGTGGATCCCGACGGGCCCGACATGCAGCGAGTCGCGGATCTCGCGGAGCTCTCCAGCGGGGCCTTGCGTTGGTACGACTGGTCCGGCCATGGCGAGATCATGTCGGATCTCCTGCTCGTCGAGGGACTCGGTGAGGAATCCACCCGAGCACTGGCGAGCGAGACGAGGTCCGCGGCATCGGCGGGCGTGCTGTTCCGGATTGACCAGACGCGCGAGGGACCAAACCAGACTCTGGTCGAGCCACGCCGGATGGACATGCTACCCACAGGCGAGAGCGGGTCGCTTGAAGGCCTCGTCGAGGCAGCCTGCGTGGCGATAGAGGGCATCGCTGGGCAGCGCGGCGGCGCCGACCACGTGGAAAGGCGACCTCCGGGTATCCTTCCCCTGCTGCGGCAAGCCAAGTATGTAGCCCTGGGGTCCGGCGAGATCGATCCATCCCTGCTGGCCACCACCGCGCACGAGGGAGGCGCGCTGATCTGGGATTACGAGCTGCCCGTGCCGGGGGCGCCGCTGGGCTCCCGCGTTGGGTACTACCTGCTCGCGGCGGCTACCAGCGCCCAGAAACGTCGCGTCGACGACGCGCTGGCCCTGATCGTCGGCACGGACAAGATGGGTGCGGAAGATGCCCTGAGAGAGGTTTCCGCGAGAGGGATACCCCTGCTCCGCAGGTTTGCGGCCGGGGGCAGCGCCTCGCGCGGCGAGCTAGGCCTGTTCCTGGCCGTGAGGTTGCTTCAGGGGAGCCCGGCCGCGGGAGGTGCAAGCATCCCCGCGTTCGATAGCGGCACGGTGAACCTGCTCGTCTCCGTCGATTCCTACGACCATTACCTGAGGTTGATAAGGCACTCGTTGAAGGGCCAGTCCCAGCGCGTCACGGACAAGATCCCCGACCTGCTGCTGGTGACTTACGTGCCAGGTAGTCGCCCGTCTATCAAGCTCACGCCGATTGAGGTCAAGTACAGGGGCAGCTCGATAGAGAGCACCGAGCTACTGAAATCGCACCTAGATCAAGCCGCGAGCCTCGGTAACCTGCTGGACACGATGTTCACGACGTTGTCCGCTAATTACCCGCTGTGGGCAAGGGCATCCCGCGCGTGGCTCGGCGCGGTACTCAACCATGCCTTCCGCATATACAGCGCTCCGGGGCTCTCCGGTACCACGGCGGTCGACTGGTCCGAGGCGCACGGTGCGTGCTTGAGGGAATTGCTCGCCGGAAGCGCGGCCATCGAGGTGGTGCGTCCTGGCAAGTTGCTGGTGTTCGACCTGTCGGAATCCGCCGCCGTCGATGCCGACGAGGACGGCGTGCTGGACACCGTCCGGATCGGCTTCCAGGACTCGAAGGCGATCGTTCTTTCAGGCAGCGTTCGTTCACCGTTGCGCGCGATGGTCCATGACGTGTTCGGATACCGGCCGGCGAGCGCTCCCGATGCCACGGGCGACGGGCCGGGAGGCGGCGCTGGCGATGCCGCGGCTGGGATGGTCCCGGCCCCCGGGAATACGATCGATGAAGACGGCGAGCAAGCGTTGTTGCCGCGCGAGGCAGGAGAGGCCGAGCCTGGACCGACCCCGTTCGACGAGGCCCGCTCGCGGGTCGCCCGGGAGTTCCAGGGATTCATCGGTAATGCCAACGCGATCGACCGAGTATCCCGTGACCTGGTGATCGCGTTGACCTCCGAGCCAAGGGCCCTCTCGAAGTCCTTGCTATTCTCCGGCCCGCCGAGCTCGGGCAAGACGGAGCTTTGCCGGCGAGTCGCGAGCACCCTTGGCCTCCCGTTCGTGCCGCTGGATGGAACGGCCCTGAAGAGCCGCGACAAGCTGTTCGAGCTGGTCGACGCCGCGCTCAAGCAAGCTGGTGTCTCGCCACTTACAGGGGGAGAAATCGGGGGACTCCCGGTGATCGAATACCCGCCGTTCACCGTGTTCGTGGACGAGGTACACCTCGTACCGCGCCCGGTGCAAGAAAGCTTCCTCACCGCGCTCGAATCGAAGGATCGAACCGTGCACCTCGGTAACCGGTACGCGCGTCTGGCAAACGCGACGTTCCTCTTTGCCACGACGCGGCCGGCAAGCGTTGATTCCGCGCTGCGATCGCGATGCGAGACGATCAACCTGTTGCCTTACACGGTGGACGAGGTCGCGATCATGTTGGCGAATGCCTTCCCAGGCTGGTTGCCACGGGTATACGAGCGGCTGGCGGTCCTGGGGCGACGCGTGCCACGCGTCGCGCTAAGCTTGGCCGGCGACCTGAAGAACGAGGCATTAATCCGGGGCGCGGACCCGGCAACCGAGCAGATGCAAGTTCACCTCGAGACCATCAGGAACGAAAGGCAGATCGAGGACGATGGCATTGGGCTTCCCGAGATCGAGTACATGAGAGTACTGCAGCGCGCTGGAGGCAAGCCCGTGGGGTTGGACCGGATCTCGGCGCAGATGCGCGCGGTACCGGTAGAGACGATCGAGGCCGAGGTCGAGCCGTTTCTTCTGGAGGAAAGGTTGATAGAGCTGACGGGGAGAGGTCGGCAGCTCACCAGGAAAGGGATGGAAAGACTGGCCAAGTTGCCGTTGGTGGGCTAGGAACGACCGACTGCCCTGGCCCTTTCGTCCCGGTGCACGGGAATGGCTATGGAATCGCGTCGACGAGCGTTGACCCGCGCGGCTCTCCTTGGTCGGGCTTGAGAATGCCACGTATAGCCGGGCCGCGACGTCCTGATCATCATCTCACTCCGCGCCCAGCGGCGACGCAACGTCGGGCCGACCATTAAAGACGACATGCGGCTCGCGGTGGCAGCTCTGGCAGAGCGTTGTCCCCGTCTTCCAGTTCATACCACCCACTTGGCTAGAAAGTAGGGTTACATGCTCCCCGGTGCTGGCGGATTGCGCTGGTGTGGACAAGGCTGGCTGCGCGGTCGGTCGGCGCAAGGGGCAAGCCCTCGTCCACTGCGTTCCCGCCTTCCAGCGTCAGCACGGCCGACGCTTCCCGGTGCTGCCGGCCTCTTCCCGCTTCGCCACTTGGCGCCCACGGCGCAATCCAGTGCCGGGGAGAAGGCACATGGGCATCACACGCGACGTTCTCGTCGGGCATTACCCGATTGATGGGCCGCAGACGGAGAGCGACATCCTGGAAGCGGCCGAGGACATCCTGCGCCGCCGGCTGGAACGGCTGGGCAGCGTCGGCAATCCTCGGGACAGTGCCGATTTCCTGCGCATGCGGCTGGGTGCTCTGAAGCACGAGGAGTTCCACGTTGTCTGGCTCGACAATCGTCACCGCATTCTCGCGGTGGAGAAGCTCTTCCGCGGCACGATCGATGGTGCGTCGGTGCACCCGCGCGAGGTGATCCGCTCGGCGCTACAGCACAATGCCGCCGCGTGCATCTTCGCGCATAACCATCCCTCGGGGGTGGCCGAACCATCCGCTGCCGATCGCGCAATCACCAAGGAACTGGGCGATGGTCTCCAGTATGTCGGCGTGCGGATACTGGATCACCTCGTGGTTTCGGCGGTCGAGTGTGTGTCGATCGCTGCCCGGGGCCTCATATGAGGCCTCGGGCCGATGGATTACTTGCTCGCCTTCCTGCTCGCCTTCCTGCTCGCTTTCTTAGCGGTCACTTTCTTGGCGGTTTTCTTCGCGGGAGCCTTTCTCGTGGCCACCCGGGTGATCAGCAGCGAATCCGCCGTTACGCCGGTTTTCTTCAGGGCCTGCTGGAACCACGTCGGCTTCTTGCCGTGGCCGGTCCAGGTCTGGGACGGGTCGGCCGGATTGCGGTATTTGGGGATGCCCGCGCCGGCCCGCTTGCCGCGCTTGCTGCCGCGTCCCGCGTAGACCTCGGAGAGCTGCAGGCCTTCGGCCTTGAGCAGCGCATCGATCTTCGCCTTGACGCCCTGGATATGTTCCGCGCGTGCGGACTCCATTCTCGATTGGGCCTGGGCGATCAGGGCCTGCAGTTCTTTCGGTGACAGCCCGTCGAGTTTGACAGCCATGGAAGCTCCTCTGTGTGGATGGGTGGCATCCTGAAGACTACCAGCGAAAGGGAAGAGGGCTGACGCGTCGCCCTACGAGCCGGGTACCGGGTGCTACGCACGCGCACTGCATTGCGTCCATTGCGGCCTGGCTCCCTGACGCTTCGACGAACAAGGTTTGGCGCGCCGCTAGTATTTGCCCTTGCTAGAAATCAGCTTCTGCCGGAGCTGATCGATGCGCGCCTTCCTTTGTCCACATAGCTCAGCCAGAGCATCTTCGTAAATCTCGAATGCATCGATCAATGGCTCTCGATCTACTTCGCCTCCATGTGAACCCAAGTTTCCTATCATTCTGAGAGCAGTCAGAGTCGGTGCATGCTCTTTGTCCGATTTCTCAAACAGAGCAATGCGGGCGTTCAGGTCGAGTCGCATCGGCTTGCCCTTTTTATCAATCCCGGTTCTGGGAATTTTGAAGTGGTCAAGCAGTACCTCAACACTTACGCGAAGACGATTTGCCGATGCACCGAGGTCAGCCCAAAATAACTCGAAGGACTTGCATATCTCGTCCTTCACCGGGGGCGGCACTTCCTTCGGAATTTCTATGATGGGTGGGGCCGGAAAGAACGATCGCGGGCGTAGCAACGAGATTAAGCTCCAATTGTCGCGATCGTCGTCGTAGTACTCGGCAATAGTCGTATCACCAGTGATGTGCGCAATCTCGCCGCACTCCGCGTGGTCACACATGAGCCGCATGCTGAAGCGCTCGATGTCCCAATCGGGTTCCCAGTCGGGATGTCTGCCGTTTGCCTTAGAGTACGCGGGTTCTTGCACGAATAAGCCCACACTATCAGGCGTTAATCGGCCGCTGGTGCACCTCGGACACGCAAACTTCGGAAACGTCGCCCTCGCGTAAGCGCCTGCCCACAAGTCTCGACTAAACAATGCTCTCTCTCCCTTTGCAGCATGAGATTATCTCCCCGCTCCTGAGTCAGGACAAGGCGCGTTCTTGATGACATACCAGTGCATCGGCGATCCATTCCTCGGTCGGCGCGCATATCCAGTGCGTAAGGCTTAGCTCAAACCTTGAACGCCAGATTCAGCGAGTCATGTTCGCTCCTGGCCGGTTGCGGTCTGTGGTGCCGAAGGTGTCGGTGTGTCGGCGAGCCGATCGTAGATGGTCGGTTTAGGTTCTAAATTCATCGGCGTGAGCACCCGCGCGCGCTGCTTGCTGGGTTCACATCGGCTCTTAGCCCAGAGCTGCCGTCTTGATAGCTTCCGCCGTGAGGGTGTTTGTTCGATGGCACCACGATCACATCGCTGCGTCGCAGTCGATAACGCGGAATTCTTGCCATCGGGAACGCCATGCCTGATCCCGTCATGTCGATGCCATATTCTCTGGTGCACGAAGCGTTGCAGTGGTCGGCAGGGGCGGGCCGTGATGCTTGTTCATGGACTCCGGTCGGGCACGGTTGCTGATGGCGAGCGACGGTAGCGCGCCTCGTCTCCGCGCAACCCGCAAGGGGTGCTCCACGGTGTTCCGCCCTGCGTTCCTCACTCGCGTTCGTCGCTCCGGTGCTGCCGAGCCTGTCCGGCGCGCGGCCCTGGGCTCGCGCAACCGCGCAGAACCCAACCGGAGACATCCTCATGAGCAAGAACAGCAAGCCCGCCCCGAAGACCACCGACCGCTACGACGCCTTCACCGTGCGCGAGTACCAAGTGGCCGGTGAGACACGCCACGACTGGACGAAGATCGGGGTGGCGTTCCCGAACGGCGATGGCAAGGGCTTCCGCCTCGCGCTGAATGCGCTGCCGCTCGACGGCGTGATCGTGGTGCGGCTCTACGAGCCGAAGGAGCAACCGGCGGAATGATCCGCCGGCACCAGGCCGGCCCTTCGGGGTCGGCCTCGGGGCGAAGGTTTCCCTTTGCCCCGGTCACGCGGGGCTACGGTACCCGGTAGGCGTAGTTGTCCCGTCCGGGCCAGCTCGACACGGTTTGACGGACGAGTTCCTTCGCGCGCTCGAGGTCGTGCGGGAACACCTTGGAATAGACCAGATAGTGAACCCAGCCACGATCGGGCGGAACGTCGATCGCCAACAGGTTGAGCGAGTCCGGATATTCCTCTTCGTCATCGATCGTAGAGGTTGGCCCGTTGGGGAACAGCCGGGCCTGCGCTTGTGCCGCGATCATGGCGGCATGCGGTCGCGTGGTTTCCAGCACCACTAGGCCATGCGTCAACAATGCCCGCTCCACGTCGGACGGTCGGATATCGCCGATGAGCAGGTTTACCTCCATGACCCTGACAACTCCATTCTTTTCGCGGTGATCCGGCATCCCGTGGCACGAGTTGACCGATGCCGGCATTCTGTCGCCAGCGATGGATGCAGTGAAGGTTGCTGGGACACTACCGATGTGACAACCGGGTATACCAGAGCCCAGGGTGCCAAGGCGGTTTGACCGGTGGATCCGGTGCAGCGACTCTCGCGCTGGGAATAGCGGGGCTCTTCATCGCCGGTGGCTCCGCTTCGCCCGGATCCTCGGCGGCTTCATCCTCGACAGTCTTCAGGAAGGCTCGGGAGCGGACGGGATCGATGCGTTCGGCCTGCGCCAGCGCCCATGTCGCCCACGCCTCCATCTGCGGGGAGGGGAGTGGCTCCGGGGAAACCGAGTTGGCGTTCGTCACCGCTTCCACGTAGGCGCGCAAATCATCGGCGAGACGCAAGGTCATGGCCTCTTCCAGCAGGCGCTCGATTCTGGCTTGTTCCAGACGACGGCAACGTTCGCGTTCCCTCCTCTGCGCTTCCTCCTTTTCCTTCCTGGCCTTTTCGATCAGATCGGCCTTGTGCTTTACGCGCCATGCATGGTGCTGGAGCTCGCACAGGCGTACCTGCATTTCGCCGGCCACGATCAGCCCGATGACGATGTCCCGCAGCGACTGCTCTATGGGAGCGTCCGGTGCGTCCTCCCAGGCAAGGCGCAGTCCGTCGACAGCGTGTGTTTCCCAAGGAATCGTCAAGTGCAACGCGTCCGACGCCGGGCGGCGTGGCTCCGACGTCGGCCGCCAGCTTTCGCGCTGCGCCCCCGGATGGTCGAGCCGGAATGTCACCCGGGTTGCGCCGACCTGGACGACGATGTCCGCGGGATTCTTGCCCTGCAGGGAGGACGGCATGCCGAGACGCGCCATGGTCAGGATGATGCCGTTGAGGATGCGCAGCCGTCGTTGCTCGTAGGGCGAGATGAAGTAAGGCTGGTCCAGTACCGAGGGATAGGCGGCGGTTCGCCATGCCTGCAGGCGCGCGGCATCCGCTTCGAGCAGGCGCGCGATGGCCCGGTGGGGCTGCTTGAGCGGGCGGGGCGGAGGCACCTTGCCCACCAGCGTGGCCACCCGTGTGGTGAGGTCCGCCAGGGACTCCTGGAATGCCGGCGGCGGCGGAAGCTCCTCTGCCATCAGTGCATCGATTTCTTCCTGGCGCGGTGGCCACTCGCTTCGACCAAGCGTGACGGTCTCGCCCATGCCGATTTCCGCGGTGGTGATGTCCCGAGCGTTCACCTCGGCGATGTCCGCCTCGATTTCGGCAAGCTTTTCAGGGCTGACGACTCCGTTCGGGTCGGAGATTACCTTTCGTTCGACGAGTTGAGCGGCCTTTTTGTAGTGTTTTTTCCGTTGGACCGGATCCGCGTTAATCAGCTTCTCAGCGAATTCGGGGTCGAGACAGGCGCGGAGACTGAACATCGACTCCATTGATGCACGGAGGAGAACCTTTGCTTGAGCAGGGAGGCCACGCTCGCCGACCAGAACGGCCGCCTGAATACTGTTGAGAGTCCGAGAAAAGAAAATGGCGATCAGGAGACCCTGAACATCTTCGGGTGCAACTTCGATCTGAAGCTGGAGCAATCGAGCGTGTTCGTTGATCCGATTCAGTTGCGCGTATAGCCTTTTCTGCTTGTCCCGCGCACGAATCACGACACCCGAAATCCGCGGAGAAAGGAAAGCATCTTTCCACATCGCATGCCTCGGAACGTTGATTGACGAAGTTGGAGTCTAACGGCCACGCCACAACATCGATCTGCAATTGGCGCTGTCAGTGCGAGCCAGGTTTCTGGTTCGGTGGGATCGGGCCGGAGCCTGATCCTCGAAGAGGCCATGAGTCACTAGGGCAGGTTTCCTTGGGCTCAGCCCGGATGATGAGGGCGACATCATGGTGCTGTGAGAGCGCCTTGGCTCGTGATGCTGGTTTTGGGTTCTTCGGGCATTTTATTGAAAGGTGGGGCGGGCGGTCTCTCCGGGTGTTTACCAGCAGTGCTGATGGCACATTCCCGATGCGCCTCCATCCGGAGCTCTTTCTTGATGGGTAATTGCATGATGCAACGGATTTCCCGCGAAGATCTTTACCACGCGGTTTGGTCGGATCCGATCAAGACCGTGGCTGCACGCCTTGGCATCTCGGATGTCGCGCTGGCCAAGACCTGCCGTAAACACGGCGTTCCGGTTCCCACGCGCGGACATTGGGCAGAAGTGCAGTCAGGAAAGCGCGTGTTCCGCCCCCTGCTGCCTGCGCGGGGGTTTGGTATGCCCGAACTGCTTCATGCCGGTGCCGGGCGAAGCATGCCATGGTATCAGGGCGTCAGTGATGCTGACCTGATGGATGCCGAGATTCCGCCGCCCCCGGAGTTTCCGGAACCGATGGCCGACCTTGTGGCCAGAGTGACCAAGCTGGTGGGCAAGGTTGGGATGGTGCGTGATCTGCGTGCGCCGCACGGGTTGATTGCGGGCCTCTTGCGCCGGGAAGAGGAGAACCGGAAGAAATACAGCTATCGATCCGATCGACCGTTGTTCGCCTCGCCTTTTGAGCAACGCAGGCTGCGGATACTCGGCAGCATCTTTACTGCGTTGGGACGTTGCGGAGTGAAAGGCACCTTGTCGGGCAATGACCCCAGCGACTTCGGCGCCCATGTGGGAGAGCAGCATGTCAGCTTTCATCTGGATCACCCGAACCAGTCGACACGTAACGGCTATCGCTATACCGATGAATTGCAGCGTCCGGCATCGGAAAAGCTGGTGCTCAGGATCTCGTTTTCATTGGAAGGGCTCCAAGGCATCCGGACCGAGTGGGTGGATCAGCCCGGTGACCGGGTCGAATCGCACTTGGCGGAAGTTGTCACCAACCTGATCGTGCTGGGCGAGATGCGCTACCGGCTGGGGGAACAGCATCGTTCCAAGTGGATGGTCGGCAGAAAGGCCGATCTCATCGAGGAGGCCCGGCAACGCCGCGAAGAGGAAGCCAGGCAGGCAAGGGAGAAACGCATTCGGGCCGAGAAGGCTCGGGTCAATCGGCTATTGGGAGAAGCAGCGGCGTTGCGCCAGGCGCGCGACATCCGCGCCTACGTCGCGGAGGTTCGTGCGCTCAGTGCAGGCTCCGGTACCCAGGTCGCGCCTGCCGAACTCGATGCATGGTCGGCCTGGGCGCTGGCGCAGGCCGCGCGGATCGACCCGGTCCAGTCCGGCGCTTACCTGCTCGGCATGAAGGACGACGAACAGGCATAGGCTGATTGGCGCCCGTCAGGCCAGGCCGAGGTAGTTCCGTCCCACCGCGTAGATGAAGTTGGGGAAGACGCTCGCCAGGCTGGTACGCGAGGAAATCTCCTTCTCGTACGCAAAGGTCTTGCCTTCGTCGAAATGTCCGCCGAGCACCGTCTGGGAGTTCCCCGGGACAAGCGTCATCAACGAGGCGGAAGCGAACTGCGTGGGGTGGCTGCAAAGATCATAGAGCTTGCTGTGCTGCCGGAGGGTTGCCAGCGCCACCCGGTTGAGCCGAAGCGTATCGGCATGTCGGACCACGTCGCGAATCGCCTTGGTGGTCGAGTAGGTGTTGCGTACGTAACGATCCAGGATTCCCAGTGATGGCTTTGAGACAAGAAGCGCCGTCGCGATGCTCTCGAGGACGTAACGCTGCGCGTTGCCCGAGGGAACGAACAGGCCTTCCAGGAGGAGCTTCATGGCCACGACGTGGGTGTGCAAGGCGCCATAGACGAGCGCGGTGACGTGGGCGCTGGGTTCGTCTTTCGTGATCTGCGCGTCGAGGCGTTCCCAGGCCAGGAAGGCGTTCGCCATGTGGCCGACGAAGACCTCGAGTTGATCGCCGTAGGTTTGAACGAAACGATGGCGGATCCCGGCATCCTCCACCCCGAGCAGGAGATGCCGGATCGTGTCCGGACTGACCGTAGACCGTGGCAGATGATCCGGCCCGGCGCTCGAGCCGTCCGTCATCTTGGCTCGCCCTCGCGGTTATGCTGCATCAATTTCGATGTGCACCTGTTGGCCCAGTACCGCGGCGTGGGAAACGGAAGCCATATGCGGTGGCCTGTTCATGCCGTTTTCCTTTCGCTTCGTTTGGCTGGCAAGGTGCTTGGTCGCGCTTTGGCAATTTTCGTGGCGCCTTTGTGTCGCACCCCATGGTCGGCGAAGTTCTGGATCCTGACGGCGCCGCCCGGGAATCGGGCCACGATCTCCAGGTCGCCGCCCATGGCGCGGATGTAGTCGCGCAGGGTGCTGATGTACATGTCGGCGCGGTTCTCCATCTTGGAGACGGCCGCCTGGTTGATATGCAGCGCCTTGGCCAGCTTGACCTGCGACAGCGCCTTCGCCTGGCGCAGCTCGTGCAGCGGCATCTCGGCCACCAGCTTCTCGTAGAGCGCGTCCGACCGGCTGCGCGACGCGGGCGACATCTTCGCTTCGAGCTCGGCAAATTTCTTGGCCATGGGGCGAATCCTCGTTACTTCAGCGACTTTACATGTTCGTCATACAGGCGGTCGGCGATGGGCACGTGCTTCTTGTACCAGCGGTCGTCTCCGGTCTTGTCGCCGCCGAGCAGCAGGATCGCGCAGCGTCGCGGATCGAACGCGTACAGCACCCGGAACGGCCGTCCACCGTGCTGAACCCGCAGCTCCCGCATGTTGCCGTGTCGGGAACCGTTGATGCCGCTGCTGTGCGGAAACCGCAGGTTGGGGCCATAGCCGCGCAGCAACAGGATGCTGGCGCGCACCGATTCGGTTTCAGATTCGGTCAGGCCGTTCCACCACTTCTCGAATTCGTCGGTGTACTCGACATCCCAATCCATGCTTGTATGCCTTGTGAGGAATAATAACGTTTAAGGAATATAACGTCAAGGGAATAGCTGGCTGGCGCGGCCTTACCCGGTCAGCGCCAGCCTCGGCCGCGTCAATGGCGGCTGGGACGATGAGGTGTGAGCCTGTTCCAGGAGCAGACTGGCCAGCTCCTGCAGCAATGGACCCGCCTTGCGTAGCGCGGATGCCATCGCATCCGTCTGGTTCGCCCGCTGGTGCGTCGCCTGCAGCTCGGTCGCCAGCAGCCGTGCGGCGTCGCGTGCCACGTCGACGGCTTCCGCAGGCGTGCCCTTGGTGCGAGCACGATGCAAATGCTCGGGACGCAGGTGCGTGTAGCGCTTGAGCATCTTCCAGTCGCGGTGGCCGGTGACCAGGGCGACTTCCTCGATGCGCAGGCCTGCCTCGAAAAGTCGACTGGTGGCCTCGTGGCGCAGGTCGTGGAAATGCAGGTTGACGATCTTGACTTCCTTGCACGCGCGCCGGAACGCGGCACCGACCGAGCGGGAGTTGCAGGGGAAGATCAGGTCGCTGCGCGACCAGTGCTTGCGCTGCAGGCGGATCAGCCGCAGTGCATCGAAGCCGGTCAGGTCGAGCAGGGGCACGAGCTGGTCGTTGCCATCCTTCTCGCGCGGGTCCTTGCGGTCGTGCACGAGGACGACGCGCCGCTCAACATCGACTTCGCTCCAACGAATCCGGCAGATCTCTTCCTGCCGCATCGCGCTGGCGAGCGCGAAACGCACGATGCGGCCCATCGGGATCAGCAGGTAGCGGTTGTGGTCGAAGTGAGCCAGCAGGCGCTTGATCTCGTCCGCAGTCGGTCGCCGGTCGCGTGCCCGCGACTTGCCGATCAGGCCGAGCCGCTTGAGTGCCACGCGTGCGAGATTGACCGGCTCGACCTTGACGTCGACGCCGTGGACCGCCGCTGCATGGGTGAGGACGAGCTTGAGGTAGCCGAAGTCGGCGCTCAGGGTCACCGGGCCGGCACCTTCCTTCGCGCGGTCCTTGCCGAACTGGATCAGCCGCTCGCGGGTGAGGCCCTTGTGCTTGAGGGTGCCGAGGTGGGCTTTCAGGGCATCCAAGGTGAACTGCTTGGAGCGGCGCGGCGCCCTGCCGACCTCGCACATGTCGGTCACGTGCAGGTCGACTAGGTGGGCGAAGGTCGTCGGGTCGACTTGGGTCCGCTTCAGCGTCGATTCGCCAAGATCGACCCGGCGCTCGGTCGCGATCGCCCACGTCCGCGCGTCTTCATGGCGCAGGAAGGTCTCGCTGACATACGATTGTTTGCGTCGGACCTGAACCCGCCAGTGGCCCGACCTAAGCCGGGTGATCGTTGCCATTTTCGTGTGCGCTCTGTGTGCACTGGGCTGTCGTGGAAGGGCGAAATCGGGCGAATTCGAGTGCACACGGGAGTGCACACGCCCTGTTCATGCTGCTGATTTTAATGGATAAGATATTGAATTACAACGATAAAATTATCGCTGTGGCGCCCATGATGGACTGGACCGACCGCCACTGCCGCTACTTCCACCGGCTGCTGTCGCCGCGCGCGCGGCTGTACACCGAGATGGTGACCAGCGCCGCGCTGGTGCGCGGCAAGCAGCTGCGCCTGCTCGAACACAGCCAGCAGGAACATCCGCTGGCGTTGCAGCTGGGCGGCAGCGAGCCGCAGGAACTGGCACAGGCGGCGCGTTTCGGCGCGGAGGCCGGCTACGACGAGATCAACCTCAACGTCGGTTGCCCCTCCGACCGGGTGCAGTCGGGCCGCTTCGGCGCCTGCCTGATGCGCGAACCGGCCCTGGTCGGCGAGTGCGTGAAGGCGATGCGCGATGCGGTCGAGGTGCCGGTGACGGTGAAGTGTCGCATCGGCGTGGACGACCAGGATGACTACGCAGGCCTGCAGCACTTCACCGAAACCATGCTGGCGGCGGGCGTGCGCGTGCTGGTGGTGCACGCGCGCAAGGCCTGGCTCAAGGGCCTGTCGCCGAAGGAGAACCGCGAGATCCCGCCGCTGGACTACGAACGCGTGTACCGGCTCAAGCGCGAGTTTCCCGAGCTCGTGGTGGTGGTCAACGGGGGCATCACCACGGTCGAGCAGGTGCGTACCCACCTGGCCCGGCTGGATGGGGTGATGCTGGGCCGTGCGGCATACCACGATCCGTACCTGCTGGCGCAGATCGAGCACGCGCTGCACGGCGAGCCGCTGCCTACCCGGGAAAGCGTGCTGCAGCGCCTGCGGCCCTACATCGAGGCCGAGCTGGCGCGCGGCACCGCGTTCAAGCACATCAGCCGCCACCTGCTGGGCCTTTACCAGGGCGAGCCTGGCGCGCGCGCATTCCGCCGCGCGCTCAGCGAGGGCGCGCATCTGCCCGGGGCAGGCTGGGCATTGCTCCAGCAGGCCATGGCGCCGTGCGCGGCGGCAGCGTGACAGGCGCGCCCCGTCCGGCCAGTATTCAGGCCTGACCTCTTAGGCTGGGCGTTCGCTCAACGCCGGACAGGATATTCACGCATGATCAGGTACAAGAGCATGCTGCTGGCCGCCCTGATCCCGTTCGGGGGCGTGGCGGCGGCGCAGACGGGCAAGCCGGCGGTGACGCTGGATCAGGCGGTGCTCCAGGTGCAGCAGGAAACCGGCGGCAAGGTATTGTCGGCGGAGTCGCGCGGGGTCGGCCGCCGGATGGAGTACCGCATCAAGGTGCTCACCCCGAACGGCCATGTGAAGGTGATGGCGATTTCCTCCGAAGCGAGCAAGAATCCGGGGTCGGCCCAGTCGACCAAGAACCCGCCCGGGCGGAATGCGGGCAGCAAGGAGAAACATTGATATGCGCATCCTGTTGGTGGAAGACGAGGCGCCGTTGCGCGAGACGCTGGCGGCCCGGCTGAAACGCGACGGCTTTGCCGTCGATGCGGCGCAGGACGGCGAAGAGGGCATCTATCTCGGCCGCGAGGTGCCATTCGACCTGGCCATCATCGACCTGGGCCTGCCCAAGATGTCGGGCATGGACCTGGTCAAGGCGTTGCGCGAGGCGGGCCAGCGCTACCCGATCCTGATCCTCACCGCGCGCGGCAGCTGGCAGGACAAGGTCGAGGGACTGAAGTACGGCGCCGACGACTACCTGGTCAAGCCGTTCCACGTCGAGGAGCTGCTGGCGCGCATCAACGCGCTGGTGCGCCGGGCCAGCGGCTGGTCCAAGCCGATCCTGGCCTGCGGGGTGATCAAGCTCGACACCACCGCGCAGACGGTGACGGTGGAGGGCAAGCTGGTCGACCTCACCAGCTACGAGTACAAGGTGCTCGAATACCTGATGCTGCACGCGGGCGAACTGGTCTCCAAGGCCGACCTCACCGAGCATATCTACCAGCAGGATTTCGACCGCGACTCCAACGTGCTGGAAGTCTTCATCGGCCGCCTGCGCCGCAAGCTCGATCCGGAAGGCACCCTGAAACCCATCGAGACGGTACGTGGACGCGGATACCGCTTTGCCATCCCGCGCACCGACGGCGACGACGAATGAGCCATCGCCCGCGCGCCGCCCGCTGTCGCTGGCGGCGCGCGCGGCGATCGCCACCGGATTCGTGCTGGCCGGCTTCCTCGGCCTGGTCGGCCTGACCCTGTCGCAGGCGAACAAGGAGCGTGCGCTGAGCGCGCTGCACGACCGCCTGCAGAACTTCGCAATCGCCTACATCACCAACTTCGACGTCAACCGCTACGGCCGCATCCTGTCGCCGGACACCTCGCCGGATCCGAATTTCTCGCGCCCGGGTTCCGGCCTCTACGCGGTGGCGGTGGGCGACAAGGACTTCCGCTGGGAGTCACCCTCCGCGATCGGCCGTGACTTCAGTTTCCTGGTGCCGCTGGAGCCGGGCGCCAGCCGCTTCGTCGGCCCGATCGACACGCGCATGGGTCGCCTCTACTACTACAGCTACGGCGTGGCCTGGGACACCGAGGCGGGCAAGTCGGTGCGATTCACCGTGATGGTGGCGCAGACCGAGGATCAGCTCGAGGGCGGCAACATGGCCTACCGGCGCGCGCTGGTGATCTGGCTGTCGATCCTGGGCGTGATGCTGATGGTGCTCCAGCTATTGCTGCTGCGCTGGAGCCTCACCCCGCTGCGCAAGGTGGCCAGCGACATGAGCCGGGTCGAGCGCGGCGACAGCGAGCAGCTGGACAGCCAGTACCCGCTGGAACTGACCGGCCTGACCGAGCGCATCAACGCCTTCATCACCAACGAGCGCGAGCAGCGCACGCGCTACCGGCACACGCTGGCGGATCTCGCGCACAGCCTGAAGACGCCGCTGGCGGTAATCCGCTCGCAACTGGAATCCACCACCGGCGAGGTGCTGGCCGGGCGCAGCACGGCGGTGCTCGATCAGGTGCGCCGGATGGACGAACTGGTCGCCTATCAACTGGCCCGCGCGGCCACCTCTGGCCGGCAGACTTTCGCCAGCGCGGTGCCGATCGCGGGCGCGGCCGAGGATCTGGTGCAGGGTCTGGAGAAGGTCTACGCGGCCAAGAACGTGTTGTGCGAGTTCGACATCGGCGAGGGCGCGGCGTTCTACGGCGAGCAGGGCGACCTGCTCGAACTGCTCGGCAACCTGCTGGAGAATGCCTTCAAGTGGGCCTCCCACCGCGTGTTGCTGGAGGTCAAGGCGCAACCGGAGCACGGGCGCAAGCGGCCGGGCCTCTACATCAGCGTGGAAGATGACGGCCCCGGCATCGCCGAGGACAAGATCGAGAAAGTCCTGCAGCGCGGCGTGCGCGGCGACGAGCGCGTGCAGGGCCACGGCATCGGCCTGTCGATCGTGCAGGACATCGTGCACGCCTACCAGGGCGAACTGGTGGTCGACCGCTCGCCGGAACTCGGCGGCGCACGCTTCAGCGTGCGGCTGGCGGCGAGCTGAGCCGCCGCGCCGGGCTGCCGGAAAGCTGGAGAATCTGACAGACCCGTCCCGGAATTCGCGGTAGGCTCGACGAACCGCCCAAGGCCTGGCGCAGGATGCCGGCGATGCGTG
>MKTU01000037.1:27549-83464 GCA_001898415.1 Rhodanobacter sp. 67-28 | reverse complement strand
CGCCGGCCCTGGCGGATCGCGCCGACGATGCTGGCGAAGCTGTCGTCCAGCAGCACCAGCGCGGCCGCCTCGCGCGCCACGTCGGTGCCGCGCTCGCCCATCGCGATGCCGACGTCGGCGGCCTTCAGCGCGGGTGCGTCGTTGACGCCGTCGCCGGTCATCGCCACCACCTCGCCGCCTTCGCGCAGCAGCTGCACCAGGCGCAGTTTCTGCTCGGGCTTGAGCCGCGCGCACAGGTCGACGCAATGCAGGCGTTCGCGCAACGCGGCGTCGTCCAGTGCAGCCATTTCCACGCCGGTGACGACCTCGGCGCGCTCGCTCAAGCCCACCTCGCGCGCAATCGCCCGCGCGGTGGCCGGGTGGTCGCCGGTCATCATGATGATGCGGATGCCGGCGCTGCGGCATTCGGCGATCGCCGCCGGCACTTCCGGCCGTGGCGGGTCGACGAAGCCGAGCAGGCCGAGGAAGCGGAAATCGAAGTCGTGCTGGCTTTGCGGCCACGCTTCGCCGTGCCACTCGCCGCGGGCCACGCCGAGCACGCGCAGGCCGCGCTCGGCCATCCCCTCGACCTGGCACAGGATGGCCGCTGCGTCAGTGGCGGCCAGATGGCACAGGTCGATCACCGCTTCCGGCGCGCCCTTGGTCGCCAGCAGGTGCGTGCCGCGCGCGTCGCCGCGGAACACGTGGGTCATCGCCAGGATCTCCGGCGACAGCGCGTACTCGAATTCCGGCGCCCACTCGGCGTGCACGTGCTCGGTATCGGTGAGCCAGTGCAGCCCGAACTGCTGGATCGCCTTCTCCATCGGGTCGAACGGGTCGGCCGGCGTCGCCAGCATGGCGAACTCGACCAGCGCATGAAACGGCTCGGGCAGCTCGTGCGCGTCCTGGTCGTGCGTGCTGCCGTCGACCAGGCGCAGTTCGGCGACCTGCATGCGGTTCTGGGTCAGCGTGCCGGTCTTGTCCACCGCCAGCACCGAGATCGCGCCCAGCGCTTCCACCGCGGGCACGCGGCGCGTCAGCACCTTGTGCCTGGAGATCCGCCACGCGCCCAGCGCCAGGAACACGGTGAGGATCACCGGGATCTCTTCCGGCAGGATCGCCATGGTCAGCGCGATGCCGGCGAGCACGCTCTGGAGCAGGCCGTGGCCGTCCCACAGCCAGCCGAGCAACGCGTACGCCGCGGCCAGCAGCAGGCCGCCGACGGTGAGGTTGCGGATCAGCCGGCGCGAGGCCTGTTGCAGGCCGGACACCGGTTCGACGGTGTCGGCCAGCGCCTGACCGATGCGGCCGACTGCGGTGGCACTGACGATGGCGCGGACCTCGGCGACGCCGACGCCCTTGGTCGCCACGGTGCTGGCGAACAGCTGGCCGGTATCCTCGCCGGGGAGCTTGGTGACCGGCACCGCCTCGCCGGTGAGCAGCGATTCGTTGACGTCGAGATGGCCGTCCAGCAGCACCGCGTCGGCGGCGATGCGATCGCCCTCGTGCAGCACCAGCAAGTCGCCCACCACCACTTCGCGGCCGGGAATGCGCTTTTCCTCGCCGCCGCGGATCACCAGCGCGCGCGGTGCGGACAGCTCGCGCAACGACTCCAGCGCCCGCTGGGTCTTGCGCTCCTGCGCCAGCGTGATGCCGATCACCACGAACACGAACGACAGCAGGAACGCTGCCTCGGCGCGGTCGCCCAACGCCAGATACAGGCCGCCGGCAACCAGCAGCATCAGGAACATCGGCTCGGTCAGCACGCCGCCGACGATCGCGAGCATGCTCCTGGGGGCGCTGCCCGGCAGCAGGTTCGGGCCGTGTGCCGCCAATCGGCGCGCCGCCTCGGCCGGGTCGAGGCCGCGGCGGGCGGGCGGCGCTGTCTTCCCGTTCACGCCGCGGCCCGCCGGCCGTTGCTCAACGGCAAACCAGCACCGGCACGTCGCCGTTCAAGATCACCTTGTGCGTCTCGCTGCCCAGCAACAGCCGGTCGAAGCCGCGCCAGCCGTGCGAGGCCATCACGATCAGGTCGCACTGCTGCTTGCGCGCGGCGCCGACGATGGCCGAGTAGGGACGCGCATCGATTTCGTGGCTGCCTTCGCAGGCAACGCCGGCGGCCTGCGCCCGCCCGCGCACGTCGGCCAGGTAGCGTTCGGCGTTGGCGATCGCCTCGCGGGTATAGCCCGGCTCGTTGGCCACGACGAACTCGGCGAAGTAGACCGAGGCGGGGAAGGGCGCGATGACGTGGAATGCGTATACGCGGGCGCCGAGTCTGGCAGCCAGTTCGATACCGGTGTCGACCGCCCGCAGCGACAGCTCGGACCCGTCGGTGGGCAGCAAAATGTGCTTGAACATGGTGGAGTCCTCCAGCAGTGGATGGTCAGTGGCAGGTGTAGCCGCCGTCGATGACCAGCTCGCTGCCGGTCACGAATTTCGATTCGTCGGACGCCAGGTAGACCACGCCCCAGGCGATGTCGTCCGGCTCGCCCATGTGGCCCAGCGGGTGCAGCGCGCCGACCTCGCGCCGGTGTTCGGCCGGGTCGCCGCCCATCGAGGCGATGTGCTGCTCCACCATCGGCGTCCAGATGAAGCCGGGATGGATCGAGTTGACCCGGATGCGGTCGGCAGCGTACAGCATCGCGTCGGTCTTGCTCATCAGCCGCACCGCGCCCTTGGACGCGTGGTAGGGCGGTGAATCCGGCGCGCCGACCAGGCCGTAGATCGACGACAGGTTGATGATGCTGCCGCCGCCGGCCGCGCGCAGCGGCGCGATCGCGTGCTTGGTGCAGAAGAACACGCCCTTCACGTTGATCGCCTGCACCCGGTCCCACTCGGCTTCGGTGATTTCGTGAGTCGGCTTGTTCGCGCCGGCGATGCCGGCGTTGTTGACCAGGACGTCCAGACGTCCAAACGCCGCGACCGTGCCGGCTATCGCCGCGGCCACCTCGGCCTCTACCGCCACGTCGGCGTGGAAATAGCGCGCGCCCTCGCCGAGTTCCGCGGCCAGCTGCTGGCCCGGCCCGTCCTGCATGTCGACCAGCGCCACTTTCGCGCCGGCTTCCAGCAGCCGGCGCGCGCAGGCGGCGCCGATGCCCACGGCGGCGCCGGTCACCAGTGCCACCTTGCCGCTCAGTCTGCCCATCGCCGTGTCTCCCGTGAAATATGGAAGCCAGCATGGGCCGGCTGCGGGTGGCCGGTGTTGACCATGGTCAAATCGGCCCGGCGGTGCCTGCGGCGGATTGGCGCGGCGTCAGGCGGAGGCTGTCCGGCGCAGCGGCGCGCAGCCGGTCTCGATGCTGTGGCGCAGCGACGCCTCGCTGTGCGAGCGGTCGATGCCGTGCGCGGTCAACCAGTGCGGGTCGAACAGGGTTTCGGCGTAGCGCTCGCCGCGATCGCACAGCAGGCTGACGATGCTGCCGCGCTGGCCTTCGGCGCGCATCGTGGCCGCCAGGGTCAGGCAGGCGACGAAGTTGGTGCCCGAGGAGCCGCCGTAGCGATGCCCGAACAGCTCGCCGAGCAGCCACGCGCCGGCGATGGAGGCTTCGTCCGGCACGCCGATCACGTGGTCCACCACCTCGAACACGAAGCCCGGCTCGACCCGCGGCCGGCCGATGCCTTCGATCAGGGTGGGGCGGCTGGCTACGGCGCTGCGGTCGTTGCTTTGCCAGCCGCACACGAAACCGCTGCCGACGGGGTCGGCGATGCACAGCCGGGTGTGCAGGCGGCGATAGCGCAGGTAGCGGCCGATGGTGGCCGAGGTGCCGCCGGTGCCCGCACCGCAGACGATCCAGTGCGGCTCGGGCGAGCGCTCACGGGCGAGCTGGCCAATGATCGACTCGGCGATGTTGTTGTTGCCGCGCCAGTCGGTGGCGCGCTCGGCCAGGCCGAACTGATCCAGGTGACAGGCGCCGCGCGCCGCGTGCTCGGCGGCGCGCGCATGCACCTTGGCGGGGTCGTCCACCAGGTCGACCTCGCCGCCCAGCGCCTGCACGTCGCGGATTTTCCCCGGCGCGGTGCACGCCGGCATCACCGCGACGAAACGCAGGCCGAGCAGGCGCGCGAACCAGGCCTCGGAGATCGCGGTGCTGCCGGAGGAGGCGTCGACCACCGTCTGGTCCGGGCCGAGCCGGCCGTTGCACAGCGCGTACAGGTACAGCGAGCGCGCCAGCCGGTGCTTGAGGCTGCCGCTGGGATGGCTCGCCTCGTCCTTGAAGTAGAAGTCGATGCCGTGGAAGCCGGGGAAGTTGAGTTTCAGCAGGTGCGTGTCGGCCGAGCGCGCGGCTTCCTGGGCCAGACATTCGAGTGCTTCGTGGACCCAGCGCCGCCCGGTGTGGCGCAACGGATGGATGAGCGGGACGACACTGTTCACGCGGAGCCTCGACTTGCCATGGGTGGCGAAAGAACGCGAATGCCGACAATCGGCAGGGGACATGCTCGCGGCGGCGCGCGGCGGCGGCCCTGATGCAGGTCAACCGCGATGGCGGCGACGCGGGGCGGATTGTCACAGACCGGTGCAGCGGCTGCGCCGCCGGCACCGGTTGATGCAGGTCATGGCCGGCGCCGCCTGGGCGGCGGATGCTGGGCGTTGGTTCTTTCTCATGGCCAACGCGCATGCTTGCCTGGTATCCGTGGATCGTCCTGCTGCACCTGGCCTGCGCCATCGTGTTCGTCGGTGCGGTGGCGTTCGAGGTGATCGTGGTGGAGTCGCTGCACAAGCACTTCGACATCGTCACCATGCAGCGCATCGAGCAGGCGGTGATGGCGCGGGTACGGCGCTACATGCCGGTGGTGGTAGTGCTGCTGTTCGCCAGCGGCTTCATGCTGTTCGACATCCGCTGCGACGGCTTTGCCTGCGTCGGCTCGCGCTTCGGCAACTGGCTGCTGCTCAAGGTGGTACTGGCGTTTGGCGTACTGGGCGTGTTCGTCAACGCGATGTGGGCGATGCGCCACGGCAAGATGGACGTCTGCCGGTTCAAGCACACCCATCGCATCGTGCTGGCGCTGATGGTCGGCATCGTGTTTCTGGCCAAGACCATGTTCTACTTGTAGCCTTTCACAAAGCAGGAGTCGCACCATGTCCACAGTTACCCTCCACGGCAAGCCGGTTCGCGTCGACGGCAGTTTCCCCACGGTCGGCTCGGCCGCGCCGGCGTTTTCGCTGGTGGCGGGCGACCTTTCCGACGTCGGGCTGTCGCGTTTCGCCGGCAAGCGCAAGGTACTCAACATCTTCCCCAGCGTCGACACGCCGACCTGCGCGGCCTCGGTGCGCCACTTCAACGAGGCCGCGGGCAAGCTCGACAACACCGTGGTGCTGTGCATTTCCGCCGACCTGCCGTTTGCGCAGAAGCGGTTCTGCGGCGCGGAAGGGCTGGACCAGGTGGTCAACCTGTCGATGATGCGCGGCCGCGCATTCCTCGCCGATTACGGCGTGGCGATCGCCGACGGCCCGCTGGCCGGCCTTGCCGCCCGGGCAGTGGTGGTGCTGGACGAGCACGACAAGGTGCTGCACACCGAGCTGGTGGGCGAGATCGGCGACGAGCCGGATTACGCCGCCGCGCTGAAAGCGCTGGGCTGATCAGGACTTTCGCTTGCCTGTGAGTAGGGCGGGCACTGCCCGCCGAGGCTGGCCGCGCATCTTGTCGAAGAGCCGGCGGGCAATGCCCGCCCTACGCTGAATGCTGTAGCGCACCCTGTGCGCGATGCTCCTGGTAGACGTCGCGCAGAGGGTGCGCTCCTGCAATGGCCTTGCGCGAATCGGGGTGTGACCGATCAGCGATGGATGCCGATCACAGGCACACCGAACGGCTTCGCTTCGGGATGCAGGCCCAGGCCGTACTTCAGGCTGCGGCCGATGCGCTGGGCGTACTCCAGCATGTGCTCGGCGTGGACCGGATCGAGTTCCTCGCCGCAGGTTTCACGCCACAGTGCCAGCCAGCGATCGAAATGCTTGGCGCGGATCGGGTGCGGGCGGTGTGCTGCCATCGGGTTGCCGCGATAGCTGCCCGCACGCAGCGCCACCGAACACCAGAACGAGGTCAGCAGGCGCTTGTGCTCGTCCCAGTCGTGCACGGCTGCATTGAACACCGGACCGATCTCCGGATCGCGCCGCACCTTCTCGTAGAAGTGGTCGACCAGCGTGGCGATGGCGGTTTCGTTGAAGGGCTCGGCTGGGCTCATGTCGGGGCAGGGTGCACGAAACGGACGCATGACGCAGAAAAGGCGCACCCGGCCATCTCGGCCGGGCGCGCTGCCGTTGCGGCAAAGCTTACTTGCCGAGGCTCAGCGTGCCCTTCATCAGGGCGGCATGGCCGGGGAAGGTGCAGAAGAACGCGTACTGCTCGCCGGCCTTGAGCTTGGCCACGTTGATCGTGGCGGTGTCGCTCTCGCCGGCGCCGATCAGCTTGGTGTGGGCGATGATACGGCTGTCACCGGGCTTCTCGTAGCTGTTGGCCGCGCCGGCCTTCATGCCGTCGGCGACCACGCCGGCTTCATCCGAGGCGTGCGACAGCACCCAGTTGTGGCCCATCGCGGTGACCGGCAGCTTGCCGGTGTGCTTGAGCGTGACCTTGAAGGTCTTGCAGGTACTCGGCACGGTGATGGTCTTCTTGTTGAACTGCATCGCATCGCTGCCCTCGATGGTGGTGGCGCACTCGGCAGCCATCAGCGGAGTGGAGAGCAGCCCGAGCAGGGCAACGGCAATCAGTTTGCGCATGGTGTCGCTCCTTGGGGAAGATGAGAGAACGGAAGGATTCTGCGTGGGCAGCGAGCGTGGCACACTGATCTGGATCATGGTCACGGCAGCAGTTGCCGCGGACACTGTAGTTACCGCGGCGAGGCTGCGGAAGGAGGCATGATGACGCACGTCGTCACCGACAACTGCATCAACTGCAAGCACACCGACTGCGTCGAGGTGTGCCCGGTCGATTGCTTCCACGCCGGGCCCAATTTCCTGGTGATCGATCCCGACGAATGCATCGACTGCACGTTGTGCGTGGAGGAGTGTCCGGTCGGCGCGATCTTCCCCGAGCTCGACGTACCGGCCGGGCAGGAGATCTACATGTCGATCAATGCCGAGCTGGCGAAGGAATGGCCGGTGCTGACCAGCAAGATCCCGTCGATGGAAGACGCCGACAAGTGGGACGGCGTACCGAACAAGCTGCCGCTGCTCAAGCGCTGAGTCCACCCGGCACGTCGCCCTGCTGCGGGGGAGCAAAAAGGTTTATGGTAGGCGGGCGATGCGTTGACGGGGGAACCAGAACCACCGCATCGATCCGCGCGAGCCGGTTCGACACGCAGGGCGGGAGCGTTTCGCCGCCTTGTTGCGCCACAGGCTTGCGCGCACTCATCTTGCCGGAGGAGCGACGATGAACGAGGCAGCGCAACCCTTGACCGACGACGATACCGAACTGTCACCATGGTGGCTGCGAACGGTGGCGATCGTGTTGGTGTTCGGCTTTGCCGGATTGCTGGCGATCACCTCGCTGGCCTATCGCAACGCGCCACCGATTCCCGCGCAGGTGGTCGATGCCCAGGGCACGGCCCTGTTCAGCGGTGACGACATCCGCGACGGCCAGGCGGTCTTTCTCAAATACGGCCTGATGGACAACGGCAGCATCTGGGGACATGGCGCCTACCTCGGGCCGGATTACTCCGCCGAGGCACTGCACCGGCTGGGCGTGGACACCGCGGCGGCGATCGCCGGCAAGCAGTACGGCAAGCCTCCGGGCGAGCTGGATGCGCAGCAGCAGGCCGCGGTGCGTGGGCAGACGGCGGTGGTCCTGAAGACCAACCGCTACGATGCGCAAACCGGCGTGCTGCAGCTGACCGATGCCGAAGCCGTCGCCTACCGGCAGCAGATCGGCTACTGGACGGACTATTTCAAGGACCCGACGAAAAACGGGGGACTCAAGCCGGGCCTGATCAGCGATCCGGTGGAGTTGCACCAGTTCACCGCCTTCGTGACCTGGGCGGCGTGGGCCTCGGTGGCGACGCGGCCGGGCACGGAGGCGTCGTATACCAACAACTTCCCCTACGACCCCAGCGTCGGCAACGTGGCCACCGGCAGTGCCTTGCTGTGGAGCGCGCTGAGCCTGCTGGTGCTGCTGGCCGGCATCGCGACCGTGCTGCTGGC
This sequence comes from Rhodanobacter sp. 67-28, assembly GCA_001898415.1. Lineage (GTDB taxonomy): Bacteria > Pseudomonadota > Gammaproteobacteria > Xanthomonadales > Rhodanobacteraceae > Rhodanobacter. Next base: position 75,351 of record MKTU01000037.1, on the reverse strand, counting down.
GTTCGGCAAGTTCGACTACCTGGGCTGGATCAGCCGCGGCCACCACGTGCACCCGCAGCTGTTGCCGGGGCAGGTCGGCGCGGGCCAGCGGGCGCTGATGAAGTTCTTCGTGGTGGTGGCCTTGCTGTTCCTGATGCAGACCCTGGTCGGCGGCGGCGTGGCCCACTTCCGCGCCGACCCGGGCAGTTTCTACGGCTTCCAGCTGGAGAACATCTTCCCCAGCAACCTGCTGCGCACCTGGCATCTGCAGACGGCGATCTTCTGGATCGCCACCGCGTATGTCGCCGCCGCCCTGTTCCTCGGCCGCTCGCTGCGTGCGCCGGATGACGAGCCGCGCTGGCTCGCCGGCTGGGTGCACCTGCTGTTTGCCGCCTTCGTGGTGGTGATCGGCGGCAGCCTGCTCGGCGTCTGGGCCGGCATCGAACAGAAGCTGGGCCATCTGTGGTTCTGGTTCGGCGACCAGGGCTGGGAGTACCTGGAACTGGGCCGGTTCTGGCAGTACCTGCTGGTGGTCGGCCTGCTGGCCTGGTTCGTCATCCTGTGGATGCTGGCACGCCCGCGTGCGGTGGCCAACGAGGCGGCACGCCCGCTGGCGAAGATGTTCATGTTCGCGGCCGTCGCCATTCCGGTGTTCTACGTGCCGGCGCTGTTCTTCGGCGCGAAGACCAACTACACGGTGGTCGATACCTGGCGCTTCTGGATCATCCACCTGTGGGTGGAAGGCTTCTTCGAGTTCTTCGCCACCACGGTGGTGGCGCTGACCTTCTACCAACTGGGCCTGACCCGACGCAACGTGGCGCTGCGGGTGATCTACCTGGACGCGATCCTGTATTTCCTCGGCGGCCTGATCGGCACCGGGCACCACTGGTACTTCACCGGCCACACGAACTTCAACATGGCCTTGTCGGCCCTGTTCTCGGTGCTCGAGGTGGTGCCGTTGACCCTGCTGACGCTGGATGCCTGGGATTTCGTGCGTACCACCCGCGGCGACTGCGCCGTGTGCGGCAAGTCGGTCAGGGTGCCGCACAAGTGGACGTTCTACTTCCTGATGGCGGTGGGCTTCTGGAACTTCGTCGGCGCGGGCATGTTCGGCTTCTTCCTCAACCTGCCGATCGTCAGCTACTACGAAGTGGGCACCCAGGTCACGCCGACCCATGGCCATGCGGCACTGATGGGCGTGTTCGGCATGCTGGCGATCGCGCTGATGGTGTTCTGCCTGCGCCAGGTCAGCAGCGACGCGCGCTGGCCGGGCATCGAGAAGTACGTCAAGGTGGCCTTCTGGGGGACCAATATCGGCCTGATGCTGATGATCCTGATGAGCCTGTTCCCCAGCGGGGTGATGCAGCTGTGGGACGTGGTCGAGCACGGCTACTGGCACGCGCGCAGCGTGGAGTACATGGCCACGTCGCGTTCGCACCTGGTGGAGTGGCTGCGCCTGCCCGGCGACCTGATCTTCATCGGCTTCGGCGCGATTCCGCTGGTGATCGCCTCGGTCAAGGGCTGGCTCGGCGTGCGGGCGGACGCCCGGGCACAAGCGCGCTGAGCCGCCGCCGCACATGAAAAAGCCCGCGCCGACGATGTCGGCGCGGGCCTAGGGGTTTGCGTGGGAGGCGACTACTTCGCGACGACGCGCACCATCTCCAGGCACTTGTTGGAGTAGCCCCACTCGTTGTCGTACCAGCTGACCAGCTTGACGAAGCTGTCGTCCAGCGCGATGCCGGCGTCGGCGTCGAAGATCGAGGTGCGCGCGTCGCCGCGGAAATCGGTGGCCACCACCTTCTCCTCGGTGTAGCCCAGGATGCCCTTCAGCGCGCCTTCGCTCTGCGCCTTCATCTCGGCCTTGATTTCCTCGTAGGTCGCCGGCTTCTCCAGCTCCACCGTGAGATCGACCACCGACACGTCGGAGGTCGGCACGCGGAAGCTCATGCCGGTGAGCTTCTTGTTGAGCTCGGGGATCACCACGCCGACCGCCTTGGCCGCGCCGGTGGAGGAAGGGATGATGTTCTCCAGGATGCCGCGGCCGCCGCGCCAGTCCTTGTTGCTCGGGCCGTCGACGGTCTTCTGCGTCGCGGTGGCGGCGTGCACGGTGGTCATCAGGCCGCGCTTGATGCCCCACTTGTCGTTGAGCACCTTGGCCACCGGCGCCAGGCAGTTGGTGGTGCAGCTGGCGTTGGAGATGATCGCCTCGCTCTTGTAGGTCTTGTCGTTGACGCCGTAGACGAACATCGGCGTGGCGTCCTTCGACGGCGCGGACAGGATCACCTTCTTCGCGCCGGCGTCGATGTGTTTCTGCGCCGATTCCTTGGTCAGGAACAGGCCGGTGGATTCGATCACCACTTCGGCGTTCACCTCGTTCCACTTCAGGTTGGCCGGGTCGCGCTCCTGGGTCAGGCGGATGCGCTTGCCGTTGACCACCAGGTGGTTGCCGTCGACCTCCACGTCGCCATCGAAGCGGCCGTGCACGGAGTCGTGCTTCAGCATGTAGGCCAGGTAATCGGGCTCCAGCAGGTCGTTGATCGCCACGATCTCGATGTCGTTGCCGAAGTTCTCCACGGCGGCGCGCAGCACGTTGCGACCGATGCGGCCGAAGCCGTTGATGCCGACCTTGATGGTCATGAGGGAACGTCCTCCTGAAGGATGCCGCGAGCGCGGCGGAAAGAACGCCGATTTTACCGCCATTTCCGGGTGCCTGCCTGCCCCGCGGGCCGTGGTGCGCGCCGGCGGCGGCAAAAAGCCGCAGTGCTCTGTGGCAGACTGCGGCGATCCCTCCCTTGCCGGAATGACTCGCATGAGCTTCGCCCGTCGCGCCACCACCGCCGTGCTCGCCTGCCTGCTGGTTACGCCGGCGCTGGCGTGGGGGCCGCTCGGCCACAGCGTGGTCGCCGAGCTGGCGCAGCGGCACTTGAGCCCCGTTGCGGAAGCCGAGGTCCAGCGCCTGCTGGCGCCGGAGCATACCGATTCGCTGGGCGACGTCGCCAACTGGGCCGACCAGATGCAGGACGATCCGGCCATGGCGAATCTGTGGAGGCAGACACGCAGCCAGCACTACATCAATTTCCGCGGTGGCCCCTCGTGTGACTACGTGCCGCCGCGCGATTGCCGCGACGGTCGCTGCGTGGTGGCGGCGCTGCAGTACTACGTGGGTGTGCTGGGCGACCGCAGCAAGCCGGACGCCGTGCGCCGCCAGGCGCTGAAGTTCGTGGTGCATTTCGTCGGCGACGTCCACCAGCCCTTGCATGCCGGCTATCGCGAGGACAAGGGCGGCAACACCTATCAGGTGCAGTTCGACGGCAAGGGCAGCAACCTGCACCGGGTGTGGGACTCCGGCATGCTCTACACCCGTGGCCTGGATTGGCAGCAGTACGCGCAGCGCCTGGATTCGGCGGTGCCGGTGCCGTTGCCGGCGCCGAGTGCGCCGCTGGACAACCCCTACGCGCAGTGGGCGCAGGAGTCGTGCCGGATCACCGCCGAGGCCGGCTTCTACCCCGTCGGCCACAAGATCACCCCGGGCTACGTGTCGACCTGGCTGCCTGTGGCCGACCGCCGCCTGCGCGAAGCCGGCCGTCGCCTCGCGCAAGTGCTCAACCTGGCGCTCGGCGCCGGTTCCGCTGCGCGTTGAGCGTGGACCGGCGGCGCGGCGTGACGATTCTGCTAGGCTCAGCTGATGCTCATTTCCAAAATCCGCCGCACCAAGATCGTCGCCACCCTCGGCCCGGCCACTGACGCACCGGGCGCGCTGCGCAAGCTCATCGACGAAGGCGTCGACGTCGTGCGCCTCAACCTCTCGCACGGCGCGCCCGATGATCACCGCGCCCGCGCGCGGGCGGTGCGCGAAGCGGCCGAGGCTGCGGGCCGCGAGGTCGGCGTGCTGGCCGATCTGCAGGGGCCGAAGATCCGCATCGAGACCTTCGCCGACGGCCCGGTGCAGCTGGTCGAAGGTGCCAGCTTCGTGCTCGATTGCCGCCCCGGCGTGCCGCCCGGCGACGCCACCCGCGTGGGCGTGAGCTATTACGGCTTGCCCGATGACGTGAGCGCCGGTGACGTGCTGTTGCTGGACGACGGCCTGGTGGGGCTCACCGTGCGCGAGGTGGTCGGCAGCGAAGTGCGCTGCGAGGTGCTGGTGGCCGGCAAGCTGTCCAACCGCAAGGGGCTCAACCGGCAGGGCGGCGGGCTTTCCGTCGACGCGCTGTCGGACAAGGACAAGGCGGACATCCAGCTGGCCGCCGAGATCGGCGCGGATTTCCTCGCCGTGTCCTTCGTGCGTTCGGCCGACGACATGCACCAGGCCCGCCGCCTGCTCAAGCTGGCCGGCGGGCGTGCCGCGCTGGTGGCCAAGATCGAGCGCGCCGACGCCATCCCGGTACTGGGCGAGATCATCGACGCCTCCGACGTGGTGATGGTGGCGCGCGGCGACCTGGGCGTGGAGATCGGCGATGCCGAGCTGCCCGGCCTGCAGAAGAAGATCATCCGCGAGGCAGTGCAGCGCAATCGCGCGGTGATCACCGCCACCCAGATGCTGCAGTCGATGGTGCGCTCGCCGATCCCGACCCGCGCCGAAGTGCTCGACGTGGCCAATGCCGTGATCGACGGCACCGATGCGGTGATGCTGTCGGAGGAAACCGCCGCCGGTGCGCATCCGGACAAGGCGGTGGCCGCGATGACGCGGATCTGCCTCGGCGCCGAGCGCCAGTTCGAGCCCAAGGACGACCTCTCCGCCGGCGGCCACCGGCTCGACCGCACCGACCAGGCGATCGCGCTGGCCGCGATGATGCTGGCCGGCCAGCTCGGCGTGCGGGCGATCGTGGCACTGACCGAATCCGGCGCCACCGCGCAATGGCTGTCGCGCTACCGCAGCGCGGTGCCGATCTACGGCATGTCGCCGTCGGCCTCCGCACGGCGGCGCATGCAGCTGCTGCGCGACGTGCAGCCGGTGGAGTTCAGCCACGGCGAGAAGCAGAGCATGGCCGCTTCCACCCGCGCCGCGGTGCGCCTGCTGTTCGAACAGGACAGGCTGGTCCAGGGTGACAGCGTGGTGATCACCTACGGCGACCGCGTCGGCCACGTCGGCGGCACCAACACGCTGAAGCTGCTCGCGGTCGGCCCCGACGGCACCATCGACAGCCTGCGCGACCTGTGAAGCCTGAACCGGCCGCGTCGCCGCGACATCGTTGACGCTGGCGCGGCATGCAGGCAGCTACACTGTGGCCATCGACACGTTGCCGGAGCCTGCCATGAACACCCCGTTTTCCTCCGTGTGCCGCGGCGTGCTGTTCGCGCTCGCCCTGGGCGTCGCAGCGCCGGTGCTGGCGCAGACGGTCAAGATTGACCAGCAGGACTTGTACCGCTACTGGATCCTGCTCAACACCCAGGTGCAGATGGATGCGCCCAACAGCGGCCTCAACCTGGACAAGCCCGGTTGCGTGGCGGTGACCTACACCATCGGTTCCGATGGCGTGCCGATGGACGTGCAGGTGGCCAAGGTGGAGCCGAAGAGCGACCTCGGCCCGATGGCGCGCAGCGCAGTGGCCAATTTCCGCTACGGCCCGTCGCTGAACAACAACATCCACCAGCCGGTGGCCACGTATTACATCGTGGTGTTCAACGGTCCCAAGGACCCGGCCGCGCGCGCCCAGCTGATGGCCCCGTGCAAGCTGCCCGGCTACCCGGCCTGAGCTGAGCCGGCAGTGCCTGCGGGGTGCGGCGTCGTTTCGGCCCGTCGTGGCCCCGATCTGGCCTATAATCGGCGTTTTTCACCATGCCGCTTCGTTCTCGAGGCGGCGCCCACCATGGGTGGCCGGGCATCGCCCCCACCATCGCGGAGTCACCAATGAGCATTGAAGATCTCGAAAGCGTCGCCCTGGCGATGGTTGCGCCCGGCAAGGGCATCATCGCGATCGACGAGTCGACCAACACCATCCGCAAGCGCTTCGAGGCCGTCGGCATCGAGAACACCGAGGAGAACCGGCGCGCCTACCGCGAGTTGCTGCTGACCACGCCGGGCCTGTCCGAGCACATCTCCGGCGCGATCCTGTTCGACGAGACGATCCGCCAGTCCACCAAGGACGGCGTGCCGTTCACCCAGGTGATGAAGAAGAACGGCATCATCCCCGGCATCAAGGTCGACAAGGGCCCGCAGCCGCTGGCCGGTTTCCCCGGCGACGTGGTCACCGAAGGCCTCGACGGCCTGCGCGAACGCCTGCAGGAATACGCGAAGCTGGGCGCCCAGTTCGCCAAGTGGCGCGCGGTGATCAACATCTCCGAGGAAAACCCCAGCTCCACCGCGATCGAGGCGAACTGCCACGTGCTGGCTCGTTACGCCGCGCTGTGCCAGGAGGCCGGCCTGGTGCCGATGGTCGAGCCCGAAGTGATCATGGACGGCGACCACACCATCGAAGTCAGCTACGAAGTGCACGAAGCCGTGCTGCGCAGCCTGTTCAATGCGCTGTACGAGCAGAACGTGATGCTGGAAGGCACCATCCTGAAGGTCAGCATGGTCATCCCCGGCAAGGATTGCGAGGAGCAGGCCGAGGTCGGTGAAGTAGCCGAGGCCACCGTGCGCGTGCTCAAGTCCACCGTGCCGGCAGCGCTGCCGGGCATCGTGTTCCTTTCCGGTGGCCAGAGCGACCAGCAGTCCACCGCGCACCTCAACGCGATGAACCAGATCGGCCCGCACCCGTGGCCGCTGTCGTTCTCCTACGGCCGCGCGATGCAGCAGGCCGCGCTGCAGTTGTGGTCGAAGGACCTGAAGGGCAACGTCGCCGACGCGCAGAAGATCGTTCACGCCCGCGCCAGGGACAATGGCCTGGCGGCGCTGGGGCAGTGGAACGGCTGATTGCCTTTCAGGCGGGGAATAGGGAATAGGGAACAGGGAATCGGCAGAGAAGAAAAGGGCGCCTTGCGGCGCCCTTTTTTGCGTCACGCGATGGAGTTCAGAAGCGGTACTCGGCGCTCACCGTGTAGATGCGGTTGCCGATGTCCAGGCCCTGCTTGGAGATGCTGTAGTAATCGAAGTTGGCGCCGATGCTCCAGCTCTTGTTGATGTCGTAGCCGGTGCCGACGCCGGCATACCAGCCCAGCGACTGCCTGCTGGCCTTCTCGTTGAACGAGTTGGCCGGATCGCTGGACTGCGCCGTGCCGTGCAGCTTCCACACGAAGGCGCCGCCGCGCGCGGAGATGTACCAGGCGTCGGTCGGGTTGAAGTGACCGTTGATGCCTGCGGTCCAGCCGTCACCCGAGAGTTTGGCGTAGGTGGTGCCATCGCGGCTGCTGATGCTGCCGAGGTCGGTGTAGCCCGCCTCGAAGCCGATGAACTGGGTGCGGTAGCCGGCGTTGAGAATGACGGCCGTGCCGTGTTCGCTGCCGAGGTCGTAGTTGTCCAACGTGGCGTGGTAGCTCACGCGACCGGCGCCGAGGTTGACGAAACCGCCGGTGAGATCCTTTGCCTGCACGCTGGCCGTGGCCAACGTCGCACCGGCCAGAGCGGCCAGCGTCAAGAGTGAGTTTTTCATTTGAAATCCCCTGTTGTGGTGTTTCCCGATCTTTCCTGTCGCAGTCCTGCGCGTCGGGACGCAAGGCGCCAACCACGTATTTTATATGTGGCGCAGTTCGCATAAAGAAAGAGAGCGCCCTCAGGCGCCCTCTTCTTGTAGGTGAACATCCCGACGCGATGTCGGAATCAACCTCTGCGGATCAGAAGCGGTATTCGGCGCTGGCCGAGACCATGTCCGTGCTGAGGTTCACGTGGTCCTTGCTGGCGTCGAAGTAGTCGTAGTTCACGCCCACGCTGAGCTGCGGGGTGATGTTGTAGCCGATGCCTGCGCCGGCGTACCAGCTGTTGTCGTCCAGGCTCTTGCGGATCGGGTTCACGTCGTTGTTCATGCCGTGACCGGTCCAGCTGTACAGGCCCGCGCGACCGCTGAGGTACCAGTTCGGGGTCATGTCCAGCCGGGCGTTGGCGCCCACCGTCCAGCCGTGCAGCTGCGACTTGTTGTCGGCGATCACCGGGTCGCTGTTGAAGATGTTCTTGGCGTGGATGTTGCCCAGGTCGTTGTAGCCCACCTCGGCGCCCAGCGCGAAGTTCGGCGCCAGCGACCAACGGTAGCCGCCGTTCAAGGCATAGCCGGTGTCATGGCCGTCGTACGGCCCCTGGTTGATCGCGGTGCGGCCGATGTTGCCGTTGACGAACCAGCCGGCGTTGTCGGCGGGCGCGTTCTGCGCGAAGGCGGCGGGGACGGCCACCAGGCCGGCAGAGACGAGGGCGAGGGCGAGCAGTGTTTTCTTGGTTTTCATGGATGAGGCTCCAATGGTCAGGACAGTTGGCCCCGGATGGGGAGGGCCGTTTGTCGAATGCGCCCCGCCCAAGACGGGCGGCGACACGAAGACTTAGATGGGTGGTGCCCCGAAAGATTCAATACTCATTAGTTCAGTATTAAGCGCAGATTAAGCCGGTCGAATGCGGGCCGCGCCCCGGGCCGTGTCCGGCGCGCGACACCGCGCGACCGGATCGGCGACAATGGGCGCTTTTGCACCCTCCGGAGACGCCCGATGACCACCCGCCGCGAACTCGCCAACGCCGTGCGAGCCCTTGCCATGGACGCCGTGGAAGCGGCCAAGTCCGGTCATCCGGGCATGCCGATGGGCATGGCCGACCTCGCCGAGGTGCTGTGGAACGACTTCCTGCAGTTCAATCCGGCCAACCCGAAGTGGCCCAACCGCGACCGCTTCGTGCTGTCCAACGGCCACGGCTCGATGCTGCAGTACGCGCTGCTGCACCTGACCGGCTTCGACCTGCCGATGGACCAGCTCAAGCGCTTCCGCCAGCTGCATTCGAAGACCGCCGGCCACCCGGAAGCCAGCGAAACGCCGGGAGTGGAGACCACCACCGGTCCGCTCGGCCAGGGCCTGGCGAATGCGGTCGGCTTCGCGCTGGCCGAGAAGGTACTGGCGGCGCATTTCAACCGTCCGGGCCACGATGTGGTCGATCACCACACCTACGCCTTCCTCGGCGACGGCTGCCTGATGGAAGGCATCTCGCACGAAGTCGCCTCGCTGGCCGGCACCTGGGGCTTGGGCAAGCTGGTGGCGATCTACGACGACAACGGCATCTCGATCGACGGTGAAGTCCATGGCTGGTTCACCGACGACACCCCGGCGCGCTTCGAGGCGTACGGCTGGAACGTGATCCGCGGCGTGGACGGGCACGATGCCGAGGCGATCAAACAGGCGATCGCCAAGGCCACCACGCAGCACGACAAGCCCACCCTGATCTGCGCGAAAACCGTCATCGGCTTCGGTGCGCCGCACAAGCAGGGCAAGGAGGAAAGCCACGGCGCGCCGCTGGGCAAGGACGAGATCGCCGCCGCGCGCGAGCAGCTGGGCTGGAAGTACGCACCGTTCGAGATCCCGGCCGAGATCTATGCCGGTTGGGATCACAAGGCCAAGGGCGCCGCCGCCGAACAGGCCTGGAACGATGCGTTCGCCAGGTACGCCGCCGCGCATCCGGAACTGGCCGCCGAGTTCAAGCGCCGCATGCGCGGCGAACTGCCGGCCGACTGGGCCGCGAAGTCGCAGGCGTTCATCGACAAGCTGCAGGCCGACGGTCCCGAAGTGGCCTCGCGCAAGGCTTCGCAGATGAGCATCGAAGCGTTCGCGCCGCTGCTGCCGGAGCTGATCGGCGGCTCGGCCGACCTGGCCGGCTCCAACCTGACCAAGTGGAAGGGCAGCCTCGACGCCGCCACCGGCGACAGCGCGGACGGCAAGGGCAACTACGTCTATTACGGCGTGCGCGAGTTCGGCATGACCGCGATCGCCAACGGCGTGGCGCTGCATGGCGGCTTCATCCCGTACGACGCGACGTTCCTGGTGTTCTCCGACTACGCGCGCAATGCGGTGCGCATGAGTGCGCTGATCCCGGCCCATGCGATCCACGTTTACACGCACGACTCGATCGGCCTGGGCGAGGACGGCCCGACCCATCAGCCGGTGGAGCACATGGCGAGCCTGCGCTACATCCCGAACAACCAGCTGTGGCGTCCGTGCGATGCGGTGGAATCGGCGGCGTCGTGGAAGGCGGCGATCGAGCGCAAGGGCGCGCCGTCGTGCCTGATCTTCTCGCGGCAGAACCTCAGGCACCAGCAGCGCAGCGAGCAGCAGGTCGCCGACATCCTGCGCGGCGGCTACGTGCTGTCCGATCCGCTGGACACGAAGTTCCAGGCGATCCTGATCGCCACCGGTTCGGAAGTGGAACTGGCGATGGAGGCGTCGCGCGCGCTGGCGCAGCAGGGCGTGGCCGTGCGCGTGGTGTCGATGCCGTGCACCGAGGTGTTCGACGCGCAGCCGCTGGAATACCGCGAAGGCGTGCTGCCGCTCTGGTGCCGCGCGCGCGTGGCGGTGGAAGCGGCCACCGCCGATTTCTGGCGCAAGTACGTGGGTCTGGACGGCGAGGTGGTCGGCATGACCACGTTCGGCGCCTCGGCGCCGGCGCCGCAGCTGTTCGAGCACTTCGGCTTCACCGTGGCGCACGTGGTCGACGCGGTGAAGCGCGTCGTCAAATAAGGCTACTCGCGGTCGCCTCCCGGTGATCGCGGGAATGCCTGTGCGAGCGCCTCATTCGGTAGGGCGGGCACTGCCCGCCGTTCTGCCTTATCCAGCGACCGAAACAAAAGCCGGCGGGCGGTGCCCGCCCTACGGAGCGGCCGCCGGGATTTCCAGCAAGGCGGCCAGTTCGTCCGGCGTTGCCGCAATGGCGTGGGCGCCGGCCTGTTCCAGTTCCGCGCGGCTGCCGAAACCCCAGAGCACACCGAAGCCACGCACGCGGTTGGCGACGGCGCCGTCGATGTCGAAGTGGCGGTCGCCGATCATCACCGTGTCGGCCGGGTCGGCGCCGAAGTCCGCCAGTGCCTCGCTGATCATCGTGGCCTTCTCGCTGTGCGCGCTGTCGGGGTGCGGGCCGTACAGGCGCAGGAACGCGTCGCCGAACGGCAGGTGGGCGAGGATCGGCGCGGCGTGGCGGTGCGGCTTGCTGGTGACCACGGCGAGCTGGTGGCCGGCGCCGCGCAGCCGCTCGATCAGCAGCTCGATGCCCGGATAGATCTCGTGCTCGCGCCAGCCGAGCGTGTTGAAGCGCTCGTGGTAGTACGCCACCGCCGCCTCGATGCGTTCGGCGTCGTGGTCCAGGAGCGGCGCGAAGCTGTGCCGCAGCGGCGGGCCGATCCAGCGGCGCAGTTCCGCATGTGCCGGCGCGGGCACGTCCAGCCGCGCCAGCGCATGCTTCACGCAGGCGGTGATGCCGTGCTCGGAATCGATCAGGGTGCCGTCGAGATCGAACAGGCAGAGCATTACTTCGCGGCTCGCGCCTTCAACGCGGTGACCGCCGGCAGTTCCTTGCCTTCGAGGAATTCCAGGAACGCGCCGCCGCCGGTGGAGATGTAGGAGACCTGGTCGGCGATGCCGTACTTGTCGACCGCGGCCAGCGTGTCGCCGCCGCCGGCGATCGAGAACGCGTTCGACGCCGCGATCGCGCGCGCCAGCGTTTCGGTGCCCTTGCCGAACGCGTCGAACTCGAACACGCCGACCGGGCCGTTCCACACCACGGTGCCGGCCTTGGCGATCAGGGCGGCGTAGAGTTCGGCGGTCTGCGGGCCGATGTCGAGGATCATCTCGTCCGCACCGACCTGGTCGACCGGCTTGATCGTGGCCAGGGCCTGCGCGGAGAACGCCGGCGCCACCACCACGTCGATCGGCATCGGCACTTCGGCGCCGCGTCGTTTGGCGTCGGCCAGCACCTTCTTCGCCGCGTCGAGCAGATCCATCTCCACCAGCGAGTTGCCGACCGAGTGTCCCATCGCGGCGATGAAGGTGTTGGCGATGCCGCCGCCGACGATGAGCTGGTCGACCTTGCCGATCAGGTTGTCCAGCAGGGTCAGCTTGGTCGACACCTTGGAGCCGGCCACGATCGCCAGCAGCGGATGCGCCGGGTGCTCCAGCGCCTTGCCCAGCGCATCCAGCTCGGCGCACAGCAACGGGCCGGCGGCGGCGACCGGGGCGTACCTGATCACGCCGTGGGTCGAGGCTTGTGCGCGATGCGCGGTGCCGAACGCGTCCATCACGAAGATGTCGCACAGCGCGGCATATTTCTTCGCCAGCGTGTCGTCGTCCTTGCCCTCGCCGACGTTCATGCGGCAGTTTTCCAGCAGCACCACCTCGCCGGCGGCCACCTCCACCCCGTTGACCAGGTAGTCGGCCACCAGCCGCACCGGCTGGTCGAGTTTGCTGCTCAGCCACAGCGCCACCGGCGCCAGCGAGGATTCGGCGTCGAACTGGCCTTCCTTGGGCCGGCCCAGGTGCGACATCACCATCACCTTCGCGCCGGCGTCGCGGGCGGCCAGGATCGTCGGGAGGGCGGCGTCGAGGCGCTGGGTCGAGGTGATCCGGCCCTGTTCGTCGATCGGCACGTTGAGATCTTCGCGGATCAGCACGCGCTGGTTGCGCAGGTCGAGGTCGCTCATGCGGATGACGGACACGGCACAACTCCGTTGGATGGTGGGGGCTAGCCAGAACCGGCTGCAACCGCCTATTGTCCGGTGGCCGCGGCAGTGATGCAAACGCGGCCTGGCGAGGCACGCCGGGCCGACGACACGCGGGCGCGCGCAACGGCTGCACTTGTGGCTAAACTGCAGGCTATCCACGCAGGGGGGGACCGCTCATGGCGACCGGCTTGGTGCTCTACAGCTACTGGCGTTCCAGTGCTGCCTATCGCGTGCGCATCGCGCTGAACCTCAAGGGCCTGGACTACGAGACGCGTCCGGTGCACCTCGTGCGCGACGGCGGCGAGCAGCACACGGCGCAATACCAGGCGCTGAACCCGCTCGAATCCGTGCCGGTGCTGTGCGACGGCGACCGCGTGCTGACCCAGTCGCTGGCGATCATGGAATATCTGGACGAGATGCACCCGGAGCTGGAAACCGCGCTGCTGCCGGTCGACGCCCGCGGCCGCGCCCAGGTGCGCGCGCTGGCCATGGCGGTGTGCTGCGACATTCACCCGCTGGGCAACCTGCGCGTGCTGCAGCATCTGGAGAAGGAGTTCGGCGCCAGCGAGGAGCAGCGGGCAGCCTGGTCGCGGCACTGGATCGATGCCGGCTTCAAGGCGATCGAAGCCATGCTGGCGGAGAGCGCCGCCACCGGCCGCTACTGCCACGGCGAAACCCCGAGCATGGCCGATGCCTGCCTGATCCCGCAGGTCTACAACGCCATTCGCTGGAAACTGCCGCTCGACGACTACCCCACCATTACGCGCATCCACGCCGCCTGCAACGAGCTGGAAGCGTTTCAGCGTGCGGCGCCGGAGGCGCAACCCGACGCACCGTAAGCCGGGAATAGGGAATGGGGAATAGGGAATAGGAACTGCAAGAGCAGGAGCCGCGCTCCGCGCTTGGTTTTTCCGATTCCCGATTCCCGATTCCCGATTCCCGATTCCCTATTCCCGGCCCTTCAGAACCCCATCCCGTACGGGTCGTTGCCGGCCAGTTCGGCGCTGCTGTTGCCGCCTTCGGCGAGGCGGATCTTGAGGGCGAGGCCATCGCGGGAGTCGGATTTGCTGAGGGCCTCGTCCAGTTCCACGCGGCCTTCCTTGTACAGCTTGTACAGCGACTGGTCGAAGGTCTGCATGCCTTCCTGCAGGCTGCGATCCATGGCGTCCTTGATCTCGTGGATCTGGCCGCGGCGGATCATGTCGCGGATCAGCGGCGTGTTCAGCAGCACCTCGGCGGCCGGGATGCGGCGGCCGTCCTTGCCGATCACCAGGCGCTGGCTGATCACCGCGCGCAGGTTCAGCGCCAGGTTCATCAGCACGTTCTTGTGCGCCGATTCGGGGAAGAAGTTGAGGATGCGCTCCAGCGTCTGGTCGGAGTTGTTGGAGTGCAGCGTGGCCAGGCACAGGTGGCCGGTCTCGGAGAAGGCAATGGCCGCCTCCATCGTGTCGGTGTCGCGGATCTCGCCGATCATGATGACGTCCGGCGCCTCGCGCATCGCGTTCTTCAGCGCCTCGTGGTAGCTGTGCGTGTCCAGCCCGACCTCGCGCTGGTTGACGATCGAGCGCTTGTGCCGGTGCAGGTATTCGATCGGGTCCTCGATGGTGAGGATGTGCCCGGGCGACTGCGAGTTGCGCTGGTCGATCATCGCCGCCAGCGTGGTCGACTTGCCCGAGCCGGTGGCGCCCACCACCAGGATCAGTCCGCGCGGCTCCATGATCAGGTCGCGGAAGATCGGCGGCAGCTGCAGCTGCTCGATCGAGGGGATCTCGCTCTTGATCGCGCGGATCACCATGCCCACTTCGCCGCGCTGCTTGAAGACGTTGATGCGGAAGCGGCCGGCTTCCTTCACCGCCAATGCCATGTTCAGTTCGAGGTTGCGCTCGAACTGCGGCACTTGGCCCTCGTCCATCAGCGAATAGGCGATCTTCTTGACCATGCCGCTCGGCAGGCCGGTATTGCCCAGCGGATAAAGCTTGCCCTCGACCTTGATGTTCACCGGGGCACCGGTGGACAGGAACATGTCCGACGCGCCCTTGTCTACCATGAGCTTGAGGAAGTAGCCGATGTCCACGTTTTACCCCTGGGTTCCCGATGTACATTGCATTGCACGATTATGCCTGCCCACAATACGCTGCAACACACCATGAGGACTGTGATGTACTTCTTTTCCCCATCGGCCGCGCTCGCGCGCCGCATGCGCGCGGCGGCCACCATGCTGGCGCTGACCCTGGCCGTGGCCGGTTGCGCCACGGCGCCGCCGCCGAATGACGCGATGAACCTGGCCCAATACCAGCTGCAGGCCGCCCGCGACGCCGGCGCGGCGGATTACGCGCCGGTCGACCTCGGTTTCGCGCAGGACAAGTTCCAGCAGGCGCAGGAGGCGATGGCGGCGCGCAAGTTTGCCGATGCCGCGAACCTCGCCGAGGAATCCGGCGCCGATGCCGAGCTGGCGCGGGTCAAGGCGCGGCTGGGCGCGGCCCGTGCCGAGATGCAGGGCAAGCTGCAGGAAAACACCCGCCTGCGCAGCGAGGGCGAGCAACTGGCCGCCCGGCAGCAGCAGATGGAACAGGCGATCCCGGCACCCGCCGCCGACTATTCCGCGCCGTTGCCGGTGGGCGACATGCCGGCGCCTTCGGCCTCGGTGCTCTCCGCGCCGGTCGACGGCACGCCGATCCCCGGCAATGACGATCCCGCGGCCGCCAGCAGCATTCCCGGAGGCCAGCCATGAAGCGCCTTGCCCAACTGCTCGCTGGCGCCGGCCTGGCGCTGGCCCTGGTCGGTGCCGCGCAGGCACGCCAGGACGACATCGACATCAACCGCCTGCGCGGCAGCCTGGACCAGCTTGCCAACGATCCCGGCCTCGGACATTACGCCCTGTCCGAACAGGCGCGAGCCCGCGAGGCGATCCGCGCGCTGGAGGAGGCCGGACGTGGCGACCGGCCGCATGCCTTGTACCTCGCCGAGCGCCGCGTCGACCTGGCCAAGACCGCCGCGCAGTTGCAGGACGCCCAGGTCAAGCTGAACCAGCTCGATCGCGAACACGACCAGATCCTGCTCGCCAACAGCCGCCGCGAGGCGGACATGGCCCGGCTGGAGTTGGCCCGGCAGCGCCTGCAGAACCAGTTGGCGCAGGAGGAGGCCGCGCGCCTGCAGCAGCAGGGCATCGAATATTCGCAGCAGGCCGAGCAGGCGCGGGCCGAAGCCGAGCGGGCCAAGAAGCTGGCCGCGGCACAGAGCAAGGTGGCGCGGGCGGCCCGCCGCGAGGCGGCGCTGGCGGCGCAGGCGGCCAAGGCGATGCGCGCGCAGATGGACGATGGAAACACCCCGCCACCGGCTCCCGCCGAGCAGAAAAAGCCCACCCGCAAGCACTCCGCGGGGCACTGAAACGGCGCCGGGCGGCGCTTTGCCGCAGCGCCTCCACGGGCTGCGGCCAGCCGCCGCCCAATGCCTGCAAAACACTGTTTTGACAGGTATTTAATGCACCGGCCGAAGTGTGATCCGACGCCTTGCGCCGGCCAGATCGGCGGAGTAGGGTCAAAGCCCCGGGAGGCATCCAGGCCACCGGGGTCAACGACCTGAATCATGCGCCCATCCCACGTTCAGATCCCCACCTGCGTTCCGGTTGACCGGCGTGGGTCGCGGGTGTGCGCCGATTCAGCTGTCGGCGGTCCGCCAACGTGGCGGCAACCGTCCGTTCACTCGCAGGAGGTCGGATCATGTTCGAAAACCAGCAGCGCGATGATGTCGAGGCATTGATGAAGGCGGACGCGGAGTTCCGCCGGCTTTATCAGCACCATCGGGAGCTCGACAGCAAGGTGCACGACGCCGATATCGGCGTGCTTCCCATCGACGACGCCACCCTCGCCGGCATGAAGAAGGAGAAACTGCTGGCCAAGGCGCGGCTTGAACGCATGTGGGCCGACAGGGCGCACCTCATCCACTGACGCAACGGTTCGCTGGCGCGGCCCCGGGTCTTCCCTGAAACAGTCATCGGGAAGATTGCCGGGGCCGCAGCGTATCCGGCGGCTCGGTTATCATGGGGGTTCTGCGGCCACGGCTTTGCGCCGACGCCGCCACGCCAGCGACGGAGCCCCCATGACGGTTCACCAGAGTGTCCTCGAACTGATCGGACACACCCCGATGGTTCGCGCGAGGCGCCTCGATACGGGTGCGTGCGAATTGTTCCTGAAACTCGAGAGCGCCAACCCCGGCGGCTCGATCAAGGACCGCATCGGCCTGTCGATGATCGAGGGCGCCGAGAAGGACGGCCGCATCCGCCCGGGCGACATCCTGGTCGAGGGCACCGCCGGCAACACCGGCCTGGGCCTGGCCCTGGTCGCGCAGCAGAAAGGCTACCGCCTGATCCTGGTGGTGCCGGACAAGATGAGCCGCGAGAAGATCTTCAACCTCAAGGCGATGGGCGCCGAGGTGGTGCTGACCCGCTCCGACGTGGCCAAGGGACACCCCGAGTACTACCAGGACATGGCCGAGCGGATTGCCCGCGAAACGCCCGGCGCCTACTTCATCAACCAGTTCGGCAACCCCGACAACCCGGCCGCGCACATCGCCAGCACCGGGCCGGAAATCCTCGAACAGATGGACGGCAAGGTGGATGCGGTGGTGGTCGGCTGCGGCTCGTCCGGCACGCTGAGCGGGCTGTCGAAGTTCTTCGCCGAACACTCGCCGCAGACCGAGCTGATCCTTGCCGATCCGGTCGGCTCGATCCTGGCGCAGTACATCAACGAGGGTACGCTCTCGACCAAGTCGGCGAGCTGGATGGTCGAAGGCATCGGCGAGGATTTCCTGCCCTCGATCAGCGACTTCACCCGGGTGAAGAAGGCCTACGCGATCTCCGACAAGGAGAGCTTCCTCACCGCGCGTGAGCTGCTGGCGAAGGAAGGCATCCTGGGCGGCTCGTCGACCGGCACCCTGCTTGCCGCGGCGCTGCGCTACTGCCGCGAACAGACCACCCCGAAACGCGTGGTGACCCTGGTCTGCGACACCGGCAACAAGTATCTGTCCAAGCTCTACAACGACTACTGGATGCTCGACAACGGCTTCATCGAGCGCGAGCAGCACGGCGACCTGCGCGACCTTCTGCTGCGCCCGTTCGCCCAGCGCGACACCGTGGTGGTCGGCCCCAACGAGCTGCTGATCACCGCCTACAACCGCATGAAGCTGTACGACGTGTCGCAGTTGCCGGTGATGGACGGCCGCAAGCTGGTCGGCATCGTCGACGAGTCCGACGTGCTGATGCACGTGCACGCCGACGAGACGCGCTTCCGCGACCCGGTGTCCACCGCGATGATCGCCGACCTGCACCGGCTCGACGTGCGCTCGCCGATCGAGTCGCTGCTGCCGGTGTTCGAGCGCGGCCACGTGGCCATCGTGGTCGACGGCGACGATTTCCTCGGCCTGATCACCCGCATCGACCTGCTGAACTGGCTGCGCCGCAAGGTGAATTGACCGGCCGCGCCAGGCACTTTCAAAACAGCCCGGGGCGACCCGGGCCAGAACCGAAGGAAGCTTCGCCATGTGTGGAATCGTTGCCGCCGTAGCCCAACGCGATGTCGCCCCGCTGCTTATCGCCGGCCTGAAAGCGCTCGAATACCGGGGCTACGACTCCTCCGGCGTGGCCGTGCTCGACCACGGCGCGATCCGCCGCGTGCGCGCCAAGGGCAAGGTGCGCGAGATGGAGGCGCTGTACCTGGCCGACCCGCTGTCCGGCGGCACCGGCATCGCGCATACCCGCTGGGCCACCCATGGCGTGCCGAACGAGGCGAACGCGCACCCGCACATCGCCGGCCGGGTGGCGATCGTGCACAACGGCATCATCGAGAACTACGCCGGCCTGCGCGCCGAACTGCAGGCCGCCGGCCACGTGTTCACTTCGGAAACCGACACCGAGGTGATGGCCGCGCTGATCGACCGAAGCATCGGCCAGGGCCAGAACCTGCGCGAGGCGGTGCTGGCCACCGTGCGCGAGCTGGAAGGCGCCTACGCGATCGCGGTGCTCAGCAGCGACGAGCCCGATCGCGTGGTCGGCGCGCGCCGCGGCGCCCCGCTGCTGGTCGGCCTCGGCATCGGCGAGAACTTCCTCGGTTCCGACGCGCAGGCGCTGATCCAGGTCACCAACAAGATGCTGCACCTGGACGAGGACGACGTGGTGGAAATCACCCGCGACAGCGTGCAGGTGTTCGCGCTGGACGGCACGCCGGTCGAGCGCAAGGTGTACGAGAGCGAGCTTTCCACCGACGCGGTCGAGCGCGGCGAGTACCGCCACTACATGCAGAAGGAGATCTTCGAGCAGCCGCGCGCGGTGGCCGACACGCTTGAAGCGCGCATCGGCCCGCACGGCGTGCTGCCGAACATCTTCGGCATCGACAGCGAGGCGCTGCTCGCCGCCACCCGCGGCGTGCACATCATCGCCTGCGGCACCAGCTACCACGCCGGCCTCGTCGCCAAGTACTGGATCGAGGAATTCGCGCGCCTGCCGGTCGCGGTGGAGGTGGCCAGCGAGTACCGCTACCGCGAGACCGTGGTGCCGCCCGGCACGCTGTTCCTGGCGATCTCGCAGTCGGGCGAAACCGCAGACACGCTGGCCGCGATGCGCGAGTCGCGCCGACGCGGCTACCTCGGCACCCTGGTCATCTGCAACTCGCCGGAGTCGTCGCTGGTGCGCGAGGCCGACCTCAAGCTGATGACCCGCGCCGGCCCCGAGATCGGCGTGGCCTCGACCAAGGCGTTCACCACGCAGCTGGCCGGCCTGGCGCTATTGGCGCTGGAGCTGGCGCGCCGCAACGGCCTCGACGCGTCGCGCTATGCGGCGCTGTGCGAGGAGCTGCAGCGCCTGCCGCGCGCGATCGAGAACGCACTGAAGCTGGAGCCGGCGATCATCGACCTGGCCGGCGATTTCATCCATCGCCAGCATGCGCTGTTCCTCGGCCGCGGCGCGCACTACCCGGTGGCGCTGGAAGGTTCGCTCAAGCTCAAGGAAATCTCCTACATCCACGCCGAGGCCTACCCCGCCGGCGAGCTCAAGCACGGCCCGCTGGCGCTGGTCGACGAGAACATGCCGGTGGTGGCGGTGGCGCCGAACGGACCGCTGCTGGACAAGCTGAAATCCAACCTGCAGGAAGTACGCGCCCGCGGCGGTCGCCTGATCGTGTTCGCCGACGGCTCCGCCGGCATGGACGACACCGCCGGCAACGGCGTGACCCTGCGCGTGGAATCCGGCGGCAACTTCATCGCCCCCGCCGTGTTCACCGTGCCGCTGCAACTGCTCGCCTACCACGTCGCCGTGCTGCGCGGCACGGACGTGGATCAACCGCGCAACCTGGCCAAGTCGGTCACCGTGGAGTAGGGCCCGATCCGCCGGCGCTGCCCGGCGTGGCGGGTGGCGTGATCGTGGCAGCCGTGGCCGGCTTGGTCGCGACGGCTCCCGGTTGCCACACGAAGGTCGCCACGCTTTCCGCCGGCATGGTGTAGCGGAAGTCGAGCCCGCCCTGCTGCACGGAGACTTCGTGCGGCACGGTCTTGCCGTTGACCAGTATCAGCACGATCGATCCGCCGTCTGGGTTGCGGAAGGCGACGTTCTTGATGTCGTTGCCGGTGTCGGTGGACCAGATGCGCACGGCGCCGGGGTGGATGAAGCGGCTGTAATGGGCGAACGCGTAGTACTCGTCGTTGCGGCTCACCGCGCCGCTGCGCGAGTCGATCGTGACGATGCCCTTGCAGGTGTCGCAGCCGCCGAAGTGCGGGCCGTAGTTTTCGTCCAGCGCAAGGTTCCAGTACACCACGCCGCGCGCCCAGTTGCGCAGGCCGCCGAGCAGCAGGTCGCGCGCGAACCAGAGCAGTTCGCCGTGCTTGCTGGATTCCCAGTCGCCGCCGGAACACTCGGTGATGTAGGCGTCCTTGCGCGGAAAGGAGTGGTGCACGTCGCTCTGCGCGCCGGGCGTGCCGCGGTAGCAGTGCCAGGCGATGCCGTCCAGGTAGCGCGCGGCCTCGGCGTCGTAGAGCACGTCCAGCGGTTGCTGCGGTTCGTCCCAGTTGTGGTCCCAGCCGAAGATGTGCGTGGGCGGCTTGCGCCCGGCCAGCGCGGGGCCCAGGTACTGCGCGATGATGCGCGCGCGCTGCCCGGCGGAGAGCAGCATGCCGGGGTAGGTCAGCGGCACGAAGCCGGGCTCGTTCTGCAGGGTCAGCGCGAAGATCGGGATGCCGTAGCTGCGGTAGGTGTCGACGTACTTCACCAGGTACTGCGCATAGGCCGCCTCGTACTCTTCGAGCAGGCTGCCGCCGATCAGGTTGGCGCTGGTCTTCATCCACGCCGGCGCGCTCCACGGCGAGGCGATGATGCGCAGCTGCGGGTCGATCGCCAGCGTCTCCTGCACGGTGGGGATGAGGTAGGGCACGTTGGCCGCGACGTTGAAATGCTGCAGCTCGGGGTCGACCTCGCCGGCGGGCATGTCGTCCAGCGTGTACGGTTGCAGCGAGAAATCCGAGGCGCCGATGGTCAGCCGGACCATGTTGAAATCGAGCCCGGGCGGCGGGCCGAACAGTTCGAGCAGCAGCGCGTGGCGCGCCGGTGCGCTCAGCTTGTTCTGCAGCAGCCAGGCCGAGGCGTCGGTCAGTGCCGCGCCGAAGCCGACGATGGACTGATAGGTCTTGCTGGTGTCGATGACCACGTCGGCAGGCGTCGATGTCGCGTCGCTGGCCGGCACGTCGGCCTGCCGCGCCAGCCGCAGGCGGCGATCCTGCGTGCTCAGCCACAGCTCGATGCCGGGGCCGCTCGGTTGCGCGACCGGCGCGGCGGGGAGGACGATCGGCGCTGCCGGGCGCTGCGCCACCCGCAGCGCGAGCAGCGCCAGCAGCGAGATCAGCGCGAACGACGCGATGGCGAACCAGCGCGGGACACCGCGAGCGTCATCCATGCAGCATGCCGGCCGGAGGCGTGGTCTGGGGCGGCATGGGGGAGACGCCGGTCGTCACGGCGTGCCCGGCTTGGCACAGGCGTGGATCGCCGACCAGGTGGGCAGCGTTTCCACCTCGTGCGCCGCCGCGTAGCGCAGCCCGTAGCCGGGAGCGAACAGCCAGGCCCGGTCGTGGTCGGCGCTCTGGTACGGGCAGGGCAGGCCGGGCCAGGGCATCGGCAGCGTGCCGTGGAAATCGTGCGGCCCTGCGCCACCGGCGTGGGCGAACAGCACGTCCGCCACGCCGCCGCCTTCGGTGCCCGGCAGCCACGCTGCGACGAAGGCATCGGACAGGTTGAGCAGGTCGTTGACGAACAGCGGTCGCCCGGACACGAATACCGTCACCACCGGCTTGTGCGACTTGGCCACGGCCTGCAGCACGGCGAGATCCTCCGGGTAGCGATCGCTGTGGCGCAGCGTGGCCGGCAACGTGATGTCGCCTTTCATCTCCGCGTACGGGGTTTCCCCGATCACCGCCACGATGGCGTCGAAAGGTGCAAGGTCGATGCCGGCGGCGGTCGGGCTGTAGCTGACGTTCGCGGCGCCGTCGGCGGCGCGGATGCCGGCCAGGATCGTCTCGCCGTGCGGGAAGTCGGCGTTGCCGTTGTCGTTGCCTTGCCAGCTCAGCGACCAGCCGCCGGCCTGATTCGGCAGGCTGTCGGCGCTCTTGCCGACCACCAGGATCTTCGCGCCGGCCCGCAGCGGCAGCGCGCGATGGTTGTTCTTCAGCAGCACCAGCGACTCGCGTACCGCGCGGCGCGCCAGCTCGCGATGCTGCAGGGCGGTGGCGTCGCCGGCGCCTTGGCGCTGCGAGGGCCGCTTGCCGAACAGGCCCATGCGCAGCTTGGCGCGCACGATCCGGCTGACCGCGTCGTCGATGCGGCTGATCGGGATCTGGCCGTCCTCGACCTGCCGGGTGGTGTTGGCGATGAAGGCCTGCCAGTCGTCGGGCACCATCACCATGTCGATGCCGGCGTTGATCGCCTGCGCGCAGCTGGCGTTGTTGCAGCCGGGCAGCTGGCCGATCGCGTTCCAGTCGGATACCACGAAGCCGTCGAAGCCCATCTTCTCCTTGAGCACGCCGGTGAGCAGCGCGCGGGCGCCGGACATCTTGCCGTAGTCGATCCCGTCGGCCACGTCGTCCCAGCTGTTGTAGGACGCCATCACGCTGAGCACGCCGGCGCGCAGCGCGCCGAAGTAGCCGGCGCCGTGCACGTTGATCATGTCCTGCCGGCTGACCCGGGCCTGGCCCTCGTCGACGCCGTTCCAGGTGGCGCCGTCGCCGATGAAGTGCTTGGCGGTGGCCATCACGTGGTGATCGTCGAAGTCGCCCTGCAGCCCGGTGACATAGGCGCGCGCGTACTCGCGCACCAGCGGCGCCTCGCTGGAAAAGCTCTCGTAGGTGCGGCCCCAGCGCACGTTCTGCGCCACCGCCAGGGTCGGCGCAAAGGCCCAGTCGATGCCGGTGGCGCGCACCGCCCTGGCGGTGGCCCGGCCGATCGCCTCGACCAGCGCCGGGTCGTGCGCCGCGCCCAGGCCGATGTTGTGCGGGAACAGGGTGGCGCCGAACACGTTGTTGTCGCCATGCACCGCGTCGGTGCCCCAGATCACCGGGATCTGCACCTTCGCATCGGTAGCCATCGAGGCGTCGCGGTAACGGTCGGCCAGGGCGAGCCAGTCGCCGATGCCGGCGTGCTTGTTCTTCCCCGGCCAGGAGCCGCCACCGTTGAGCACCGAGCCGATGTAGTACTGCTTCACCTGCACCGGCGTGATCGACTTGATCTCGGCCTGGGTCATCTGGCCGATCTTCTGCGCCAGCGTCATGCCGGCCACGATCGCGCGCACGCGCTGCTCCAGCGCCGGGTCGGCACCCGACGGGCCGCGTATCGACGGCCAGTCCCGGTAATGGGTCGGGCCGGGCGGGGCGTCGGCGACCGGCGCCTGGTGCGCTGGCGAGGGGCCGGTATCGGCGGCGGGGGCGCTGCCGGCGCAGGCCAGCAGCAGGGGCAGGGAGAAAAACCACGGGCAGCGGATACGAACCATGGGAAAGCCTCATCGCGTGGACCATCGCCCGGCAAGATCCTCGCGCGCGCGGCGCAGGCAGGGGAACGATGTCGTCAGCGCCACTTTAGCGCGCTCGCGGATCGACGGATTCGACGCTGCGTCACATCACGCGCGACGGCATGGCCGCTGCCCGCATGAGCAGGCAGCGGCGTGTCGCGGACGGCTAGAAGTCCTGCTTGAAGCGGATGCCGATGGTGCGCGGCAGGCTGTAGCCGGTGTAGACCTGACCGTTCGGGTACTGCGCCACCACGCCGTGCGCGCCGCAGACGTCGACGCCGCACTCGGTGTACTTGTATTGCGCGGCGCGCTTGTCGAAGGCGTTGTTGATGTAGACGTCGGCCGACCAGCTGCCTTTCTGCACGCCGGCGGACAGGTCCAGCGTGTTGTACGCGGGCAAGTCGCCGAGCAGCGCGCGCTCGCTCAGGCGAAGGTCGGTCGTGCGCTTGCCGACGTGGACCAGCGCCGCCTGCACGAACGCATCGCTGTCACCGAGGGTGAAGCTGTAGTGCGCGATCAGGTTGCCCTTGAACTTCGGCGTGATCGGCAGCTGGGTGCCCTTGGGCGCCAGTGGCCCGGACACCACGCTGCCGTCCTGCGGATTGAGCGAGCCGGGCGGGCAGTCGGTGATCGGGCGTCCGCTGGCGTCGGTGAAGCCGCAATAGTTGGCGGTGAGCCGCGCGCGGTACAGCGCCCAGCCGGCGGTCAGCTGCAGGTTGTAGGTGGCCTGCCAGTTCAGTTGCGACTCGAGGCCGTCGATGCGGGCGGAGTTGGCGTTCTTGATTTCGGTGAGGCCGTTCGCGCCCAGGATCGGGAACTGGAAATCGTTCCAGGTTTCGCGGAACACCGCACCGTTGAAGGACACCCGGTTGTCCAGCCACGAGGTCTTCCAGCCCAGCTCCTGGTTGATCAGGAAGTCGGCGTGGTACGGCAGCAGGGTGCCGCGCCGGTTGACGCCGCCGGGGCGGAAGCCTTCCGAGCGGGTGGCGTAGATCATCTTGGTGTCGCTGATGTTCCAGGTCAGGTTGAACTTGGTGAGGTTGCCGCTCTCCTTCACCCGCTTGTCGAAGTCCAGGCACGGCGCGCCCATGAACGGCTCGGGCGACACGCAGGCGGCCTCGCCCTGGCTGGAGGAGAAGCCCGCGCCGTAGCCGAAGTAGCCGTACAGCTGGTTGCTGGTGCGGTAGTAGCGTTCGCCGACGGTGCCGGTGAGCACGTCGGGGATGAAATCCCACGACAGTTCGCCGAACAGCGCCTCGTCGCGGTCGTAACGCATCTGCCGGGTCAGCCAGATGGTGTCGTTCCAGCCGGTGACGGAGATCGCGTCGGCCAGGCCGTCGACCTGGTAGTTCTGCAGGATGTCGTGCTTCTGCTTCTGCCAGAAGGCGCCGGCGACCAGGCGCAGGCGATCGTCCGCCGGCGAGACCAAGCGCAGCTCGTGGCTGCTGTTGGTGTAGCCGTCGCGGTCGCTGATGTGCTGCGAAGGATTGACCAGCGCGCCGTTGTTGTCATAGAAGGACGCGCCGGAGCCGTACAGCGCGTCGTACCAGAAGCCGTAGTCGCTGTAGTCGGTCTGTTCCTCCTGGTTGCGCTTGAGGTGCGCGTAGGCATAGGTCAGGTCGAAGTTGCCGATCTTGCCCTGCACGGTCAGCGCACCCTGCCACCAGCGGTCGTTGACGCGCTCGGGGTAGAAGTGCGTGACCGCCAGGTCGCCCACCGCCGGGTCGCTGGCGAAGTTGCCGTGCGAGATGGTCTGCTGCCCCATCAGCATCGGCGTGATCGACCAGTTGTCGTCGAGGTCGACCTTCAGCGCGGCGCGCGCGCCGGTGATGTTGGCGTCGTTGTAATTGTCCTTGGCATGGCCGACGCACTGGAACGCCGACGAGGGCGAGGTTCCGCTCGCCGTGCAGTCGGGCGCGTTGCTGATGGTGATGCCCGAGGTGGGGAAGGTGCGCGAGCCGGCCTTGTTGTCGATGTAGCCGGCGTCGTGCTCGCGCCAGCCGACCAGGCGGATCGCGGCCTTCGAGTTGATCGGCAGGTTGAGCATGCCCTCGGCCGTGTAGCCGATGCCGCCGTGCGCGAGCGTGTCCACGCCCAGGCTGTAGCCGGCCGCGT
The DNA here is from genome assembly GCA_001898415.1 of Rhodanobacter sp. 67-28. Lineage (GTDB taxonomy): Bacteria > Pseudomonadota > Gammaproteobacteria > Xanthomonadales > Rhodanobacteraceae > Rhodanobacter. The sequence goes on along the minus strand of MKTU01000037.1, from coordinate 49,676 downwards.
AACCGCTGGGGTCGGGCTTGTTGGTGATGATGCGCAAGGCGCCGGCCTCGGCGCTGGCGCCGTACAGCGTGCCCTGCGGGCCGGCCAGCACCTCGATGCGGGCGATGTCGTACATGTGGATGTCGAGCGGACCCTGGATCGTCGTCACCGGCTGGTCGTCGAGGTACACGCCCACGCTCGGCTGCGAGCCGGAGTGGTTGGTGTTGCCGCCGCTGGTCACGCCGCGCATGTAGATCGAGACGAAACCGGGGCCGGTGGCGATGCCGCCGCCGCCCTGCTGGAACGTCACGCTGGGCAGGTACTTCACGTAGTCGTCGAAGCTCTTCACGTGCAGCGCTTCGAGCTGGTCGGTGGCCAGCACGTCCATGCTGATCGGCACCTTCTGCAGGTTCTCCGTGCGCTTCTGCGCGGTCACCGTGACCACGCCGAGCGTGGTGGTTTTCTGTTTTGTCGATGACGTGGTGTCGGGCGGCGTGGACTGCCCGGTGTCCTGCGCCACGGCGGGTGCCGCCATGGCGAGGCAGATGGCGGCTGCCAGCGGCAACCGGATCAACGTTGCCCGCCGGGCGTTCATGACCTGTCTGGACCTGCTTGTGTGCATGCGATCTCCCCTTGTCCGGTGAACGGCAAACCAACCAAACCCCCAACCTTTCAGATGAACCCTGGCACCTCGGGATAGCTGTGCAGCACCGGCCCGAGAGCGCGTTCCAGCGGCCCCAGCCACGGCGCAAACCGGCGCCAGTGGTCCACGCCTTCGCGATAGATCGGTCGGCGCACCTGCTCCGAACTGGCGGTGTGCACCGGCCGCGGGTTCTCGAAGAAGCGCAGGCACGCGTCCTCGAACGGCAGGCCGCAATAATCGAGCAGGCGGCGAACCTCGCCCTCGGTGTCCGCCACCATGCGCTCGTAGAACACGCGGTGGATGCGCCCGGGCAGCACCGTGTCGAAGTGCGCCATCAGGCGGACATAGTCGCGGTAGTAGCGCCCGACATCCTCGAGGTCGTAGCTGAAACTCTGCCCGCGCGCGAAGTGCTGCTTGAACGCCGAGAAGCAGCACGCCAGCGGATGCCGGCGCGCGTCGATGATCTTTGCATTCGGCAGCATGAGGTGGATCAGGCCGACGTGCATGAAGTTGTTCGGCATCTTGTCGATGAACAGCGGTGCCGCGGTCTTGCGCTGGATGCGGGTGTGCGCGAGGTAGTGCTCGCCGAGCGCGCGCAGCGCGTCGGCGTCGAGCGCGGCCAGCGCATCGTGGTAGGGCGTCGCGCTGTCGCCCTCGCCCTGCCGGCGCAGGCTGCGGGAGATCGAGGCGACTTCGGGCAGCTCCATCGTGCCTTCGACCTGGCTGTGGCTGGACAGGATCTGCTCGATCAGGGTGGAGCCGGCGCGCGGCAGCCCGACCACGAAGATCGGATCGCGCGCCGGGCAACCCATGCCCGCGCGCGTGGCAAAGAACTCGCCGGTGTAGTGCGCGCAGGCGCGGGTCACCCGTGCGCTGGTCTCGTCCGCGCTGTAGTGCAGTTGCGCGCGGCGGATCGCGTTGCCGCGCGCGTAGTGGGCGAAGGAATCCGCGCAGGCGTCGGCGTCCTCGCGCGCCTTGCCCATGGCGAACTCCAGGTGCAGGCGATCCTCGTCCGACAGGTCGGCGCGTGCCAGCTGATCGCTCATGGTGGCGAGGTCGGCCGCGCTGAAGCGGAAGGTCTTGAGGTTGGCCAGGCTCCACCAGACTTCGCCGAAGGAGGGCAGGCGTTCCACGCTGTGCCGGTAGGCGGCGATCGCGCGGTCGCCGAAGCCGGCGGTCTTCAGCGCGTGGCCGTAGCTCATCCACAGGCGCGGGTTGTCGGGGTAGCGCTGCACCAGGTCGGCGTAGATCGCAATGGCCGGCTCGTAATCGCCGATGCGGCACAACACCACCGCCTTGAGGTTGCGGTAGGCCGGGTGCTGCGGGTCGTTCGCCAGCAGGTGTTCGATCTGCGCCAGCGCCTGCTCGGGCTGGTTGCTGCGATGCAGGACCATGGCGTAGTGCTGACGTGCGGCGTCGAAACCGGGGGCCAGTTCGAGGCAGCGTGCGAGCAGGTTCAGCGCATCCTCGTTGCGGCCCACGCGGGCGGCGACTTCGGCGAACATGCGGATCGCCGCGACGTCGGTGGGCGCCTGTTTGAGATGCTCGCGCAGCAGCGCCTCGGCCTGCGGGATGCGGCCTTCGGCGAGCGCCACAGCGGCGCCCATCAGGCGCGGGTCGTGGGTGGAATGCAGCACGTGCCGGGCGTAGGCGGCGTCGGCCGCGTCCTGCTCGCCGGCTGCCATCAGGTGGTCGCCGAGTTCGCGCCAGGCTTGCGGCAGGTCGGGTTTCAGGGCGACCGCGCGGCGCAGCGCGGCGATCGCCTCCTCGCCGCGGCCGAGCCGGCCCAGCACCACGCCCAGGTCGAGCTGCAGCGCCGCCCATGTCGGTTGCGACGGCGCCAGCGGAAGCAGGATGTCGAGCGCGGCCTGGGCATCGCCCTGGCGCAAGTGCGCGGCTGCCAGCAGTTGCAGCGCCAACGGATGCGCGCCGGCCACTTGCAGGATCTCCTCCAACTGCTCCACTGCCAGCGCGGGGTCGCGTTGCAGCAGCCGCTCCGCGTGCGCCAGCGCCTGTTCCAGCGTGCCGCTGGCCGACGCCGCGATCATGCGTCGCCTCGTCGCGGCGACGAAAACGGCCCACGCGGTGCGATGGGGCGAAGTGGCGACAGCAGTACGGCGCCTGGCATGGACGGCAGCGGCTTCTCGCAGGTTTCACCGCAATCTACAACCGAATCCGGCCGGTAGATAGGGGTGCCGGATCGTACCGGCCGGCCGGGCGTCAGTGCGGTTGCCGCCGGTTCGGCACAAGCGCTAGGCTCAGCGGGGCGCCCCTGCCGGGACGGGCGGGCGGCGCCGGCCGGGTTGTTTGCGGCCATCCAACCGGGGACAGCAATCCATGCACACCGACACCGTCGCTGAACCGCTCGACCGCGCGCACGCCTTGCCCGCGCGCTACTACGCGGGGGAGGCGATGCTGGCGATGGAGCAGCGCGCGGTGTTCGCGCGCAGCTGGCAACTGGTCGCGCAGCAGGGGCAGCTGGCCGGGCCCGGTGACCACGCGGTCGAACAGGTCGCCGGCGTGCCGTTGCTGTTGGTGCGCGGCGAGGACGGCGTGCTGCGTGCCTTCCCCAATGTCTGCCGCCACCGCGCCGGTCCGCTGGCGCTGTGCGACGGCAAGGGCGCGCGGGCGCTGCACTGCAAGTACCACGGCTGGACCTACACCCTCGACGGCCAGCTGCGCAGCGCGCCGGAAATGCAGGGCGCCGCCGATTTCCGCGTGGAGGACATCCGCCTGCCGCCGTACCGCGTGCACGAGTGGCAGGGGCTGGTGTTCGTCGCGCTGGACGAGGAGGTGCCGCCGTTCGAGCAGGTCTATGGCGGCATCGCCGAGCGCATCGCGCCGATCGACCTGGCGGCGATGCGCTACCTGCGCCGCGACACCTACGACATCGACTGCAACTGGAAGGTCTATGTCGACAACTTCCTCGAGGGTTACCACCTGCCGCACGTGCATCCGGGCCTGTCGAAGGTGCTGGACTATCGCGCCTACGACACCGAGCTGTTCGCGTGGCACTCGCTGCAGTCCTCGCCATTGCGCAACAGCACCGACATCTACGGCGACGGCGAGGCGTTCTATTACTTCGTCTACCCCAACGTGATGCTCAACATCATGCCCGGCCGGCTGCAGACCAACCGCATCCTGCCGCTGGGTCCGGATCGCTGCCGCATCGTGTTCGACTACTACTACGCGCAGGACGCCGCGGCGCAGGCGCGCATGGAGGCCGACCGCAGCTTCAGCGACGAGGTGCAGAACGAGGACATCGGCATCTGCGAAGCGGTGCAGCGCGGGCTGGCTTCCGGCGCCTACCGTCCGGGCCGGCTCAACCCGAAGCGCGAGAGCGGCGTGTGGCATTTCCAGAACCTGTTGCGCGCGGCATACGCGGGACCGGCCGGCGAGTCGGCATGAGCGCGCCGGCCGTGGCGGTGGCGGGATGGAGCAGCTAGCCGCCATGCACGATCGCCAGCGGATCGGCTTCTGGACCTGTACCGCGCTGGTGGTCGGCAACGTGATCGGCATGGGCATCTTCCTGCTGCCGTCCTCGCTGGCGCCGTACGGGTTCAACGCGCTGATCGGCTGGGGCATCACCCTGCTCGGTTGTCTCACCCTGGCGCGAGTGTTCGCGCACCTTTCCGCGGCGCTGCCGGGCGCGGACGGTCCCTACGGCTACGTGCGCGAGACGCTCGGGGACCTGCCAGCCTACATGGCGATGTGGGCCTACTGGGTTTCGCTGTGGCTGACCAATGCCGCGCTGGCCACCGGCGTGGTCGGCTACCTCACCGTGGTGGTGCCCGGCCTCGCGGAGGTGCCGTCGATGGCGTTCGCACTGGCGCTGGTGTGGCTGTTCGTGCTGGTCAACCTGCTCGGCGTGCGCACCGGCGGCGTGGTGCAGATCGTCACCACGGCGCTGAAATTGCTGCCGATGCTGGCGATCGCCGCGCTCGGCGGCTGGGTGCTGCTCAGCTCGCCGGGCAGCTACGTGGCGCATCCGCCGACCACGCCGGTGAGCTTCGGCGGCGTGATGGCGGCCTCCACCATCGCGCTGTTCGCGATGCTCGGCATCGAATCGGCCAGCATTCCGGCCGAGCGCGTCGACGACCCCGGTCGCACGATTCCGCGCGCGACGATGGCCGGCGCGGTGGTGGTCGCGGCAATCTACCTGGTGGTCTGCGCGGTGCCGCTGCTGCTGATCCGGCAGGACGTGCTGGCCAGCGCCGGCGCGCCGTTCGCGTTGTTGATGGAACAGTTCGGCGCGGCCGGCTCCGGCCGCTGGCTGGCACTGTTCGTGGTGGTCAGCGGGCTCGGCGCGCTGAACGGATGGACCCTGCTGGCCGGCCAGCTGACCCGCACCATGGCTGCCAACGGCGTGCTGCCGTCGCTGCTCATGCGCGGCAACCGGCACGGTGCGCCGACGACCGCGCTGGTGGTCACCGGCGTGCTTGCCTCCGTGATGGTGTGGATGAGCTACAGCAGTTCGCTGGTGGCCGCGTTCACCTTCATCACGCTGCTGGTGACCGCAGCGAACCTGCCGCTGTACCTGGCCTGCGCGCTGGCGCTCGCGGTTTTGTGGCGGCGTGGTGCCGCGCCGTGCCGCGGGCGTGGCGTGCTGCTGGTCGCCGTGATTGCCACGCTGTACGTGGTCTATGCCTTCATCGGCATCGGCGGGGCGCCGTTCGTCTACGCCCTTGGCCTGATCGCGGCCGGGTTGCCCCTGTATTTCTTCATGCGACGTCGTGGCGCGACCGCGGCGACCAAGGCCTGAACCCATGCGCGACCCGCGTTACGACCTCCTGTTCACCCCGCTCAAGATCGGTCCGGTGACCGCGAAGAACCGCTTCTTCCAGGTGCCGCATTGCAACGGCATGGGCCACGCGATGCCGCTGGCGCATGCGGCGATGCGCGAGGTGAAGGCCGAGGGCGGCTGGGCGGTGGTCTCCACCGAGGAGTGCGAGATCCACCCCAGCGGCGATCTCACCCCGTACGTCGAGGCGCGGCTGTGGGACGACCGCGACATCCCCGCGCTGGCGCTGATGTGCGACAAGGTGCATGCGCACGGCGCGCTGGCCGCGCTGGAACTCACCCACAACGGACCCACCGCCTCCAACCTCTATTCGCGCGAGGTGCTGATCGCGCCGTCGCACCAGCCGACCAAGTACGGCTACCCGCACCAGGCGCGGGCGATGACGCAACACGACATCCGCGAGTACCGCCGCTGGCATCGCGAGGCGGCGATCCGCGGCAAGCGCGCGGGCATGGACATCATCTACGTCTACGCCGCGCACGACCTGTCGCTGGCGATGCACTTCCTGCAGCGCCGGCGCAACCAGCGCAGCGACGCATACGGTGGCTCGCTGGAGAACCGCGTACGGCTGCTGCGCGAAGTGCTGGTGGATACGAAGGAAGCGGTCGGCGACACCTGTGCCGTGGCGCTGCGCTTCGCCACCGAGGAACTGCTGGGGCCGGGCGGCGTCGAACTGGCCGAGGCGAAGGAGATCGTCGCCATGCTGGCCGAGCTGCCCGACCTGTGGGACGTGAACCTTGCCGCCTGGTACAACGACTCGGTGCCCTCGCGCTTTGCCGCGGAGGGCGCGCAGGAGCCGTTCATCGACTTCGTCAAGCAAACCACCAGCAAGCCGGTGGTGGGCGTGGGCCGCTTCACCTCCCCCGACACCATGGTGTCGCAACTCAAGCGCGGCGTGCTGGACCTGATCGGCTGCGCGCGCCCGTCGATCGCCGACCCGTTCCTGCCGCGCAAGATCGAGGAAGGTCGCGTCGACGATATCCGCGAATGCATCGGCTGCAACATCTGCGTCTCCGGCGACATGACCATCTCGCCGATCCGCTGCACGCAGAATCCGACCATGGGTGAGGAGTGGCGCAAGGACTGGCACCCGGAACGCATCGCGCCGAAACGCTCGGCGGCGCGCGTGCTGGTGGTCGGCGCCGGCCCTGCCGGGCTGGAAGCGGCGCGTGCGCTGGGCCAGCGCGGCTACGAGGTGAGCCTGGCCGAGGCGCGCAAGGAACTCGGCGGCCGCGTCACCCGCGAATCGCGCATGCCGGGCCTGGCCGAATGGGCGCGCGTGCGCGACTGGCGCGTCGGCCAGATCCGCAAGCTGGCGAATGTGGCCGTCTATCTCGATTCGCCGCTCACCGCGCAAGACGTGCTCGACTTCGGTGCCGACCACGTGGTGCTGGCCACCGGCTGCCACTGGCGCCGCGACGGCTACGGCCGCAGCCACGGCGCAGCCATCGACGGCTTCTCCGACAACCCGCGCGTGTTCACGCCGGACGACCTGATGGACGGCCGTCTGCCCGAGGGCCGTGTGGTGGTGTTCGACGACGACGGTTTCTACTACGCGGGCATCGCCGCCGAAACCTTGCGCCTGCGCGGTTGCGAGGTGACGTATCTGACGCCGGAAGACAGCGTCGCGCCGTGGAGCCAGCACACGCTGGACTACCGGCATATCCGCAAACGGATGGCCAAACTCGGCATCGAGGCGATCGTGTCGCACGACATCGTCGGCTACGCCGGCTGCACGCTCAGCGTCGAAAACGTGTGGGACCACCAGTGCCGCGACCTGGCCTGCGACGCCATCGTCACCGTGACCGCCCGCCTGCCGGACGATGCGCTGTACCAGCAACTGCTGGAACGCGAAGCGGAATGGCCCGCCGCCGGGCTGCACTCGCTGCGCTGCATCGGCGACGCCGAGGCCCCCGGCCTGATCGCCCATGCGGTCTACGCCGGCCACCGCTACGCGCGCGAACTGGAAGAACCCGTCGCCGCCGGCGTCCCCTTCAGGCGGCACTTCCACGTCGCAGAGATGTAGGAGCGCACCTTGTGCGCGATGCTCTTCGTCACATGCGCAAGGGCATCGCGCACAAGGTGCGCTCCTGCAGAACTATTGAGTGCCCTCACGCCCGGCCGTAAACGTCGTCATAGCGCACGATGTCGTCTTCGCCCAGGTAGCTGCCGGACTGGACCTCGATCAGCTCCAGCGGCAGCTTGCCGGGGTTGCGCAGGCGGTGCTTGCTGCCCAGCGGGATGTAGGTGCTCTGGTTCTCGCCGAGCAGGAATAGCTTGTCGTCGCAGGTGACCTCGGCGGTGCCGGAGACCACGATCCAGTGTTCGGCGCGGTGATGATGCTTCTGCAGGCTCAGCGAGGCGCCGGGCTTGACCTGGATGCGCTTGACCTGGAAGCGCTCGCCCGCCTCCAGCGAGTCGTAATTGCCCCACGGGCGATGCACCACGCGATGCAGCGAATGCTCGCTGCGGCCGGCGGCCTTGAGCTGTTCGACGATCTTCTTCACGTCCTGTGCGGCGTCACGGTGCGCCACCAGGGTGGCGTCCGGCGTGGTCACCACGATCAGGTCGTCGACACCGACGGTGGCAAGCAAGTGGCGATCGTGCGAGCGGAGCAGCGAGTTGCGCGTGTCCACGGTCAGCGTGTCGCCCTCGCGCAGGTTGCCCGCGGCGTCCTTGTCGCCGGTGAGCCACAGCGCCGACCACGAGCCGATGTCGCTCCATCCGCAGCTGACCGGTACCACCGCGGCGCGCGCGGTCTTTTCCATCACCGCGTAGTCGATCGAATTGTCCGGCACCTGTGCGAACGCGTCGCGATCGATGCGCACGAAGTCGAGATCGGCCGTGGCCTTGGCATGTGCTGCGCGCACGGCCTCCAGCATCGCCGGCGCGTGTGCGGCCAGCTCCTCCAGATAGCGTGACGCCCTGAACAGGAACATGCCCGAGTTCCAGTCGTAGCCGCCGTCGGCGAGGTAGGACTCGGCCTTGGCGAGACTGGGCTTTTCGACGAACTGCCCGACGCGGAAACCATGCCCGTCGATCGCCTCGGCACGGCGGATGTAGCCGAAGCCGGTCTCCGGGCGATCCGGGCGGATGCCGAACGTGGCCAGCCAGCCGTCCTTCGCCAATGGCATTGCCTGCGCCACCGCCGCGGTGAATGCGGCGGTGTCGCCGATCAGGTGATCGGCCGGCAGCACCAGCAGCAATGCGTCGGGATCGTGCTGCAGTGCCTGCAGCGCGCCCAGCGCGATCGCCGGCGCGGTGTTTCGTGCCAGCGGTTCCAGCATGATCGTGGCGCCTTCGATGCCTGCTTCCAGCAACTGGTCGGCGGCGAGAAAGCGGTGATCCTCGCTGGCCACCACGATCGGCGCGGCCACCTCCGGCAGCGCGCGGGTGCGCGCGACGGTCTGCTGGAACAACGTGCCCTTGCCGGCCAGTTCGAGGAACTGCTTGGGCAGGTTCTTCCGCGATACCGGCCACAACCGGGTGCCGCTGCCGCCGCTGAGGATCAGGGGAATCAACATGAGTTCGACGTTCCTGGCCGGATGTTACGTGTAGGAGCGCACCCTGTGCGCGATGTATCTTCATCACGTCACGAAAAGCGTCGCGCACAGGATGCGCTCCTACGCAGGGAGAGCTGTGCGGATTGCTCATTATGCCGCAACGTTCCCGCCGCGTAGGGCGAACACTGCCCGCCGGCAGGCCTTCGCGGGCCGGCGCGAAAGCGGCGGACAATGTCCGCCCTACGCGACAACGCGCGACAGCAATCGGATTACGGCGACCGGGGACCGTCGAACTTGCTGCCGAGCTGATCCATCACCCGGAGCATGCCGTCGCGCCAGTCTGGCAGCGGCGAGGCAAACCGCCGCTGAAAATCGGTGTTGTCCAGCAACGACCACGCCGGACGCACCGCCGGCGTCGGGTAGTCGGTGGTGGCGATCGCCACTACGCGCGGCGGATTTGGAAGCAGCCCGCGTACTTGCGCTGCGTCGAAGATTGCACTGGCGAAACCGTGCCATGTCGTCGCGCCGCTGGCGACCAGATGATGCGTGCCGATGAGCGATTCACGTGCCGCGCGATCCGACGTCATCCAGCGATCCAGCGCGGCGAGCGTGCCGTCGACGATCAGCCCGGTATCGGTCGGTGCGCCGTGCTGGTCGGCAACCACGCGCAGCTCGTCGCGCTCGGCTCCGAGGCGCAGCATGGTGCGCAGGAAATTGTGCCCGTGCGCCGCGTAGACCCACGCGGTGCGGAAGATGAAATGGTCGGCACCGCTGTCGCGCAACGCTCCTTCGCCCGCCAGCTTGCTGCGGCCGTAGGCGCCGAGCGGACCGGTTGGCGCGTCGACGGCGTAGGGTTGCGACTGGTGGCCGTCGAACACGTAGTCGGTGGAATAGTGGATCACCAGCGCACCGTGCGCCGCCGCCCAGCGACCCAGCGTGCCGACCGCTTCGCCGTTGACGCGTGTGGCCAGCGCCTCTTCCTGCTCGGCGCGATCGACCGCGGTATAGGCGGCGGCGTTGACGATGACGTCAGGGCGCAGGCGGTCGAGCACGGCGGGGAGCGATACGGGGTCCGACAGGTCGGCGATCTTGCCGAGGCCGCCGGTCGTCAACACGCCATCACGGCATGCCGCGGCCAGCTCGCCGCGCGCGGCCAAACCGCCTTGATCGAGGAACGTACGGCCCAACTGGCCGTTGGCGCCGAGCAGCAGAATCTTCATGACACGTAGACCGGCAACCGCTCCGGCGGCACATCGGCAAGCAGCGGCGTCTTGCCATCCTTGTCCGACAGCAAGGGCGCGCTGACCGGCCAGTCGATGGCCAGCGCCGCATCGTTCCAGCGGATGCCGGCGTCGGCCTTCGGGTCGTACAGCGCGGTGCACTGATAGGTGAAGGTGGCGAAGTCGGAGACCACGCAGAAGCCGTGCGCGAAACCTTCCGGTATCCAGAAGTGGCGGTGGTTGTCGGCGGTGAGCATCACGCCGACCGATTGTCCGAACGTGGGCGAGCCGCGGCGGATGTCCACCGCCACGTCGTAGACCTCGCCCTCGAGCACGCTGACCAGCTTGCCCTGCGGATTCGGCCACTGGTAGTGCAGGCCGCGCAGCACGCCGCGGGCCGAGCGCGAGACGTTGGATTGCACGAAGCGGTGGTCGACGCCGGCCGCGCGGTACTTCGCTTCGTTGTAGCTTTCGTAGAAGAAGCCGCGGGCATCGCCGAACACCTGTGGTTCGAGTACCAGCGCACCGGGTAGTGCCGTTTCAATGACCTTCATCGCGCCAAGCCCTGTTGTGTCAGCTGTTGCAGGTACTGTCCATAGCCGGTCTTGGCCAGCGGTGCGGCCAGCGCCAGCAACTGCTCGGCGTCTATCCAGCCGTTGAGGTAGGCGATTTCTTCCGGGCAGCACACCTTGAGGCCCTGCCGGTTCTCGATCGTCTCGATGTAGTTGCCCGCTTCCATCAGCGACTCGTGGGTGCCGGTGTCCAGCCAGGCGAAGCCGCGACCGAGTTGCTCCAGATGGAGCGAATTGTCGTTGAGGTAGCAGCGATTGAGATCAGTGATCTCCAGCTCGCCGCGCGGCGAAGGCTTCAGTGCGGCAGCGTAATCGCACACGCGCGCATCATAGAAATACAGACCGGTGACCGCGTAGTGCGACTTCGGCTGTGCGGGCTTCTCTTCCAAGCCGACCACCTTGCCATTCGCGTCGAATTCGGCGACGCCGTAGCGTTCCGGATCCCTCACCCAGTAGCCGAACACGGTGGCGCCGTGCTCGCGCGCGGCCGCACGCTTCAGGCGCTCTGTGAAGCCATGACCGTAGAAGATATTGTCGCCCAGCACCAGGCAACTCGACTTGCCGTCGACGAAATCACGACCGATGGTGAACGCCTGGGCCAGCCCGTCCGGCGACGGCTGCACCGCGTAGCGGATGTCCAGGCCCCACTGCGAGCCGTCGCCCAGCAGGCGCTGGAACATCGCCTGCTCGTGCGGTGTGTTGATGATCAGGACCTCGCGGATGCCGGCCAGCATCAGCGTGGCCAGTGGGTAGTAGATCATCGGCTTGTCGTATACCGGCAGCAGCTGCTTGCTGATCGCGCGGGTGATCGGGTGCAGCCGGGTGCCGGAACCGCCGGCGAGAATGATGCCCTTCCGTGTGGTGCTCATGAGCCGAGGCGCTCCATGCGATAACTGCCGTCCAGCACGCGCTGGCTCCACGACTGGTTGGCGAGATACCAGTCGACTGTCTGTGCGATGCCGCTCTCGAAGGTGTGGGTCGGCCGCCAGCCCAGTTCGTCCTGCAACTTGCCCGAGTCAATCGCATAGCGGCGATCGTGGCCGGGGCGATCCTTGACGTAGGTGATCAGCGATTCGCGGGGGCGCCCGTCCGCCAGCGGCTGGCGCGCATCGAGCAGGGCGCAGATGGTCTTCACCACGGTGATGTTCTCGCGCTCGGCATTGCCGCCTACGTTGTAGGTCTCGCCCACGCGACCGGCGTCCAGCACGCGACGGATCGCGCTGCAGTGATCGCCGACGAACAGCCAGTCGCGGATGTTCTTCCCGTCGCCGTAGACCGGCAGCGGCTCGCCGGCCAGCGCCTTCTGGATCACCAGCGGGATCAGCTTCTCGGGGAACTGGTACGGACCGTAATTGTTCGAGCAGTTGGTGGTCAGCACCGGCAGGCCGTAGGTGTGGTGGAACGCCCGCACCAGGTGGTCGGAGGCGGCCTTGGACGCGGAGTACGGCGAGTTCGGCGCGTACGGCGTGGTCTCGGTGAACTTGCCCTCGGCACCCAGCGAGCCGTAGACCTCGTCGGTCGACACGTGCAGGAAGCGGAAGCCGTCGCGGGCGGCGCCGTCGAGGCCGCGCCAGTAGTCGCGGGCGCATTCGAGCAGGCCCAGCGTGCCCACCACATTGGTCTGCACGAACTCGGCCGGACCGTCGATCGAGCGATCCACATGCGATTCGGCGGCGAAATTGACGATGGCGTCGGGCCGGTGCCCGGCCAGCAGCTTCGCCACCAGCTCGCGATCACCGATGTCGCCCTGCACGAACAGATGCCGCGGGTTGCCTTCCAGCGAAGCAAGCGTGTCGGGGTTGCCGGCGTAGGTGAGCTTGTCCAGGTTGATGACGCGCAGGTCATCGGCCACCGCCTGCAACACGAAATTGGCACCGATGAAGCCAGCGCCGCCGGTGACGAGCAGAGTTTTCATGGGATCCCGAATGCGGTTCGAATAAACGCGCATTGTGCCACGCTGAACCGCTGAATCCAGCCGGAATGGCGGTTCTGCGGCGGATCAGGTCGTGCTGCGCCGGTAGCGTTAAGGCAAAAGGCTGCTGTTCACAGGTATGATGGCAGGCTAATTCTCACCGCTCGGCCATCTGGCCGGAGCCGCACTTTTCAGGACGCCTGCCATGACCAAGAAAGCCAACGCCACTCACGGATTGGGTACCCGGGCGATTCATGCAGGCCAGCATCCGGATCCCGGCACTGGCGCGATCATGACGCCGATCTACGCCACCTCGACCTACGTGCAGCAGAGCCCGGGTGTGCACAAGGGCTACGAATATTCGCGCACGCAGAATCCGACGCGGATGGCCTACGAGCGTTGCGTGGCGGATCTGGAAGGCGGCGTGGCCGGCTTCGCCTTCGCTTCCGGGCTGGCCGCCGCGGCAACGGTGCTGGACCTGCTCGATTCGGGCAGCCACGTGATCGCGATGGACGATCTCTACGGCGGCACTTACCGCCTGTTCGAGAAGGTGCGTCGGCGTTCGGCCGGGCTGGATTTCAGCTTCGTCGATCTGAACGACACCGCGGCGATGAAGGCGGCGCTGAAACCGAACACGCGCATGATCTGGGCCGAGACGCCAACCAATCCGATGCTCAAGCTGGTCGACCTGGGCAAGGTTGCCGCGTTCGCGAAGAAGCATGGCCTGATCCTGGTGGTCGACAACACGTTCTGCTCGCCGATGGTGCAGCGCCCGCTGGAATACGGCGCGGACCTGGTGCTGCATTCCGCCACCAAATACCTCAACGGCCATTCCGACATGGTCGGCGGCATCGTGGTTGCCGGTAGCAAGGAGCTTGCGACGCAGATGGGTTTCCTGCAGAACTCGGTCGGCGCGGTGGCCGGCCCGTTCGACGCCTTCCTCGCCATGCGCGGCCTCAAGACCCTGCACCTGCGCATGCAGGCGCATTGCGCCGGCGCGCTGGAACTGGCGAAGTGGCTGGAGAAACACCCGGCGGTCGAGCGGGTGATCTACCCGGGCCTGAAGAGTCACCCGCAGCACGCGCTGGCGAAGCGCCAGATGGACGGTTTCGGCGGCATCATCACCATTGAAGTGAAGGGTGGCCTGAAGAAGGCCCGCCGCATGCTGGAACGCTGCGAATTGTTCGCGCTGGCCGAGTCGCTCGGCGGCGTCGAAAGCCTGATCGAGCACCCCGCGATCATGACCCACGCTTCGGTGCCCGCGGCCAATCGCAAGCGACTGGGCATCAGCGACGGGCTGGTCCGGCTGTCGGTGGGCGTTGAGAACATCGAGGACCTGCGGCGTGAGCTCGATGTTGCCCTGGGCGCCTGACTTTTCCGCGTGCTGCCTGGCGGCACCACTGACACGTAGCCAATGAAAGATTCCAGTATTTCCCCCGCTTCGATGGTGAGATCGCTGGTCAAGCACCGGAACCTCACCGCATCGCTGATTCGTCGCGAGGTCATCGGCCGTTATCGTGGCTCGATGCTCGGCACCTTGTGGTCATTCTTCAATCCATTGTTGATGTTGCTCATCTACACCTTCGTGTTCAGCGTCGTTTTCCAGGCGCGCTGGCAGGGTGGCTCGGGGTCGAAAACCGAGTTTGCCATGGTGTTGTTTGCGGGCCTGCTCGTGTTCAACGTGTTTTCCGAATGCCTGAACCGTGCGCCAACGCTTATCCTGATGAACGTCAATTACGTCAAGAAGGTGGTTTTCCCGTTGGAGATCCTGCCAGTGGTTTCGCAGGGTGCGGCAGTGTTTCATGGCCTCGTCAGTTTCGGCGTCTGGTTTGTTTTCTACTTTATTTTCTTTGGCCTGCCCCCCGTCACTGCATGGCTTTTTCCCATAGTAATCCTGCCGCTGATGTTCCTGGTGATCGGCTTGGGCTGGTTTTTGGCCTCGCTGGGGGTTTACCTGCGCGACGTGGCACAGTTCGTAGGCCTACTGGTGACCGCGATGATGTTTCTCTCGCCGATCTTTTATCCTGTTTCGGCGCTGCCGCCCAAATATCAGTTCGTCATGGAACTCAATCCGATGACTTCAGTCATCGAGCAGGTTCGCGGCGTGCTCATCAGTGGGGTCCTGCCGCGATGGCACGACTATGCCATGCAACTGGGCGGCTCCATGCTGCTGGCATGGCTGGGTTACGTCTGGTTCCAGAAAACCAGGAAGGGTTTTGCCGATGTCCTCTGACGTTGCGATCCGGGTCGAGGGAATAACGAAGACCTTCGAAATCTACGATTCTCCACGCGATCGCCTGAAGCAGTTCTTCCTGCCCTATTTTCAGCGCTTGCTGGGCTTGCCCACTCGTCGTTACTACCGTGAGTTTCACGCGCTGGACGGCGTCTCGTTCATCCTGGGCAAGGGTGAAACCGTCGGCATCATCGGACGCAATGGCGCTGGCAAGTCCACGCTGCTGCAGATCATCTGTGGAACGTTGTCGCCCACCGGAGGCAACGTCGAGGTGCACGGCCGGATTGCCGCGTTGCTGGAACTGGGCGCCGGATTCAATGCCGACTTCACCGGGCGCGAGAACGTGTATCTCAACGGCGAACTGCTGGGACTTTCGCGAGACGACATGAGCGAACGCTTCGCGGAAATCGAGGAGTTCGCCGGCATTGGCGAATTCATCGACCAGCCGATCAAGACGTACTCCAGCGGCATGTATGTGCGTCTGGCATTCGCCGTGCAGGCTTGTGTCGACCCGGAAATCCTGATTGTCGACGAGGCGTTGTCGGTGGGCGACATCGGGTTCCAGTACAAGTGTTTCAAGCGCATGGAGGAATTGCGTCGTCGCGGGGTGACGATCCTGATGGTCACGCACTCCACGGGCAACATCCTCGACTATGCCGATCGCTGCATCGTGGTCGATGCCGGTCGCATCACCATGGACACGCGTGACGTGCTCGCCGCCGTCCTGACGTATGAAAAGGGCATGATCGCGTCACGAACCAAGGCGCTGAGCACAGACAGTGCAGCGCTCGGCGAGCACATTGACGTGGAGCAGTTGCGCGCTATCCAGAAGGCGGTCTTCAACGCGGACATCTCCGAAAAGCGGTTCGGCTCCGCTCGGGCCATTATCGAGTCCCTGCAGATTTTTCGCCCCGACGGCAGTAACCTGGAAGAGCGCCCGGTCTTGCGTTCGGGCGAGGAGATTCGTTTCCGGTTCACCATCGCGGCCGCCGAACCGATCGAAGAGGTGGTGCTGGGCATTTCCATTTCGCGCACGCAGGGCGGTGACGTCTGGGGTGACAATAATGTCCGCGCTGGCTTTCCCATGGCGCTCAATCCGGGGCGACAGGAATTCGAATACTCCGTGAAACTGCCGATCAGCGCAGGCGACTATCTGGTTCACTGCGGCCTTTCGTGCGTGCATCTCGGCACTCGCGAAGAGCTCGACCAGCGTCGTCCCATCACTTCCCTGAAGTTCTGGTCGCCGCGCGAACAGGTAGGCGTGGTGTTTGCGCCGATCACAGTCAGCGGGAGTCCGACATGATTGCGGCGTTTCTTCCTCCGTACCCGTTTCGCGGCCTTCCGGCGCCCTATCTCTGGGTGTTCTACCGCCTGGTGCATTCGATTGGAGAGCCGATGGCGTTTCTGCTGTCGTCGGACTACCTGGAGACGCCTGCATCGCTTGAGGCGCGAGGGCTCCCCGAGCTGGATCTTGCCCGACAGCGCGCCCTTGGATATGTCACGCCGGATGCCGAATCCATTGAGCGTCACAGTTATCGGCTGATGGACAAGGGGCTGATGGCCGCGCTGCTGCCACGTTACGGGGGGAATCCGCTGGCCTTCTTCCGCGCCTTTCTCGAAGAGGAAATCGCCGAGCTTCGGGAGGAGATCGAAGCACACCTGCGCAGCCTTCCCGTGGTGCCCGAGGTCATTCTTTCGTGGACGAATTGCCCTTCGCTCAGCGCTGCGGCACAGGCCTGCGGGATTCGCGTAGCCCACCTCGAAATGGGGCCGCTGCGCGAGCCACTGTATCGCAGCACGGCCTATTTCGACTTCTGCGGCGTCAATGGAAAGACGGAAGCTGGTGCGCGATATGCCATGCTGGATCAGGACGAACTGCCGCACGATCTCACGCTGGAGGAAGTTCGTCGCAGCATGTGCCTGCATGACGTGGTGCCCGATCGCAGTCAGCAGCACTCCGGCGTGGGCGTGGTCTTCCAGGTGGAAGACGATTCCAACCTGCTTTGTTTCGGTAACGGATTCGACAACACCGCGCTGTTGGCACGGGCGTTGTACGAGGTGGGAAGCGGTGACATCCTGGTGCGAACGCATCCAGGCAGCCGGTTTGAGCTGACTGACCAGGCCGTGGCGATCGATACATCGCCGAACAGCGCGGCATTCGTCCAGCGCTGTGCACGCGTGTTGACCATCAATTCGAGCGTAGGGCTCGAAGCCCTGCTGTTTGACGTTCCGGTCGAGGCGTTCGGCGACAGTTCCTACGCCTTCATCGTCGACGCCACTGACGGTCGCGAACGCCTGAAGCGCCTGATGTTCTACCTCTTTGGCTACCTGGTGCCCTTTGATGAGGTGTTCGACGCGGATTACATCCGTTTTCGCCTCGGCAATCCGTCCGAGCAGGAGATCATGGCGCGTCACGTACAGCATCATGCCCGGTCGCCCGCACCGATGATCAACGGCAGTGACGCCGTGCGATCCTTCGTGCGGGACTCGGGTCTGGTCAGTACACTGGTGCAACAGCATCGTCGAACCAGCGCCGCACAACATGCCGTGTCCAAACTTTACTATCGGGCAGAAGGGGAGGCCTTTTCCGAAGAGAGGGTGATTGCCTGCGTGGCAGCACGCGAGGGAGAGGGCCGGCTGGCTCGATTCAGGCTCCCCACTGGCGTGCGTCCAGTTGCGCTGCGCTTCGATCCCGCTTCGGTTGGAGGAACGTACGTATTCACGTCTTCCAGTTGGGGCTCCGTCGGTGCGGATGAGGTGCTCTCCCCAAATCGCCCGCTGGCTCGGTTGTCCGATCTGGGCCGTCGGGTCATTGGTTGCGGCGAGCGGTTGTTCTCCGAGTTCGGCGACGTTCCGATCACGGTGCTGGCCAGTGGAGACGATCCCTTCCTGGAGCTTGCCGTCGGTGACCTGTTCGCCGACGTTGAAGCCGGCGGAACTCGGTCGGGCGCGTTTGAGGTGGGCTTTCATACCAGCGATGGTCAGCGCGAGTCGATCTTCGGTATTGCAGACTTGCGTGACAGGCTGAATCGACTGGGCGACAGGCTGGGGTGTATAGGGATACATGACGTGAGCGGACTGATGGCAAGCATCGAGCAGGTGCTGGCCTGGATTGACGGCTCGTCGAGCCCGAATGAGCCCGCATGGCAGGACATGAAAAACGATCTGCTCACAGTACTGAGTTCGCTGAGGCGCCCGCTTCAGACCGCAATGAACGCACCCGACAAATCGGGGGCGGAAGGGGAGATGACCAAGTGAAATGGATGATTACGGCCTGGCGGCAGCGCGCCGCCAGGCTGCTGATGGTGTTGCGGGCGCGGGGCGCGCGCTCGCGGGCCGTTCGCGCAATGTATTTCACGCTGGGAAACGTCGGCTGGCGCGCATTGGCGCTGGCACACCTTGGCATGAGTTTGCTTCGCTCCAAAGCGCAGGACACGCAGGCGGTTGGCGCCAGCGGGTGCTTCGATGTGGATTACTACGTTGCGCGATACGGCCGGCTGATACCTTCATCCATGGATCCGCTTGCCCATTTCATGGGAATTGGTCATCGGCTGGGTTACTGGCCCAATTCCCTTTTCGACACGGCCTGGTATCTGACCAACGCAACAGACGTAGCCGCGACGCGTCTGAACGCACTGGCTCATTACGTGCGCTATGGCGCCAGTGAGGGGCGCCGCCCGACGGCCTTGTTCGATTCTGCCTGGTATCTATCGGCTTATCCGGACGTGGCCGCATGCGGAACGAACCCATTGGCGCACTTCCTTCACTATGGTTGGGCCGAGCGTCGCGATCCATCGGCATTGTTTTCCACCCTTTTCTATCTTTCCGAATACACCGACGTGGCCGAGGCTGGCATCAATCCATTGGTGCATTACATGGAATCGGGTGCCTACGAGGGACGTGACCCCAATCCGTATTTCAGCAGCGCCTGGTATCTGTCACGGTATCCGGAAGTGGCATTGGCGGGGCGCAACCCGCTGGAGCACTACGTGACCGAGGGTTGGAGAAAAGGGTATCAGCCAGGTCCCAACTTCGATGCCGAACGGTATCTCGACGAACATCCCGACATTGCTCGGGCCGGCATCGACCCGCTTCAGCACTTTCTTCGCAACGGCTCCGCCGAGCAGCGCGCACAGCCGGTGCGCAGGCATCGCGTGGAAGAATTGATGCCATCGACGGTGACTGCGGTTCTTCCCGGCGACGTGCCCGTGGTGGACGTCATCGTACCGGTGTACCGCGGGGTCGATGAAACCTCCCGTTGCATCGAAAGCGTTCATGGGGCGACATGCCAGACGCCGTTTCGACTCATCGTCATCAATGACTGCTCGCCGGAACCGGCGATGTACGACTACCTGGAGGAAGCCTCGCGGTGCCTTGGGTTCCTGTTGCTGACCAATGCGGAGAACCTCGGCTTTGTGGGCACGGTGAACCGGGCCATGGCGCTATCGGACGCCAACGACGTGGTGCTTCTGAACAGCGATGCTGAAGTGGCGAATGACTGGCTGGACCGCATGATGGTGCAGGCTTATGCGCGCGATCGCGTGGCCACCGTCACTCCCCTGTCCAACAACGCCACCATCTGCAGCTATCCGGATTTCGCGGGGCGGCGCAAGCTGCCGGCGGGCGTGACGCTGGATCGCATGGACAAGGCGTGCGCGGCGGCCAATCGGGGTCGCTACGTTCGGGTTCCCACAGGCGTGGGCTTTTGCATGCTCATACGTCGCGCCGCTCTCAACGTATTGGGCCTGTTCGATGCCGAGGCCTTCGGCAAGGGCTATGGCGAGGAAAACGACTTTTGCATGCGCGCCGCCGAAGGTGGGTGGGAGAACATCCTTGCGCTGGACACGTTCGTCTTCCATGCCGGTGAGGTCAGCTTCGCCTGTGACAGCTCCGCGGGCAAGGCGCGCGGCATGGAGGTGCTGTTGTCCAAGCATCCCCGTTATCTGCTGGAGGTGGCGGCGCACATCGCCGAAGATCCGGCGCGCGCCTTCCGTGCCGCCATCACTGCCCAACTCTGGCAGGGCAGCGAACGTCCCACGATCCTGATGGTGACGCACAGCCTGGGCGGCGGCACTGAGCGTCACGTGCAGGAACTGGCCGCCCGCTATGCAGCAGAGGCTCAGGTATTGGTGTTGCGCCCGTCCGGGACGTTTTCCAGCGCGGGTGTGGCGCTGCAGGCCATCGGCGACGAGCACGCCTTCCTGGTAAATGTTGATGCCACCGACGAGAACGGCCTGCTGCAACTCTTCGGCGCGTTTCCGATCAGCCGCATCCATATCCATCACCTGTTTGGCTTTGGGCCTGAGCTGGCTGCCGCGATCGGTCGTTCGAAGATTCCGTTCGAGTTCACCGTCCACGACTATTTTGCCGTTTGCCCTCAGATCAACCTGACCCGCGACGCCGTCCACTACTGCGGCGAGCCCGCGGAAGCGGGCTGCAATGCCTGCATTCTGGCCAACCCCAGAATGGACGCGCGCGACATCCGCTCGTGGCGACATCGTCATTCCTGGGTGTTGCGCGACGCCGCGCGGGTTGTCACGCCTAGTATCGACACGCTGCGGCGCATCCGGCGTTATGCGCCCGATGCGAACGTGCTGGCCATTCGACATGAGAGCGTGCCGGAGCGTTGGCACGCGGCGTCGCCAACGCGTCAACTGGCGGCTGCGAGTGTCATGCGCGTCGCGATTCTCGGCGTGCTCGCCCCCCACAAGGGCCGCGCTCTGGTGATCGAGGCGGCCATGTACGCCCGCGCCCAGGGCCTGCCCTTGGAGTTCGTGGTCATCGGTGATCCAGCCGGTGAATTGCCGCCCCCGGTCGTGGCCGCCATTCGGAGCTCGGGCCGCTACAAGGAGTCCGAGCTTCAGCGCTTGCTGACCAGCGAGCAGCCGGATCTGGTCCTTTTCGCATCGCAATGGCCTGAAACCTACAGCTACACACTCAGCGCAGCATTCGAGGCCGGGCTGCCGGTTTTGGTGCCTGACGTAGGCGCGTTTTCCGAGCGTATCCATGGCCGGCCGTGGTCCTTCGTCTTCGACGCGGCAATCAATGGCAAGGCCTTGGCCGAGCGACTTGTCGACTTGCGTGCACGCCATTTCGTGACCGGCGTGGATGCCGCCGAAGCGACGGTCACCAGCGTTGACGGCGACGCGGTGGTCGAGCCGGCGACAGGCTACGCTTTGACCACGAATCTCTGCCGGCCGGTTCCGCCGGTGGCCCCGCCGCGGGTGCTTGCCATACTCGAAAGCCAGGGCGACGTGCCCAGCCCGTGCGCGCACATACGCCTGGTGCCCTTCCTGGATGCCATGCAAGCCGAAGGACACATCTCGGTGCGTTACATAACGGCGGCAGAGGTGGATCTTCACGAGGCGGATGTGTTGGTGACGCATCGCGTGCCGGTGGCAACCCTGGCCGAGGCGAATGCGCTCTGCGACCATGCGCATCGACTCGGCATTCCCCTGGTCTATGACCTGGACGATAACCTCTACGATCTGAACCCGCGCGCTGAGGGCGGCAAGTATCAGCCGCTGCTGGATATCGTCCACACGTTCGTCGATCGAGCTGACGAGATATGGGCGTCCACGCCCGTGCTGGCCCAGCGCCTGCGTGAGGTCGGGGCACGCGACGTCCAGGTGCAGCGCAATCAACTCGATCCGGCCTTGTGGCGCCCGGCCTTGGGCGCCCTGCGGGAGTCCGCCCGAGGGAACGCCGTTCGCATTGTTTACATGGGTACGCGTACGCACGACGAGGACTTCGCCCTGATCGAGCCGGCGCTGCGCGCACTGAAAAAGCGCTACGGTGCCGCCATCGACATCATGCTGGTGGGTGTGCGTGCCAACGATGATGACGAAGGCTACCTCAACTCGTTGGCGCCATCGGCAGTGGTGGGTGCTTCCTACCCGGCCTTTGTGACATGGATGGCGCAGCAGCCGCCGTTTGATATCGGGCTGTCTCCGCTGAGGGCAAGTGCCTTCAATCGCTGCAAGAGCGAGATCAAGGTGCTTGACTATGCTGCCCTTGGGGCGGTCCCTGTCGTGTCGGATATTGCGCCGTACCATGACACGGTTCGCGATGGTGTCGACGGGTTCCTGGTGCCTGACGATCCCGACCGCTGGTTCGACGTGCTTGATCGTCTGGTCGGCGACCCGGCGTCGCGGCGCAGGGTCGCTTCCGCGGCGCACGCCCGCGACATGGCGGGCGAGTTCGCGGCGGGCGTGGCTGCGCGACTGTGCTCGCTGGAATCCCTGATTCGCGTGCCGGGGATCGA
>MKTU01000037.1:0-27521 GCA_001898415.1 Rhodanobacter sp. 67-28 | reverse complement strand
CCAGTCCGCCTTCAACCAGCATCTTGACGATCGCCAGCCACCGCGTCCCGAACAGCTGTGCGCCGGCGTCGACCAGGAGCGTGCTGGCCGCAGTGAGTGCCACGAAAAGTGCAACGAAGCGCAGGAAACTTCCGACGTTCAGGTGCCGCTTGCCGTCCGTGCCGCGAAATGTCATCGAGCCATTGAGCAGATAGCCAATCACCGCCGCGAACGTGCGCGACGCGGGGTTGGCCATCAGCACCGACAATCCTGCATGCACAAGCAGAAGGAAGGTGGCCCAGTCGATCAGCAGCTGCGTCACGCCAAAGACGACGTACAGTGCCAGTTGCCGATGCACCGGTGCGAGGCGGACAGGCACCTGATCAGCTTCCGGCACGTTGCTTCTGCAACACGCGGCGTGGAACCGAACCCACGTCGTAGTTGACGAATGCCAGCAGCAACTGGATACCGGTGAGAATCGCCACCATGCCGATGACGATGGTTCCCGTCGGCGTGCTGGTGTTGCGGCTCGCCGAGTGCAGCCAGTGGTAACCGCTGAAAACGGCGCCAAAGGTAAAAAACAGCGATCCCAGCAGGAGCTCAAGCGACGCAGCGGACATGTCGCGGAGGAAATAGTTGTAGAAGATCCGCTTGCAGAAATTTCGGGCGTGCTTGCCAAGGAACTCGAAGAATATCTTCGATATTTTGAGATTGCTGACCTCGTCCTCGTACTTCGCGTCCATCGGCACGTCGACCACGACAGCGCGAATGAGGTTCAGGCGGAACAACACGTCCGTCTCGAAAAAATAGCGCTGACTGAGTGCAGAAGTATCCAGCAGCCTCAACGCGTCACGATGGATCGCGGTGTAGCCGTTGGTAGGGTCAAACAGGTTCCAGTAGCCGCTGGAAAGCTTGGTCAGGAACGACAAGGCCGCATTGCCGAAAATCCTTGCCTTTGGCATCCGCGACACGTTGCGAAGGTCGTGGAACCGGTTGCCCTTGGTGTAGTCCGCTTCGCCGCGCAGGATCGGCGCGATGAAATCGCCGAGCAAAGCAGGATCCATCTGGCCGTCGCCGTCTATCTTCACCACGATATCCAGGCCGTCAGCCAGGGCATGAGCGTAACCGGTCATGACGGCGCCTCCGACGCCGGCGTTCTGCGGGTGGAAAATCACCTTGACCCGCGGATCGCTGCATTCACGCTCAACCAGCGCGCCGCTGCCATCGGGACACATGTCGTCCACCACGTAGATGGTGTCGACGCAGGTGTCTATCGCGGCAATCACCGACAGGATATGGCGGGTCACCTTGTAGCTTGGGATGACAACGGCTACGCGCATCGTTTCCTCGCGTGTTGGTGCGTTTGAGGTTGCGTTCGACATGGCATTTTCATGATCTTGTCAGGGCAAAAGCCGCGGCGACACGGTGGCTGAGCACCCCGAAGGACGACCCGGTGCGGCCAGCGGAAGACGAACTCCATCCAGTCCACTGGCGATGATGCAGGTACGATCCTCGTCGGGTTTGCTGCCCGACGATAGCGAAACCACCAACTTGAAACCTGCATGCCGCCACGCTTCACCGAAGACGGCAGCGACGTCCGGACGCTCGACGCGCTCGATCGAAGCGGCTGTGACGCCGGCCAGACCCACGACGATTGACGAGGTGGCTTCGGGATTGACATGCATCCAGCCCTGCACGGTCAGTGTCCTGTTCTGCTCGTCGAAATCCCAGGAATCCAGCGCGCCGGAGACTTCACCGGCGTTCGTCGGATCGCCATGTGCCGAGGGGTCGATCGCCAAGCCAAGCAGCCCGGGGATTTGCGTGGTTCGCTCGCCCTCGCGAGTGCGCAGTTGCAGTGCGGGGAAGCTGCCGTCCGCCTTGGTGAAGTACGCCCGGAAACCGGCGACCCGCAGCGTCGGGTCATTCAGCGCCTCGGCCACGTCCAGGCGTGGCTCACGGATGACGCCGACCGGATGGGCGTCGCCGCGAAACAGCATGCGCTGGGAAGGGTCCACACCGTGCCACGGTGCCCATCCGACAACTTCAATGTCGTAGCCGTTGTCCGGATCGCGAATGACGGAGTAGGACGAAATGTTCCCGGCGTTTCCTTGCGTACTGGCAAGATCGTCGCGCAACAAGCGCCGGTTCTGCGCGTAATGCTGTATGGGAACGAAGATCTGGTCGCCGGCGGCGTTCGGTGCCGGGATGAACCTGGGAGTGATGTGGCCAAAGCGGTTGAACACGCGATCGCGTGTCGCCGCGTCAAGCTGTGGAAACTCCCTGCGGAAGTAGGCTAGCTGCGGCGACATCAGCGTATCGTTCACGGCACGGATGCCCAGTCCGGTAAGCGCCGAGCCGCGCCACGCGTTAAGGACGACCAGCCCACGGTCATCCCAATGTTCCAGCGCTTTCAGATCCTGGACGATGCCTTGCGTGTGCGCGGCGAAAATCGGGAGGGCCGACTGGATCGGATTGAAGGTGCCGAAGGTCAGCAAGTTGCAGGCTGCGGCGGCAGCGACCAGCGGAATTGCTTCGACGCCCGAACGTCGCGTGCGCAGCCGTAGCCACAACGCCACCACTACGGCTATCGGCAGGCAGATGAAAATGACCCCGTCAAACCATGACTGTCTAAGTTCCGACCCGGGCAGTCCTCCCTTGCGGACGATGAGTACGCCGGCGACGATGATGAAAAATATCACCGCGCGTCTTATGGTCATCCTGTAGCGGAGCGACGGCGCCACGAGCAATAGCGTCATGTGAAACAGCAGGCCGAAGCCGAGCAGCAGGCGCGCCGGCGGCACCATGTCCAGCAGAAGTAGATGGCCGATGGTGTGCGGGATGGGCAGCAGCATCCAGCTGGCCATGCCGCACAGGCTGGCCGCCAGCAGCAGCCAGCGCGCGCGATGGGCGCGGACGTTCTCCACGAAGGACGAAGGTTCCACGAAGCATGCCAGCAACAAGGCCAGGTAGCTGCCCACGACACCGGTTTCACAGGCATTGCGCGTCTCCGGCGCAAGGAGTGTGGGGTCGAAGCCGATGATGTTCACGTAGGGCAGGATGGTGGCTGCGGCCTGCGACCAGGGCAAGGTTCCCCCGTCAAGCGAACGCTTGCCCGGATAGACCGATTGCCGCATGACTTCGATGGTGTCGTGCAGATACAGGTACACGATGGCGGCAGCGAGCGCCGCCGCCAGGCCGCTGACCAGTAGCGCGCGCCAGCGCAAGGCATCCGGGCGGAATGCCGCGATGATGGCCGCGATGGCGACGGCTTCAGCGTAGATGAACGGGGGATACAACAACGCGAAAAGCCAGATGACCATCGCGACGAATACGGCCACGAAGCGAGTCCTTTCCAGCCGGGGGGCGAGAAAGGCAATCGCCACCCAGGGCGCAAATGCGAAGGTCGGGGCGTTGGTGGTCCACCATACCTGCAGCATTTGCGAGAACGTCAGCAGGATCGTGCCACACAGCGCGATCGCCAGCGGTGCTCCGGCGAAGCGCAGAACCAGCAGCCAGCCCCATAAACACGCTGCAGCGAGAACGAAGAAATACAGCGAGTACGCGTAAGCCGCCGGCAGGACGATAAAGCCCCATAGCGCCGGCTTGAAGACGATGGACCAGTCCTTGGTGGGAAAGGCCATGAAATTGCGCAGGCTCTCGTCGTACGGGCTTATCCTGTCGGTATCGGCGAGTCCGCTGAGAACGGCGGTCTGGAAATGGGGCGTCTGCACGAAAAACTCGTCCGAGCGCGTATCGCGAGGCTGCCCGAAGGTCGGGCCCGGTGCGTCCACGCCCAGGACATTCAGGGTGATGGCATAGGAGGAGGGGGTCCACGCCTTGCCTACATAAAGCAGGCCCAGCAGGACGGTGATGGCCATCAAACCCCAATAGATGGGTGCCCGCCGCCAATCAGCTGCGCGGTTTATGCAGCGCATGAAGTTCATGGACGTCCGTCAGGTAGGCCGTGGCTGCTTTCTGGGGCCAAGTGAAAGCGACTGACCAGGCTGTATGTAGTCGCGCTCGTCGAAACGACCAGCAGGAGTACCAGGAAGAGCAGGGCAAACCGCAGGCGGATCGGGCGAACGAATGCGCCACCGAGGGAGAGCGCGTAGGTGACCATCAAGGCCGGCACGAGGAAGTAGCGCCCCTGGATGTTGGCAGCCACGTCGGTGCCCGGTTGCAGCCAGTGGCCCGGTGGCGCCAGAAAGGTCAGCAGCGTCGACAGGGCGGCGCAGCCAAGCAGCAGCCATCGTGCAATTAGGGACGCCCGGTTGGCGGGTGCCACGAATGAGCATCCAGCCAGCACGATCAGCAACAGCAGCAGCGCGCGGTACGCGTAAGCGGGCAGGAATGTGTCGAGCCACCCAAAGACGCCAAGAAAAGACATCGCATAGAACTGCACGTGCCCGCCTGCAAGCACGGTTTCGCGTAGCCCGTGCAAAAACGTCCACGGATGCATCAGGAAGAACGTCAATCGCGGCAGATCGCCTGGCTGGTCCGCGCCCGGCGAATAAACCGTTGTTCGTAGCATGAATCCGATCCATGCCATGGCAAGCAGCATGACCACGGTGGCCATCGCCGTGCGCTGCCAGCGGAATCTCGATCCGAGCGCCACGGCGAGTGGAAACACAAACATGGGCAGCAGCCCGGGACTGGATGTCACCAACAGAAATATGCAGATCAGCAGCAGTGCGGCAAGATGCCGCGGCGCCGCATCGCGCTCGACTGCCAGCCGTGCGAAAGCTGAAAGCCCCAGCATTGCAATGGCCATCAGGACGCCATCCGGTGCCGCCGAGGATAGAAGAAAAAGCGACATGGGCAACGCAAAAATGCCGGCGGCCAGCGGCGGCGGTGCATGCACGCGGCAAGCGACCATCAACAGCGCGATGGCAGCCAACA
Source organism: Rhodanobacter sp. 67-28 (assembly GCA_001898415.1). Taxonomy (GTDB): domain Bacteria; phylum Pseudomonadota; class Gammaproteobacteria; order Xanthomonadales; family Rhodanobacteraceae; genus Rhodanobacter. The sequence goes on along the minus strand of MKTU01000037.1, from coordinate 22,643 downwards.
GCGCGCACCACCTCGCCAGACGATACGTTTGGCCGACGGACAGATTCATTGCACGGCCCGCCGCCATACCCGCCGCTTGTGGCAGGTATACCGCTGGAAAGTAGTTTGCCGTGGAAGGTACCGCCTGAAAAACGCGCGGCTGTTGCCCCCAGTGCAAGCTCTCGAGGGCGATGCGAGAAGCGTCATCCATACGGACTTCGGGATGATGCGGAAGGGCAGAGAAGCCGACCATGTATGTTTCGAGGGCCGGATCTTCGTGACCACCTGAGGGCAAACCGTCCACCGATCGCAGCAGAAAGTCTCCGTCGCTTAGCTGAAAAGCGCGCCGGACGTGATCAAACTCGTCCGGGGCCTGAAATGAGGGGACGATCATCATCAACGCATATGCCGCCAGGAGCAGGCAGGCGCAAAACAACCACCACCGCCGCCGCGCAGGTTGAATTTCCTGCACGGGGGCGGCGCTCGCCAAAGCGTCCGGAACAAGCCTTGGGTCGGTCATCAGCCGATTGCAGCCTCGAGCTCCGGCAGAATCTTGAACAGATCACCCACCAAACCGAAGTCGGCGATCTCGAAGATCGGTGCCTCGGCATCCTTGTTGATCGCCACGATGGTGCCGGCGTCCTTGATGCCGGTGAGGTGCTGGATGGCGCCGGAGATGCCGATCGCCATGTACAGCTCGGGCGCGATGATCTTGCCGGTCTGGCCGACCTGCAGGTCGCTCGGTACGTAGCCGGCATCCACTGCGGCGCGCGATGCACCGACGGCGGCACCGATCTTGTCCGCGAACTTGAAGATGATGTCGAAGTTTTCCTTCGAGCCGACACCGCGACCGCCGGAGACGACCTTGCTGGCGCTCTGCAGGTCGGGGCGATCGCTGCTGCCCTGCTTCAGTTCGACGAAGCGGGTGTGCGTGGGCAAAGTTGCGTCGATGGCCAGTACCTCGACCGGTGCATTGTTCGCACCGGTGGCGGCGGCCGGCCACGAAGCCGAGCGGATGGTGGCCACGACGGTGTGGGCGGGATCGGCTTCGACCGTGATGATCGCGTTGCCGGCGTAGATCGGGCGCTTGAAGGTGTGTGCGGCCTCGACGCTCATCACGTCGCTGACCTGGGCCACGCCGAGCAGGGCGGCAACGCGCGGGGCGACGTCCTTGCCGAACGTGGTGGATGGCACGAATACATGGCTGTAGCCGGCGGCGGCCCTGGCGATCTGCGGCGCCAGCACGGCGGCCAGCGGGTGCGCGTTCTCGGGCTTGGCGACGGTGAGCACGCGGCTCACGCCGTCGATCTTCGCGGCCTCGGCGGCGATCGCGTCGGGTGCATCGGACAGCACCAGCACGTCGATCGCTTCGCCTTTCACGGCGACGGCGGCACTCATGGCACGCGCGGTGGATGAGTTCAGTTTGCCGCCGAGGTGTTCGGCGATGACGAGGATCTTGCTCATGATGGTTACCTTTGGCAGTGCGTCGAACGTGCCTTCATGCCGTCATTCCCGCGAAAGCGGGAATCCAGTGTCTTGAAGATGTGTGGAAATGGATTCCCGCTTTTGCGGGAATGACGACATGTGAAAGTACGATGTTCATGGGTAAGGATGGAAGGATCAGAGCAGGCCCTTCTGCTTCAGCGCGGCGACCAGTTCGGCCGCGTCCTTCACCATCACGCCCTTGCTGCGCTTGGCCGGCGCGGCATGGTGGGTGGTCTTGAGGTGGTCGTGCGCCTCGACGCCGAGCGAGCCGAACTCGATCGTGTCGATCGGCTTGCTCTTGGCCTTCATGATGTCGGGCAGCTTGATGAAGCGCGGCTCGTTGAGACGCAGGTCGGTGGTGATCACCGCGGGAAGCTCGGCCTCGATCACTTCCAGGCCAGCGTCCACTTCGCGCGTCACCGTGGCCTTGCCATCGGCGATCTCGACCTGGCTGGCGAAGGTGGCCTGCGGGCGATCCCACAGCGCGGCCAGCATCTGGCCGGTCTGGTTGGCGTCGTCGTCGATCGCCTGCTTGCCCAGGATCACCAGGCCCGGCTGTTCCTTCTCGACCAGCTTCAGGAACACGCGGGCGGCGGTCAGCGGCTGCACGGCATCGGCGGTGGTCACGTGGATGGCGCGATTGGCACCCATCGCCAGGCCGTTGCGCAGGTGGGCGGTGAGGTCGGCCGGGCCGATGCCGACCACGATCACCTCGTCGGCGACGCCTTTCTCGCGCAGTCGCAGCGCCTCTTCCAGCGCGATGTCGTCGAACGGGTTGGCCGAGAGCTTCACGCCGTCGGTGACCACGCCGCTGCCGTCGGGCTTGACCTGGATGCGTACGTTGTAATCAACGACGCGCTTGTAGCCGACCAGAATCTTCATCTGCTGTTCCTTTTGAATTGCAGAGCGCCGAGATGCAGGGCGCGATGGTTCAGTCCGGCATTCTAACCTGTCCGGGCTATCCATGCGGCAGCGTACGGAGTGGGCGGGTGATGCCTTGTCCCGTGAACCACGCAGCCCGCCCGTGGAACCGGGCGAGGCCCATGAAAGATCGCGGCGTATCGACACTATAGAATGCATGTACCCCCGGGCTGTGGGCCTGCCGGCAATGAAGGTGCTCGCAACGCGGCATCGCTTTCGCTGTCCGCCTGGCTTTCCGCGCCAATGAGCGACCATGACGCGACTGCGACTTTCCATCGTGCTTTGCACCTACAACGGCGATGTCTACCTGCAACCGCAGCTGGACAGCCTGTTGGCGCAAACGCGCCGGCCCGACGAGATCGTGATCGGCGACGATGGTTCGACCGATGCCAGCGTGGGCATGCTGCAGGCGTTCGCGGCGCGGGCGCGGGATGCCGGCATCGAGGTGCAGCTTTTGTGCCACCGGGAGAACCTCGGTTACGTTGATAATTTCTCGGCGGGACTGCGTGCGGCGCAGGGCGATGTGCTGTTCCTGTGCGACCAGGACGATGTGTGGCGGGCCGACAAGCTGGCGCTGATGGCCGAACGTTTCGAGCAAGACCCGTCATTGCTTCTGCTGCATGGCGATGCGCGGCTGGTGGATGCCGGGGGCCATTCGCTGAGCTGCTCGCTGTTCGAGGCGTTGCAGATGACGGCGCAGGAACGGGAAGCCATCCACGGCGGGCACGCGTTCGACGTGGTCCTGCGCCGCAGCTTCGTGACCGGCGCGACGGCCGCACTGCGGCGCGATCTGGTGGCAACGGCGCTGCCCGTGGCCCCCGGCTGGATTCATGACGAGTGGCTGGCGGCGGTGGCTGCCGCGGTCGGCCGGGTCGATTCCATGGATCTGCCCTTGATCGACTACCGCCAGCACGGCGCCAACCAGATCGGCATGCGCAAGCGCACCCTGGCGATGAAGTGGCGGGATCTGCTGTTGCCGCGCGGGCGCTTGCTGGCCGATGAGGCGGAGCGCCTGCGGCGGTTGGAGGACTTCTTCGTCCAGGCGGGGTTTCACGGCGCTCGCGATCGTGCCGAGCAGGTGCGGGACAAGCGAACCCACTTCGAGCGGCGGGTGGCGATCGGCCGCTTGCCGCGCCGGCGTCGGTGGTCGCCTGTGCTGCGCGAGGCGCGCGGCGGTTTTTATCGTCGTTACGGCACCGGCATCCGATCGGTGCTGCGGGATCTGCTGCGCCATGACTGATGTTCCCGTCAACGACGTGTGCGCGGTGGTGGTGAGCTATCGCCCTGAACCGGACGCGATGGTGCGACTGGTAGACGCGGTTATGCCGCAGGTCGGTGCGGTGGTGCTGGTCGACAATGCCAGTGATGGGGACTGGAACCAGGTGCTGGGCCGGCGTTTGTCTGCGCAAGGTGGCGCGATGCTGAGCCAGTCGCGCAACCTCGGTCTCGCCGCGGCGCAGAACGTCGGCATCGCGTGGGCGCGCGAGCGCGGTTATCGCCACATCTTGCTGCTGGATCAGGACAGCGAGCCGGCTGAAGGGATGGTGGTCGCGCTGCTGCGCGCGTTGCAGGAGCTGTCGCTGGCCGGCCCGGTGGCGGCGGTGGGGCCGCGCTTCCACGACATGCGCGAGCGTCGCGCCGCGCCGTTCGTGCGCATCGGGTTTCCGTTCAATCGCAAGCTGTGGTGCGATGGTTCGACGCCAACCATCGCCTGCGATTTCCTGATCAGCTCGGGCACGCTGATTCCGCTGGCCGTGTTCGACCGGATCGGCGCGATGGATGCGGGCCTGTTCATCGACAACGTCGATCTGGAATGGAGCTTCCGCGCGCGCGCGCGGGGCTATGCGCTGCACGGCGTGTGCGCGGCGACCATGCGCCATCGGCTCGGCGACACCCGCCGTGTCTTGCCGCTCGGGCTGGGTCAGGTGGTGGTGCACGGGCCGTTGCGCCTGTACTACATGATGCGCAACCGGGTGCGGCTGTACCGGATGGCGCACACGCCGCGCGCGTGGGTCGCGCAGGACGTGCCGCGGGTGCTGGTCAAGCTGTTTCTTTTCGGCGTGTTGATCGGACCGCGTCGGCGCAACCTGCATTGCATGCTGCGCGGCTTGGTCGACGGCATGCGCGGTCGTCAAGGCGAAGCACCGGCCGACCTTCCTGGCTGATCCCGTGTGTTGTCGGCTCTTGATCGAATGTCGAGACAAGAGCGGCGGGCCGTGCCCGCCCTACGATTGTCGCGCGGCCTTATATCGTGATCGCCGTAGGGCGGGCACTGCCCGCCGGCTCTTCTGATCGGGTGCGACCGGATTACCCCCGGGTCCGCACCTACAGGTTCTGGTAATTCGGCCCCGAGCCGCCCTCCGGCGTGACCCAGGTGATGATCTCGTACGGGTCCTTGATGTCGCAGGTCTTGCAGTGCACGCAGTTGGCGGAGTTGATCTGCAGGCGCTTGCCGTGTGGCTGGGTTTCGTCGGCCACCATCTCGTAGACGTTGGCGGGACAGAAGCGGGTGCAGGGGTTGTCGTATTCCTCCACGCAGCGCGTGGCGCAGATGTCGGTGTCGGCCACGTGCAGATGGATCGGTTGATCCTCGTCGTGTTCGGTGGCCGCGAAGTAGACGCCGGCGAGGCGGTCACGCGGCGGCAGCGTGCGCTGCACGTAGTCGCGCTTCGGCTCTTCGCATTCGCCGAGCTTGTGCAGGGTGGACCAGTCGGCCTTGTTCTTCAGCGTCCACGGCGACAGGCCGGCGGTGACGGTTTCCCAGGCGGCGTTGAGCAGGCCGAGCCACAGGCCCTTCTTGAAGCCGGGCTTGACGTTGCGCACTTTCTTCAGCTCGGCCATCACCTCGGAGTCGCGCAGTTTCGCGTCGAAGCCGGTGGCGTGGAGACCGCTGGCGGCGAGGTGTTCGGCGGCCAGCATGCCGCTCTTCAGCGCCTGGTGGGTACCCTTGATCTTCGGCACGTTGAGCAGGCCGGCGGTGTCGCCGATCAGGATGGCGCCCGGCATCTCGCACTTCGGCAGCGACTGCCAGCCGCCGGTGACGATGGCGCGCGCACCGGCCGAGAGGATGGTGCCGCCTTCCAGCAGCGATTTCACGCTCGGGTGGTTCTTCCATTGCTGGAACGCTTCCCACGGCTGGTACTTCGGGTCGCTGTAGTCGAGGCCGCTGATGTAGCCCAGCGCGATGCGGTCCTTGTCCAGGTGGTAGAGGAAGCTGCCGCCATAGGTATGCGTGTCGGCGGGCCAGCCGATGCTGTGCACGATCTTGCCGGGCGTGACGCGCCCGGCGGGTAGCTGCCACAGCTCCTTGATGCCGATCGAATAGCCCTGCGGATCGCTGCCGGCATCGAGCCCGAAGCGCTTGACCAGCTGCTTGGTAAGGCTGCCGCGGGCGCCTTCGGCCAGCACGGTGAGCTTGGCCTTGATGTCGATGCCCTCGGTGTAGCCGGGCTTGTGCGTGCCGTCCTTCGCCACGCCCATATCGCCGATGCGCACGCCGGCGACGGAACCGTCCTCGTTGTAGATGTTGTCGGCGGCAGCGAAGTCGGGGAACACGTCCACGCCCAGCGCCTCGGCCTGCGGGGCCAGCCACGCGCACAGCGCGCCCAGCGAGACGATGAAGTTGCCGTGGTTGCGCATGCCGGGCGGCACCGGCAGCCGGGTGCCGCCGGTTTTCGACAGCAGCCAGAACTCGTCCTTGCCGGCCGGCACGCAGATCGGCGGCGGGTTGTCGCGCCAGCCGGGCAGCAGGGCATCCAGCGGCTGCGGCTCGATCACCGCGCCGGAGAGGATCTGCGCGCCGATGGTCGATGACTTCTCGATCACGCACACGCTCGTGTCCGGCTTCAGCTGCTTCAGGCGGATCGCGAATGCCAGGCCGGCAGGGCCGGCACCGACCACGACGACGTCGTATTCCATGGTTTCGCGCTCGCTCATGGCGAACTCCTGCAGTGCGGGAAAGGGTGGCGTCTTCGATGCGTCATCGACGCACGATACCCTGCCGCATTGTCCGGGTTCGGGCCATGCAGGGCAACGCGTGCTGCGCCACCGCTTGCAATCGTCGCGGGTCGGGCGGTGATAATCGCAACCGTATTGCCAAGGAGCGTGGGTGGCAGAAATCTTCCGGGCTGCAAAAGCGGCTGCGTGGTCCGTATTTCCGCCGGTTCTTGACCCATGGAACCACCCTGGGCCCGCGAACCGTCGAAAATCCGTCCTTGCGCATCCACTTTTTCGCCTCGGAAGTTTCTACCACCCACGCTCCTAGGAGAGTTCATGAATTCGATGCCGCCGATCGCCGATATCGACCTGCGCCGCGCATCGCTGTGCCAACTGCTGCACTGGCTCGCCACGGGCAGGGTACGGCCGGAAGCCCTGGCCGATGTCTACCAGCAGGCCATCGAGCGGCTCGATCCCCGGCTCAACTGCTACGTCGACCAGCGCCCCGGGCTGATGCAGGAACAGGCGCACATGGCCGATCGGCGTCGCCGCGACGGCGTGATCGGCCGGCTCGACGGCATCCCGCTGGCGCTGAAGGACAACCTCGACATGGCCGGCTGGCCGACTCGCGCCGGCCTGCCCGGGCGGCGCAAGCCGGCGGCGAACGATGCCCACGTGGTGGCACGGTTGCGCGCGTCCGGCGCGGTGGTGATCGGCAAGACCAACATGGACGAGGGCGCGCTGGGCGCGGCCACCGACAACCCGCATTTCGGCGCCACGCACAACCCGCATCGCCATGGCTACAGTGCGGGCGGCTCTTCCGGCGGCGCTGCCGCGGCGGTGGCCGCGGGCCTGGCGGTGGCGGCGGTGGGTTCGGACAGCCTCGGCTCCATCCGCATCCCGGCGAGTTACTGCGGTATCTACGGGCTGAAGCCCACGCACGGCGAGATCTCCGCCCGCGGCCTGGTGCCGGCTGCGCGTCGGCTCGATTCGGTGGGCCTGCTGGCGCGCAGCGTCGAGGACCTCACCGTACTGCTGCAGGTGCTCGCCGGTTACGACGCCGACGATGCGCGCTCGCGTCGCCGCCGCGTGGCGTTCGCGTTGCCGGACTGGGACCCGGGCCACCTGCGCGCGGGCCTGCTGCCGGATCTGGCGGCGGTCGGCGTGCAGCCGGAGGTGGTCGAGCTGTTCGAGTCCGCGCTGGCCCGGTTGCCGCACGCGCTGAGCGACCGCCGCACGGTCGACTTCGACGACTGGAACTTCGCCCGCACCCGCCGCGCCGGCTTGCTGCTGATGGAGGCGGAAATGCTCGGCACGTTCGCCGAGGATCTTTCGCCTGACGCGAAGCATCCCGTGTCCGACCGCTTCCGGCGCATGCTCGGCTACGCCGCCGGCAAGAGCGCCGCGGATTACGCCACGGCCGACCGCGTGCTGGACGCGGCCACGTTGAAGATGCGCCGGCTGTTCGCCCAGGTCGACGTGCTGGTGCTGCCGACCACGCCGCAAGGCGCGTTTCCGCTGGATGGCCCGGCTCCGGATTCAGCCGCCGACCTCACCAGCTTCGCCAGCCTCGCCGGTTGTCCGGCGGTGAGCCTGCCGATGGGCAAGCTCTCCGATGGCCTGCCGGTGGGCCTCCAATTGGTCGGCCCGCGCGGCTCCGACCTGCGCCTGCTGGAGCTGGCCGCCGCCTGCGCCGCAACGCTGGATGCCGAGCCGGCCTACCCGGTGCTGGAATGACGCGCGGGTAGGGCGGGCACTGCCCGCCATTTGCCGTCCGTGGCCGGCGGGCAGTGCCCGCCCTACAACTAATGCAGGGGCGCTGTACCTCAGGGGTATGGCCGGCACGCCATGTCGATATGCGAACTCCTTTGGCCGTTCGTCAGGGGACCGGCGTTCGCGCGATCTATACTGCGAGTTTCCAGGATGTCGTTCGCCCGGCGGGCGACGTCGTTTCAGCCCTGCCTGCTGCCGAGTTCGCTACCCCATGACGGCTACTGCACCGCGTTCCCATCTCGACGATCTCGAGGCCGAAAGCATCCACATCTTCCGCGAAGTGCAGGCGGCGTTCCGTCATCCGGTGATGCTGTATTCGATCGGCAAGGATTCCTCGGTGCTGCTGCACCTGTTGCGCAAGGCGTTCTATCCGGCGAAGCCGCCGATGCCGCTGCTGCACGTCGACACCACCTGGAAGTTCCGCGAGATGATCGCGTTCCGCGAGCAGGTGGCTGCGGCGGGTGACGTGGAGGTGCTGGTGCACATCAACCAGGATGGCGTGCGCCAGGGCATCTCGCCGCTCACCCACGGCGCGGCCGTGCATACCGACGTGATGAAGACCCAGTCGCTGAAGCAGGCGCTGGACCAGCACGGTTTCGACGCCGCCATCGGCGGCGCGCGCCGCGACGAGGAGAAGTCGCGGGCGAAGGAGCGCGTGTTCTCCTTCCGCAACGCGCAGCATCGCTGGGACCCGAAGAACCAGCGGCCGGAGCTGTGGCGCAACTACAACACCTTCGTGCGCCAGGGCGAGAGCGTGCGCGTGTTTCCGCTGTCCAACTGGACCGAGATGGACGTGTGGCTGTACATCCAGCGCGAGAACATCCCGCTGGTGCCGCTGTACTTCGCCAAACCCCGCCCGGTGGTGGAGCGCGACGGCGCGCTGATCATGGTCGACGACGACCGCTTCACCCTGCGCGAGGGCGAGAGCGTGCGAATGCGCGAGGTGCGCTTTCGCACGCTGGGCTGCTACCCGCTGACCGGCGCGGTGGAGTCGTCCGCCGACACCTTGCAGAAGATCATCGACGAGATGGCCGCCTCGCGCACCTCCGAGCGGCAGGGCCGGGTGATCGACCACGATCCCTCCGCGTCGATGGAGCACAAGAAGCAGGAGGGTTACTTCTGATGGCCGCACCGGAGAAGGGACTGCTGCGCTTCATCACCTGCGGCAGCGTGGACGACGGCAAGAGCACCCTGCTCGGTCGCCTGCTGTATGACGCCGGCATGCTGCCGGACGACCAGCTGGCGGCGCTGGCGCGTGAAAGCCGCCGGCTGCATGCCGATGCCGACGAGGGCGTGCTCGATTTCGCCCTGCTCACCGATGGCCTGGACGCCGAGCGCGAGCAGGGCATCACCATCGACGTGGCCTACCGCTATTTCCACACCGCGCGGCGCAGCTTCATCGTGGCTGACTGCCCGGGCCATGAGCAGTACACCCGCAACATGGCCACCGGCGCCTCCAACGCGGAGCTGGCGGTGGTGCTGGTCGACGCGCGCAAGGGCGTGCTGACGCAGACGCGCCGGCACACTTATATATGCGGCCTGCTCGGCATCCGCCACGTGCTGCTGGCGGTCAACAAGATGGATCTGGTCGATTACCGCCAGGACGTGCACGAGGCGATCGCCGCCGAGTATCGCGAGCTGGCCCGCAGCCTGGGCATCGAACACGTGCATTGCCTGCCGGTGTCCGCCCTGAATGGCGACAACGTCGGCAGCCGCTCGCCGCGCATGCCCTGGTACGACGGCGGCAGCCTGCTGGAGCGGCTGGAGACCGCAGAAGTCGCGCGCTTCCGCGCCGCCGACTTCCGCATGCCGGTGCAATGGGTGAACCGCCCGGACCAGTCGTTCCGCGGCTACGCCGGTACCATCTGCGGCGGCAGCGTGGCGCGCGGCGACGAGATCGTGGTGCAGCCGGGCGTGCAGCGCGCGCGCATCGAGCGCATCGTGACCTTCGACGGCGACCTGGAGCGTGCCGACGAAGGCCAGGCGGTGACGCTGTGCCTGGATCGCGAACTCGACGCCAGCCGCGGCGACGTGATCGCCGACGCGCTGCGCCCGGCGCCGGTGGCCGACCAGTTCACCTGCCACCTCTTGTGGATGGGCGACGGCAACCTGCTGCCCAACCGCACCTACCGGCTGAAGATCGGCACGCGCACGGTCAACGCGCGGATCATGTCGATCAAGCACAAGGTCGACGTGAACAGCCAGGCTCAGCTGGCGGCACGTCATCTCGAACTCAACGAGGTCGGTTACTGCACCGTGGGCCTGGACGACGCGGTCGCGTTCGAGTCGTATGCGACCAATCGCGATCTCGGCGGCTTCATCCTGATCGATCGCCAGAGCAACGCCACCGTGGCCTGCGGCATGCTCGACTTCGCGCTGGGCCGCTCCAGCAACGTGCACTGGCAGCACGTGGACATCGACAAGCGCGTGCGCGCCGCCAGCAAGGGGCAGCACCCGCTGTGTCTTTGGTTCACCGGCCTGTCCGGCGCCGGCAAGTCCACCATCGCCAACCTGGTCGAGCGCAAGCTGCACGCGCTGGGTTACCACACCTACCTGCTGGACGGCGACAACGTGCGCCACGGCATCAACAAGGACCTGGGCTTCACCCCCGCCGACCGCGTCGAGAACATCCGGCGCATCGCCGAGGTCGCCCACCTGATGGTGGATGCCGGGCTGATCGTGCTGGTCAGCGCGATCTCGCCGTATCGCAGCGAGCGGCGCTCGGCGCGCGAGCTGTTCGGCAGCGGGGAGTTCGTCGAGGTGTTCGTCGACGCGCCGCTGGAGGAGTGCGAGCGGCGCGACCCGAAAGGTCTCTACCGCAAGGCGCGCGCTGGCGAGATCCGCAACTTCACCGGTGTCGACGCACCGTACGAGCCCCCGCTGTCGCCGGATGTGCACCTGCTCAGCGGCGGCCAGCGCGCCGAACAACTAGCCGAGCAGCTCACCGCGGAACTGCTGGCGGGCATCGACCGCAGCGGCGCCGGCGACTGAGCGTTTTGCCGCACGGCTTGGATTGCCCTGTGCCGACGGCGATAATGGCCCATTCCCCAATCAGCAGGGCGCCGCCGCGATGACCGAGAAGACCGTACTCAACGCCACCCATCGCGCGCTCGGCGCGCGGATGGTCGATTTCGGCGGCTGGGACATGCCGATCAACTACGGCTCGCAGATCGAGGAGCATCACGCCGTGCGCCGCGACGCCGGCATGTTCGACGTCTCGCACATGACCGTGGTCGACCTGCACGGCGCCCGCACGCGCGAATTCCTGCGCCACCTGCTGGCGAACAACGTCGGCAAGCTGAAGGTGCACGGCAAGGCGTTGTACTCGTGCATGCTCAACGAGCGCGGCGGGGTGATCGACGACCTGATCGTGTACTACCTCGGCGAGGAGTTCTTCCGGCTGGTCGTCAATGCCGCCACCCGCGCCAAGGACCTGGCCTGGATCGAGCGCCAGGCAAAGGCGTTCGACGTGCAGGTGAAGGAGCGCCCCGACTTCGCGATGATCGCCGTGCAGGGGCCGCAGGCGCGCGCGAAGGTGCTCGGCCTGCTGCATGAGGTCGACCGCCCGCGCATCGAGAAGCTGGGCAAGTTCGCCGCGGCCGCGGCGCAGGGCCCCGGCGGCATGCCGTTGTTCGTGGCGCGCACCGGCTACACCGGCGAGGACGGGTTCGAGATCATGCTGCCGGCAGAGCATGCAGTGGCGCTGTGGGAAGCGTTGCTCGCCGCCGGCGTGAAGCCGGCCGGGCTGGGCGCGCGCGACACCCTGCGCCTGGAAGCGGGCATGAACCTGTACGGCCAGGACATGGACGAGGACGTGACGCCGTGGGAGGCCAACCTGGGCTGGACGGTGTCGCTGGACGAGGGCCGCGACTTCATCGGCCGCGCCGCACTGGAGCAGCAGCAGGCCGCCGGCGTGCCGCGCGTGATGATCGGCGTGGTGCTCGACGAGAAGGGCGTGCTGCGCCACGGCCAGAAGGTGCTGGCGGCGAACGGCGAGGGCGAGATCCTCTCCGGCAGCTTCGCCCCCACCCTGGACAAGGCGATTGCCTTCGCACGCGTGCCGGCCGGCGACAGCGGCGCGCTGCACGTGGACATCCGCGGCCGCGAGGTGGCGGTGCGCCAGGTGAAATATCCCTTCGTGCGCGACGGCAAGCCCTGCGACGGCATCTGATCGCGCGTTGCCCTTTCCCTTACGGCGAATGCCGCTAGAATCCCCACCCGTAACCGCATTTCCACCCAACCACTGGACCCGACCATGAGCGAGATTCCCGGCGATCTGAAGTTCCTCAAATCCCACGAATGGGCCCGCGTGGAAGATGACGGCCTGGTCCGGGTGGGCATTTCCGACCATGCCCAGGGCCAGTTGGGCGACCTGGTCTACGTGGAGCTGCCGGAGATCGGCGCCGCGGTGAAGGCCGGCACCGGCACCGCCGTGGTGGAATCGGTCAAGGCCGCTTCGGACATCTATTCGCCGGTGTCGGGCGAGATCGTCGAAGTCAACGAGCTGCTCAACGACAAGCCCGAGACGATCAACGAGGACGCCTTCGGCGACGGCTGGATCTTCCTCGTGCGTCCCAGCGATCGTGCCGAACTGGACGAGTTGCTCGATGCCAACGATTACCAGGAACTGATCGAGAACGACGATCACTGACCCGTCCGCTTCGAACCGCGTCGAATGCTCCGGCCGCCATGTGCGGCCGGTTGCATTTCTGGAGCTCGCCTCGGCGTTCGGTGATGTCGATGGAGTGCTCTTTCGGGCGATGCATCGAACTGTCGGATCGTGTTTTCGGGCAAGCGGATGAGCTCGCCTTCGCGTCGCCCGTCGCGAGCATAGGTCGATGCGTTTCGTCTTCGCCCGTCGCGCTTCGGCGCGGCGATCGCCGCGATCGCGGTCATCGGCGCCACCGCCGGGCTCCCCTCGGTCGTGTTCCGTTCATTTGCCGGAGACGGCCGGGTCGGGTGGCAATCGAGTGCCTTGGCGGCACTGCGTTCGTCGGCGCAGTGCATTCGGCAGATAACGCCGCGATTTGCAAATATCGCCTGTTTCACGCGGTTTGAAGCGTGTTTCTTGAAATGAGCGATTGAATGGATGGACGTCTAGACGTCCGACGTTGAATATGGTCCCTGTCGGCGCGGCCTTGCCGGCTGCGGCCTGCCGCGGCCATGGCCGTTCGGGATGCCGCCGACGCGTGGCGAAAATCAATTGACAGTTGAAATCTTCGGGGATAGCTTTCGCAGCAGATCACGGGGAATGCGTTTTATGGCGACAACGAAATTCATCAAGCCCTATGTCGAGCACGGTGAAAAAGCCAATGCAGTTCGCAAGATCACTGTCTCGATTCCGCTGCATGTCCTGCGACGGCTTTCTGATTTGCGCACCCACCGACAGGTGAACAATCTTCGGCACGCGACGAACAGCGACTTGCTGGTTGAAGCGTTCCTGCATGCTTTTACTGGGCAACCACTGCCAACTGATGAGGAGCTGAGACGAACCATGGCCACTGCCAAGAAATCCGCTGCAAAGAAACCGGCTGCCAAGAAGGCCGCTGCCAAGAAACCGGCCGCCAAGAAGGTTGCCGCCAAGAAGCCGGCGGCCAAGAAGCCGGCGGCCAAGAAGCCGGCCGCCAAGAAGGCTGCCGCGAAGAAGGCCGTCCGCAAGCCGGCGGCTGCCAAGAAAGCCGCGGTGAAGAAGGTCGCGGTAAAGAAGGTCGCCAAGAAGCCGGCGAAGAAAGCTGCACCGAAGAAGGCTGCGGCGGCGAAGGTGGTCAAGGCCACCAAGACCGCAAAGCCGAAGGCCAAGACCAAGAAGTAAGCCACACGCAACACGCAACAAGGCGACACCCACAACAAGATATGCCATCGACTTCTCCCCCCGCGGTGCCCAGCGCGGGGGGAGCACTTCGAGAAAGTTCGTCCCGGCCTGGCCGGGACGCTTCATTTCCGGGGTACGCAATGAGGCGGGCGACCGTGTCGCCGCCCCTGCCATCTTCGCTGCGCCGACGCGCGCCCACCCGGGGACGCGGCATTGCCGTGCTGCGCCATTGGAGTTACCTTCTGCACATCCGCGCCGCGGCGTATCCGGGGGATCGCCGCTCCTACAGGGGGAAAAAGCGCGGGTATCTGTCGACACTCAGTGAGAGACCATGGATACCCGATATTCACTTCAGACGCGCCGGCGCGCGCGTGGGGCCGTCCGGCCGACCTACATCGCGATCATTGCCGTCTTTGTGCTGCTGGCCATCGGCGCGTGGTTTCTCATCCTCAAGCCGCATCAGGAACTGATGCTGGCCGATTCGGGCGGGCATCCGTCGACGCCGGTCACCGCAGTGACGCGGGCGACGCCGCCGCCGGTCAACGTGGCGGGGATGGACATCAACCAGCTGGTGGATGAAGCGCGTTCGGCCATGGGCCAGCAGCGTTATCTGGCGCCGGCCGGCAACAACGCATTCGAGTTCTACCTGCGCGTGCTGGAGAAGGACCCGGGCAACAAGGTGGCCTCCGATGCGCTGCGCGAGACCTTCCCGTTCGCGGCCAACCAGGCCGAGCAGGCGATCAACTCGCGCGACTTCGGCGAAGCGCAGCGCGAGATCGATCTGCTCTCCAAGGCCGATCCGACCAACTTCACGCTGACCATCCTGCGCTCCAAGCTCGACGCCCAGCGCAAGACGCTGGATCAGCAACAGCAGCAAGCGCTGGATCAGCAGAAGGCTGCCGCGCTCGCGGCGCAGAAGGCCGCCGCCGACAAGGCCGCCGCCGAGCAGCTCGCGCAGCAGCAGGCAGCCCAGGCGGCCCAGCAACAGGCAGCGCAGACGACACAGGCCAAGCCGGCGCCAGGCACGGCGCCGTCGGGCAACAACGCCTCGACGGAGACGGCCGCAGCGGCGCCCACAGGTCAGACTTCCGAAGCAGTGCTGGTGAAGGCCATCGCCCCGCACTATCCACCTTCGGCCGTGCGTGCGCGGCAGCAAGGTTGGGTCGTGGTGGCGTTCCAGATCGACGCCGATGGCACCACCAGCGACATCAAGGTGGTCGACTCCCAGCCGCGGCGCATCTTCGACCGGGCGGCCATGGAAGCCGTGGCGCGCTACCAGTTCACGCCGGCGATGAGAAATGGCGTGCCGGTGGCCAGCCAGCGTACGCAGCGGATCGAATTCAAGCTCTGAGAGGCGGCAAGCCTTTCAGCCTCGAAGCCGGGCGTCACACGCGCGAGCACAGCTCCTCCCCCTGCTTGCAGGGGGAGCCTGGCGACCGAGGGAAGTTCCCCGCGTGAGGGCAAAGCTCTTGTCCTTGTTGCTGGCCTGGTCGTAGTTCCTGGCCTGGTCGGAGCGACCCCATCCGGATTCTCCCCGGCGAGCATGAGAGGGACACAAGCTTCAGGACGTGAGTTGCCCTGCGCGGTCGGGCGCGCTCGACGCGATGCGCTGCCTGCCTGACGTGATTCAGTGCCGCCGGTGCGTCGCCTTGCGAACCTTCCTGCGCGGCGTGGCTTTCTTCGGCGGGCTCTCGATCTGCGCCCAGTCCACGTGCGGCAGGCCGAGCAGATCGTCGAACACCATCGGCATCAGGCCGCTGGGCGTCGGGCCGGTGGAGTTCCACAGGGTGACCACGCCGACGTTGTACTTCGGGAAGAAGCCGATCATGGTGCGATAACCGGCCACTGCACCGGCGTGATAGATCAGGGTTTCGCCGCCGTAGCGGTAGACGCGCCAGCCGAGCGCGTAGTGCGCGTCGGTCAGCCGCGCGCGGCGCCACGGGGAGGAGTGCAGTTCGCTGGGCGTGCTGACGCCGGGTACGTGCAGCACGTCGAGCAGCGAGCCAGGCAGCACGTCCGGTCGCCCGCCCATCTGCGCGATCAGCCATTTCTCCATGTCGCGCAGGCTGGCGTTGACGCCGGCCGCCGGCGCCACGCGGTAGTAGGTTTCGTTCGGTTCGAACGGTACCCAGCCGTGGCGCGACGCATGGTGTGGACGCGCCCAGCTCTTGCTCGACTCCAGTCCGGCGCGACCGTAGGTGGCCGTGGTCATGCCCAACGGGTAGAACAGGCGTTTGTCGACCAGGTGGTAGAAGAAGTCGCCGGTGCGCGCGAGCACCACGTCGCCGATCATGCTGAAGGCCACGTTCTGGTAGCCGTAGCATTGGCCGACGCCGCAGGTCATGTCCACCTCGTCCAGCTTGCGCACCAGTTCCTGGTAGGGAATGTCACCCTCGAGCATGTTGTCGAAGGTGTTGCGCGGCAGGCCGATCTTCTGCCCGAGAATGTCGCTGACCGTGGCCTGGTCAGCCTCCTGCATGTTCTTGAGCTTGAAGTAGGGCAGCACGTCGATCAGGCGGGTGTCCCAATCGAGCTTGCCGTCGTCCACCAGCAGGCCGGTGATCGCGGTGGCGAAGGCCTTGGACAGCGAGGCCAGTCGGAACACCGTGGTCGGCGTCACCGGTTCGCGCGTGGCGGCATCGGCGTAGCCGACGGTGCCTTCGAACACCACTTTGTCGTCGACCACCACGGCGGTGACCAGGCCGGCGACGGCGTCGCGCTGGCCCAGCAGATTTAGCCACCGCTTGTAGTCGTCCAGGGTTTTCCGGATGCGTGCCGGCGGCAGCGTCGTCGTGCCCGCCGATGGCGCCGGCGCGGTGGCGGGCATGGCGGTGAGCGGGCGGCAGAAGAGCGCGCAGGACAGGCCGAGGCCGCCGGCGATCACGAGGAAGATCTTGCGAAACGGCATGGTATTCTGGCGGTGTTCCGGCGTGGGGATACGCCTCTGGGTGGAGAACTTGTCGATGGGCCTGATCATTTTTCTGGTTGTCGTCGTCCTGATTGTCTTGTACTTCGTGGCGATCTACAACGGACTGGTTACCTCGCGCAACAGCTACAAGAACGCCTTCGCGCAGATCGACGTGCAGTTGACCCGCCGGCACGACCTGATCCCGAACCTGGTCGAGACCGCCAAGGGCTATCTCGCGCACGAGCGCGGCACGCTCGAGGCGGTGGTGCAAGCTCGCAATGCGGCGGTCAACGGCCTGGCCGGCGCCAAGGCCAATCCCGGCGATCCGGCGGCGATGCAGCAACTGGCCAGCAGCGAGAACGCGCTGACCCAGACCCTGGGCCATCTGTTCGCCTTGCAGGAGGCCTATCCGGACCTGAAGGCCAACCAGACCATGATGCAACTCTCCGAGGAACTCACCTCGACGGAGAACCGCGTGGCGTTCGCGCGACAGGCGTACAACGATTCGGTGCTGACCTACAACAACAAGCGCGAGGTGTTCCCCGCGTCGTTCGTGGCCAACAGCTTCGGGTTTGCCGCCGCCGAGCCGCTGAAGATCGAAGACCCCGCCGTGCGCGAAGTGCCAAAGGTGTCGTTCAGCTGATCGTCGCGGCATCGCGGCCGCGACGCCGCTGACCGTCCGTCGGAGCCTCCATGGATTTCTTCGCCCAACAGGCGCGCGTGCGCGGCAGCAGCCGGCGGCTGGTGATCCTGTTCGTGCTGGCGGTGATCGCCATCGTGGTGGCGATCGACGCGGTGGTCTGGTTTGCGCTTGGTCAGCATCCGGCGCCCGGTGAGCCGCCCGCGTCCAACCTGAACCTGCTGCTGGGCAGCAGCGTGATCGTGCTGGCCGGCATCGGGCTCAGTTCGCTGTTCCGCATCATGAGCCTGTCGGGTGGCGGCAAGAGCGTGGCCGAAAGCATGGGCGCGACGGTGGTGCCGCCGGACACGTCTGATCCCGCGCTGCGCCGGCTGCGCAACGTGATAGAGGAAGTGGCCATCGCCGCCGGCGTGCCGGTGCCGGACATCTACCTGATGGCCGACGAGCCGGGCATCAACGCCTTCGCTGCAGGCTACTCCGCCTCCGATGCGGCGGTGTGCGTGACGCAGGGTTGCCTGGACAACCTCACGCGTGACGAACTGCAGGGCGTGATCGCGCACGAGTTCAGCCACGTGCTCAATGGCGACATGCGGCTGAACATCCGCCTGATGGGCTTGCTGTTCGGCATCCTGGTATTGGCGGTCGTGGGGCGCCGGGTGATCTGGTTCGGCGGTGGCCGCAGCAATCGCCGCGGTGGCGGACAGGTGTGGATGATCGGCCTGGCGCTGATCGTGGTCGGCTACATCGGTTATTTCTTCGGGCGGCTGATCCAGGCCGCGGTGGCGCGCTCGCGCGAGTCGCTGGCCGACGCATCGGCCGTGCAGTTCACCCGCCAGGCCGACGGCATCGCCGGCGCGCTGAAAAAGATCGCGATCCTCAGCGAGGGTTCGCAACTGCAGGCAGCCAACAAGCAGGAGGTGGCGCACATGCTGTTCGGCGAGGCCGGCAGTTTCAACGCGCTGTTCGCCACCCATCCGCCGCTGCTCGAGCGCATCCGCGCGCTGGAACCAGGCTTCAAGGAGGCCGACCTGGCGCGCATGGCGGCGGGGATGCAGCGCGAAGCGGCGTCGCCGCCGGCGAGCGCACCGACCGCCGCCTCGGGCGTGCCGGGGTTGTCGTTGCCGCCGGTGCTGACCGGCGTGCTGGCCGGCGGCGTGGCGGCGGCTGCTCCGGCCTTCCAGCGTGCCGCGGCCGTGCAGCAGGCGATGCCGGCGAGTTTGAACGATGCCGTGCAGCAGCCGGAATCCGCGCTCGCGGTGATGCTGGCGCTGGCGCTGTCACCAGCGGCCGAGTTGCAGCCCGCGCAGCGCCGGATCGTCGCCGATGCGTTCGGCGATGACGTACAGCGCGCCGTGCAGGCGCAGGCTTCCGCCGTGGCCGCACTGGCGCCGATCGCCCGCCTGCCGCTGGTTTCGCTGGCGTTTCCCGCGCTCAGGCAACTGCCCGACGGGCGCCAGCAGACCCTGGTGCGCACGCTCGACGATCTGGTCAAGGTGGATGGCCGTGTCGACATCAACGAGTACTGCCTGGCGCGGCTGCTGCGCATTCAGCTGAGCGAGGCACGCGCGCCGCGCAGCGCGCCGGTCGATGGCGTGAAGAAACTGCCGGCCGCGCGTGACAGCGTGATCCTGGTGTGCACCGTTGTCGCCGCAGCCGGCTGCTCGGACGAGGCCGGCGCAAGGCGCGCGTGGCTGTTCGCGATGCAGCAGGCGTTTCCCGGCGAGGCGATCGAGTGGGTGCCGCCACCGGCGGCCTGGCAGGCGTCGTTCGAGCGCGCGCTGGACGATCTGGACGGCCTGAGCCCGATGGCCAAGGAACTGGTGATCCAGGCCTTGCTGCGCGCGGTCCATGCCGACGGCCAGATCAGCGTGGAGGAGGCGGAACTGCTGCGGGTGATCTGCGCCAGCCTGCATTGCCCGCTGCCGTTGTAGGGACGCGCCGACGCGCGCGATGCCCGTTGCCTTTGCAGGAGCGCGCTTGCGCGCGATGCCCTTCGTCACGTGACGGAAAGCATCGCGCACAAGCGCGCTCCTGCAGTGCTCAGCGGAGGATCAACGCGCTGGCGCGCTCGGCGATCATGATGGTGGGTGCGTTGGTGTTGCCGGTCGGCAGGGTGGGCATCACCGAGGCGTCGACCACGCGCAACCCATCCACGCCGCGCACGCGCAGCTCGCTGTCGACCACGGCGCGATCGTCCTTGCCCATGCGGCAGGTACCGACCGGGTGGTAGATGGTTTCGGCCTTGCGCCGGATGAAGTCGGCGTATTCCTCGTCGGTGTGGATGCGTCGCTCGGGGAACACCGGCGCGCCGCGGTGCGCGGCAAACGCCGGCTGGTCGAGGATCTCTCGCGACAGCCGTGCTGCCTCGATCATCATTTTCAGATCGTGGCCTTCCGCGTCGCCGAGGTAGTTGGCGTGGATCGCGATCGGTTGTGCGGGATCGGCCGAGTGCAGGCGCAGTCGGCCGCGGCTGCGCGGGTGCAGATGGCATGCATGCAACGTGTAGCCGTAGCCGGGCAGGCGGTGGCGGCCATGGTCGTCGAGCAACGCCGGCACGAAATGGAACTGCAGGTCGCAGCGCGCGTCGACGGCGAAGCGGCTGCGCACGAAGCCGCCGGCCTCGGCCACGTTGGAGCTGCCCGGTCCGTCTCGGTGGCGCAGCCAGCGCCAGCCGGCGGACAGTTCGTTGAGATGGTCGTAGCTGAGCTTGCCGGGGTTGCCGTCCAGCGTGCAGATATCCAGGTGATCCTGCAGGTTGGCGCCGACGCCGGGCAGGTCGGCGTGCACCGCGATGCCGTGCTCGCGCAGGTGATCGGCGGGGCCGACGCCTGACAGCATCAGCAGCTGCGGCGAATTGATCGCACCGGCGGCCAGGATCACCTCGCCAGCTTCGATCCGCTCCGCTTCGTGCCGGCCCTGGCGCAGTTGCACGCCGACCGCGCGTCCATGGTCCAGCAGCACGCGCTCGACCAGCACGCCGGTACGCACATGCAGGTTCGTCCGCTGGCGCACCGGTTTCAGGAACGCCGCGGCACTCGAGCAGCGCGCGCCGTTGCGCTGGGTCACCTGGTACAGGCCGAAGCCGGCCAACTGCTCGCCGTTGAAGTCGTCGTTGCGCGGATAGCCGGCGCTGCCCGCCGCATCGATCAGCGCGATGGACAACTCGTTGCGATGGCGCAGATCGGACACCCCCAGCGGGCCGCCGGTTCCGTGCAACTCGCTGGCGCCGCGGCTGTTGTCCTCGCTGCGCAGGAACCACGGCAGCACCTCGCGCCACGACCAGCGCGGATCGCCGCTGGCTTCGGCCCAGCCGTCGTAGTCGGCTGCCACGCCGCGGATGTAGCACATCGCATTGATCGAACTGGAACCGCCGAGGGTCTTGCCGCGCGGCCACCACAAGCGGCGCTGGTTGAGCGCGGGCTCCGGTTCGGTGCGGTAGTTCCAGTTCAAGGCGCGGTTGTTGGCCAGCCGCGCGATGCCTGCCGGCATGTGGATCAGCGGGTGCCAGTCCGTCGGCCCGGCTTCCAGCAGCAGCACGCGCTTGCCCGGGTCGGCGCTGAGCCGGTTGGCCAGTACGCAACCGGCCGAACCGGCTCCGGCGATGATGAAGTCGTAATGGTCCAAGTCTTCCCCCTGCGCCTGCCTGGCGATGCGCGATCGCATGCTAGGCTTGCCGCGCCCCACGCTGGATGTGCCCGTGAGTTTGCCCCGCCAAGCCGTTGTGGAACAAGCCGCCGCGCCGCTGCTGTCCGCGCTGGCGTTCTTCTTCGTGATGACGTCGTACTACATCATCCGGCCAGTCAGGGACCAGCTGAGCGGCGCCGTGGGTTCGCAGTCGCTGCCGCTTTTCTACGGCGCGGTGCTCGTGGTGATGCTGCTGATCACGCCGGTGTTCGGCATGCTGGTGGCGCGCTTCCGGCGCCGTTCGCTGCTGGCGTGGAGCTACAGCTTCTTCATCGCCTGCCTGCTCGCGTTCGTGCCCGCGTTCATGGCGCAGGCGCAGATCGGCGCGCGCACGTTGGGCGTTGTGTTCTTTGTCTGGGTCAGCGTCTTCAACCTGTTCGTGGTGTCGCTGTTCTGGAGTTTCATGGCCGACATCTTCTCCAGCGGCCGGGCGCGCCGGGTGTTTTCGCTGATCGCGCTGGGCGGTATGGCGGGCGCCATCTTCGGGCCGCTGGTCACCAAGTTGCTGGTGCACCTGGTGGGGGTGGCGCCCTTGCTGGTGGTGTCGTCGCTGGCACTGGGCGTGTCGCTGATCCTGCTGTTGCGGATCTCCGACAGTCACGATCGCCGACCCGGCAGCGACGGCAACGAGGTGATCGGCGGGTCGCTGTGGGCAGGCATTCGCCAGCTCTGGTCGCAACCTTTCCTGCGCTACATGGCCTTGCTGATGCTGTTCGGCGACGGCATCGGCACGCTGGCCTACGCGCTGGTGGCCGATTACGCGAAGGCCAACTTCGCCGACGCGGTGGCGCGGACCGCGTTCTACAACAACCTGGATCTCGCCACCAACCTGCTCGGTGCCGCCTTGCAGCTGAGCGTGACGCCGTGGCTGCTGGTCCGTCGCGGCGCCGGCTGGGGCTTGGTGCTGCCCGCGCTGGTGAACGTGGCGCTGCTGGGGGCGGTGGCGCTGATCGGCAGCGGCAGTGTCTCGTTCTTCGGTCACAGCCTGCCGCTGCTGCTGGCGGTGATGCTGGTGATCACCCGCGGCTTTGCCTACGGCATGACCAAGCCGGCGGTGGATGCGCTGTACACGCGGGTGCCGCGCGAGATGCGCTACAAGGGCAAGAATTTCGTCGAGACCGCGGTGTGGCGCTTCGGCGATCTGGTGGTGACCAGCGCGGTGAACGGTCTGCGTGCGCTGGGCCTGGGCGTGAGCGGCCTGGCTTTGGCCGGCGCCGGCGTGGCCGCACTGGCTACCATCGTGGCGCGCCGTGCCGGCTGGTCGCCGGATCTGGCGCCGGACGACCAGGCACCCGTGGAGAAGGCGGCGAAAGCGCCGGCGTGAGTCGATGCTTTCCCCACAACCCCGGCGTTCAGCCCGTGATATAGCGCTCCAGATGCTCGATCTGCTCGGCCTGCGCGTCGATCACCGCCTTGACCAAGTCGCCGATCGAGATCACGCCGACCAGCTTGCCGTCCTCGACCACCGGCAGGTGGCGGATGCGACGGTCGGTGCACAGGCGCAT
>MKTU01000036.1:202730-210793 GCA_001898415.1 Rhodanobacter sp. 67-28 | reverse complement strand
GCGGGCGCGTCTCGCTGCTGCCGGGTGGCGTGCTTGGCGCCGACGGCGAGTTCCACCGCGGCGACCTGGTGGAGATCGTCGACGCGGACGGTGCCGCCGTCGCGCGCGGACTCAGCCAGTACGGCGCCGCCGAAGTGCGCCGTCTGGCCGGCCGGCACAGCCGCGAGATCGACGGCGTGCTCGGCTACAGCTACGGCGACGAGGTGGTGCATCGCGACGACCTCGTCGGCATGAGTCGCCCGGTTGTGTCCGGACAGGAGATCAGCACATGAGCACGATCCGCGAACAGGCACTCGCCTGCCGCGACGCGGCGCAGGTAGTCGCGGCGCTCGACACGGGGACGAAGCGCGCGCTGCTGCGCGACATGGCTGCGGCGCTGGAAGCGCAGTCCGCCGCGGTGCTGGCCGCCAACGCCGAAGACATGCGCCAGGCCGCGGTGAAAGGCGTGCAGGGCGCCATGCTCGACCGCCTGCGGCTGGACCAGGCACGCGTGGCCGGCATCGCCAACGCGCTGCGCGAGGTCGCCGAACTGCCCGATCCGGTCGGCGTGACGACCCGTCGCGAAACACGGCCGAACGGCCTGTCGGTGGAACGCGTGCGTATCCCGCTCGGCGTGATCGCGATGATCTACGAGGCGCGTCCGAACGTCACCGCCGATGCCGCCGCGCTGTGCCTGATGGCCGGCAACGCGGTGATCCTGCGCGGTGGCTCCGAGGCGATCCATTCCAACACCGCGATCGCCGCGGCGCTGAAGTCGGCACTGGAGGCGCACGGCGTGCCGACCGCCGCCGTGACCCTGGTCGACGACCTGCGCCGCGAGACGATGGTCGAACTGCTGCAGCTGGTCGACATCGTCGACCTTGCGATTCCGCGCGGCGGCGAAGGCCTGATCCGCTTCGTCGCCGAACACGCGCGCGTGCCGGTGATCAAGCACTACAAGGGCGTCTGTCACCTGTACGTGGACCGCGCCGCCGATCTCGCGCTGGCGTTGGACCTGCTGCTCGACGGCAAGACCTCGCGCCCCGGCGTGTGCAACGCGCTGGAGACGTTGCTGGTGCATCGCGACGTCGCCGAAGCGTTCCTGCCACGCGCAACGCAGGCACTGCGCGAGCGCGGCGTGGAGCTGCGCGGCGACGAGCACAGCCGCGCCCTGGTGCCCGACATGCGCGCGGCGACCGACGACGACTACGCCGCCGAGTTCCTCGACCTGATCCTCGCCGTGCGCGTGGTCGACGACCTCGACACCGCCATCGCGCACATCCGTCGCCACGGCTCCGACCACACCGAAGTCATCGCCACCGCCGACGAAACCGCCGCGCAACGCTTCGTGCAGGCGATCCGTTCCGCCGTGGTGATGGTCAACGCCTCCTCCCGTTTCAGCGACGGCGGCGAGCTGGGCCTGGGCGCCGAGATCGGCATCTCCACCACGCGCCTGCACGCCTACGGGCCGATGGGCGCCGAGGCGCTGACCATCGAACGCTTCGTGCTGCGCGGCGACGGCCAGGTGCGGCACGCCGAAAGCCGCCGGTGAAGGCGCGCATCGTGCGCCTCAGCCCCGCACGAAGGCGCGCCGCCAGTGCCGCAGTGCACCGGCCGCCACCAGCAACCAGGCCAGCAGGCTGATGTAGACGCCGAGGTCGGACACCGGCTGCAGCAGATCCAGGTCCAGTGCCTGTGCCAGCGCATTCGTGCCGACCGTGTACATGCCCAGCGGAAACACGATGTCCCAGTCGTCCACCGCGTAGCGCAGGCGCACGTGGCGCATGCCGTGGCGCCACAGCTCGAGGATCGCCAGCAGCGGAATCCACCAGGTGGCGCTGGCCCAGAAGAACAGGGTGAAGCCCTTGACGAAGGGCACCAGCGCACCGAGCGACGGTTGCGCCGGCGCATGCAGCACCAGCAGGCTGCCGGCCAGCGTGGTGATCGCCAGCGCGCCCATGTTGATCCAGTACGGCGGCGTGAAGCCGCTGGCCGGCAGCGGCAGGAACAGCAGGCGGTAGAAGATCAGCGTGATCAGGATCAGGTACAGCGCCGCCCCGACCAGGTACAGGCACAGCGCGGCGAACAGCCAGCCGAGCATGGGCGCCGCATGACCGTGCGCCACCAGCAGGGTGAGCGCCACTGCCAGCGCCTGCGTCGACACCACCGCCACCAGCCAGCCGCCATTGATGCTGCGCCGGAAGCCGGGCTTGCGCTGGCCGGTGATCACGGCGAGCAGCAGCAGGTACAACAGGCAGACCCAGCCGACCGCGCCGAGCACGGTCAGCGCGACGGCCCAACGCGGCAGCGGGACCACCAGCACGCACTGGCTGGCGAGCACGCAACTGGCCGCGACGAAGGTGAGAAAGCCCGCGCCCCGCGCCGGGTTGGTGAAGTCGTCCAGCACCTCGCGCCGGGCATGCACGAGGCGCAGCGCGTTCAGCGCCAGCAGCAGCACGAAGGCCACCGCGTTCAGCACGAACAGCGCACGTGCCAGCACGGGCATGCCGTGCTGGCCGGCATCGATGGAGACGATGCCGGTGGCCATCACCAGCGCGAACGCGCCGGGGTCCAGCTTGCGGATGCTCGATGGAAGGGTGCGGCTCAGCATCATCGTCCTGGCTCCGGCCAGCGGCCGTCCGGGTGACGGCCGGCGGGCGATCCATCCTTGGATTCGCCGTGGTTTGCGCCGGTCAGCTCGACGGGGTCAGCAAACGGGTCAGCTGGTCGAGTTGGGCGCGGTAGTGGTCGAGCACCTGCGCAGTGATCGTTGCATAGCGGTTCGCCTCGTCCCAGCGCCGTGCCTCGATCGCCTCACGCACGCCGGGAACCGTCTTGACGCCGTAGCCGGTGAGCATGCCTGGGGCGTAGATGAAGTGCCGGAACCACGGCCGGCCGGGCAGGCCGTCGGCATCGGTCAGCGCCTGTTCCATCCGGCCCATCTGCCGGTTGATCTGGCGCAGCCGCGCGGCGGGCAGGGCAAAGCCGTTGGCGGCCTGCCGCGCGTAGGCGGCCTGGAACGCTTGCGCGCTCCGCTCCAGCTGGCTGGCGGCGCGGTCCAGCGGGGCCAGCTCGATCGCCGGCACATCGGAGTCGCGCGCCGGCGGCAGCAGCGGCCGGGTCGGGTCGCTGTCCAGCGCGTAGGCATGCGCGTCGAGCAACTGGTGCTGTTGCGCCGTTGCCTTGCGTGTCTTCTCGATCAGCTTGTGCAGTTCGCCGACGTAGCGGCCCAGGGTCTGGCTGAAATCGCCGAAGCGCAGCGGCAGCACATCGGCATCGGCGCTGCGCAACACGATGTGGCCGGCCACCTTGGCCAGCGCCACGCCGTACTCGAAGGTGGGATCGCCGAAGCGGGCGTAGTGGTCGAACGAGTCGTAGCGCGAGTGATAGATGCCGGCATTGTCGTCCTCGCCGCCGAAGCCCAGGTCGAGCGAGGCGATGCCGAGATGTTCCAGGAACGGGCTGTAATCGGAGCCGGAGCCCAGTGCCTCGATCGGCAAATCGCCGCCGCTGGCTGCCGCCTTGGCATTGGCCTTGGCTTCGGGTTTCGCCTTGGGATCGCTGCCTTCGATCATCAGGTGCGCCCGCCAGCGCTTGCCCACGCTCACGCGGGTTTCCGGATCGGTCACGCCGTCGGCGACCTGGTTGACCAGATGCTGCAGCGAATGGCTGCCGCCGGCGCCGAGGAAGCCGCGGCCGTTGGTATCCGAGTTGATGTAGAGCATGGCCTTGGCCTGCAGCTCCTTCGCGTGCGCCTCGGCCCATTCGGTGGAACCGAGCAGGCCCGGTTCCTCGCCGTCCCAGCTGGCGTAGACCAGGGTGCGCTGCGGCCGCCAACCCTGCTTGAGCAGGCCGCCGATGGCCTTGGCCTCGGCCATCAGGGCCACGTTGCCGGCCAGCGGGTCCCATGCGCCGAACACCCAGCCGTCGTGGTGGTTGCCGCGGATGATCCACTGGTCCGGCGCGCGGGCGCCCTCGATCTTCGCGATCACGTCGTAGATCGGCTTGCGGTTCCAGTCCGACAGCACGGTCAGGTGCGCCTTGGCCGCGCTCGGGCCCAGGTGGTAGGTCAGCGGCAGTGCGCCGCGCCAGGCTGCAGGCGCCACCGGGCCGCCCAGCGACTTCAGCAGCGGCGTGGCGTCGGCGTAGGAGATCGGCAGCACCGGAATCTTCAGCAGGGTCTTCGCGTCCTTGATCGCCAGCCGCTTGGCGCCGGGCGTGGAGCCGATGCCGGGGGTCAGCGGATCGCCGGGATATTGCTGCATGTCGGCGACCGAGCCGCGCTGCACGCCTTCGGGCGGGCGCCAGCCGCCTTCGGGCCAGGTGTCGCCCTGGGCGTAGCCGTCATCGTGCGGGTCGGAATAGATCAGGCAGCCGACCGCGCCATGCTCCTGCGCCAGCTTCGGCTTGAGCCCGCGCCAGCCGCCGCCGTAGCGGGTGATAACGATCTTGCCGCGCACGTCGATGCCGCGGCGCACCAGCTCCTTGTAGTCGTCCGGCATGCCGTAGTTGGCGTAGACCAGTGGTGCGGTGACATCGCCGTCGCCGCCGTAGACGTTGTATGGCGGCAGCGCGCCGGGCAGCGCCGAAGTGGCATCGCCGGCGACCGGCGGCTCGTGCAGGGTGGCGGTGAACGGCTGCGGCCCGAGCAGTTCCAGCGCGACTTTCTTCGGCGTCGGATACAACACCTCGAACGTCTCGATGTGCGCATCCCAGCCCCAGGCGCGGAACTTCTCCAGCATGAACTCGGCATTCGCCTTGTCGTGCGGCGAGCCGACCTGGTTCGGCGCCGATGCCATCTGCTTCAACCAGTCGCGCAGCTCGGCCGGGTCGAGCTGGGCGTCGAAACGTCGTTCCAGGTCGAGTTGGGTGGTGGCATGCGCGGGCGTGAAGCCGAGCAGGCCGGCTTGCGATGGGGCGGCGGGTTCCGCTCCGACGGCGGCGAAGGTCGCAAGCGCACACGCCGTGGCAAGCAGTACGCGCATTCTGTGGTGGGTCATGGAATCAGTTCCCCTGGTCGACGGAGGGTTGCGCCACGTCGCCGCGAACCGGCGTGGACACGGGCCCGGCAGTGGCTGCCGGGGGCTGGGAGGGCGGTGGCCGCGGGTTGCGGTCCCTGATCGTGACGTTCTGTGAAAACAGCGTGGCGTTGTTCTCGCCGCTGTAGACCACGCGGTACTTGCCGGGCCGCAGGTAGAGCTCGCTGGCGGGCGCCGCGCCGCCGCTGCGCACGCGGTCGCTGGGCACGGCGTTGAGCGGCACCGGATCGAGCACCACGCGATCGGCCGGGATGGCATCGTTGCCTTCGCTGGCGTAACGCGCCTCCACCATGCAGGGAAAATGCTGGTTGCAGCGTTCGCCATCCACGTAATACGGCTTGCGTTCGCCGCCCAGGCTGAGCCAGGTCGGGCGGCCGCGACGCATGGATGTCGGCGGGAACCACACGCTGAGGTCGTAGCCCGGCCGCAACGACCACGGTTTGCCGGCGTCGTCCACGAACACGATGGGGCCGGTCGGTTGCAACTTCTTCATGACCGGCTCGTAGTACGGATGATTGCCGCCGACATCGGGGTGGTCGTACAGCATGGTCTGCTCGACGGTGAGCGGGTCGATGTCGATCAGCCGGCGCAGGTGCTGGGCCATCGAGGCGCCGCCCAGGTAGGCGCCGGATTCCTGGATGTGCGCGTAGCCGGCGTTGACCACCACGCGCGCGTCGGGATGGTCCTTGAACACCTGCCGGTACAGGTTGCGCGCCTGCTCCGCTTCGCGTGCGTCGCCGGAGGCATCGGACAGCGCCTCGTAGCCGACCACCTTGTAGCCGAGCCGCAACGCGGTGCGCACCATTTCCGCGCAGACCGGTTCCTGCGTGTAGAAGCCGCTGTCCTTGGTCGGGTATCCGCGCGCCTGCAGCCCCTTGTCGGTCTGGTAGACCGTCTCGGCCGCGAAATAGTCGTAACCCTCGGCGCGCAGTCGCGCCAGCATCTGCACCGTCAGGCTGCGGGTGAGCGGGATGTTGTGCGCCTCGTTGAAGAACACCGCCCGGCGCCCTTTCGCCAGCCGCGCGATCGCCGTCAGGGCAGACTCGGCGTGGTGGACCCCGTCGTCCAGCGGCAAGGGGCGGTCGTCGGGCAACGCTCCCTGCCTGATCGAGAAGCTGGTCGCCGCGTCCGGGTAATCGCCGATGAAGGTCTGATACCAGCTCAGGTACTGGCTGAAAATGACCTGGAAAGCAGGGTCGTTGTTGCCGACGGAGGCGTAGCGCATCACCTGGAACTGGGCCAGCAGGCCGTTGCGCTTGTCGGCGTCGCGCATGATCGCCTCGGATTCCTGCGACGCCTTGAGTTGCCTGGCCTGCCAGTGCGCCGGCGATTGCGCATGGCCGGAGCCGGGCAGGCCGGCGATCGCGGCGCAGGCGGCGGCGAACAGAATGCTGGTACAGCGCATGGAACCTCCCGTGAGTCGGTGGGTTTGCGTGGCCATCCCGCGGCGGTGGAACCGCAACCCGTGCACGTTACCGCAAGCACCATCGCATGCCTGTGCCTGTCGACACAGTGTCATCACGCTCAAAGCGGAGCACAATCGGGAACCCCGCCTGCCGATGGAGTACGCCATGCGCCATGCCATGCTTGCCCTCCTGCTGACCCTTCCGTTCCCCGCCGTGGCGACCGCCCAGGTTGCCGACCTGCACAGCGGCGCGATCACCGCTGCCGTGCAGAAAGGCGTCGACGATCCGGCGCGCGCGGCGGACCGCCACGAGGATGCGCGCCGCAAGCTGGCGCTTGTCATGACCTTCGCCGAGGTCAAGCCCGGCCAGAACGTGCTCGAACTGGTGCCAGGCAGTGGCTACTGGACGCGGGCGTTCAGCGCCATCGTCGGGCCCACGGGCCACGTCTATACCGTCTGGCCGGACGAGATGGGCAAGTACTCCGCCAAGAGCCTGGCCAACTGGCAGAAGCTGGCGGCCACGCCGCACTACGCCAACGTGAGCCTGCTGCAGCAGCCGGCGGCCAAGCTGAGCGTGCCGGTGCCGGTGGACCTGGTATTCACCTCGCAGAACTACCACGACTACCACGACCCGTTCATGGGCCCGGTCGACATGGCCAGCTTCGACAAGCAGGTCTACGACGCGCTCAAGCCCGGCGGCCTGTTCGTGGTGATCGACCACGTCGCCCCCGCCGGCTCCGGCCTGGCCGATACCGACACTCTGCATCGCATCGACCCGGAGGTCGTCAAGCGCGAAGTCGAGGCCGCCGGCTTCGTCTTCGACGGCGAAAGCAATGCCCTGCGCAACCCGGCCGACACGCATGCCACCAAGGTGTTCGACAAGTCGATACGCGGCCACACCGACCAGTTCATCTATCGGTTCCGCAAGCCGGCGAAGTAGGCGTGGTCGAAGGGTACGACATGCAGCGCGTCCAGCTTGCGCCCGTGCCGATGGTATTGCTGCTGGCGAGCAGGGATTCCCGCCAGCGTGCCACGGGGAGCGGACCGTGATCGCTGGCGAGCCAACTCCGGACGCTGTCGCCGCCGATCCCCCGCCACAGCGCCCGCCTGAGCCCGACGCCGCCGACTGCTGCGGTGAGGGTTGCGTGCGTTGCGTCTACGACATCCACGACGAAAAACTGGAGCGCTACGAACAGGCACTGGCGGCGTGGCGTGCACGGCATCCGGGGAAATGAGCCCGTTGCCAACCTTTCGGTAGCCATCCATGTGGAACGCCATCACCCGCGCCGTCAGCCCTTCCATCGCCCGTTGCGAGCTGTCGCACGTCGCGCGTGTGCCGATCGACCTGGAGCTTGCACGCATCCAGCATGGCAACTATCTGCGTGCGCTGGAACGCGCCGGCTGTGACGTGCTGGTTCTGCCGGCCGAAGTCGAACTGCCCGATTCGGTGTTCGTCGAGGATGTGGCGATCGTGCTGGACGAGTTGGCCGTGCTGACACGGCCCGGCGCCATGTCACGGCGCGCCGAAGTCGCCACTGTGGCCGACCCGTTGCGTCGATACCGGCCTTTGCAGGCGATCGAGGCCCCGGCCACCCTGGACGGCGGCGATGTGCTGCGCATCGGCCGCACGCTTTATGTCG
>MKTU01000036.1:0-202705 GCA_001898415.1 Rhodanobacter sp. 67-28 | reverse complement strand
CGAAGGCGTGCCCACGCGCGACTGCCTGCATCTGAAATCGGCGGTCACCGCCTTGTCCGATGACAGCGTGGTGCTGCAGCCGGCTTGGGTGGATCGCGAATACTTCGCCGCATTCCACATCATCGAGGTCGATCCCGCCGAAGCGCATGCCGCCAACGTCTTGCGCATCGGCGATGAGCTGATCATGCCGACCAGCTTCCCCCGTACACGACAACGGCTGCTCGATGCCGGCTTTCAGGTGACGACCGTCGACGTGTCCGAACTGCAAAAAGCCGAAGGTGCGGTGACCTGTTGCAGCCTGGTATTTCGTTCGGTGACGTGAGCGCATCGCTGTTTCGCACCCCTGAGTCGGGCTTCCGTCGGCGGCTGCGGTGTTTCGTCGGGCCGCCGGGGATTTCCCGCGTCTCGGCCACTATTCTCGATCGCACTCCCAAGTCAGCGGAACTGTCGTCGTGATCAGAAGCTTCTTCTTCTACCTGCGCCTCATCGTGGCCTGGTACCTGCTGGTGCTGCTGGCGACGTTGTCCGTGAGCTGGATCTGGTCGGGGCTGGGCAGCCTGGTGCAGTTGCTGGGGCTGGTGGTGATCGTGTTCGTGGTGATCCGCGCGCATTCGCACCTGGTGCGGGTGCGCATGATCGCGGGCAAGCTGACTTCGGCGACGCTGGCCACCCGGCAACGGCGGCAGATCGAGGCGCCGTTCGAGGCGGAGGAGGCGTTCGAGCTGCTGGACGCCGCGATTCGCGAACTGCCGGGCGTGGAGCAGGTGGACCGCACGCGCAACCACCTGCAGATTCGCGCCACCGCGGTCTACGCCGACCCCTATGACCTGGCGCAGCTGGGGCGCTGGAATCCGATGCGCTGGATCGTCAGCCAGCGCAACCGAATCCTGGCGACGGTCAACCGCGGCGAAGGCAGCAGCAGCTTCAGCCTGGTCTGCGAGCCGTGCAGCGCGCCGTGGAGCGACTGGCTGCAGGTGGACGACGGCGTCAACCTGGAGAACCTCGAGGCGATCGCCCGCGCGGTGACGCTCGGCGTGGCCAGCCGCCGCCGCGGCGAGCAGGCGGCGGCGGCGCAGACGGCCACCGAGAAGGAGCTGGCGATCGCCAGGCTCAGCCTGCTGCAGGCGCAGGTGGAGCCGCACTTCCTGTACAACACGCTGGCCAGCGCGCAGGTGCTGGTGCGCAGCGACCCGGCCGGGGCGGATGCGATGCTGGGCCACCTGATCCAGTACCTGCGTCACTCGCTGCCGCGCGCCGACCGCGCGCTCGCCAGCCTGGGCGAGGAACTGGAGCGCTCGCGCGCCTACCTGGCGATCATGAAGATCCGCATGGGCGCACGCCTGAACGTGCAGATCGACGTGCCGGACGAACTGCTGGCCACGCCGCTGCCGCCGATGCTGCTGCAGACGCTGGTGGAGAATGCGATCAAGCATGGCCTGGAACCGCGGCCGGGTGACGGCACGGTGTGGATCTTCGCGCGCCGGCAGGATGGCCGCGTGGCGGTGACCGTGGCCGACGACGGCAAGGGTTTCGGCGCGCAGGAAAGCGGCGCGGGCATCGGCCTGAAGAACGCGCGCGAACGGCTGAAACTGATCTATGCCGGCCAGGCCAGCCTGGCCATCGCGGCGAACTTCCCGCAGGGCGTCGCCGCCACCATCAACGTGCCGGAGCACTACAACGAGGAGCAGGCCCATGGCTAAGGGTGTGATCGCCGAAGACGAGGTCTTGCTGCGCCAGTCGCTGCGTGCCGCGCTGGAGACGGCATGGCCGCAGCTGGACATCGTCGCCGAGTGCGAGGACGGCGCCAGCGCGCTGGAGGCGATCGTCGAGCATCGGCCCGAAGTGGCCTTCCTCGACATCCGCATGCCCGGCCTCACCGGCCTCGAAGTCGCCACCGCCGCGGCCGAAGCGTGCCCGGCGACCCAGGTGGTGTTCGTCACCGCGTATGACCAGTACGCCATCGACGCCTTCGAGCGCGGCGCGATCGACTATCTGCTCAAGCCGGTCGTCCCGGAACGGTTGCGCGCCACCGTGGAGCGCGTGCAGTCGCGCGTGGGCGCGGATCGGTCCGACACTGCCTCGCTGGCCGACCTGGTCCGGCAGATCGGCAGCCGGCTGGGGCCGGCGCGGCAGCAACCGCCGCTGAGCTGGGTCACCGCCAGCACGGGGCGGGAGACGCGGCTGATCCTGCTCGACGACGTCGCCTATTTCCGCGCGGACAACAAGTACACCACGGTGGTCACTGCCGAGGGCGAGGCGCTGCTGCGCACGCCGATCCGCGAGCTGCTGGAGGTGCTCGACCCGACCGTGTTCAAGCAGATCCACCGCGGCACCGTGATCAACATGAAGGCGGTCGCCGCCGTCACCCGCGACGACACCGGCAAGGGCATCGTGCGCCTGCGCGAGCGGCCGGAAACGCTCAGCGTGAGCGCGCCGTTCATGACCCTGTTTCGCAACATGTAACTGCCGCGTTCGCAACGGTTTGTCGGGAGGACGGCCATGCACTATCTCATCGCGCTGATCTGGCTGGTGCTCTCGCTGGCCGGGGTGGAGGGCTACGGCAGCCAGTCGCATGCCACGCGCGCCAGCGTCAACGGCGTCGACGTGCTTTACAGCCGTACGCGGATTGTGGCCGACATCGCCGACATCACCTGCGTGCGCAGCGCCAGCGGGCGTTGCCATTACCGTTTGCTGGCGTGCCCGACGCCGGCCGCGCAAGCGGCCAAGGCGCCGGCCTGCGAGCAGGCCGGCGCACGGCAGTTCGTGCTGGCGAGCGGAGCAAGCCGGGACGTGGCGGGCCTGCCCGCACGCTTCATGCTTTGCGTGGGTGCCGGCGACGGCGGCGTCGGCGCGGAATGCAACATGCTTTCCGCATCGCGTTCGCCGCTTGCCGGCTGGTGAGCGGCGGAGCTACTTGTCCTTCTTTTTTTCTTGCTTGGCGGCGCGCTTTTCCTTCAGCGTTTTCTCCGGCTTCTTCTTTTCGCTCTTCTTCGAATCCATGCCCTTGCTCATGCGCGGCTCCTCGATGTGGACGATGGTGGTGGCGGCAAGTCTAGGCGTTTCCTCGACCAAACGGGAGTCGTTGCCGTCGCCGATCAGGCCGTGGCCAGGCCGGCGGCGAAGTGCTGGCCGAGGTCGCGCTGGCAGCGTGCGAGCACGGCCGGCGGCATGACGCCCGGCCAGCTGTGCGCCAGGTCCGCATCGGCGGGGAACTCGCCGTTTTCCACCAGCAGGCTCAGGCTGGCCAGACTGTCGGCCACCGCCAGCGCGCGGCCCAGCGGCGAGGTGGCTGCGCTGACCTCGCCCTGGCACTCGGCCAGGGCGCCGAGCACGCGCGCCGGCAGCCCCCATTGGCGGGCAGCCTGCAGCGAGAGTTGCGCGGCCAGCATCGCGCAGTGCCGCACGAAGCCCGCCGACAACGGCGGTGGCGGCGCCCCGGGCAGCAGTTGATCCAGCAGGCGCACCACCGCGCCCGTACCGGCATGGCGCACGATCCCGGCCAGATAGGCCTCGAACGCATCGCAGCCGGTGGTGCGCCCCAGCCACGCGCAGGCATGCGCGCAGCGTTCCGCGTGGCCCCACAGGCGCCCGCCTGCCGCGTGGCCCATGCTGCCGGTGTTGCCCTGCAGGATCGGCT
The DNA here is from genome assembly GCA_001898415.1 of Rhodanobacter sp. 67-28. Classification (GTDB taxonomy): domain Bacteria; phylum Pseudomonadota; class Gammaproteobacteria; order Xanthomonadales; family Rhodanobacteraceae; genus Rhodanobacter. Next base: position 199,068 of record MKTU01000036.1, on the reverse strand, counting down.
TCATCACGTGCAGGGTGATCACCCGGCGCAGGCCGTCCTGGCCGAGCAGCACCACCGCCTGTTGTAGGCTGCTGATCGGTTGTGCCGAACGGTAGAACACGGTGCTGGTGGCGCGCATGACCTCGCCCACCATCAGCGGGTCGCGGCCGACCAGCTTGGCCAGTTCGGCGCCTGCAGCCTCGTCGCTCTTGAGGGTGCGCAGCAGTTGCGGCAGCACGGTCGGCAGGCGCGGCAGGCTGCGCAGGTCGAAGCGAGCGCCGAGCAGCTCCAGTCGTCGCAGGAGGGCCGCTTCGGCCGGCAGCGGGTCATCCTGGCGGGGCGGCGGCAGGCCGAGCACGAGCCGGTGGAAGCGCTCGTCGATCAAGGCCAGCGACGGCGTTTCCGTCGCGGCGTGGGCGACGGCGGGCGACGGGACGGCGGCAGGGGCCGGCGACCGCGCCTTGCTGGCGCGCTGCGGACTGGCCTTTGCCTTGCGTCGCGAAAACACGCGCCGCCACATGTTTCCCACCATGGGGACTGCCCCTCTGTCGCGCCGTGTCGTCGATGGTTCGCTCCCGTTAGCGGCCGCGCGGCGGGAAAGTTGAGCCGACGGCCGCCGCGCGTGGCTGTGGCTGGCAATGAACCGGTTCGCCCCCAGATAGGGTGCTTCCGTCATCCGGGATTGCGCCATGATTCCATTTTCCATCCTCGACCTGGCCCCGATCACCGAAGGCAGCGACGCGGGCCAGGCCTTCCGCAACACGCTGGACCTGGCGCAGCTGGGAGAACGGCTCGGCTACCGGCGCTACTGGCTGGCCGAGCACCACAACATGCCCGGCATCGCCAGCGCGGCCACCGCCGTGCTGATCGGTCATGTCGCCGCCGGCACCTCGACGATCCGCGTGGGCGCCGGCGGCATCATGCTGCCCAACCACGCGCCGTTGCAGGTGGCCGAGGCGTTCGGCACGCTGGCCTCGCTGCATCCGGGCCGCATCGACCTGGGCCTGGGGCGTGCGCCGGGCACCGACCAGCCCACGGCGCGGGCGCTGCGCCGCTACTTCGACAGCGCCGACGCGTTCCCGCAGGACGTGCTGGAGCTGCTTGGCTATTTCGAGCCGGCGCAGCCCGACCAGCCGGTGCGCGCGGTGCCCGGCGCCGGCATCGAGGTGCCGGTGTGGCTGCTGGGGTCGAGCCTGTTCAGTGCGCGGCTGGCGGCGCAGCTGGGGTTGCCGTTCGCGTTCGCCTCGCACTTCGCGCCGGATGCGATGGACGAGGCGCTGGCGTTGTATCGGCGCAACTTCGTGCCCTCGGCGCGGTTGCAGCAGCCGTATGCGATGCTCGGCATCAACGTGGTCGCCGCCGACAGCGACGCCGAGGCGCGGCGATTGTTCACCACCCAGCAGCAGAGCTTCATCAACCTGCGTCGCGGCAAGCCCGGCCTGATCCCGCCGCCGATCGACGACATCGAGGCGTACTGGACGCCGCCGGAGAAGCTGATGGTCGAGCGCGCTCTGGCCTGCGCGGTGGTCGGCGATGCGGTCACGGTGAAGGAGGGCATCGCGGCCTTCGTGGCCCGCCACCGGCCGGACGAGTTGATGCTGACCGCCAACATCTTCGAGCACGCGGCGCGACGACATTCGTTCGAGATCGCCGCGGCGGCACGCGAGGCATGAGCTTCGCCACGGATGCGGTCGGCGTCGGCCATAATGGGCGTTCCCCCGTCGACGCATTGAAGCCACGCCACCGATGAAAACCCCCAAGGGCCTGCAGGAGCTGATCGACGACGGCATGATCGACCAGGTGCTCAGGCCGCTCAAGAGCGGCAAGGAAGCCTCGGTGTATGTCGTGCGCTGCGGCGACGAGGTGCGCTGCGCCAAGGTCTACAAGGACATGGCCCAGCGCAGCTTCCAGGCGCGCGTGCAATACCAGGAAGGGCGCAAGGTACGCGGCAGCCGACAGGCGCGGGCGATGGGCAAGGCGACGAAGTTCGGCCGCCGCGAGGCCGAGGAGGCATGGAAGAATGCCGAGGTCGACGCCCTGTACCAGCTGGCCGCCGCCGGCGTGCGCGTGCCGCGGCCGTACGGCTACTTCAACGGCGTGCTGGTGATGGAACTGGTCACCGATGCGGACGGCCATTCCGCGCCGCGGCTCGGCGAGGTCGAACTGTCCGCCGACGAGGCGCGCGCGTATCACCGCTTCCTGATGCAGCAGGTGGCCCGCATGCTGTGCGTGGGGCTGATCCATGGCGACCTGTCCGAGTACAACGTGCTGGTCGGGCCGCACGGCCCGGTCATCATCGACCTGCCGCAGGCGGTCAGCGCGGCGGGCAACAACAGCGCGCGCACGATGCTGCGGCGTGACGTGGGCAATATCACCATCAGCCTGTCGCGCTTCGCGCCCGAGCTGCTGGACACCCACTACGGCGAGGAGATGTGGGCGCTGTACGAACTGGGCGAGCTGCATCCCGATACCGAACTGACCGGCCGGTTCGAGTTCGACGAGCACATCGCCGACGTCGACAGCGTGATGCAGTCGATCATCGACGCCCGTGAGGAAGCGATCATCCGCCAGCAGGGCAGGGAAGCGGCGGAGCGGGAATTGTAGGAGCGCCCGGTGGGTCGCCAATCACGATGGCGGGCACTGCCCGCCGGGGTCGAGCCGCCTCAGGGCTTCTGGACGTCCAAAAGCTCAACGTCGAACACCAGCGAGGCGTTCGGCGGGATGTCGTCGCCGGCGCCGCGCGCGCCGTAGCCCAGCGCGGCGGGGATCAGCAGGGTGCGCTTGCCGCCCACGTGCATGCCGGCCACGCCCTGGTCCCAGCCGGCGATGACGTTGCCGGCGCCGAGCACGAAGGAGAACGGCTCGCCATGATCGCGCGAGCTGTCGAACTGGCTGCCGTGCTTGTTGCCGGCAGTTTCGTCATACAGCCAGCCGGTGTAGTGCACGGTGACCTTCATGCCCGCCACAGCCTCGGTGCCGGTGCCGACCTTGCTGTCGACGACGGTGAGCTGGTCCACGCTGCCGCGGGTTTGTTGCGGCGCCGGCGCCGAGCAGGCGACGAGCGAAATCAGGGCGAACAGGGAAAGCAACCAGCGCATGGAAAGACTCCTGGGCAAGGGGGCAGCGGATGTCCCGATCAAGTCTCGGGTTTGGCATTCCGACTTTCGTCGGGGCGAGAACCGGATGGGGTTTTTCTTGAGGAAGCCGCGATTATCCGGCAATCGACCGGCGCGTGCCTGCCGCGGTGAGCTCGCACGGGTCAGGCTGCCGCCGTGCCGGCGATAGCGGACCAGCAGCCGACATGCCGGTCAGCTCACTGCTTCGGCGCTCGCCATGCGGATCTGCGGATCGACCGCCACGGCATCGGCATCGTTCATCAGTTGCAGCTGGCCGTCCTGGATCAGCACCTGCAGGCGCATGCCCCGCTGCAGCAGGGTGACCAGTGCGGCGACGGTGTCGGCGCTGATGTCCAGCACGCTGAGATTGCGGTGGCGAGCCAGCGTGGCGGCGTGGCGGTTCCACCAGAGCTCCGCCGCGTTGCCGCCGTAATTGATCACCACCACCTGGCGCGCACGGCCGCAGGCCTTGCGGACGCGCGTCTCGTCGGGCTGACCCACGTCGATCCACAACTCGATCTCGTCGGTATACGCCTTGCGCCACAGCGCCGGCTCGTCCTCGTCGCTGAGGCCCTTGCCGAACTCCAGCCGCTCGTCCGCATGCATGGCGAACGCGAGCAGCCGTACCATCAGGCGCTCCTCGGTTTCCGACGGGTGGCGCGCCAGGGTCAGCGCATGGGTGGCGTAGTAATGCCGGTCCATGTCGCTGATCTGCAGTTCGACCTTGTAGATGGTGGAGTTGAGTGCCATGCGCATGCCGGAGGACAACAGCCGAGCATTGTACGCGGCGTAGCGCCGACCTGCCGCCGACCTGCGGCTAGACTGGCCCGATCATGCCGAACGTTCCTTTCCGTCCTGACCGTGGCGCCAGCACGGTGCACCTGCCGCCAGGGTCCTGGCGAAGCGCGCTCGACGCGCTGTGCGCGCACTTTCCCGCGATCAGTCGTGCGCAATGGCTGGACCGGATCGCGCGGGGCCGCGTGCTGGACGGGGATGGCGTGGCGATCGACGCGCAGGTGCCGTACCGCGCGGGAATGCGCCTCCACTACTACCGCGAGGTGGCGGACGAGGCGGAGATACCGTTCGTCGAGACGGTAGTGCACGCGGATGAACACCTGGTGGTGGCGGACAAGCCGCACTTCCTGCCGGTGACTCCGGCCGGAGGTTTTGTCGAGCAGACCCTGCTGCGGCGATTGATCCGCCGGCTCGACAATCCGCAGCTCGTGCCGCTGCACCGGATCGACCGCGCCACCGCCGGACTGGTGCTGTTTTCGGCGAATCCCGCCAGCCGCGCGGCTTATCAGGCCCTGTTTCGCGAGCGGCGCATCGACAAGTGCTACGAGGCGTTCGCCCCGGCCTTGCCGGCAGGGGTTTTTCCGCTCTACCGGCGTACGCGCATCGTGCAGGGCGAGCCGTTCTTCCGCATGGCCGAGGTCGAGGGTGAGCCCAACAGCGAGACGCGCATCGAGGTGATCGAGCGCGGCGACACCGACTGGCGCTATGCGCTTCATCCGATGACCGGGCGCAAGCATCAGTTGCGGGTCCACATGGCGGCGCTCGGTGCGCCGATCCGCAACGATGCGTTCTATCCCGAGCTGACGGAGGCGGCGGCGGACGATTATCGGCGGCCGCTGAAGTTGCTGGCGCGGGAGTTGGCGTTCGTCGATCCGTTGTCGGGCGAACCGCGTCGGTTCCGCAGCAAGTTGACGCTCGACGATGGCGCGTGATCGGGATGAAAGGCGGCGGGCAGTGCCGCGCGCGCTCGACCGGGAACTACTCCGCCGGCGTCTTGTGCTTGTAACGACACAGATCGCGGATCACGCAGTGCGGGCAATCCGGCTTGCGCGCCTTGCACACGTAGCGCCCGTGCAGGATCAGCCAGTGGTGCGCGTCCTGCCTGAACTCGGCCGGGATCACCTTGACCAGCTTGTCCTCCACCGTGCGCACGTCCTTGCCGGGCGCCAGCCCGGTGCGGTTGGCGACGCGGAAGATGTGCGTGTCGACCGCGATGGTCGGCTCGCCGAAGGCGGTATTGAGCACCACGTTGGCGGTCTTGCGGCCCACGCCGGGCAGCGCTTCCAGCGCCTCGCGGGTACGCGGCACCTCGCCGCCGTGCTGCTCGATCAGCAGCCGGCACAGCGCGATCACGTTCCTGGCCTTGGCGTTGAACAGGCCGATCGTGCTGATGTGGCGCTTCAGCCCATCCTCGCCGAGGTCGAGGATGGCCTGCGGCGTGTTCGCCACCGGAAAGAGCTTGCGGGTTGCCTTGTTCACGCCAACGTCGGTGGCCTGCGCCGACAGCACCACCGCCACCAGCAACTCGAACGGAGTGCCGTACAGCAGCTCGGTGGTCGGATGCGGGTCGAGTTCGCGCAGGCGCGTGAACAGTTCCACCACGTCGGCGCGCTTCATGAGGATTTCTTCGCCTTCGCGCGTGCCAGCGCCGCCAGCACCGGATTGGTCGACGCGGCGGCATCCACCGCGGCCTTGCGTGCGGCCAGCTCGGCGTCACGCTCGGCGCGTTCGCGCGCCAGCCGGGCGCCGCGGCGCTGGAAGTGAGCGCGTGCGGCATCCGCGTGCGCCTGATCGATCTGCCCCATCGGCATCGGCACCAGTTCGATGCAATCCACCGGGCACGCCGGCACGCACAGCTCGCAACCGGTGCAATCGTCGGCGAGCACGGTGTGCATCAGTTTCGGCGCGCCGATGATGGCGTCGACCGGGCAGGCCTGGATGCATTTGGTGCAGCCGATGCAATCGGCTTCCACGATGCGCGCAAGCATGCGTGGCTTCTCGATGCCGCAGGCGGGGTCCAGCGGCAGCGGTGGCCGACCCAGCAAGTTCGCCAGTTTCGCGATGCCGGCCGCGCCGCCGGGCGGGCAGCGGTTGATCGCCGCCTCGCCACGCGCGATCGCCTCGGCATACGGCCGGCAGCCGTGGTAGCCGCATTGCTCGCACTGCGTCTGCGGCAGCAGCGCGTCGATGCGGTCGGCCAGGACGGCGATGGGATCACTCATGCGCGGTGCGGGGTGGGCGATAATCGACGCCCATTGTCCCGCAATTGCCGATCACTTGTTGGAGTGTCGCCATGAAACCGTCGTTCCTCGCTTCCCTGTTGCTGGCTGCCGTGCTCGGTGCCGGCGGCTCGATCCTCCTGACCCATGCCGGCACGGCGCAGGCGCAATCGAGCGCCACCGCCGACACGGTGACCGTCTTCGTCGACGCCACGCTGGGTTTCCGCAAGAAGCACATGGCGAACCAGCTCACGAAATCCCACGCCGACTACGCCGCGCGCGGCTACCGCTACGTGGACATGGCGCCGTACAACGAGAACGGCGACCTGGTCGGCTTCTTCGTGACCTACACGAGGCAGTGAACGGTCCGCTGGATCGAGGGCAGGAGCGCACCGCGTGCGCTCCTGCGGGTCGCTCGCCGTAAGGCGGGCAGTGCCCGCCCTGCGTGTCAGCGCACGCTGGCGCCGGGCCTGGCGCCCTGGTCGGCATCGAGCAGGAACAGGTCGCTGCCGCCGTCGCCGGCGGACAGGATCATGCCTTCGGACAGGCCGAAGCGCATCTTGCGCGGGGCCAGGTTGGCGATGAACACCACGTTGCGGCCGACCAGTTTTTCCGGTTCGGCGTAGGCGGCGCGGATGCCGGAGAAGATCTGCCGCTTGCCGAGTTCGCCGGCGTCCAGTTCGAAGCGCAGCAGCTTGTCCGAGCCTTCCACGAATTCGCAGGTGGTGACCTTGCCGATGCGCAGGTCGAGCTTGGCGAAGTCGTCGATGGAGATGAGGCCGGGATTCGCCCCTTCGACAGGCTCGGGACGGTGGATCCCGGATTCGGGGTTCGTCACGGCAGATTTCGACTTGTCGTTCATGGATTTCTTCGCCGGGGCAGCCGGCGCGGCGGGAACGGATGCGCCAAGCGATTCCCTGGAGGCCTCGACCATCGCGTCGATGCGCTTGGCATCGAGGCGGGCCAGCAGCGGCTCGAAGGTGTTGACGCGGTGGCCGTGCAGTTCGCGGCGGGCGTCGTCGAAGCTGGCGATGGGTGCGGCGAGGAATTGTTCGGCGGCTGCCACGGTGGCCGGCAGCACCGGCTTGAGCAAGCCCGACAGCAGGCGGAAGCCGTGCAGGGCCAGCGTGCAGACCTGCTGCAGTTCGGCGCGGCGGGCGTCGTCCTTGGCGATCAGCCACGGCGCCCTGGTGGCGATGTAGCCGTTGACCAGGTCGGCGATGGCGACGAAACGACGAGTCACCTCGGCGAACTCGCCGGCGTCGTACAGCGCGTCGACGCCGTCGTAGTGCGACAGCAGGGTTTGCCACAGCGCCGCTTCCTCCGCCTCGAAACGGTCGGCCAGCCTGCCGTCGAAAAACTTCTGCACGAAGCCGGCGGTGCGGCTGGCGATGTTCACCCACTTGCCGATCAGGTGCGAGTTGACCCGTTCCTCGAATGCCTTGAGATCGAGGTCCACGTCGACCGGCGCCGCGCTGAGCATGGTGGCGAAGTTGTAGCGCAGGAATTCCGGGTGGATGCCGGCGTCGAGATAGGTGCGCGCCTGGATGAAGGTGCCGCGCGACTTGGACATCTTGGCGCCGTTCACCGTCAGGTAGCCGTTGACGTGCAACGCGGTGGGCGTGCGGAAACCCGCGCCATGCAGCATCGCCGGCCAGAACAGGCCGTGGAAGTTGATGATGTCCTTGCCGATGAAGTGATGCATCTCGGCGGTGCTGTCGGGGCCGAGGAAGTCGTCGAACTTCAGGCCGGTCCTGTCGCACAGCGCCTTGAAGCTGGCCAGGTAGCCGACCGGCGCATCCAGCCACACGTAGAAGAACTTGCCCGGCGCGTCGGGGATCGGGAAGCCGAAGTAGGGCGCGTCACGCGAGATGTCCCAGTCCTTCAGGCCGCCATCCAGCCATTCGCGCAGCTTGGCGGCGACGCCGCTGTCGGCCACCGGCTTGCCTTGGGTGAACTTGCCGGCGAACCAGTCGCGCAGCAGCGATTCGAACTTGCCCAGCTCGAAGAAGTAGTGCTCCGAATCGCGCAGCACCGGGGTGGCGCCGGACATCACCGAATACGGGTTGATCAGGTCGGTGGGCGCATAGGTGGCGCCGCAGTTTTCGCAGTTGTCGCCGTACTGGTCCGGCGTGCCGCATTTCGGGCAGGTGCCCTTGATGTAGCGGTCCGGCAGGAACATCTGCTTCTCGGGATCGAACAGCTGCTGGATGTTGCGCCTGGCGATGCAGCCGCTGTCGCGCAGGCGCGTGTAGATCAGCGAGGCCAGCTCGCGATTCTCGTCCGAATGGGTCGTGTGGTAGTGGTCGAAGCTGAAGTGGAAATCGCCGAAATCGGCTTCATGACCTGCCCGGATGCCCGCGATGAAGGCCTCCGGCGTCATCCCGGCCTTCTCGGCGGCCAGCATGATCGGCGTGCCGTGCGCGTCGTCCGCCGCCACGAAATGCACCTCGTTGCCCATCATCCGCTGCGCACGCACCCAGATGTCGGCCTGGATGTAGCCCAGCATGTGGCCCAGGTGCAGCGGACCGTTCGCGTAGGGCAGGGCGTGGGTGACGAGCAGGCGACGACTCATGGGTTGCGTGGCTTCCTTGGGGGGGACTGCGCATTATGGCATGCGCCCCCGCCGGTATTGGCCGTCCGGATGGCCATGCCGCAGCGCGCGCGGACTTTGCTCGCCGGGGATTCCGGTGCGGTGGTGCAGAGCGCCTGGCTGCTGTCGCGGGTTGCTGGAGCGCATGTGGGCAGAGTCCTTTCGGCCACGGATCACGGCAGCCTTGCGCCGGGGCCGCGCACCACGCGGCTGGTTTTCCTCGCCTTGGGCATCGGCATGGCAGCCATCGTGCCGGTGATGTTCGGCGCGGTCGGGCGTTTGCCCGGGGCGTCGCCCAGGGTCTCGCTGGCCACGGTGACCATGCCGGGTTACGCCGGCTCAGCGGTGCGGACGCCGGCCGTGCACACAAGAACGCCCCGCACCGGTCGGCGGTGCGGGGCGTGGTCGAAGGTCAATCGACGCAGCGGATGGTCAGGGCTGGCGTTCCCACTGCTGCGAGCGGCCGACCCAGGAAAAGCCGATGTAGCCGCGCACGTTGAGCTTCTGGCCGCCGTCGAGCATCGACAGCTTCACCTTGTAGACCTTGCCGGTCTTCGGGTCGAGGATGTGACCGCCGCTCCAGACGTCGCCATCCTGGTGCACGCCCCACATGATGTTCATGCCTTCGATCGGCTTGTCCTTGCGCTCGCCGTCGCACTTCTTGCACAGCGCCACCTCGCCGTCGCGGGCGATATCCGACGGGCTGCGGTTGAGCAGCTTGACGATGGTGGCCTTCAGCTCGCCATTCTCGTCGGTGATCTGCACGATCGACTTGGCCTGGCCGCTTTCGTCGTCGATGGTTTTCCAGTTGCCCACGGGGGTGTCGTTGGCGGCCAGTGCCGAACCGGCGGCGAGCAGCAGGCAGGTGGCGAAGGCAAAGCGTCGTGCTGACTTCATGGCGTCTCTCCCGTACGAAAGCGTATGGAATCGAGACTGGCGAGGTTCGGCGAGGTCGTCAAGCTGCATTGCGCCATGGCTGCCGGTGCGCCGGTGAGGCGCTGATCTGTGTCAGCCGGCCGTCTGCGGCGCGCTGGCATAATGGGCGTCTCTCTCGACGACCGAACCGACATGACGCAGGTGAATGAAGCCCTGGTCCGCCAGATCCTGGGCGGGCTGATCGACACCCACACCGGTGCCCCGCTGGGCGAGGCCGTGCGCGCCGTGGGCGTCGACGGCGGCCGGGTTTCGGTGGACCTGCAGCTTGGCTATCCCGCCGCCAGCGCGATCAGAGCGATCACCGCGCGGGTGCGCGAGGCGTTGCAGGCCGATCCGGGCATCGAGTCGGCGACGGTGTCGATCACCAGCCGCATCCACGTGCACAAGGTGCAGGGCACGCTGGGGCCGCTGCCGAACGTGAAGAACATCATCGTGGTCGCCTCGGGCAAGGGCGGCGTGGGCAAGTCCACCGTGTCGGCCAACCTGGCGCTGGCGCTGCAGGCCGAGGGCGCGAAGGTGGGCGTGATGGACGCGGACATCTACGGCCCCAGCCAGCCCACCATGCTCGGCGTGCACGGCAAGCCCGCCTCGCCCGATGGCAAGAGCATCCTGCCGATGCAGGCGCACGGCATGCCGGTGATGTCGATCGGCTTCCTCGTCGAAGAGGACACGCCGATGATCTGGCGCGGCCCGATGGTGACCCAGGCGATGATGCAGCTGATCACCGACACCCGCTGGGAACAGCTCGACTACCTGGTCATCGACCTGCCTCCGGGCACCGGCGACATCCAGCTCACGCTGTCGCAGAAAGTGCCGGTGGCCGGCGCGGTGATCGTCACCACGCCGCAGGACATCGCCCTGCTGGACGCGCGCAAGGCGCTCAAGATGTTCGAGAAGGTCGAGGTGCCGGTGCTTGGCGTGGTGGAGAACATGGCCACCCACGTCTGCTCCAACTGCGGCCACGAGGAGAACATCTTCGGTGAAGGCGGCGGCGAGCGCATGGCCACGCAGTACGGCGCGGCCTACCTCGGCTCGCTGCCGCTGGACATCCGCATCCGCGAGCAGACCGATGGCGGCAACCCCACGGTGGCGGCGATCCCCGATTCCGACCTTGCTGCCCGCTACCGCGAGATCGCCCGCAATACCGCCGGCCGGCTGTCGCGCCAGCCGCGCAACAAGTCGCTGGGTCTGGGCAAGATCGTGGTGCAGGGCGTGCCCTCTGCATGACGGCGCCGCGGCGCGTGCTGTGCCTGTGCGGCAGCTTGCGCCGGGTATCGTCGAATCGCGCCGCGCTGGAAGCCGCGTGCCAATTGGCCGCGGCACCGCTCGAACTGGTGTTGCACGACACGCCGGGCGCGCTGCCGCTGTTCAATCCGGATGACGAGGTCGATCCGTTGCCGCCATCGGTGCTGGCGTTGCGCGAAGCAGTCGGCGCCGCGGATGCGTTGCTGATCGCCTGTCCCGAATACGCCCACGGCGTGCCCGGCGCGTTCAAGAACCTGCTCGACTGGCTGGTCGGCAGCCTGGAGTTTCCCGGCAAGCCGGTGTTGCTGCTGAACACGGCCGCGCGCGGTTCGCACCATGCGCAGGAGGCACTGGCCGAGATCCTGTTCACCATGTCGGCCCGGTTGCTGGCGGCACGGCCCGTGCCGGTGGCATTGCCGGGCGCCGGCTGCACCGCGGCGCAGGTGCTGGCCAGCGCGGAACGCTGCGCGGAATTGCACGCAGCGCTGGACCTCCTGGCCGCGCTTCCACCCCGCCCGTAGGAGCCCGCTGGCGGGCGATGCTCCTGGCCGGGATTCGGGGTTCGCAAGAGTATCGCCCGCGAGCGGGCTCCTACGGGTGACGAAGGCCAGCCGGCTGGCGTGGCGGTACCCCGACCATGTATTTTTGCCGCTTTGCGCCCGGTTGGTTCGGGCTGCCCGCAATCGACCGGAGAGCGCGTGAGCATCAAATCCGACAAGTGGATCCGCCGCATGGCCCAGGGCCAGGGCATGATCGAGCCGTTCGAGCCGGGCCAGGTCAAGCAGAACGACAGCGGGCGCATCGTTTCCTACGGCACCTCCAGCTACGGCTACGACGTGCGTTGTGCGCGCGAGTTCAAGATCTTCACCAACATCAACTCGACCATCGTCGATCCCAAGGCATTCGACCCGAACAGTTTTGTCGACGTGGCCTCGGACGTGTGCATCATCCCGCCCAACTCGTTCGCGCTGGCGCGCACGGTGGAGTACTTCCGCATCCCGCGCAACGTGCTGGTGGTGTGCCTGGGCAAGAGCACCTACGCGCGCTGCGGCATCATCGTCAACGTGACGCCGCTGGAACCGGAATGGGAGGGGCACGTGACGCTCGAGTTCTCCAACACCACGCCGCTGCCGGCGAAGATCTACGCCAACGAGGGCGTGGCGCAGATGCTGTTCTTCGAGTCCGACGAGGAGTGCGAGACCAGCTACAAGGACCGTGGCGGCAAGTACCAGGGCCAGCAGGGCGTGACCCTGCCGCGTACCTGACCCCGTTTGCCTGAACGGCGGCGCGCGGCGACCGCCGTCGGCGCCACGGACTGCTAGACTTCACCGTTGCCACGACGCCTTCCGGGAGAGCTGCATGAGCCGAATGTCCACCCTGCTTGTCCGCATGTCCGCCGCGATCGTGCTGGGCAGCGTGTTGCTGCTGGCCGGTTGCCACCGCAACCAGGTCAAGAACGAGCAGCACTTGGCGGCGTCGATGAAGGGCGAATTCAGCCTGACCATGCAGGCGTACAAGGACGGGCAATTCCTGATCGATGGCGCGGTGCTCTCGGCGCTCGACGCCGGCAGTCACTTCGCCTACCTGCGCGACCAGGGCAAGCTGCCCGCGAAAGTGCTGTTGATCGACAGTGACGAGGCCAAGGTCGGCAAGAAGCATCTGCAGTATCTGGCCCGCATGTCGATCGACTACGGCTTTGCCGCGTATTTCTTCGACCACAAGGGCCGCCTCACCCAGATCAGCCCGGTCGACGTCAAGGCGCGCAAGCTGGAGGACCACCAGCAGCGCGCGCAGCCGTCCAGCGACGGCGGCGGCTACGAGCCCTCGCAGCAGCACTGAACCGCCGCGACCGCGGCACCGCGAAAAGCCCGTGGCGTGAGCCGCGGGCTTTTTGTCGAACGGCGATCAGGCGATCGTGCCGCCGCCGAGGCGCAGGTCGGCGTGCGTGACGGCCGCCACCCGCAGCGCGATCTCCAGGCCGCGCACCATGTCGTCCAGTGCCATGCTGGGCGCGCCGGGCCGCGATGCGGCCTGCAGCGGCAGCCACGGGATGTGGATGAAGCCGGCGCGCACGCGGCGCTTGGGCGCGCTCCAGTGCAGCGCTGCGTAGGCGAGGTGGTTGCACACGTAGGTGCCGGCCGTGTGCGAGATCGCGGCGGGCAGTCCGGCCTCGTGCAGGGCCGCCAGCATCGCCTTCAGCGGCAGGGTGCTGAAGTAGGCCGCGGGCGCGCCGGGGATCACCGGCTCGTCGATCGGTTGGACGCCGGCGTTGTCGGGAATCCGCGCATCCTGCAGGTTGATCGCCACGCGTTCCAGCGACAACTGCGCGCGCCCGCCAGCCTGGCCCACGCCCAGCACGATCGCCGGCGTCGTTTCCCGCAGGGCGGCCTTGAGCAGGCGCAGCGAGGCGGCGAACTCGGTCGGGATTTGCCGCGCCACCACCCGGTGCCCGCCGATGCGCCGCCCGTGCAGGGCGCGCGCGGCTTCCCACGAGGGGTTGACCGTCTCGCCGCCGAACGGGTCGAAGCCGGTCAACAGGATACGTGGCAGGGTTTTGCTCATCGGGCCTCGCGCGTTCATCGAAACACCAGCAGCCACATCATGGTGAACGTGCTGGCGAAGATCCACAGCGCGCTCCAGGCCTGCGCCTTGATCACGCCGTAGGGGTTGCGCAATTCCAGCAGCGCCGCCGGCACCAGGTTGAAGTCGGCCGCCATCGGCGTCAGCAGGGTGCCGCAGTAGCCGCACAGCATGCCCATCGCGCCGAGGATCGCCGGGTGCGCGCCGTGCTGCTGGATCAGCAGCGGCAGGCCGATGCCGGCCATCATCACCGGAAAGGCGGCAAACGCGTTGCCCATGATGACGGTGAACAGCACCATGCCCAGCGCGAACACCGCCAGTGCCGCGGTGGCGTTGCCGGTGGGCAGGAAATCGGTGGCGATCTCGGCGATCGCCGCGCCCACGCCGCTCCGCGTGAACACCTGGCCAAGCGCCGCGAGCAGCAGCGGCAGCAGGGCAGCCCAGCCGATCGCATCGAGCAGTCGCCGGCCCTCGGCCACACCTTCGTGCACCGGCGTGCGCGCCACCCTTGCGGCGGCCAGCAGGGCGATCACGCAGGCCAGCGCCAGCCCGGTCAGCGTCATCTGCGACTGGGCGAACAATGCGAACTGCCCGATCACCAGGTAGCCGCCGAACAACGCCACCAGCAGGGTCACCAGCGGAATCAGCAGGGCTGGCCCGAACAGCCGGTGGCCGAGTTCGATCGCCGACTGCAGGCGTTGTTCGGCGCTGCGGTTTTCCGGATGCGCCTGGCGGCGCAGCCGCGGCGCCAGGCAGGCCAGTGCGATCACGCCGATGCCGGCGATCTGCGCGGGCAGGGCGTTGCCGGCCGCCGACTGCGCCAGGATGAAATCCCCGGCGCCGAACAGCAGGCCCAGCACGATCCAGAAGGCGGCATGCCAGCGGTGGCCGTCGCGCAAATTGCGCCAGCCGCTGTAGAGCAGGAAGGCGGCGATCAGCCAGTACGCGTGTTCGATCCGCAGCATGCTCAGGCGCCCCGCTCGCGGCGGGCGGCGCGTCGTTGCAGCCGGCGCTGATACAGCCAGATGCGTACCGACTGGATGACGAACGCGGCCACTGCCGTGGGCAGGGCCCACAAGGCGATCGCCAGCGGGCTCAGCTCGATGCCATGCTGGGTGTAGAAGGCCTGGATTAGCAGCACCGCGCCCAGCGCGATGAACACGTCCTCGCCGAAGAAGCGGCCGATGTTGTCGGTGGCCGCAGCGACCGCGCGCAGCTCCTCGCGATCGTCCTGGTCCAGCTCGGGCAGGATCTTCTGCGCCGCGGCCTCGCCCATCGGGGCCAGCAGCGGGCGCACGGTCTGCGCCGCGCCGGCCACGCCGGTCAGGCCCATCGTGGCCAGCAACTGGCGCAGCAGCAGGTAGCCGATCAGCAGCCGCGCCAGGGTCAGGTTCTGCAATCGCGCCATCCAGCGCTGGGCGTGTTCGCGCAGGCCGGCGCGCTCGAGCAGGCCGATCGCCGGCAAGGTCAGCACGAACAGCAGCAGCATGCGCTGAGACACGAAACTGTTGCCCAGCAGGGCGAGCAGGTCGGCCACCGACAGGCCCGCCAGCAGTCCGCTGACCAGGGCCGCCACCACCACCACCGGCACCGCGTTGAAGCGCAGCGCGAAGCCGATCACGATCACCGCCACGCCGAGCAGGGGCCAGTAGTTCATGCCTCACCCGTTGCCGTGATGGTCACCCCGGCCGCTTCCAGCCCGGCGCGCAGGCTGCGCGCCAGGCGTGCGGCATGTACGCCGTCGCCGTGCAGGCACAGCGTATCGGCGCGCATGGCGATGGTGCTGCCGTCGATGGCGGTGACGGTGCCGTCGAGCGCGATCTGCAAGGCCTGCGCAGTGGCCAGTCCGGCATCGTCGATCACCGCACCGGCTTCGCTGCGCGGTTGCAGCGTGCCATCCGGCCGGTAGCGACGGTCGGCGAATGCCTCGGCGGCCACCGCCAGGCCCTGCGCCGCGCCCGCGTCGACCAGTGCCGATCCGCTCAGGCCGAACAGCCGCAGGCGCGGGTCAAACTGGCACACCGCCGCGGCGATCGCATCGGCCAGCGCACGATCGCGTGCCGCCATGTTGTACAGCGCGCCATGCGGCTTGACGTGGCTCAGCCGGGTGCCGGCGGCGTGAGCGAAGCCGTGCAGCGCGCCGAGCTGGTACAGCGTCATCGCGTGCACCTCGGCGGGTGTCACGCGCATCTCGCGGCGGCCGAAGCCCTGCAGGTCGGGCAGCGAGACGTGGGCGCCGATCGCCACGCCGCGCTCCATCGCGGCGGCCACGGTCTGCTGCATGGTCATGAAGTCGCCGGCGTGGAAGCCGCAGGCGAGGTTGGCCGAGCTGACCACATCGAGCAGCGCAGCGTCCTCGCCCATTCGCCAGGCGCCGAACGATTCGCCGAGGTCGCCATTGAGGTCGATGCGCGTCATGCAAGGCCAGTCATGCGAGGAGGAGTCCGTCGTGTTGCAGTCGTCGCGCGATCTGCCGGTACAGGGCGTCGAGCGCGTGCTCGCGGCGCCGCAGGCGATCGGCAGCCTGTTCCAGTGTGCCACGGCGAAAGCATACGGGATCGCCCGGCCGGCGTTGCGCCAGGCGCGGAAGATCCGCCGCGGCAAGCTGGCCGATGCGCGGATAGCCGCCGGTCACCGGCGCCTCGGCCATCAGCACGATCGGCTGGCCGGACGGCGGCAGTTGCATCGTGCCGGGCAGGGTTGCCTCGGAGATCAGTTCCAGCGGTGCGCACAGCTGCAGGCGTGCTCCGTCCAGACGGCTGGCGGTGCGGTTGCTGTCGCTGGCGACGCGGAAAGTGCCGGTGTGCAGTGCTTGCCGCGACACCTCGTCGAGTTGCGCGTGGTGGCTGCCGGGCAGCAGCATGAGCGGCGTTTGCGCGAAGTCGAACCATGGCCGCGGGTCGAGTCGCCATGGCAGGGCGTGGGGATGGTTCGCCGGCGCCGCGCTGCTGGCGGCGTTGCCGACCGGCAGCGTGTCGCCGGTTTGCAGCGCGCGGCCGAGCCCGGCG
The DNA here is from genome assembly GCA_001898415.1 of Rhodanobacter sp. 67-28. Lineage (GTDB taxonomy): Bacteria > Pseudomonadota > Gammaproteobacteria > Xanthomonadales > Rhodanobacteraceae > Rhodanobacter. The sequence goes on along the minus strand of MKTU01000036.1, from coordinate 182,597 downwards.
TGCAGGTCGCTGCTGCGGCTGCCCAGCACGGCGGCCACGTCGAAACCCCCGCGCACGGCCAGGTAGCTGCGGCAGCCGGCGGCCATGCGGCCCAGTTGCAGCACGCTGCCGGCGGGCAGCCAGCAGGCTGTCCAGGTCGGCAAGTCGGTGTCGCCGGCCCGGGCGGCGATCGGCGCACCGGTGATCGCGATCCATGTCGCGCGCTCGAAGCGCAAGGTTGGCCCGAGCAGGGTGCATTCGAGCGCCGCCTCGTTCCCGCGATTGCCGACCAGCGCGTTGGCCAGGCGCCAGGCCGGCAGGTCCATCGCGCCGGCGCGGCCCACGCCGATCGCTGCATGGCCGGGGCGGCCGCGATCCTGCAGCGTGCCGAGCAGGCCGGGCTTGAGCACGCGCACGCTCATCGGTGCCGCGCCGCATCGAGGTCGGCGAACTCCTCCGCGTCGATCGCGCGGAAGCGCACGCGGTCGCCGGCGGCCAGCAGCGAAGGTTCGCTTGCGTCGGCGTCGAACAGGCGCAGCGGCGTGCGCCCGATCAGATGCCAGCCGCCGGGCAGTTCGGCCGGATAGATGCCGGTCTGCGCGCCGCCGATCGCGACGCTGCCGGCAGGCACGCGGGTGCGCGGGTCGCGTCGGCGCGGCATCGCCAGCGTGGGATCGAGCCCCAGCAGGTAGGGGAAGCCGGGCGCGAAGCCGAGCATCGCCACGCGGTAGTCGACGCCCACGTGGCGAGCCACCACCACCGTCCCGGACAGGCCCAGGTGCTGCGCCAGTTCATGCAGATCCGGGCCGTGCGGGCCGCCATAGCACACGGGGATTTCGTGGATGCGGCCAGCGCCGGCCGGCGCGTGGCGGGTTTCCAGCGCGATGCGCGCGGCCCGTTCCACGCGCTGGTGCGCACTCGCCGCCTCGTCGCCTTGCCACGCCGCCGGCGCGAATCGCAACAGCACGCTGGCATAGGCTGGCACGCATTCCAGCGAGGGCAGATCCCGCAGCGCGGCGACGGCAGCGTGCACGCGGTCGTTGAGCACCGGCTCGATGCGGTCGCCGAAGCGCAGCAGCAGCGCATCCTCGGCCAGCGGCTCGAACTGGATCGCGTCGGCCGGCACGCTAGCCGCGCGCCGCGAGTGCTTGCCGCAGCGCGGTCATCCGCTCGTGCAGCACGGCTTCGGCGCAGGGCTCGCGCTGGCCGTGGCCCCACACCGGGCCGGGCCAGCCGGCATCGCCCTCGCGACGCGCCACCACGTGCACGTGCAACTGCCGCACGATATTGCCCAGCGCGCCCAGGTTGAGCTTGTCGCACGGCATCGCCGCACGCAGGGCGGCGGCGGCGCGGTTGACTTCGTGCCACAGCGTGGCCTGTTCGCCCTCGTCCAGGTCGGCGATCTCGACCAGGCCGTCGCGGCGCGGCACCAGCACCAGCCAGCCGTAGCGCGCGTCATCCATCAGGCGCACGTCGCACAGCGGCAGCGAGGCGAGCAGGCGGGTGTCGGCGGCCAGCCGCGGGTCGAGGGTGAACGCCTCGCTCATGCGTTGGCCAGGTGCTTGTCGAAGAAGGCCAGCGTGCGCTGCAGCGCCAGTTTGGCGCTGGCTTCGTGATACGCCTTGCTGCCATCGCGGTTGAACGCGTGGTCCGCCGGGTAGGTGAACAGTTCCATCTGCGGCAGCGCCACGCGATGTTTCTCCACCATCTCCGGCGTGATGTTCTGATCCTTCTCGCCGAAATGGAACATCACCGGCGCCCTGGGCGCCTCGTGCAGGAACGGCAGGTTGCGCGCGCCGTAGTAGCTCACCGACGGCAGCCCCAGGCGCAGCGCGGCGAGCAGGGCGACGGTGCCGCCCCAGCAGTAGCCGACCGTGCCGATTCTCCCCGCCGAGGAAATGGCCTCGGCGGCGCTGGCGACGTCCTCGACGGCACGCTCCAGCCCCAGCTCGTTGACCAGGTTGCGGCCCTTGTTGGTGCCGACCTGGTCATAGGCCAGTTCCACGCCGCTTTCCAGGTGGTCGAAGAACGCCGGCGCGATCGCGGTATAGCCGAGCGCGGCGAAGTGGTCGACCACCCGGCGGATGTGCGCGGTGACGCCGTAGATTTCCTGGATCACCACCAGGCCGCCCTTGGGCTTGCCCTCGGCCGTGGCCAGGTAGGCACCGATGCAGTGGGTGCCGCCGGTGGGGATGGTGATGTCCTGGCCCATGGTGCTGCCTCGATGAGTATTGGATGCGTCGATGTTACCCGCAGCGGTGAGGGTACGGCCGTCACGTATAATCGCCGGTTTACGCGCCCTTCCCGGTAACCGCACGCCATGTCCCAGCCCGCCCACAAGATCGGCTTCGTCAGCCTCGGTTGCCCCAAGGCGCTGGTCGATTCCGAACGCATCCTCACCCAGCTCAAGGTCGAGGGCTACCAGATCGTGCCCAGCTACGGCGAGGCGGATGCGGTCGTGGTGAACACCTGCGGCTTCATCGACGCGGCGGTGCAGGAGTCGCTGGACTCGATCGGCACGGCGCTCAACGAGAACGGCAAGGTGATCGTTACCGGCTGCCTCGGCAAGCGCGCCGAGCTGATCCGCGAGGCGTATCCCGACGTGCTCTCGATCAGCGGCCCGCAGGACTACGCCAGCGTGATGAGCGCGGTGCACGAGGCGCTGCCGCCGAAGCGCAACAAGTTCCTCGACATCGTGCCCGATACGGGGGTCAAGCTCACCCCGAAGCACTACGCGTACCTCAAGATTTCCGAAGGCTGCAACCACCGTTGCAGCTTCTGCATCATCCCCTCGATGCGCGGCAACCTGGTCTCGCGGCCGGTCGACGAGGTGCTGGTGGAGGCCGAGAAACTGGTCAGGGGCGGCGTGAAGGAACTGCTGGTGATCTCGCAGGACACCAGCGCCTATGGCGTCGACGTGAAGTACGCCGAGCGCCCGTGGCGCGGGAAGAACTACCGCACCCGCATGACCGAGCTGTGCGAAGGCCTGTCCGAACTCGGCGCGTGGACGCGCCTGCACTACGTCTACCCGTACCCGCACGTGGACGAGCTGATGCCGCTGATGGCGGGGGGAAAAATCCTGCCCTACCTCGACATCCCGTTCCAGCACGCCAGCCCGCGCATCCTGAAATTGATGAAGCGCCCCGGCAACATCGACAAGACGCTGGAGCGCATCCGGAACTGGCGCAAGCTGGTGCCGGAGCTGACCATCCGCAGCACCTTCATCGTCGGTTTCCCCGGCGAGACCGATGCCGAGTTCGAGGAGCTGCTGGACTTCCTGCGCGAGGCCGAACTGGACCGCGTGGGCGCGTTCGCCTATTCGCCGGTGGACGGCGCCAAGGCCAACGAGCTGCCCGGCGCGGTGTCCGAGGAACTGAAGGAGGATCGCCTCGAACAGTTCATGGCGGTGCAGGCGGAAATCTCCGCCGCCAAACTGCAGCGCAAGATCGGCCGCACGCTCAAGGTGCTGGTGGACGAGGCCGGCGTCGACGGCGCGGTGGCTCGCTCGGCCGCCGATGCGCCGGAGATCGACGGCTGCGTGCTGATCGCCGACGGCCAGCAGCTGAAGCCGGGCCAGTTCGTGGACGTGGTGGTCGAGGCGGCCAGCGAACACGACCTGCACGCGCGCCTGGCGCATCCCGCGCTCAAGATCGTGTAACGCGCCATGCGCTATGTGGCGCCGGCGCGCGGTGCGGTCGATCCGCAAGTGTTCGGCCGGATGCCGCTGGCCGCGTGGCGCGAGCACGCCCGGTTGGTCGAGGGCCGCGACTGGCCATCCATCGATGCGCTCAATGCCGCCCGCCCCGCCGGCATGCACGAACGCTTCGTGGCGCAGACCCGTGAACTGCTGGCCGACGGCCTGCACTACGAACAGCGCATCGCCGAACACGGCGCGATCGCTACCCGCGAACGCAACTGGCACGACCTGTTCAACGCACTCGCCTGGCTGCGCCACTGTGCGCTCAAGCGCGCGCTCAACGCGCGGCAGGTGGCCGAAATCGCCCGCATGGGCACCAGGCAGCGCTCGCGTGCGCAATGCGCACTGACCCATTTCGACGAGGCCGGCGTCGTGGTCGCGCTGCGCAATCCGGCGCTGCTGGCGCTGTGGAATGCGCATGACTGGCATGGCCTGTTCTGGCGCGAGCGGGAGGCGTGGTTCGACGGGCGCATCCATGTCGAGGTGTTCGGCCACGCCTTGCTCGAACACGCGCTGACACCGGCGCAACTGCTGGTGGGCAAGGCGCTGGTGGTCGCCGGGCCGCGGTTGTCACCGGGCGAGGTCCTCGAAGCCTGCGCGCAGGCCATCGGCAACGGCGATGTGCTCGGCGATCCGCTGGAACTGCGCCCCTTGCCGCTGGCCGGCGTGCCCGGCTGGCATCCGGACAACGAGCAGGAGGCTTTCGTGCGCGAGGCGGCGTGCTTTCGGCCGGTGCGGGCCGGGCGGAGTTACCCGCCGCCGCTGGCCGGAGGTTGACCGATCGCCCGGAAACCCTGCATCTGCATCCGGGCCGGCATCTTCCGCGACGCCGAAGCCCTCCCCGTGCTTGCCGGATCGACCGATCGCGACTATATACGAGCAATCGGGGAGCACGGGGTTCGAGGGAGCAGGGCATTGAATATCGCGGGTTTGCGACGACGCCAGGGGCGTCTCGGGCGTGGCGTGACGTGGATGCTTGCAGCCCTGCTCACCCAGGGTGTGCTGCTCGCGTGCGCCGGTGCGGGGACGGCGCAGGCAGCGACACCGATGGAGCCGATCCGCTTCGGCATCCTGCCGATCGGCAGCGCGGCCGAGTCGCTGGAGCAATGGCGGCCGCTGCTGGACGACTTGCACAAGCAGTTGGGCCACCCCGTGACCACCGTGTCGGTGAGCAGCTACGCCGGCCTGTCCGACGCCATCGGCGCGCAGCGGGTGGACGTGGCCTTTCTCTCCGGCAAGCTCGCGGTGGAGGCGGTGACGCAGCAGCACATGCAGGTGTTCGCCCAGTTCGTGCGCAACGATGGCGTCAACGGCAACGTCGCCATGCTGGTGGTGCGCAGCGACAGCCCCATCCGCGATCTGAACGACCTGCTCGCCACGACCAGCCACGGCTGGCGTTATGCGCGCAGCGAACAGCTTTCGGTCACCGGCTATACCGCGCCGGAAGCCTACGTGTTCGCGCCGCGCGGGCTCAATTCGGACACCTTCTTCGCCAACGTGCGGGTGGGCGACCATCAGAGCAACCTGCTCGCCGTGGTCAACCGCGAAGTGGACGTGGCCAGCAGCAACAACCCGGACATGGACCTGTTCCGGCGCAACTTTCCGCGCGAGGCAGCGCAACTGCGGGTGATCTGGCGCTCGCGGCTGATTCCCTCCGGCGTGCTGGTGATCCGCGACGGCATGCCCGAATCGCTGCGCCACAAGCTCACGGCATTCCTGCTGGCCTACGGCAAGGCGCCCGGCGAGGTCGGCGAGCGCCAGCGCGAGCGGCTGGCGCGGATTCCGGACCTGGGCGGTTTCGCGGCGGAGACCAACCACGTGCTGCAGCCCTTCGTCGACATGCAGTACACCCTGCTGCGGCAGCAGGCCGAGCAGGGCCGGTGGATCAGCCCACAGGCACGGCAGGCGCGGCTGGCGCAGATCGAACGCGACCACCAGCATGCATTGAAGCTGCTGCGGCCGCATTGAGCGGTCGACTGGCCCGCGTCAGGCTTCCTGCTCGTAATCCACCGACAGCACCACGAACTCCGCCCGCCCGCCCGGCAGCTCGGCGGAGAATTCGTCGTCGACGCGCTTCTTCAGCACGGCCCGCGCCAGCGGCGAGTCGATGCTGATCCAGCCGCGCCTGGCGTCAGTCTCGTCCGGGCCCACGATGCGGTAGCGGTGGACTTCGCCGCTGTCCACGTTCTCCAGCCCGATGCAGGCGCCGAAAAACACGGCGCGGCGATCGCCCGGCACGCCCTCGGCAACTTTCAGTGCGGGAATGCGTTTGCTGAGGTAACGCGCGCGGCGGTCGATTTCGCCGAGCTGTTTCTTGCGATAGGTGTATTCGGCGTTCTCCGAGCGATCGCCTTCGGCGGCTGCCGCGGCGAGGGCCTTCACCACTTCCGGGCGCAACACGTGCCACAGGTGGTCGAGTTCGGCCTTGAGCCGTTCGAAGCCGTCGCGGGTGATGATCGCGGTGGAGCCGGGCGAGGGCGGGCGCCAGCGGCTCATGCCGGGCTGGCCAGTTGTCGTCGCTGGGCGTCGATCTCGCCGCGCAGCGGGTGCTCGGGCCAGGCCGCGACGAGCCGGTCGAGCAGCGCTGCCGCGTCGGCGTGCTGGTCGGCATGGGCGGCCAGCGCGCGTGCGGCCAGCAGGCCGTAGTGCGGCGCCTGCGGGTCGCGTGGCCAGTGCGCGACATAACCCTGGCCGAGATGGATCGCGAGGCGGCTCATGCCCATCCGCACGGCCAGGTCGGCCAGGGCGCCGCAGGTCTGCGGGTCGTCCGGGATGAAGCTGGCGTCGATGCCGCAGCATTCCTGCAGCACGCCGAGGGCGCGCCGCGATTCGCCCTGGGCGATCAGCGCGGCAATCCAGATCTGGCCGTGCACCAGCAGGTCGTCGCGCAGGCCCTGCCGGTGCAGCAGCTCGCGGTAGAACTGGTGCACGGCGGGTGGCGCCGCGCGCTCGCGCAGTCGCGCGGCAAGTTGGCGCAACGCGGCCTGCGGATCGTCGGTTGCCTGCTGGCGCGCGGCATCCACCAGCCGGTCGTCGGCGTCCTGCCCGGAAGCCTTGGCCAGCTCCGGCGCTTCCGGCACCATGCCGAAACGCTCGTGGCGCTGGTGGATCATCGCGCCCATGAGATGAAAGGCGAGCACGATCAGGTAGGTGTAGGCGAATGCGAACAGCGGCAAGGCGAGCAGTCGCGGCAGCCGCGCAGTGGTGACCGAGGCGACCACGATCAGCACGCCGAGCAGCAGGTTGATCGCCACGGGGACCAGATACGCGCCGCCGAAACCGCCGATGATGCGCAACCAGTTGAGCGGATTGATGGCCAGCGCGAGGTTGCCGTCGAACGCCAGCGACATGTCGATCGCCGGCAGCACCAGCGCCGCCAGGAGCAGCACCGGCCACAGCAGGCGCGGGAAGAACACGATGGAGACCACGCACAAGGCGACCACCAGCAGGTGAATCGCGGTCAGTCCCCAGCCGCTGGCGCTGTTGCCGTCACTGCCCACGTCCGGCGGGTCGGCGTAGCCGTTGGCGGTGTGCTGCATGCAGTCCGCGGCATAACGCCAGGTGGCGGCCCAGACCAGCGCGCTGGCCAGCGCACCGACATAGCCCGGCAGCAGGCCGACGTAGTGGGCCAGCGCCAGCGCCACGCAGGTGGCCAGTGCGGCGCCGCGCAGCGGATAGCCGAAACCGTCCCGCAGGCGCTGCGCGAACGGCGTGTCGGCGGCGACGATTTCGACGCGCGGCATCAGAGCCTGCTCCATGTCTCCGCATGGCCCGCGCCGGGAGCTGTTTGCGCGCAGGCCAAGGAAGAACGAAGGAGTGGACGTCCGTCCACGACCGAGTGATGACGCAGGGGTGCGGGCAAACAGACCCGGCCCTTCGGGTTGCCTTGCCGTGGCCGCCATGCGGCAGCGCGCGGCTTGACCTGCCAGCCAGGCAGGCGCTGCGCCACGCGCCACCACCTGACGGCCACGGCAAGGCAACGCGGGCTATGCGGAGACATGGAGCAGGCTCTCACTCAGCGCTTGCCGCCGAAGATGCCGCCCAGCACGCCGCGCAGGATCTGCCGGCCGAGCTGGCTGCCCGCCGTGCGCACCATCTGCTTGCCCATCGTCTCGATCATGCCCTGGCGGCGCTTGGTGCCGAACAGGGCGTCATGCACGGCGCCGCCCCAACCGCCGTCCGCTTCCTTCGCCGAGCCATTGGCCGGCGCGTCGGCCGCCACGGTGGCGGCATTGGCGGCCTTGTCCTCGGCGCGCTTGGCCAGCATCTCGGCGGCCGATTCGCGATTGACCGTGGTGTCGTATTTCGCGCCCACCGGCGAGCGCTGGCGGATGGTGCCGCGCTCGGCCTCGGTGATCGCGCCGATGCGGCAGCACGGCGTGGTCACCAGCACCTGTTCCACCGGCGTGGGCACGCCGCCGTGGGCCAGCGTCGAGGCCAGCGCCTCGCCCACGGCCAGCTTGGTGATCGCCTCGGTGACGTCGAGTTTCGGGTTGGCGACGAAAGTTTCCGCCGCCGCCTTGACCGCCTTCTGGTCGCGCGGGGTGAACGCGCGCAGCGCATGCTGGATGCGGTTGCCGAGCTGGCCGAGGATCACGCCGGGCACGTCGTCGGGATTCTGCGAGCAGAAGTACACGCCGACGCCCTTGGAGCGGATCAGCCGCACCACCTGTTCCACCCGCTGCAGCAACGCCGGCGAGGCGTCGTCGAACAGCAGGTGCGCCTCGTCGAAGAAGAACACCATCTTCGGCTGGTCGAGATCGCCCACTTCGGGCAATTGCTCGAACAGTTCGGACAGCAGCCACAGCAGGAAGGTGGAGTACAGCCGCGGCTTCATGATCAGCTGGTCGGCGGCCAGCACGTTGATGATGCCGCGCCCGCTCATGTCCTGGCGCATCAGGTCGGCCAGTTCCAGTGCCGGCTCGCCGAAGAACTGGTCGGCGCCGTCGCCCTCGAGTTTCAGCAGGGCGCGCTGGATCGCCGCGATGCTGGTCGTGCTGATCAGCCCGTACTGGGTGGACAGCGCCTTGGCGTTCTCGGCGGCGTAGGTAAGCAGGGCGCGCAGGTCGGCCAGGTCCAGCAGCAGCCAGCCCTGGTCGTCGGCGGCCTTGAACACCACTTCGAGCACGCCTTCCTGGGTGTCGTTCAATTCCAGCACGCGGCCGAGCAGGGTCGGACCCATCTCGCTGACGGTGGCGCGCACCGGGTGGCCGAGCTTGCCGTAGATGTCCCAGAACACCACCGGGTTCGCCTGCGCCTTCCAGTCCGCGAGCTTGAGCTTTTCCAGGCGCGCCTTGAGCTTGTCGCCCGGCTCGCCGGCGGCCATCGCCAGGCCGGCCAGGTCGCCCTTGGCGTCGGCCAGGAAGCACGGCACGCCCAGCCGCGAGAAGCCTTCGGCCAGCACCATCAGCGACACGGATTTGCCGGTGCCGGTGGCGCCGGCGATCATGCCGTGGCGATTGCCGTAGTGCGGGTCCAGGCTGACGCTGGTGCTGTCGTTGCGGCCGATCAGGATGTCAGTCATGGCGGTCCTTCCATTGGTAGTGACGCGATTGTAGCCAACCGGGCGCGTGGCTCGCGGTTGTGACGCCGTGCGTTGAGTCCGGCTTCGCGGCCGGCTATGGTGAATGCTTTTTGCAGGTGAAGTTCTTCATGTCGTTGCCCCACGTGTTTCGCCCGCGGCACCTCGCGTCGCTTGTGCTGGCCTGCACCTTGCTGGGCGGCTGCGCCAGCAGCGGCGGCGAGAGGACCCCGACGCCGGCCGATGCGCTGTACGGCCAGTTGAACCAGGCCAGCAAGGGCTACGAGACCGCCTTGCAGCAGGCGCGCGAAGGCGACAGCGATGCGTCGGCACTGAGCCTGCGCCAGTCGCTCGACTTGCTGAAGCAGTCGTCGGCGAAATGTGCGGTCACCGCCGGCTGCGATCCGCAGCGCTTCTTTTCCGTATTCGACCGCCTGCTGCGCCTGAAAGATGGCGATTTCGACGACCTCCCGGATCTGTCCGGGGATGTCGAGTCGTCGCAGGCGGCGCTGGCCACCGGTCATGCCGGTGCGGCCAGCCTGCCGCAGGCGCAGCGCAGCGTGACCCTGCTGCACGGACAGAAGCTGTCGCAGCTGATCGCGATGAACGGGCCGGTGAAGGCAGCGCTGGAGATGTGGCTGACCCAGCGCCGGCCTTACCTGATGGACGCCTGGGTCAATTACCAGTACCTGCGCCACGATATGTGGCCGGCCTACCAGAAGGCCGACCTGCCCGAGGCGCTGCTGTTCGGCATGGTGGCCCAGGAATCCGGCGGCAAGGTGCACGCGGTGTCGCGCTCCGGCGCCTCCGGCCCGCTGCAGTTCATGTATTCCACCGGCATGCGTTTCGGGCTGGGCGTGGACAACGGCTTCGACATGCGCTTCGACCCGGCCGCTTCGGCGCGGGCCAATGCCGAATACCTCAACGAGCAGTTGCGCATCTTCAACAACAACCTGGAGCTCGTCATCGGCGCCTACAACGGCGGCGAAGGCCGCATGCGCCGCGCGGTGGGCGACGACCCGTCGGTGAGTTTCTACGACCCGCGCATCTACGACCAGATGTCGCCCGAGACGCGCGACTACGTGCCGGCGGTGCTGGCGGCGGCGTGGCTGTTCCTGCATCCGGACAGCTACAACCTGCGCTTCCCGAAGATCGACGGCGACCCCGGCAGCATCACGCTCAAGCGCGCCGCGTCGCTTGATGAGCTCACCGTCTGCCTGGGTTCGGCCGATGGCATGGAGGAGGGCTGGTTCCGCACCCTGCGCAACCTCAATCCGCGGCTCGACCCCGATACCAGCCAGCCGGTCGGCGCCACGCTGCGGGTGCCCAAACGACTGGAGCGTGCCTATGCCGCCCGTTGCGTCGATGGTCCGTGGCCGATCCTCGCGGCGGACCTGCACCGTGCGACGGTGCCGGTGGTACCCGATCCGGCGCAGGCGCCGGCGAAGGCGGGTGCGCAGAGAACGACCACGTATCGCGTGCGCCGCGGCGACACCTTGATCAGCATCGTGCGCAAACTGCATTGTTCCAGTGTGCAGGAGATTTCCGAGATCAACGATCTCCAGCACCACCGCATCCGGGTGGGCCAGCATCTGAAGGTGCCGGTCTGCCGTTGAGGCGCGGGGTGGGGCGCCGCCGCGCGGTCAGGCTACGGCGCTCTCCTGCATCCAGCTGTCCGAGGTATCGCTGCGGCTGCCGCCGCCGTGGAGCTCCTTGAGCTCGCGCAGCAACTGCAGCAACTGCCGGTGCTGGGCCTGCAGGTTGGGCTGGGTGGCGGTCTTGGTCTCGTGATAGGCGACCGCCAGCCACAGCGCGATGCCGCGCAGCGCGACCTCGGCGTTGTTCGAACGTGCACGCTCGTAGCCCAGGTCGGTGCCTTGTCCCCACGGCAGGTAGCGCGATTCCGGCGTGGTGCCGTACAGGTGCGGGAAATCACAGCGCGAGGCCTGGCCGATCTCGCGCAGGGTGAGCATGCTCAGCCGATCGCGGCTGCGCTTGGGCAGGGTCCGGATGCTGCGTTCGACATCGCGGAACTGGCGGCCAAGCTGGCGCGAACGCACCACCGCAAAGAATGGAGTGAGTATCTGCATGGTTCCCCTCGGCACAGGTTCGGCACGGCATGTTGGCCGGTCCGTCGCGAGGAGGTTAACCGGCCACCCCCGGAATTTGCGCGCATAGCGTCACAAAATGACGCGCAACGTCAGTTTTCGGGAAAGTGGCCGCCTGCCACCCTGATCTGACCGATCCGCTGGCCCACGCGAACGTGCTGTTGCGGCGGCAGCGGATCGACCGTCGCGCTGCCCGGCGGCAACAACACGATCACGGTCGAACCCATGTTGAAGCGCGCCATCTCGGCGAAGCGTTCCAGCGTGATGTCCTGCCCGGCAAACGATTTGCGGCGGATCGACGAGGCGTACGGCGGGATCACCAGGCCGTCCCAGACCGTGGCCACCGAAGAGACCAGGATCGCGCCGACCATCACCACCACGAAGGGACCGCGTTCGCCGTCGAAATGGCAGACCAGCCGCTCGTTGCGCGCGAACAGCCGCGGGATCGCCTCCACCGCGAATGGCGCCACGCTGAAGATGCGCCCCGGCACATGCACGGTTTCGCGCAGCGTTCCCTTCATCGGCATGTGCACCCGATGGTAGTCGCGCGGCGACAGGTAGACCGTCACGAAGCTGCCGTTGCGGTACGGCGCGGCGGCGGCCTCGTCGCCGCCGAGCAGTTCGGCGGCGGTGTAATCCTGCCCCTTCGCCTGGAAAATCCGCCCGTCGACGATGCGCCCGGCCTGGCTGATGCGCCCGTCGGCGGGCGAGAGCAGGGTGGCCGGATCGGCATCCGCCTGGCGCGCGCCGGGTTTCAGCTTGCGCGTGAAGAACGCATTGAAATGCTGGTAGGCCAGCGGGTCGGACTGCGCGGCCTCGGCCATGTCCACGTCGTAGTTGCGCACGATGGTGGCGATCAGCCAGTTCTTCCACGGCGCAAACGTCCAGCGCGTGGCCCAGTAGACCAGGCGGGACAGGAAGCGGTGCGGAAGGACGTATTGGAGGAATACCTTGAAAGTCATCCGGGCAGTATAGGGGCGACGAGTGAGTGGAGAGGCGAGGAGTGAGAAAAGAGAGGAACGCATGGGATCGCCGGCAACTGCCTTGGCTTTCTGTCACTTGTCACTCCTCTCCACTCACTCCTCGCCCCTATACTTGCGGGCCATTCCGCTCCGGGCGCCACCGTGACTGCCGATCTCGCCACCATCATCGACTTCATCCGTTACGGCGCCAGCCGCTTCTCGGCCGCCGGGCTGACTTTCGGGCACAGCCACGACAACCCGATCGACGAGGCCACGCATCTCGTGCTGGCCAGCCTGCATCTGCCGCCGGACATTCCGCCGGCCTACGGCGCCGGCCGGCTCACCGCGGAAGAGCGCGCGAACGTGCTGGCGCTGATCGAGCGGCGCGTCAACGAGCGCCTGCCGGTGGCCTACCTGGTCGGCGAGACCTGGTTCGCCGGGCTGAAGTTCAAGAGCGACCGCCGCGCGCTGGTGCCGCGCTCGCCGATCGCCGAGCTGATCGAGACGGGCTTCACGCCGTGGCTGGACGAGCGCCACGTCGAGCGCGCGCTGGACCTGTGCACCGGCTCGGGTTGCATCGGCATCGCGATGGCCGAGTACAACCCCGAATGGCAGGTCGACATCGTCGACATCAGCGACGAGGCGCTGTCGCTGGCGCGCGAGAACATCGCGTTCCAGCACGTCGAGGGCCGCGTCGAGGCGATCCAGTCGGATCTGTTCGCCGGCGTGGCCGGGCGCAAGTACGACCTGATCGTCTCCAACCCGCCCTACGTCACCGAGGACGAGTACGCCGCGCTGCCGGGCGAATACGCGCACGAGCCCAAGCTGGGCCTGACCTCCGGCGCGGACGGCCTGGACCTGTGCCTGCGCATGCTGGACGAGGCGGCTGGTCATTTGACCGAGGACGGCCTGCTGATCGTGGAGGTGGGCGAGAGCGAGCACGCGCTGTCCGCGCTGCTGCCCGAGGTCCCGTTCGTGTGGATCGAGTTCAAGGTTGGCCCGATGGGCGTGTTCGCGCTGGAGCGGCGCGACCTGGTCGAGCATGCGGCGGCGATTCGCGCCGCGGCTGTCGCACGCCGCCCGGGCTGACATGGAACTGGTCACGGCGCGACTGCGGATCGACCCGTTGCGCGCTGAAGACGCCGCGGCGCTGTTCGCCCTGCGCAGCGACCCCGTGGTGGCGCGCTACCAGGGTTGGCGGCCAGCCGACCTCGCCGCCGCGCGTGCCTTCATCGAGCGACAATCGCCCGCAGCCACTCCCGCCGGCTGGTTCCAGCGCGCGATCCGCCTGCGCGAGGACGGCCGGCTGATCGGCGATCTTGGCGTGAACCTGCCCGAGGATGCGATGGAATCGGTCGAGTTCGGCATCAGCCTCGCGCCGGCCGGGCAGGGCCGTGGCTACGCCGGCGAGGCCGTGCGCGCCCTGTTCGGGCAGGTATTCGGCCCGTGGCGCCGGCACCGCATCCACGCCTCGGTCGACCCGCGCAACCAGGCCTGCCTCGCCCTGCTGCGTTCGCTGGGCATGCGTCAGGAAGCCCATCACTGCGAAAGCCTGTGGCTGCACGGCGAATGGGTGGACGACATGATCTTCGCCATGCTCTCCCGCGAGTGGCCAGCGGCGCCACGGCAGGAGCCCGCTCGCGGGCGATGTTCTTGAACCGGGATGACCAGACATTCGTCTGTCGAGAGCCGGGATTGGGGATTCGGGATTCGCAAGATTAAAAAGGCATCGCCCACGAGCGGGCTCCTACAAGAGGGGTGGTGCCGGTATGCTCTGGGCTTTGATCCCGGACGCGCGATGTCAAGCAATTCCTTCGGCAAGCTGTTCACCGTCACCACCTTCGGCGAAAGCCACGGGCCGGCGATCGGCTGCGTGATCGACGGCTGCCCTCCGGGGCTGGCCATCGCCTCGGAAGAGTTCCGCACCGACCTCGAGCGCCGCGCCACCGGCCGCAGCCGCTACACCTCGCAGCGGCACGAGGCGGACGAGGTGGAGATTCTTTCCGGCGTGTACCAGGGCAAGACCACCGGCACGCCGGTCGCGCTGCTGATCCGCAACACCGACCAGCGCAGCAAGGACTACGGCGAGATCGAGCAGACCTTCCGCCCCGGCCACGCCGACTACACCTACTGGCAGAAGTACGGCATCCGCGACCCGCGCGGCGGCGGGCGCTCCTCGGCGCGCGAGACCACCATGCGCGTGGCCGCTGCCGTCGTGGCGAAGAAATGGCTGGCCGAACGCCATGGCGTGCACGTGCGCGGCTACCTGGCGCAGATCGGCGAGGTCGTGCCCGGTGCGTTCGACTGGAGCGCGGTGGAGCAGAACCCGTTCTTCTGGCCCGATGCATCGCAGGTGCCGGCGCTGGAGGACTACATCAACAAGCTGCGCAAGTCCGGCGATTCGGTCGGCGCGCGCGTCAACGTGGTCGCCGAGGGCGTGCCTCCTGGCTGGGGCGAGCCGGTCTACGGCAAGCTGGACGGCGACCTGGCCAGTGCGCTGATGTCGATCAACGCAGTCAAGGGCGTGGAGGTCGGCGATGGTTTCGCCGCCGTCGCCCAACGCGGGAGCGTACATCGCGATGAAATGCGTTTGGACGGCTTTACGTCCAATCACGCCGGTGGCATTCTCGGTGGCATAAGCACGGGACAGGCGGTGACCGCCTCGATCGCGTTGAAGCCCACCTCCAGCATCCTGATCCCCGGCCGCAGCGTGAACCTGGCCGGCGAGCCGGTGGACGTGGTCACCAAGGGGCGTCACGACCCCTGCGTCGGCATCCGTGCCACGCCCATCGCCGAGGCGATGATGGCGCTGGTGCTGATGGATCACGCCTTGCGCCATCGGGCGCAATGCGGCGACGTGGGGCCGGTCGCGCCACGCATCGCCTGAGGCCGAGCCACCGCCACTGGAACCCGTTCGATGACCGACAAGCCGCGCGTCTGGGTGTCCCGCCCCACTTTCCCCGGTGTCATCGCCCGGCTGGAGCCGCATTTCCAGGTGACCGTGGAGGAGACCGAACGCAAGTTCAGTCCTGCCGAACTGGCTGCCCGGCTGGCGGGGCAGGATGCGGTGATCGTCGGCCTCAAGGACCGCATCGGCGCGGCCGAAATCGGTGCGGCCGAGCGCCTGCGTATCGTGGCCAACCTTGCAGTGGGCTACGACAACATCGACGTCGACGCGATGAGCGCTGCCGGCATCGCGGTGTCCAACACCGCCGACGTGCTCAACGAGAGCGTGGCCGACTTCGCCTGGGCGCTGCTGCTGGGCGCGGCCCGGCGCATGACTGCGGCCGAGCGCTGGCTGCGTGCCGGCCACTGGCATGCCACCGAGTTCAAGGCGTGGCTGGGCAGCGACGTGCGCGGTCGCACCCTGGGCATCCTCGGCATGGGCCGCATCGGCCAGGCCATCGCCCATCGCGCGGTCGGCTTCGGCATGCCGGTGATCTACCACAACCGCTCGCCGCTGCCCGAGGCGGTCGAGCGCGCCTGCAACGCACGCCACGTGGACAAGGCGCAGTTGCTGGGCGAGTCCGATTTCCTGGTGTTGGCCTTGCCGCTGACGCCGCGCACCCGACACGCCATCGGCGCGGCCGAGCTGGCCCTGATGAAGCCGACCGCGATGCTGGTCAACGTCGCCCGCGGCGGCATTGTCGACGACGCCGCGCTGGCCGCGGCGTTGCGCGACCGGCGCCTGGCCGGCGCGGCGCTGGACGTGTTCGAGGGCGAACCGAAGCTGCATCCGGCGCTGCTCACGCTCGACAACGTGGTGCTCAGCCCCCATATCGCCAGCGCCACGACCGATACCCGCCGCGCGATGACATCGGTGGCGGTGGACAATGTGCTCGCGTTGTTCGGCCATGGTCCGCACGCAGGACGACCACCCAACCTCCTCAACCCGAACGTGCTGTGACCGGCACGCCTCCACTTCCAGAGCAACCCATTCCATGAGTCACAAGAGCAGTTACAAGGTCGCCATGGTCGGCGCCACCGGTGCCGTCGGCGAAGCCCTGCTGGCCATCCTCGCCGAGCGCGAGTTTCCGGTCAGCGAGCTGGTGCCGCTGGCGAGCGAGCGATCAGCCGGTGGCAAGGTCAGCTTCGGCGGCAAGCAGGTCACCGTGCAGTTGCTGGACACCTACGACTTCGCCGGCGTCGACATCGCGTTCTTCTCCGCCGGCGGCTCGGTCAGCCGCGAACACGCGCCGCGCGCGGCAGCGGCCGGCGCGGTGGTGATCGACAACACTTCCGAGTTCCGCTATCAGGACGACATCCCGCTGGTGATCAGCGAGGTCAACCCGCACGCGATCGCCCAGTACACCAACCGCGGCATCATCGCCAACCCGAATTGCTCGACCATGCAGATGCTGGTCGCGCTGGCGCCGATCCACCGCGCGGCGCAGATCGAGCGGATCAACGTGGCCACCTACCAGTCCGTCTCCGGTGCCGGCCGCAGCGGCATGGAGGAGCTGGGCCGACAGACCGCGGCCCTGCTGAATTTCCAAAGCGTGGAACCGGGCAAGAAATTCCCGGTCCAGATCGCGTTCAATGTGATCCCGCAGATCGACGACTTCCAGCCCAACGGCTACACCAAGGAGGAGATGAAGCTGGTGTGGGAGACCCGCAAGATCCTGGAGGACGAGTCGATCCAGGTGAACCCGACCGCGGTGCGCGTGCCGGTGTTCTATGGCCATTCCGAGGCGGTGCACATCGAGACCAGCGACAAGATCACCGCCGAGGAGGCGCGCGAACTGCTGCGCCAGGCGCCGGGCGTGGTGCTGATGGACGAGCGCAAGCCGGCCGGCTACCCGACCCCGGTGGCGCAGGCGGCCGGGACCGATGGCGTGTTCGTCGGGCGCATCCGCGAGGACATCTCGCATGAGCGCGGGCTGGACCTGTGGGTCGTCTCGGACAACATCCGCAAGGGTGCGGCCTTGAATGCGGTGCAGATTGCCGAGTTGCTGATCGAGGATTATCTCTGACCATGCGTGTCCTGCCGTCTCTTGCCGCCATCGGCATCCTGCTCACCGCGTCGGCCTGGGCCGCGCCGCCGGCCGGACCGGCCCGCGCCGGCTCGACGGCCGTCCCGGCACTGCCGGCCGTACGGCAGCGGATGCAACGCAATCAGGTCGAGGTGAAGCGCCTGCAGCAGGAGGTGGCGCGTCAGGAATCGGCCAGCCAGCGCGCCAGCCGGCGCCTGGAGCAGCAGGACGCGCAGATCGCCGAGTTGCGCCGCCAGTTGTTGCAGGTGCAGGCCGCGGTGCCTGATGACCACCCATGACGGGGTGTCCGGGGCAAGAACCGGCAGCAGCAATGTGTCGCAAGTATTCGCCGCGGCTATTGTTGATTGCGCTTCTTGTAACTAAAGTGGCGGCACGGTGACGCGGCCGCCGCCCTGGTGGCGGCATCTTTTCAACAAGAAAGCGTCAGGGATCGCTCGGGGGAACATGCATGAATCGTTCGTTGAAATTGTCGATGCTGGTGGCGCTGGCGCTGGGGAGCAGCCAGCTCCTGGCCGTGGACATGGGCCAGGTCCAGGTCAAATCGGCATTGGGACAGCCGCTGCTGGCCGAGATTCCGCTGCACCCGGCCAGTCCGGCCGAGTTGCAGGGTCTCAAGGTGAAACTGGCCTCCAGCGAGCAGTTTGCCCGGGCCGGCATCGTCGGCGGGCGCACCGACATTCCGCTGCACTTCAGCGTTGCCACCGGCGCGCACCCGGTGATCCGCATCACCAGCAGCGAACCGGTGAACGATCCCTATCTCGACCTCCTCATTGAAGTGGACGGCAAGGACGGCCCCAGCGTGCGCGAGTACGCGATCCTGCTCGATCCACCCGGCTCGCACCCGGTCGCGGCAACCCCCGCGCCGGCGCCAGTGGCGGCGCCGCGCCCGGCCAGCCCGGCGCCGCGCCCTGCGCAGCGCGCTCCCGCCCCGGCGCCGCAAGCGGCGGCGGCTACCCGCACTCCGGCTCCCGCTGCCGTCGAGAACGGCCGTCTCGGTCCGGTGCAGAGCGGCCAGACGCTGTCGGGCATCGCCCGCAGCGTGACGCCGACCGGCGTCGACGTGCGCCAGATGATGCTGGCCCTGCAGCAGGCCAATCCGGACGCCTTCTATCGCGACAACATCAACGCGCTCAAGAGCGGCGCGGTGTTGCGCGTGCCCAGCGCCTCCGAGGCGCAGGCCATGAGCCTGGCCGCGGCGGCCGCCGAGGTGAGCCGGCAGAACAGCGACTGGCGCGCCGGCACGCCGGGCAAGCCCGCGGTGGTGGCCGATGCGGCAACGCGCGCTTCCTCCTCCGGCTCGCCCACCACCGGCGCGGCCGACAACGAGGACCGGCTGGCGCTGGTGCCTCCGCAGGCCGGCACCGCCGGCGGCGGGCAGTCATCCGGCAAGACCGACCAGTCGGCTGCCAGCCTGCGCGAGGAATTGCTGCGCTCCCGCGAAAGCGTGGCCAGCCTGAAGCAGCAGAGCGGCGACCTGAAGGCGCGGCTGAAAGACCTCACCGACATCAACGCCAAGAACGAACACCTGCTGTCGCTGAAGGACAGCGAGATCGCCGAGTTGCAGGCCAAGCTGGCCGCTGCACGCAAGAGCACCGGCGCGCCGGCAACCGCTCCCGTGGCTGCGAGCACGGTAGCGGAACCCGCAGCGCTCGCGCCGGCGGTGGCCAGCGCCGGCAGCAGCGCCGAGGCCAGCGAGAGCCCGGTGGCCTCGGCCTCCTCCGGCGCGGCGACCTCGGCATCGGTGGCAGCGGCAGGCACCGCGTTCGCGCCGGCCGGTTCGGCCTCGCTGGCTACTGCCAGTGCGACACCGGCTGCTGCGGCCACGGTTGCGGCCGAACCTGCGTCCGCACCCGCGCCCGCGCCCGCCCCGGCACGCGTGGTCGAGCAACCCTGGTACATGCAGACTTGGGCCTGGGCCGCAGCGGCCGGCGCGGTCATCGTGTTGATTCTGCTTGCCGTTCTCGGTCGCCGCCGCAAGCCTGCGGCCGCCGCCAAGACGGGGGGAGCCTCGCTGGCCGATCGTTTCGGCGCCACGCCGCCGGCAGGCGAGGGCGACGACGATCTGCTGGCCGATGGCGATACCGACCAGGAGCAACTGCTCGACCAGCTGGCCGAGCATCCGGACGACATCTACCTGCATCTGGAACTGGTCACGCTGTACTACTCGCGCCGCGACGTGGAGCGTTTCGAGGCCGCGGCCGAAGCGATGCACGCCCACATCACCGACCCGGAACAGGACGAGTGGCAGGACGTGGTGCACATGGGCGAGGATCTCGCGCCGGGGCATCCGTTGTTCGACCATCATGCGGAGCCTGCCGACGTCGAGTCCGAGGCGACGCGGGCGTTCGACATCGACGACTACGCCGACGACAGCGACGCACCCACCGTGGTTTCCCCGCTGCCGCCGGCGCTGCCGACCGGCACGAAGAAAGTCACCGAGTACAGCTTCGATTTCGACCTGACCCAGCCCGCAGCCGGTGGTTCGCGCACGGCGCCGCCGGCGGCCGCGGACGACATTACCGTGGTCAAGCCGCACGCCGAGCCGAAGGCTTCCTGGGATGCGCCGGAAACCGGCGCGTCCGCCGCGGAGTCGGCTGAGTTCAGCGACGATCCGGTCGATACCAAACTCGACCTGGCGCGCGCCTATCTCGACATGGGCGATGCCGATGGCGCCCGCGCGATGCTGGGCGAAGTGCTCAAGGAAGGCAGCCAGATGCAGCGCGACGTGGCGCGCAAGCTGCTCGACGGTCTGGGCTGAGATCGCATCGCGAACGGGACGGAACCGGGCCGGCCTTGCCGGCCCGATTTCTTTTCGGCGGGCATGACGTCGGTGCCTGCCTGCTAATCTTCGACGCTTCCTTCCGGATCTGCGGCATCCATGCGCATCGCCCTCGGCATCGAGTATGACGGCACCGATTTCTTCGGCTGGCAACGCCTGACCGAAGGGCCGAGCGTGCAGGGCGCAGTGGAGGAGGCCTTGTCGAAAGTGGCGGCCCATCCGGTGCTGGTCAGTTGCGCAGGACGCACCGACGCCGGCGTCCACGGCCGCTGCCAGGTGGTGCATTTCGATACCGATGCACGCCGCGAATTGCGCGGCTGGGTGCTGGGCGCGTGCTCGAACCTGCCGGCCAGCGTGGCCGTGTTGTGGGCGCAACCGGTGCCGGACAGCTTCCACGCGCGCTTCTCCGCGCGCAGCCGCCGTTATCGCTACCACATCCTCAACCGGCCGGTGCGCGCCGCGCTGGACGCGCGCTACGTCACCTGGGAGCGCCTGCCGCTGGACGCGCAGCGCATGCACGAAGCCGCGCAATCCTTGCTGGGCGAGCACGACTTCAGCGCATTCCGGGCGCTGTCGTGCCAGGCGCCGCACCCGCGGCGCTCGGTGCTCGAGATCAGCGTTCGCCGCGAGGGCGAGCACGTCATGCTGGAGATCGAGGCCAACGCCTTCCTGCACCACATGGTGCGCAACATCGCGGGTTCGCTGCTGCTGGTCGGTCGCGGCGAGCAGCCGGTGGAATGGATGGCCGAACTGCTCGCCGGCCGCGACCGCCAGGTGGCCGGACCGACTGCGCCGGCCTCGGGGCTGACCTTCATCGGCCCGCGCTACGAGGCACACTGGGGCCTGCCCACCGAAGTCTGCCTGACGGGAGCCGGCCCGTGACCCGCATCAAATGCTGTGGCATGACCCGCGTCGAGGATGCGCTGCTCGCCGCGCGGCTCGGCGCCGATGCGATCGGCCTGGTGTTCACCGCGCGCAGCAAGCGGCAGGTGACGCTGGCGCGTGCGCGCGAGATCGTCGCGGCGCTGCCGCCGTTCATCGCCACGGTGGCCCTGTTCATGGACGACGCGGCGGCGCTGGTGCGGCAGGTGGTCGATGAAGTCGATCCCGCGCTGCTGCAGTTCCATGGCGATGAGGGCGACGACTGGTGCGCACGGTTCGATCGCCCCTTCGTCAAGGCGATCGCGATGGGCGATGGCGCTGCGGCGCTGCCGCGCCTGCGCGATTACCCGCGCGCCGCCGGCCTGTTGCTGGACGGCCATGCACCCGGCGAGGCGGGCGGCAGCGGCAAGGCGTTCGACTGGTCGTTGCTGCCCGGCAATCTGGCGCAGCCGCTGATCCTGGCCGGTGGCCTGCACGCCGGCAACGTGGGCGATGCGGTGCGTGCGGCACGTCCGTGGGCGGTGGATGTGGCCAGCGGAGTGGAATCGGCACCGGGGATCAAGGACGCGGCGCGGCTCGAAGCCTTCATCCGCGCGGTGCGCGCGGCCGACGCGGAGCAGGCGGCATGCCGGGAGTGATCGAGGAATATCGCGGCGCCGGGCAAGCACTCGAACTCGCGGGCCTGGTGGATCGTGCCCGCCCGCTGGTGATCCGCGGCCTCTGCCGCGACTGGCCGATGGTGGCGTGGTCGCGGCGGTCGGACACCGCCTTTGCGCAAGGCCTGGCGAAGCTGGACAACGGCCGCGAGGTCGACGCGCTGCTGATGCCGGCAGGCGAGGGCGGCGTGATCGGCTACAACGCGAATGTCGACGGTTTCAACTACGCGCATCACCGCGTCTCGATCACCCGGGGCCTGCAGCGGCTGGCGGCCTACAGCCGCCAGGACAATCCGCCGGGGCTGGCGATGCAGAGCGCGCTGATCGCCGACTGCCTGCCCGGACTGCTGGAGGATCATGCGGTTCCCTTCATCGACAAGGCGATCCAGCCGCGCATCTGGATCGGCAACAAGGTCACCACGCCGGCGCATTTCGACGAGTACCACAACGTCGCCTGTGTGGCGTGCGGGGTGCGGCGCTTCACCCTGTTCGCCCCGGAGCAGGTGCGCAATCTCTATGTCGGCCCGCTGGATTTCGCGCCGACCGGCGCGGCGATCGGCATGGCGCGGCTGGATCGTCCCGACGATCCGCGTTATCCGCGCTTGAAAGATGCGCTGGCCGCGGCACAGGTGGCCGAACTGCATCCCGGCGACGCGATCTACATCCCGCCGATGTGGTGGCACCACGTCGAGTCGCTGGAGCAGATCAATGCGCTGGTGAACTACTGGTGGAAACCGGTGCCGGCCGGGGGCGACGCACCGGCCACGGCGCTGGGCTGCCTGATGCACTGCATCCTCGTGTTCCGCGCGTTGCCGCCGGCAGAGCGGGCGGCGTGGAAAGGCCTGCTGGATCACTACGTCTTCGGCGACGACGACCCCGCCGCGCACATCCCCGCCGAGCGGCGCGGGATACTCGGCGCGCTCACGCCGGGGCAACTGGCCGAGTTCCGGGAAACCATCCGGCGTTATCTGTGAACTATCCGCTAAGATGGTCGCTTGCCGCAGTGCGGCATGCCCATCCCCGAGTGACCCCATGAGCAAGATTGCGGACTTCAACCTCTACCCCGACGCCCATGGCCGCTTCGGCGAGTATGGCGGCAGCTATGTCGCCGAGACGCTGATGGCGCCGTTGGCCGAGTTGAGCGAGGCTTACGAACGGCTGAGCACCGATCCGGCTTTCCTCGCGGAACTGGATCGCGACCTGCAGCATTACGTCGGCCGGCCCAGCCCGATCTACCACGCCGAACGGCTGTCGCGGCAGGTTGGCGGCGCGCGCATTCTGTTCAAGCGCGAGGACCTCAACCACACCGGCGCGCACAAGATCAACAACACCATCGGCCAGGCGCTGGTGGCGCGGCACATGGGCAAGCAGCGCGTCATCGCGGAAACCGGCGCCGGCCAGCATGGCGTGGCCACGGCCACGGTGGCGGCGCGCTTCGGCATGCGCTGCGTGGTGTACATGGGTGCGGTCGACATCGAGCGGCAGAAGATCAACGTCTACCGCATGAAGCTGCTCGGCGCCGAGGTGGTGCCGGTGACTTCCGGTTCGAAGACGTTGAAGGATGCGTTGAACGAGGCGATGCGCGACTGGGTCACCAACGTGGCCGACACCTTCTACATCATCGGCACCGTGGCCGGTCCGCATCCGTATCCGAAGATGGTGCGCGACTTCAATGCCGTCGTGGGGCGCGAGGCACGCGCGCAGATGCTGGCGCAATACGGCCGCCTGCCCGATGTGCTGACCGCCTGCGTCGGCGGCGGCTCCAATGCCATCGGCCTGTTCCATGCCTTCCTCAACGACGCCGACGTGCGCATCGTCGGCGCCGAGGCGGCAGGCGAGGGGATCGCCACCGGCCATCATGCCGCCTCGCTGGCGGCCGGCCGTCCCGGCGTGCTGCACGGCAACCGCACCTACGTGCTGTGCGACGACAACGGCCAGATCACCGAGACGCATTCGGTCTCCGCCGGCCTCGACTATCCCGGTGTGGGGCCGGAGCATGCCTTCCTGAAGGATGCCGGTCGCGCCGAGTACGTCGGCATCACCGACGACGAGGCGCTGGAGGCGTTCCACCTGCTGGCGCGCACCGAAGGCATCCTGGCCGCCCTGGAATCCAGCCACGCGGTGGCGCAGGCGATCAAGCTGGCGCGCGAGTTGCCCAAAGACGGCATCGTGCTGTGCAACCTGTCCGGCCGCGGCGACAAGGATGTGCATACGATCGCGGCGCGCGAGGGAGTGAGCGTGTAGCGAGGAGTGAGTGGAGAGGAGTGAGAAGTGAGAGGAAGTCTCGCACTCCAGAACCGCTCAGACCCGCCCGAGATCTCTTTCATTTCTCACTTCTCATTACTCACTCCTGTCTTATGAGCCGCATTGACACCCGCTTCGCCCAACTCAAGGCCACCGGCCGCACCGGCCTGATCCCGTTCGTCACCGCGGGCGATCCCTCGCCGCAGCACATGGTGGCGATGATGCATGCGCTGGTGGAATCGGGGGCAGACCTGATCGAGCTGGGCGTGCCGTTTTCCGATCCGATGGCAGACGGCCCGGTGATCCAGCACGCCAGTGAGCGGGCGATCGCCAAGGGCGTCGGTCTCGCGCAGGTGCTGGGCTGGGTGCATGCATTTCGCGAACGCGATGCGGAAACCCCGATCGTGCTGATGGGCTATCTGAACCCGCTGGAGATCCACGGCTACGCGCGCTTCGCACAGGAGGCCGTGGCGGCCGGCGTCGATGGCGTGCTGCTGGTCGATTGTCCGCTGGAGGAGTCGACCGTGCTGCAGTCGCTGCGCGAGGCGGGGTTGCAGCAGATCCTGCTCGCCGCGCCCACCACCGCACCTGCGCGTATGGCGCAGTTGTGCAGCTCGGCGGAAGGCTTCCTGTATTATGTATCGTTCGCTGGCGTCACCGGAGCGGCGCAGTTGAGCGTCAGCGAGATTGCCGAGCGCGTTGCCGAAGTCAGGAGCCTCGCCGGTACGCCGGTGGCGGTGGGGTTCGGCATTCGCGATGCGGCCAGCGCCGCAGCGATCGGCGGCTTCGCTGACGCGGTCGTCATCGGCAGCGCGCTGGTCGAAAGCCTGGCGGCGGCCACGGACGCGGCGGATATCACGGGTCGTGTGCGCAGTTTCCTGCAGCCGATCCGCGCGGCGCTGGATGCACGCTGAGGCGGTCGACCCGGCCGTCTCGAAAGTTTGAGGTATTGCGATGAATTGGCTGCAGAAGATCATGAACCCGCGTACCCGCACGCTCCCTTCGGGTGGCGGCAAGGGCTCGGTGCCCGAGGGCGTGTGGGAGAAATGCGCGGGCTGCGGCACCGTGCTGTACCGGCCTGAACTGGAACGCAACCTGATGGTGTGTCCCAAGTGCGGCCACCATCACTACATCAGCGCACGGGCGCGCCTGGGCGCGCTGCTGGACGAAGGTTCCGGCCAGGAACTGTGGGCCAGCATGGAACCGGCCGATCCGCTGAAGTTCCGCGATTCGAAAAAGTATCGCGACCGCATCATCGCCACCCAGAAGAAACTGGGCGAGAAGGACGCCATGGTCGCGATGAGCGGCCGCTTGAAGGGACGTCCGTTGATGGCGGTGGCGTTCGAGTTTGCCTACATGGGCGGCTCGATGGGGTCGGTGGTGGGCGAGAAGTTCGCCCGCGCCGCCGAACGTGCGCTGGCCGATAAGAGCGCGCTGGTGTGTTTCTCCGCCACTGGCGGTGCGCGCATGCAGGAGGCGCTGTTCTCGCTGATGCAGATGGCCAAGACCTCGGCCGCGCTGGCGCGTCTGCGCGATGCCGGCGTGCCGTACATCAGCGTGCTGACCAACCCGACCACCGGTGGTGTCTCGGCCAGCCTGGCGATGCTGGGTGACATCAACATCGGCGAGCCCAAGGCGCTGATCGGCTTTGCCGGTCCGCGCGTGATCGAGCAGACCGTGCGCGAGACGCTGCCGGAAGGGTTCCAGCGTTCGGAGTTCCTGCTTGACCACGGTGCGATCGACCTGATCGTCGACCGCCGCGAGATGCGCGACAAGCTTGCCGACCTGTTCGGCATCCTGACCCGGGCCGATCGCGCGGCCTGAGCGCGCGTCGCGTGTCGCGGAGCGATGCCGCCCACGGGCGGCATCGTCGTATCGCGGGCCGGGTTTTCCACAGCTTCTGTGCGCCGTCGCTGTACAAGCCTGTGGACAACCGCGCTTCGTCCTTTGCCGGCAATGACTTGCCACGCCTTGATGATTTTCTGAGCAACCGCGCGAGAGTTTTCCACAGCGACTGTGGAGCACGTTCGGCAAAGCCTGTGGACAAATTCGCTATCTGCTTGAGCGCAAAGGCAGCCACGACGGCGTGAGCATATTGCGCACAGTGGGCGGCGGCGCGGTGCAGCGCTTACACTGGGAGTTCCCCTTTGCTGGAGGTTCCCTCGATGAATCGCATCCTGCTCATTCTCGCCCTCACCGGTCTGGCCATTGTCGCGATGGCAGCCGAAGCACCTGCGCTGCCGGGCACGTCGGCGCCGGCCGCCGCCAGGGTCTACATCATCTCGCCCGCGGACGGCGCCACCGTCGGCCAGGAATTCACCGTGCGCTTCGGCCTCGAGGGCATGGGCGTGGCGCCAGCGGGCGTGACCAGGGAGCACACCGGCCATCATCACCTGCTGGTCGACGTGAAGACCTTGCCCGCCGCCGGCCAGCCGATTCCGGCCGACGCCAACCACATCCATTTCGGCGGCGGACAGACCCAGACCACGCTGAAGCTGGCCCCGGGTACGCATACTCTGCAACTGGAGCTGGGGGACGCGAATCATGTGCCGTTCGTGCCGGCGGTGGTGTCGAAGAAGATCACCGTCCACGTCAAGTAATCGCGGGGGCGTGCGACGCAATCAGTCGCCGAAGTAGATCGACACGCCCAGATTGCCCTGCCACTGGTTTGCCGAGCCGCGCAGGCGATGGTCGAAGCCCGCGTCCAGTTGCACGCGGGGCGTGACCATCCACTGCACGCCGGCACCGGCGAGGCTGCCGCTGCCCTCGCCGGGCAGGTGCTGCCAGGCGAGTTCGGTGTACAGGGTCAGCGCCGACGACAGCGCATGGCTGTCGTCCAGCGCCACGGTGGGGCTGTCGGCGCCGCCGCGGCGCACGTTCTCCAGGTAAAGGCCCAGCGAGTGGCGCTCGCTGACATCCAGGTTGAACTGCGCGCCGAGCAGGTACTGGCGATGGTCGCCGCGGAACTCCCGCTCGCCGTCGGTGAAGGTGACGCTGCCCAGCAGGCCCCAGCTGAAGCCCGCATGGCTCGACGGCAGCGCCAGCTTCAGCCCCAGCTGGCTGTCGCCGCGGCCTTCCCTGTGCACGCTGCCGCCCGGGCTGGCTTGCCGCAGCACGTTCCAGGAGTCGCTGCCCAATTGCATTTCCAACGGCCCGCCGAGCCCGATGCGCAGCAAGCTGTCGGCGGTGTACTGCGACACGGTGACGCCATCCTGCCGGTCGCGGCTCCAGTCCGGCAGGCCTTGTTCGAGGATTGCCTCGCCAGCGGCCAGCACGCCCGGCGTGAAGCCGTAGCCGGGGCGGTCGAAACCGGGGTTCTCCGCCCTTGCGGGTGCGGCGGCGACAAGCAGCGCCAGCGCGAGCATGGAGGTGGGCAGGGCGCGCATGCGAGGCCGGCGCTGCCCGCGGTATCGGT
Source organism: Rhodanobacter sp. 67-28 (assembly GCA_001898415.1). Lineage (GTDB taxonomy): Bacteria > Pseudomonadota > Gammaproteobacteria > Xanthomonadales > Rhodanobacteraceae > Rhodanobacter. The sequence continues at coordinate 155,360 of MKTU01000036.1, read as the reverse complement.
TAAAATCCATCGTTTCTCCTTGTTGTCCGGAACATCATGGCCGTCCGTACCCGTTTCGCTCCCAGCCCCACCGGCTTCCTGCACATCGGCGGCGCGCGCACCGCGCTGTATTGCTGGCTGGAGGCGCGTCGTCGCGGCGGACAGTTCATTCTGCGCATCGAGGATACCGATCGCGAACGTTCCACAGACGCGGCGGTGCAGGCGATCCTCGACGCCATGCACTGGCTCGGCCTCGATGCCGACGAGGGCCCGTTCTACCAGACCCGGCGACTCGACCGATACAGGCAGGTCGCCGACCAACTGGTCGCCGCCGGCAAGGCCTACTACGCCTACGAGAGCAAGGAGGAAATCGAGACGATGCGCGAGGCGGCCATGCAGGCCGGCGAGAAACCGCGCTACAACGGTTACTACCGCGATCGCAACGAGGCGTGCCGCGACGACCCCAACCGGGTGATCCGCTTCCGCAACCCGATCGAAGGCTCGGTGGTATTCGAGGACAAGGTCAAGGGCCGCATCGAGATCGCCAACAGCGAGCTGGACGACCTGGTGATCTTTCGCTCCGATGGCTGGCCGACCTACAACTTCGCCGTGGTGGTCGACGACATCGACATGGGCGTCACCGAGGTGATCCGCGGCGACGATCACGTCAACAACACGCCGCGGCAGATCAACATCTATCACGCGCTCGGCGCGCCGGTGCCGGAGTTCGCGCACCTGCCGATGATCCTGGACAAGGAAGGCAAGAAGCTGTCCAAGCGCACCAACGCGGTCAGCGTGATGGATTATCGCGAGCAGGGTTTCCTGCCCCACGCGATCCTCAACTACCTGGTGCGGCTGGGCTGGTCGCATGGCGATCAGGAGATCTTCTCGCGCGAGGAGATGATCGCGCTGTTCGACATCGCCGACGTCAACAAGGCGGCCTCGCGCTTCGACACCGAGAAGCTGGCGTGGCTGAACCAGCATTACCTGAAGACCGACGAGCCGCAGTCGTTCCTGGCCGAGTTCGAATGGCACCTGCAGCGCGCCGGCGTGGACGTCGCGCAAGGCCCCGCGCCGATCGAGGTCATCGTGGCGCTGCGCGAGCGCGTGCACACGCTGAAGGAAATGGCCGAGCGGGCGAAGATCTGGTACGGCCCGATCACTGCCTGGGACGACAAGGCGGTGGCGAAGCATCTCGGCAATGCCGGTGCCCCGGGCGTGCTGGCGGCGGCGAAGACGCTGCTGAGTGCGTGCGAGTGGAAGCCGGCGGCGATCCACCTGGTCATCGAGCAGGTGGCGGCGCAGCTGGAGTTGGGCATGGGCAAGGTGGCGCAGCCGCTGCGGGTCGCGATGACCGGTACCCAGGTCTCGCCCTCGATCGAGGACACGATCTATCTCACCGGGCGCGAGGAGGCGATCCGCCGCATCGACGCCGCGATGGCCATGACCCATGCCTGAGTTGGCGGCGCGGCGCAGCTGGCGCCAGTCTCCCCGTGGATGAGCTGCTGGCCCGCGCCACCCAAGGCGTCGATCTCGACGCCCCCGGCGCGTTCAGGCACGTCTTCTTCAATCTGTTGAATATGGTGCCCTGGGCAGCCATGTTCTGGTGGAATCTGCTGTTCGTCGCCGTGGGCCTGCTGCTCGGCTGGTGGCGCGGCCGGGTGCTGGAAGCGGTCTTGTGGTCCTGGGTGCTCGGCCCGATCGGCTGGATCGTGATCCTGTGCAGGCCGCGCGGCCAGCCGGCCGTGAAACCGCCGCCGATGTCGCGCTGAGGCGGGCGGTGGCGGATGTATGATCGAGGCGAGGTGAATGCTTTGAACCACGATGTTGCCGACAACGCGCACGCGCACCACCCGCACCACCATCATGACGCGAAGGGTTTCGTGCGTGCGGTGGAACACGCCAGCGAGGAGCGGGGCCTGCGTCTGACCCCCCTGCGCAAGGAGGTGCTGGAACTGATCGCGGCATCTCGCATACCGGTCAAGGCGTACGAACTGCTCGACCAGCTGCGCGAACAGCACGGCAATGCCGCTCCGCCCACGGTTTATCGCGCGCTGGATTTCCTGCTCGAGAACGGCTTCATCCACAAGCTGGAGTCGATCAACGCCTTCGTCTCCTGCCACCATCCGACCGAGGCGCATCAGGTCCCATTTCTGATCTGCGACAACTGTTCCAGCGCGCAGGAGGTCTGCGACGAACGGGTCGCCGAATTGATCGAGGCGCAGGCCCGCGCGCTGGGTTTCCGGCCGCAGGCGCAGACGCTGGAAGTCCACGGTCTGTGCCGGGCCTGCCGCAAAGCCTGAACGGCGACCATCGCCCGGTAGCGCGACCTATTGTTATAATGTAACATGCCGGCCAGATTCCCCGGCCGCCTCGCGCGGCGACGGCAGGCAGGCAGATGCATTCCGGGCAGACAGGCACATCGCGTGGATGGCAGAGCGCCGATCGCATCGGCGCGATCGCCTCGTTCCTGTGCGCGATCCACTGTGCCTTGCTGCCCTTCGTCCTGGCCGCGCTGCCACTGGTCGGGCTGGAGTTCCTGGCAGACCATCGCTTCGAGCGGGGTTTCGTGGCGTTTGCCTGCGTGCTGGCGGTGATCGCCCTGGTGCGGGGCTTTCGGCGCCACCAGCAACCCTTGCCGTTGCTGCTGGCCATCCCGGGGTTGCTCCTGCTGATTTCCGGCGTCACCTGGGCCGAGGGTGGACTGACCTTGGTGCATAGCGCACTGGTCACGTCGGGCGGCCTGCTGCTGGCCGCCGCGCACTTCGTCAACCTGCGTCGCGACCGCCGTGTCCAGGTCCACGTGCACGGCCCGCAATGCGCGCATTGAGGCTGGTTGGGGCTGGACGCGAGTGGCCTATGGCGTTGCCCGCCGCACTGCTATGATGGACGGCCGTACATCCATCGAATCAAGGAGTTCCCCATGGGCAAGGGCGATCGCAAGACCCGCCGCGGCAAGATCTACCGCAGCAGCTACGGCAATACGCGCGCGCACGCGCTGGCCCCGGCCGTGGCCGGCACCAAGCCGACGGTGACCAAGGCGCCGGCGACCCGCAAGGCGGCCCCGCGCAAGAAGTCCGCCTGAGTCGACACGGCTTTCCCGTGTTGCCATGAACCCCCGCCTCGGCGGGGGTTCATGTTTTTGGGGCCGGGATGACCGGGCATTCGTCTGTCGAGAGCCGGGATGCGGGTTCCGGGATGCGAGGCGAGCGGCGAGGAACGAGGGGGTTGCGGCAGCGCCGCATGGGTGTATGATGCGCACCACTGTGTTAATGCGTTAATACATTATGAAGCGTCGATCGCTTGATCCCGAAACACCCGTCGAGTCCGCCGAGCTGAGCCTGTACGAGGCGTTGCTGTCGCTGAAGAACGTCGAGGAAGTTGGCGCGTTCCTCAGCGACCTGTGCACGCCGGCGGAACTCGAAGTGCTGGTGGACCGCTGGCGGGTGGTGCCGTTCCTGCTCGAAGGCGTGTCGTACCGGGAGATCCACGAGCGCACCGCGGTCAGCATCACCACGATCGGGCGGGTCGCGCGCTATCTCAACCAGGGCAGCGGCGGCTATCTCGCGGCCGCGGCCCGCGCGGCGCGGCGGCAGGCGCAGGCGGCAAGGAAGAGGGCATGAAGCCGCGCGACCGCCTGCGCATCGCGATGCAGAAATCCGGACGGCTGACCGAGCCGGCGCTGGACCTGCTCAAGCGATGCGGCCTGACCTTCCGGCAAAGCCGCGACAAGCTGTTCTGCTTCGGCGAAGGCGAGCCGGTCGACCTGCTGTTGGTGCGCGACGACGACATCCCCGGCCTGATCGCGCAAGGCGTATGCGACGTCGGCATCGTCGGCCGCAACGTGCTGGGCGAGTTCCAGCTCACTGCCGGGCGCGATGGCGAGCCGCTGGCCGAACTGCGGCCACTCGGCTTCGGACGGTGCCGGTTGTCGATCGCCGTGCCGCAGGAGCTCGACTATTCCGCGCCCGGCGATCTCGCGGGACGGCGCATCGCCACGTCATACCCCGGCCTGCTTGGTGAATGGCTGCGCGCGCAACACATCGACGCCGGCGTGGTGACCCTGGCCGGCTCGGTCGAGATTGCGCCGAAGCTGGGCACGGCCGACGCGATCTGCGACCTGGTGCAGAGCGGCGGCACCCTGGTGGCCAACCAGTTGCGCGAGACCGAGGTGCTGCTGGAGAGCGAGGCGGTGCTGGCCGGGCCGGTGACCCTGCCGGCGGACGAGCGCGGCGACATGCTGGAGTTGTTGCTGAAGCGGCTCGATGGCGTGATCCAGGTGCGCGAATCGCGGCTGCTGCTGTTGCAGACCTCGCGTCACTCGCTGGAGGCGGTCACCCGGTTGCTCCCCGGCGGTCCGCAGCCGACGCTGCTGGCGGTGGCTGGCCAGGCCGACCAGTTGATGCTGCAGGCGTTGTGCGCCGGTGAGGTGAGCTGGCGGCAACTGGAGGAAATCAAGAAGGCCGGTGCACGCGAGATGTTCGTGCTGCCGGTGGAGAAGATGCTGGCATGAAGCAGGGCAGCACGAGGAGTTCGCTTGCATGAAACGTCTGGACTGGAACGCCCTGGACGAAACGGCCCGGCGCGAGGCGCTGGCGCGACCGGCGCAGTCGCGCGCAGACGACGTGCGTCATGGTGTCGAACGGATCGTCGCGGCCGTGCGCAAGGACGGCGACACGGCGTTGCGCGCGCTCAGCGCCCGGTACGATCGCTGCACACTGGATGCACTCGAGGTCGACGAGGCCGAGTTCGTCGCGGCCGAGGCGGCACTCGATCCCGAATTGAAAGCGGCGATCCGCGAAGCCGCCGCACGCATCGAGTTGTTCCATCGTGCCGCGGCGCTGCGGCCGGTGGCGGTCGACACCGCGCCCGGCGTGCGGGTCGAGCGCATGCTGCGGCCGGTCAGCCGGGTGGGCCTGTATGTGCCGGCTGGCAGTGCGCCGCTGCCTTCCACCGCGCTGATGCTGGGCGTGCCGGCGCACATCGCCAGCTGTCGCGAGGTGGTGCTGTGCTCGCCCGCGCGCGCTGACGGGTGCTGCGACGAGGCGGTGCTGTACGCCGCGCGCCTCATCGGCGTGCACAAGGTGTTCAAGCTCGGTGGCGCGCAGGCGATCGCCGCGATGGCCTACGGTACGGAGTCGGTGCCGAAGTGCGACAAGCTGTTCGGCCCCGGCAATGCCTGGGTGACCGAGGCGAAGCTGCAGGTGTCGTCCGACCCGGACGGTGCGGCGATCGACATGCCGGCCGGGCCGTCGGAAGTACTGGTGATCGCCGATGCCGCCGCGAATCCGGTGTTCGTCGCCGCCGACCTGCTGTCGCAGGCCGAGCACGGACCGGATTCGCAGGTGATCCTGCTCAGCGATTCGGTGGAGCTGATCGAGCGCGTGGAGCGTGAGGTCGAACGTCAGTGTGACGGCCTGCCGCGCGCTGACATCGCGCGCCAGGCGCTGGCGCAGAGCCGGTTGATCGCGGTCGACTCGCTGGCGCAGGCGGTCGAGGTGAGCAACCGCTACGCGCCCGAGCACCTGGTCCTGCAGGTGGCTGAGCCGCGCGCGCTGCTCGACGGCGTCGACAGTGCCGGCTCGATCTTCCTCGGTCCGTGGACGCCCGAATCGGTGGGCGATTACTGCAGCGGCAGCAATCACGTGCTGCCGACCTACGGCTACGCGCGCAGCTACAGCGGCGTGTCGGTGGCCAGCTACCAGAAGCAGATCAGCGTGCAGGAAGTCAGCGCCGACGGCCTGCGCCGCATCGGCCCGTGTACCGCGACGCTGGCGGCAGCCGAGCAGCTGGAAGCGCACCGCCGCGCAGTGACCCTGCGGCTGGAGGCATTGGCATGAGCGTGCTCGATCTGGCGCGGCCGGAACTTCGGGCGATGCAGCCGTATTCCTCGGCGCGGATGGAGGCCAGCGGCGGCGAGGTCTTCCTCAACGCGAACGAGTCGGCGTGGGCACCGGTGGGTGACGACGGACTCGGCTGCAACCGCTATCCCGAACCGCAGCCCGTCGCATTGGTCGCTGCGCTGGCAGCACTGTATGGCGTGCGGCGCGAACAGTTGCTGGTCGGCCGCGGCAGCGACGAGGCGATCGACCTGCTGCTGCGCGCGTTCTGTCGCGCCGGCCGCGACGCGATCCTGATCCAGCCGCCGACGTTCGGCATGTACGCGGTGTGCGCGCGGGTGCAGGGCGCCGGCATCGTCGAGGTGCCACTGGCGGCGGATTTCACCCTGGACGTGGACGCGGTGCTCGCGGCACTGACCCCGGCGGTGACGCTCGTCTTCGTGTGCACTCCGAACAATCCCGCCGGTCAGGCGGTGCCGCGTGCGGCACTCGAACGGCTGGCGCGGGCGCTGTCTGACCGCGCCTTGCTGGTGGTGGACGAGGCGTACGTGGAGTTTGCCGACGACGGCAGCATCGCCGACTTGATCGACCGCTACGACAACCTCGCCGTGCTGCGCACTCTGTCCAAGGCCTGGGCGCTGGCCGGCGCACGCATCGGCAGCCTGCTGGCGAACGCCGGCGTGGTCGCCTTGCTGCGGAAGATCATGGCGCCGTACCCGTTGCCGTTGCCGTGCGTGGACGCGGCGCTGCTGGCGCTGTCCGGCTGGGGCCAGGCGAATGCGCGCGAACACCTCGCCGTCGTGCGTGCGGAGCGCACGCGCATGTGCGAGGCGTTGCGCCGGTTGCCCGGCGTGCGCGAGGTGTTGCCTTCGCAGGCGAACTTCCTTGCCGTCCGCTTCGACGATGCCGCCGACGTCTACCGGCGCCTGCTCGCCGCCGGCATCGTGGTGCGCGACGTGCGCCGCTACCCGAACCTCGCCGACGCGCTGCGCATCACCATCGGCACGCCGGCGGAGAACGAGCGGGTACTGGCCGTGCTGGCTTCGGATCGAGGCATCGCATGACCGTCCGCAAGATTCTTTTCGTCGATCGGGACGGCTGCCTGATCGAGGAGCCGGCCGACGAGCAGGTCGACAGCTGGGAGAAGCTGGCCCTGCTGCCCGGAGTGATCGCCGCGTTGCAGCGCTTCGTCGCCGCCGGCTACGCGCTGGTGATGGTGAGCAACCAGGATGGGCTGGGCACCGACAGTTTTCCCGAATCCGACTTCCGTGGCCCCCACGAACTTCTGCTGCGCATCCTCGACTCGCAGGGCATTCGCTTCCGCGAGGTGTTGATCGACCGCAGCCTTCCGCACGAAGGCCTCGACACGCGCAAGCCCGGCGTCGGCATGCTGCGCCACTACCTGGCCGACGACGGCTGGAGCCGTGCCGCCTCAGCGATGGTCGGTGATCGTGAAACCGACCTGCAGCTTGCCGCGAACCTCGGCGTGCGCGGTTTTCGCGTGGGCCCGCAAGGCATCGGCTGGGAGGAGGTAGCGCACCGGCTGCTGGATGCGCCGCGCACCGCCACCGTGGTGCGCCACACGAAAGAGACCCGCATCACCGTCAAGGTCGACCTGGATCGCGCGACCGACCCGCAGGTGCGCACCGGGCTGGGCTTCTTCGACCACATGCTGGAACAGATCGGCAAGCACGGCGGCTTTGCGCTGGAACTCGATTGCGAAGGTGACACCCACATCGACGAACACCACACCATCGAGGATTGCGCGCTGGCACTCGGCCAGGCCCTGAAGCAGGCGCTCGGCGACAAGCGCGGCATCGGTCGCTACGGCTTCACCCTGCCCATGGACGAGGCGCAGGCCAGCGCCGCGCTGGACCTGTCCGGCCGACCGTACTTCGTGTTCGAGGGCAGCTTCCCGCGCGAGCGCGTGGGCGAGGTGCCGACCGAACTGGTGCCGCATTTCTTCCGCTCGCTGTGCGAGACGCTGGGTGCGAACCTGCACCTCGCCGTGCGCGGCGACAACGCGCACCACATGGTGGAAGCCTGCTTCAAGGTCGTGGCGCGCGCCCTTCGCCAGGCGATCGCGCGCTCCGGCAGCGAATTGCCGAGTACCAAGGGCGCGCTGTGATGAGCGTGGTACTGGTCGATGCAGGCGGCACCAATATCGGCTCGGTGCGCTACGCCTTGCAGCGTCTTGGCGCGGACGCCGAATTGACCTCGGAGGCTGCCGCGATCCGCGCCGCCGACAAGGTGATCCTGCCCGGCGTGGGTGCGGCCGGACCGGGCATGACGCGGCTGCGCGAGCTGGGTCTGGTCGAGGTCTTGCGTTCGCTGCGCCAGCCCGTGCTCGGCGTATGCCTGGGCATGCAGCTGCTGTGCACGCATTCGGAAGAGGGCGACACCGCATGCCTCGGCCTGATTCCCGCGTCGGTGCGACGCTTCGCCGAGGCTCCCGGTCTGCGCGTGCCGCACATGGGCTGGAATGAGGTGTCGATCCGGCGGGAACATCCGCTGCTGGCCGGGCTGGGCGAGGGCGAGCAGGCCTATTTCGTGCACAGCTACGCGGTACCGGTCGGCGACTGGACTCTGGCCACCGCCGACTACGGCGGCGCGTTCTCGGCGATGATCGCGCACCGCAACTTCCACGGCATGCAGTTCCATCCCGAACGCTCCGCGGGTGTCGGCGCCCGACTGCTGAAGAACTTTCTCGACCTATGAACTTCGACGTGATTCCCGCGATCGACTTGCGCGGCGGCCAGGTGGTGCGCCTGAAGCAGGGCGACTACGCGCAGCAGACGACCTACGCGGCGGACCCGCGCGAGCTGGCCGGGCGCTACGCCGACGCCGGTGCGCGCTGGCTGCACCTGGTCGACCTGGATGGCGCACGTTCGGGCCGGCTGGACAATCTCGCGGTGATCGCCGCGATCGCCACCGATGGCATGGCGATTCAGGCCGGTGGCGGCGTGCGCGAAGAGGCAGATCTGCAGCGGTTGTTCGATGCCGGCGTGCAGCGCGTGGTGGTTGGCAGCGTGGCGGTGCGCGATCCGGCGCGTGTCGCCGCCTGGCTGGCGAAGTACGGCGCAGAGCGGCTGACCCTCGCGCTGGACACCCGCCACGCGGAAGGACGCTGGGTCCTGCCCAGCGCCGGCTGGACCGAAGTGGAGGCGCGCACGCTGGACGAGCTGGCACCGTGGTACGCAGCACGCGGCGCCCGTCACCTGTTGTGCACCGACATCGATCGCGACGGCATGCTCGCCGGCTTCAATCTCGACCTGTATCGCCACCTCGTGACCAGCGTGCCGCAACTGGCGCTGCAGGCGTCCGGCGGGGTGCGTTCGCTGGACGATATCCGTGCCGCGCGCGATGCCGGCGCGAATGCGGTGATCCTCGGTCGCGCCCTGCTGGAAGGGAGTTTCACCGTGGCGGAGGCGCTGGCGTGCTGAGCCGCCGCATCATTCCCTGCCTTGACGTGCGCAACGGCCAGGTGGTCAAGGGCGTGCGCTTCCGCGACCACGTGGTCATGGGCGAAATCGTCGACCTCGCGCTGCGCTACCGCGACGAAGGCGCCGACGAGCTGGTGTTCTACGACATCACCGCCAGCCCCGAGGGACGCAGCGTGGATCGCAGCTGGGTGGAGAAAGTCGCCCGGGTGATCGATATTCCGTTCTGCGTCGCCGGCGGCATCCGCTCGGTCGACGAGGCACGCGCGGTGCTGCATGCGGGTGCCGACAAGATTTCGGTGAACTCGCCCGTGTTGGCGCGGCCCGCGCTGATCGACGAACTGGCCGCCGCGTTCGGCGTGCAGTGCGTGGTGGTCGGCATCGACTCGTTGCGCGACGGCGACGGCGAATGGCGCGTGCGCCAGTACACCGGCGATCCCGCGAAAATGCAGGCGCTGCCGCGCCGCACGCTGGACTGGATAGTCGAGGCACAGCGGCGGGGTGCCGGCGAGATCGTGCTCAATTGCATGGACAGCGACGGGGTACGCCGCGGCTACGACCTGGACCAATTGCGGGCCGCCCGCGCGATCTGCCAGGTGCCGTTGGTGGCCTCCGGCGGTGCCGGCGCTCCCGAACATTTCCGCGATGCCTTCGTCGAGGCCGACGTGGATGGCGCGCTGGCGGCCAGCGTGTTCCATTCGGGCGCCATTTCGATTCCCGCGTTGAAGCGCTACCTGCAAGCTGAAGGCGTACGGGTGAGGAGTGAGTGAGGAGGAGTGAGAAGTGAGAGACAGCAGAAACCTCACCGCAATGGTGGATCGGATGCTTTCTGTCACTTCTCACTTCTCTCCACTCACTTCTCGCTCCAAGGAGATCAACCCATGACCACCACCCCTGCAATCAATCCCGATGTTCCCGACTGGGCCAAGGGCAATGGCCTGCTGCCGGCGATCGTGCAGCACTGGCTGAGCGGCGAGGTGCTGATGCTCGGCTACATGAATGCCGATGCGCTGGTGCAGACGCAGGCCGATGGCCGCGTCACCTTCTACAGCCGCAGCAAGCAGCGCTTGTGGATGAAGGGCGAGAGCTCCGGCAACGTGCTCGCGCTGAAGTCGATCCGCCTCGACTGTGACGCCGACACCTTGCTGATCCAGGCCGAACCGCACGGCCCCACATGCCACACCGGCACTTCCAGCTGCTTTGGCGACAGCGCCGACGTGCGCCCGCCGCTGGGTTTCCTCGCCGAACTCGACGCGCTGGTCGCGCAACGCCACGTCGAGCGGCCGACCGGCAGCTACACGACGAAGCTGTTTGACGACGGCATCCGCCGCATCGCGCAGAAGGTGGGCGAGGAGGGCGTGGAAACGGCGCTGGCCGCGGTAGTGCAGGACGACGAGGCGCTGCTGGGTGAAGCAGCGGACCTGCTGTTCCATCTCGTGGTCGTGTTGCGGGCGCGCGGATTGTCGCTGGCGGACGCGATTGCGGTGCTCGCCGACCGGCACCGGGTGCGCTAGCGAGGAGACCGGTCGGTGCAGATCAGGGGGTGCGGCAAGCCACGCCGGCTGCAGACGCGATCTGTTCGCCGGGTTTGAGCTCGGCGAGCCAGGCGTCATGCATGCCCTTGCTCCACCATTGCCAATGCTCGTCCACGTAGCGCGCGCCATCGGCCGAAACCGCCGCGTGCAGCCGATGCGTCTGCGAGTCGAAGTCCAGCATGGCGGTCTGCGTGTCGGGATAGGCGGCCAGCACGGTGCGGCCATCGTCGCAGCGGTAGCGAATGCTGGCCGCGCCGATGGTCCCGGTTACGCCGGCCACGCGGAACGGGGCGATCGAGTACGTGGATGGCTTGCCGCCGGCGCCGCAGAGTTGGCCGTGGAAGGGTGCGCTCACGGTTCCCGCGCCGATGGCCAGCGTGATGACGGCCGGCGACTCGCAATGGCCGTCGTCGTAGACGTTGCCTGAAACCCAGCGCATGTCGCTCTCCACACTGGCGCCGGGATCCAGCGTGAGCCGTGGTGGTTGGGCGGCGGGTGTTGGCGGGACCTGCGCGGCGATGGCCAGTGTTTGCCGTTGCGCGCCCCGCAAGCCCGGCGCGGGCATGGCGGCGATCGAACAGGCGACTTCGCTTGCGTTGTGCACGACCAGCATGGTGCCGGCATGCGACATCCCGTTGAAGCGGCCGTTGCCGTCGTCCAGCGACAGCTTGAGCTGCGCGGGCACGCATGCGGCGGGGGCGGCGGCTTGCGTCTGGCGTGTCGCGGGCGGCGCTGACGAACAAGCCGACAGCACCAGCAGGGGAATCATGGCTGGCCGCCATGGCGACGAGAACGTCCGGCGCAGGTGGCTCGACATGGCGGGCCTGGTCAGGTGGCTGCGTGCGCTCATGCGGGTCTCCCGCTCAGGAAGGGAGCGCCACGCTAGCAGCCGCTGCAGGTGAAATTCGTGAAGCCTCGCGGCGACATGCGTGGCGCGTTATATCCGGGATTCATGGCAGCGACGCCCGGCGCGGACCTGGCCAGGGGTTTGAGCTGCGGTCAGGGCGTCGGCGTCGTGTCGGCTGCGCCGGGCGCTGCTGGCTTGAACGACACCGCCGGGCCGGGCACGACGTGCTTGCGCCACGCTGCCAGCTGTGCCGCGATGCCGCTGCCGACGTCGATCTGCGGTTCGGAGGGGGTGAGCTCGTCCTGCCTTTCCCAGTGGGCGATATCGCTGCGTGCCCGCTTGAACGCGTCGACGAAGTTGTCGGTGTGGTTCAGCGCATCGACCAGCCAGGCCTTGCCGAAGTAGGTGATGTCCGAATCGCTGCCGCAGCCGAACGAGCTGCGGTCGCTGCGTGCAGCGGTGAGCACCAGGGTGCCGGAACCGCGCAGCGGCGACACGAAGCCGCCGGAGTAGCAGGCGTTGACCACCACCACTTTCCACCGGAAGTGGCGCGCCGCCAAAATGTCGGCGAGATCCTGCGCGCCGATCTGATCCAGCGGCAACGGGTCCATGTCGACCAGCAAGGTATGGTCCTCGTCGCCGTGGCTGGTGACGTAGAGCAGCAGGATGTCCTCGTCCGTTCGCATCACCTGCTGCAAGCCGTCGAGCGCCGCTTCGAGATTGCTCCAGCTGGCCAGCGGGTGGGTGGTCAGCGAGGCCGGGTTGTTCTCCAGCACCAGGCTGTGGACGGTGGGGCCGAAGCGCGAACCGAACAGTTGCGCGGCGTATTCGGCCTCATTGCGGAACACGTCCTCGCTGCCGTCGCCGACGAAAGCGAGCAGGTAGAGATTGGGCTTGCCCGCCACCCGCGGCGTCAGTCGGGCGAGGGCGTCGCGTACCATCTGCGGCTGGGCGTAGAGCACCTGCTCGGGGCTGGGCGCGGATGCCGGCCAGGCATCGGGCGCCGCTGTCGATTCGGCCGGTGTTTCGGCTTGAAGCGGCATGGCGGGCGGCGTGTTGGCCGAGTCGGGGAGAGCGCTGACCGGCAACCACGCGGCCAGCGCCACGCCGGCGCTGAATGCCGCCGCGATGGTCAGCAGAGTACGCACGCCCCGACGCATCTCAGCTGGCCGGGTCGATCGCGTCGAAGTCGCGATAGACCCGATGGCCTGCCGCCTCCGGCAGCGGTTGCGGCTCACGCACCAGCCAGGCGGTTTGGAAACCGGCGGCGCGCGCGGCGTCCAGCTCCTCGACGATATCGGACAGGAACAGCAGGTGGCGGGGCTCCTCGCCCACGGCTTCGGCGATGCGGCGATAGGACTGCGCCTCGCGCTTGGGGCCGGTTTCCGTATCGAAATAGCCGGCGAACAAGGGCGTCAGGTCGCCGGCTTCCGAGTAGCGGAAGAACAGCTGCTGCGCCGGTACCGAACCGGAGGAGTACACATACAGGCGAAGCCCGTCGGCGCGCCAGGCGCGCAGGCGGGCAGCCACTTCGGGGTAGACGTGGGCGCGGTAGGCGCCGCTTTCGTAGCCTTCCTTCCAGATCATGCCCTGCAGCGCCTTGAGCGCGGTGGACTTGCGATCCTGCGCGATCCATTGCAGCAGCAATTCCACCACCTCCTGTCGTTCGGCCTCGATCATGCCGGCTTCGCGCGCGGCCTCGTGCAGCCAGTGCTGCACGTCGGGACGATCGCCATGGGTTTCCACGAACGCGGGCAGGCGCTTGCGGGCGAACGGGAACAGGACGTCGCGGACGAAGTCGATCGAGCTGGTGGTGCCCTCGATGTCGGTGACGATGGCGCGGATTTCGGTCATGGGGACGGGACTCGGGCCTTCGACAGATTCAGGACGATGGATGCGGGGGTTGGAAAAGGCATCGCCCGCGAGCGGGCTCCTACGGGTTCGGCTGCATGCGGGGGAAGCGGGTGGCGATGTCGTCGCCGGTGAAGTTGGCCACCCAGCCTTCCTTGTTGGTGAACAGGCGGATGGCCACGAAGTACGGCGCCTCGCTCATGTCGAACCAGTGCCGCGTGCCGTCGGGCACGCCGATCAGGTCGCCTTGCTCGCACAGCACGTCGTAGACCTTGCCATCCAGGTGCAGGGTGAACTGGCCGGAGCCGGCGACGAAGAATCGCACCTCGTCCTCGCTGTGGGTGTGTTCGCTGAGGAACTTCTGGCGCAGGGCGGCGCGGTCGGGATGGTCGGGAGCGAGGCTGATCACGTCGACGGCCTGGTAGCCGGCCTCGTCCATCAGGCGGTCGATGTCGCTGCGGTAGGCCGCGATCACTTCCTCCTGGCTGGCGCCCGGGGCGATCGGCTGGTTCGCTTCCCATCGTTCGAAGCGCACGCCGACCTTGGCCAGTTCTTCCGCGATGGCTTCGTGGCGGTCGAGCGTGGCGCGGGCGGTGTGCGGTTCGTTCTCGTCGAAAATGCGCAGGCGGCTCATGATGACCTCATTGTTCGCAGATCCAGTTCGCAGCCGAGCAGGAACTCCAGCGCTTCCAGGTGGCGCTCGCTCTCGGCCATGTCGCGGCCCCAGGTATAGATGCCGTGGCCGTCGATCAGGTAGGCGTGCAGCGGTTTGCCGGCGTCGAGCCAGGCATCCACATGGGCGACCAGTTCGGGCATGTGCTGGGTGTTGGGAAACACCGGGATCTCCAGCACGCTGTCATGGCTGTGGTAGCCGCTGATCGCCTTCTGCAACTCCCAGCCCTGCAGCCGGACCACGCCCTCGCGGGCAAACAATCGCGACGCCACGCTTTGCGTGCGCGAGTGGGTGTGCAACACCGCATTCATGTCGGGCCAGCGCCGGTAGACCTGGGTGTGCAGCGCAGTCTCGGCGCTGGGGCGCGCCCCGGTGCCCACCGGTCGACCCTCGAGGTCGATCAGCATGATGTCGTCGCGGCCCAGCTTGCCCTTGTCGCGCCCGGAGATCGTGATGGCGGCGTGGCCCGCATCGACGCGCATCGAGAAATTGCTGCTGGTCGCAGGAGTCCAGCCCTTGCCTGCGAGCGCGCGCGCGGTCTCGGCCACGCGGTCGGCGCAGGCGTCGAAGTGGCTGGCCGCGATCGCGTCGGGCAGGGACTGGCTCATGTGATTTGGACGTCCAAATGAGTGATCGATGATAACACGCCGCGCCAGCGGCTCTTGCCGGAATGAGAGCCATTCTCGCGAGTCAGGAAAGATTGCGTGACCGGGCGTACCATCGCCGAGGGGCCGGGGCAGGGTGCGTCGGCTGCAACCCAATGGAGACATGTGCCATGTCGAACGACAAAGATATCGAATCGCGTCGCCGGTTCCTCAAGGTGGCCGCAGGGACCACGGCGGCAGCCGTGGTGATGGGGGGCCTGCCGCGGTTCGCGCGTGCCGCCGACCTGCCGGCGTTGGGCCCTGACGATCCGACCGCCAAGGCCCTGGACTACGTGGAGGACACCACCAAATCCACCAACCCCAAGCACAAGGCCGGCGACGATTGCGCGAACTGTCAGTTCTACTCCGGTGGCCCCACTGGCCGCGGCCCGTGCCAGCTGTTCCCGGGCAAGTCGGTGAACGCGAAAGGTTGGTGCGTGTCGCACACCCCCAAGAAAGCCTGACCGCCACGCGGCAAGCTCTGCAAGGCCGGCGATCTCGCCGGCCTTTTCATTTCATGGGGCGGATTCCGCGGACGAGCCGGTGATGGATGCGCGGATGCTGGACAAAGTGCGGCCCGGCGACGTCAGGCTGAGGAGCTGCTTTGCCTGACGGGCCGGGCCGCGATCCGGGGCCCACTGCCAAGTGATTTACCCTCGGACTGGGGATCATACTCCCGCGTTCGGCGAATGGGCGACCCCGGATGCAACTCGCCGCGATGGCACACCGACAAGCTATTTAAAATCAATCACATAACACGCATTTTACATTCAAGTTCGCATGTTCTGACGAGAATGGTGGAATCGCGACGTTTGCGTGAGTTGTGTGCTTATGAAGTATTTTCAGCGATCTTAAGCGACGATCACTGAAATTTCGTCACGGACGGTTGATTGGCCGCCTGATGCAGCACGCTGTGCTTGCGGCTGTAGAGGAAGTAGATGGCGAAACCCAGCAGGGTCCAGCCGCCCAGGATCGCCCAGTTGAACCAGTCGAGACTGAACAGCAGGGCGAAGCAGCACGCCACGCCGGCAAGGCAGGTAAACCAGACCCACGGCACGCGGAAGGTGCGCGGCAGGTCGGGCAGGGTGTAGCGCAGGATAAGTACGCCGGCGCACACCGCCGAGAACGCGATCAGCGTGCCCATCGAGGTGAGGTTGGCCAGCAGGTCGAGCGGGAACACGGCCGCCAGCAAGGCGATCATGCTGCCGGTGATCAACGTGTTGATGTGCGGCGTGCGGTGACGCGGATGCACCTTGGCGAACACTTTCGGCAGCATGCCGTCACGCGCCATGATCATGAAGATGCGCGGCTGCGCGATGATCATTACCAGGATCACCGACGACAGGCCGATCATGGCGCCGATCTCGACGATCAGGCGCAGCCAGTCCAGCTCCGGATGCGCGGCCACCGCGGTGACCACCGGCTCGGCGGTGTCCAGCAGGGTGTACGGCACCAGCCCGGTGAGCACCGCGGCCATCGCCAGATAGAGCACGGTGCAGATCACCAGCGACACCAGGATGCCGAAGGGCAGGTCGCGTTGCGGTGTCTTGCATTCCTGCGCCGCCGTGGAGGTGGCCTCGAAGCCGATGTAGGCGAAGAACACCATGGCCGCGCCGCGCATGATGCCGGACCAGCCGTACTTGCCGTCGCCCTGCGGCTCGGGGATGAACGGATGCCAGTTCTCGGGGTTCACGTAGCGGTAGCCGGCCACCACCACGATGATGATCAGACCGACCTTGACCAGCACCATCAGCGCGTTGAGGCTGGACGATTCGCGGATGCCGATGTAGCACAGCCAGGTCAGCGCCATCACGATTGCCACCGCGGGCAGGTTGAACAGGTGGCCCGTGACCACGAGTTCGCCCTTGGTGAAGGCCAGCGGTGCTTCGGTCAGCGCCACCGGCAGGTGCAGTCCCATATGATCGAGCAGGCTGGTGAAGTAGCCGGTCCAGCTCGCCGCCACGGCGGAGGCGGAGATGCCGTATTCCGCCACCATGTTCCAGCCGATGAACCAGGCCGCCAGTTCGCCCAGCGACGCATAGGCGTACGAATAGGAGCTGCCGGAGATAGGGATCAAGGTGGCGAACTCGGCGTAGCACAAGGCCGCAAAGCCGCTGCAGATCGCCGCGATGATGAAGGAGATCAGCACCGCCGGGCCGGCATGTTCGGCCGCGGCCGTGCCGGTGACCACGAAGATGCCGGTGCCGATCACCGCGCCGATGCCCAGCGCCGTGATGCCCCACGGCCCCAGCGTGCGGCGCAGGCCCGGACCGTGGGCGTGGTCGTCGTTGCTGAAATCGGTCTTGCGGGCGAGCAACTGGCTGAGCATGGGAAAGTCTTCGTGGCCGGGGCGGAGAGCAGCAAAAGCGTCGCGGCCGGCGTTGGAGGCGCCGGCCGCGGGTTGGTCAGTGGGCGTTCTGGCGCAACTTGCTGTTGCGGTAACCGTAGAAGCCGTAGATCAGGAAGCCGATTGCGGTCCAGCCGAGGATCAGCCACCAGCGCACCACGAACGCCTGCCAGAACAGGAACAGGCAGGCTGCCGCGCCGAGCGGGCAGACGACCCACACGAATGGCACGCGGAATGCGCGCGGC
Organism: Rhodanobacter sp. 67-28; assembly: GCA_001898415.1. GTDB lineage: Bacteria > Pseudomonadota > Gammaproteobacteria > Xanthomonadales > Rhodanobacteraceae > Rhodanobacter. Next base: position 137,959 of record MKTU01000036.1, on the reverse strand, counting down.
AGATCCGGGCGCGTGTGGCGAAGCACCAGCACGCCGATGCATACGGTGGTGAACGCCAGCAGCGTGCCCATCGAAACCAGGTCGCCGAGCACGTCGACCGGGAACAGGCCGGCCAGCACCGAGGCGATCACGCCCACGATGACCGTGCCCACGTACGGGGTGCGGTGCTTCTTGTGCACCTTGCCCAGCAGCGGCGGCAGCAGGCCGTCGCGCGACATCGAATAGAAGATGCGCGGCTGGCCCATCAGCATCACCAGCACCACCGAGCTGAGACCCGCCAGCGCGGCAAACACCACCAGGATCTTCAGCGTGCCGAGGATATGGCTGGCGCTGCTGCCGGCCGGCACGTTGCCCAGCACGTAGTTGAGCGCGGTGGCCACCGGCTCGGGCGTGTTGAGTTCGGTGTAGGGGGCCAGGCCGGTCAGCGCCGCGGACATCGCGATGTAGAGCAGGGTGCAGATCGCCAGCGAGCCGAGGATGCCGATCGGCATGTCGCGCTGCGGATTCTTCGCCTCGCCCGCGGCGGTCGATACGGCGTCGAAGCCGATATAGGCGAAGAACACCAGCGTCGCCGCGCGGATCACGCCGCTCCAGCCGTACTTGGCGCCGCCCTCGTTCTCCGGGATGAACGGGTGCCAGAGATCCGGGTTGAGGTAATGGAACGTCACGGCCAGGAACAGCAGGATCACGATGACCTTGATCGCCACGATGATCGCGTTGACCGTGGCCGATTGGGTGATGCCGCGGTAGCAGAGCCAGCTGATCGCCGCCACGATGGCCACCGCCGGCAGGTTGATCAGGGTGCCGGTGGCGATGATGTGGTGGCCGCTGGCGTCGAAGGTCAGTGGTGCCGAGGCCAGTGCGGCGGGCAGCGAGACATCCACGCCGATCCAGGCGCTGATCATGCGCAGCATTTCATTGAAGTAGCCCGACCAGCCCACCGCCACGGTCGAGGCGGCGAACAGGTATTCCAGCACCAGGTTCCAGCCGACGAACCAGGCGACCACCTCGCCCAGCGTGGCGTAGGAATAGGAGTAGGCGCTGCCCGATACCGGCAGCATCGCGGCGAACTCCGCGTAGCAGAGGCCGGCCAGTGCGCAGGCGAAACCGGCCATCAGGAAGCTGATCACCAGCGCCGGACCGGCGAACTGCGCCGCCGCCGTGCCGGTGAGCACGAAGATGCCGGCGCCGATGACCGCGCCGATACCGAGCATCACCAGGTGACGCGCGGTCAGTGCGCGTTTCAGTGTCACCTCGCCGGTACCGCTGCCCTCGACAGGCTCGCCGGCGTCGACATGAGGCATCGCCTCGATGCCGTGGGTGGCAAAAAGACCTTTTGTCATCGGGTTCCCCTCGGATGGATTTCCTGTCCTTTCCGCGCGATGGCGGCGTGCGTGGACAGGCTGGACAATGGCGGGCCAACATATCCCATGCGACGAAGGTTGTACAAGCTTCGTCCATGTTGCGGCGAAACATGCCGCGCCCACTTTCTTTCACGCGTGCAGGTGCCCATGGGCGAGTCCGCAAGCAGTCTCATCCAGGCCCTTCGTCGCTACCGTGACCAATGGCAGGGTGACGCCGATGTCGTCGCGCAGTTCGAGGATTTCGCGCAGACACACGCGGATGCTTTCGAGCGCGGCAACCCGGTGGCCCATTTCACCGGCTCGGCCTGGCTGGTCAGCGCCGATGGCGAGCGCGTGCTGCTGATGCATCACCGCAAGCTCGATCGCTGGCTGCAGCCGGGCGGGCATGCCGATGGCGATACGGATCTTGCGCGTGTCGCCCTGCGCGAGGCGGAAGAGGAAACCGGCCTGGCCGGCCTTCATGTCGATGGCGGCATTTTCGATGTCGACCGACATCGCATTCCCGCCCGCGCGGACGAGCCGGAGCACTGGCACTACGACTTGCGCTACGTGGTGCGCGCGAGTGCCGACGAGTCGTTCGTGGTCAACGCCGAATCGCACGCGCTGGCATGGCGACCGGTGAACGAGGTGGCCGCTGACGAGACACTCGACACGTCGTTGCGGCGGATGGCGCGCAAGTGGCTGGCGTAGGGCGGGCACTGCCCGCCGGTTTTCGATGTACCTTGCGCAGAGCGGCGGGCGGTGCCCGCCCTACGCGTATTTTCCTGGTGCGGGATGGACGTGGCCGCATTCGCTGCAGGTGCGTGCGTCGGTCGAGCGGTAGAAGCGCTCGAATACCGGCGGGAAGTCCTGCTCGATGCTGGCGAGGGTGAAATACTCCTCGTACAGCTTGTGGTTGCATTGCTCGCAGAACCACATCAGGCCGTCTTTTTCGCCGGGCAGGCGGCGGCGCTCGATCACCAGTCCGATCGAGCCGGCGGCGCGGTTGGGCGAGTGCGGCACGCGCGCGGGCAGGTAGAAGATCTCGCCGGCGCGCAGCGGGATGTCGCGGGCCACGCCGTCGTCCTGCACCTTCAGCGTGATCTCGCCCTCGAGCTGGTAGAAGAACTCGGGGCCTTCGTCGTAGTGATAATCGGTGCGCGCGTTCGGGCCGCCGACGATCATGATGATGAAGTCGCCGTCGACGATGCACTTGTTGCCCACCGGTGGCTTCAGCAGGTGGCGGTGCTCGTCGATCCAGTGCTCGAGATTCAGTGGCGGCAGCAGGGCCATGTGCATTTGCTCGGGAAAAGCCAGTTCGCACGATAGCGCCGCCATTCCCACAAAAAAAGCCGCCCGGGCATTCCCGGGCAGCTGCTGCGAGCGGTTGAAGGTTTTGCCGTTACGGCATCAGGACCTTGTCGATCACGAAGATCTCGCCGTTGGACTGGGTCACGTCGGCAATCGTGATGTGGGCGACATTGCCCTTGTCATCGGTCACCGTCCACTTGCCGTCGTGCTTCGCCACGGTGATCGAATCGCCCTCGACCGTCTTCAGCACCGCCTTGCCACCATGCGCCTTCGCCAGCTTGGCAAGGTCGTGCGCGGTATATTTGCCCGGCACCACATGGTAGGTGAGGATCTTGGTCAGCGTGGCCTTGTTCTCTGGCTTGAGCAGGTTGTCGACCGTACCCGCGGGCAGTGCGGCGAATGCCTCGTTGGTGGGCGCAAAAACGGTGAACGGTCCGGGGCCTTCGAGCGTGTCGACGAGGCCGGCGGCTTTCACCGCGGCGACCAGGGTGGTGTGATCTTTCGAGTTGATCGCGTTCTCGACGATGTTCTTCGTCGGGTACATCGCGGCACCGCCGACCATCACGGTCTTCTGCATGCTCATCGAATCCATCTGGCCGGCCATCGCCATCGGGGCGAAGGCAGCGGTGGCCAGTGCCATCGAAAGACCAAGAGTGAGGGCGCGCACGCGGGAATGGGTCTTCATGAAAGTTCTCCAGGGGTTTCCGCTTCGCGGGTTGGAAGCACCTGTAGATACGCGACATGCGCTCCAGTGGATGCAAGGTGTTGGCGTGCGATTCAGTGAAGTGAAATCCATGCGAAGCACGGGCTCGCCAGGATGCGGACGATTACACCTCGAGCGTGGCCAGGTCGCCTTTCTCTTCGAGCCACGCCTTGCGGTCGCCGGCGCGCTTCTTGGCCAGCAGCATGTCCATCAGCTTCGCCGTGCCGGCATCGTCGTCGACGGTCAGCTGCACCAGGCGGCGGGTGTCCGGGTGGATGGTGGATTCGCGCAACTGCGGCGGATTCATCTCGCCCAGGCCCTTGAAGCGGGTGGTGCTGACTGCGCCCTTGATCTTCTCGCGCTCGATCCGCTGCAGCATCGCTTCCTTCTCGCCCTCGTCGAGGCAATAGAACACCTGCTTGCCCACGTCGACGCGGAACAGCGGCGGCATCGCCACGAACACGTGGCCTTCGCTGACCAGTCGCGGGAAATGTCGCAGGAACAAGGCCGAGAGCAGGGTGGCGATGTGCAGGCCGTCGGAGTCGGCGTCGGCGAGGATGATCACCTTGCCGTAGCGCAGGCCGCTCAAGTCGTCCTTGCCCGGATCGCAGCCGATCGCCACGGCGAGGTTGTGCACTTCTTCGGAGGCCAGCACCGAGGTGGATTCGACCTCCCACGTGTTGAGGATCTTGCCGCGCAGCGGCAGGATTGCCTGGAACTCCTTGTCGCGTGCCTGCTTGGCGCTGCCGCCGGCCGAATCGCCCTCGACCAGGAACAGCTCCGTGCGGGTGAGGTCGGTGGCGGTACAGTCGGCCAGCTTGCCGGGCAGTTGCGGGCCCTGGGTGATCTTCTTGCGCACGATCTGCTTGGCGGCCTTCAGCCGCGCGCTGGCGCGTTCGATCGCAAGCGTAGCGATGCGCTCGCCGGTGTCCACGTTCTGGTTCAACCACAGGCTGAAAGCGTCGTGGATGACGTTCTCGATCAGGCCGGCGGCATGGCGCGACGAAAGACGCTCCTTGGTCTGGCCGGCGAACTGCGGGTCCGCCAGGCGCGCGGACAGCACAAAGGCGATGCGCTCCCACACATCCTCCGGCGCCAGCTTCACGCCGCGCGGCAGCAGGTTGCGGATGTCGCAGAACTCGCGGATCGCGGTGGTGAGCCCCGAGCGCAGGCCGTTGACGTGGGTGCCGCCCTGCATGGTGGGGATCAGGTTGACGTAGCTCTCCTGCACCAGCTCGCCTTCGGGCAACCAGGCCAGCGCGACTTCCATGCCTTCGGTGTCACGCGCCATCTGATGCACGAACAGCTCGTTCGGCAGCAGCTCGTTGCCATCCAGTTCGCCGCGCAGGTAGTCGCGCAAACCGTCCTCGTAACGCCACTCGATGACTTCGCCGCTGGCCTCGTCGGTCAGCTTCATGTTGAGGCCGGCGCACAACACCGCCTTGGCGCGCAGCAAATGCTTGAGCTTGCCCAGCGAGATCTTCGGCGAATCGAAATACTTCGCCTCCGGCCAGAAGTGCAGCGTCGTGCCGCTGCGCTTCTTCGGCACGCTGCCGATCACTTCCAGCGGGCTGACCTTGTCGCCGTGCGCGAACGCCATCGCGTATTCCGAGCCGTCGCGGCGGATCGTCACCTCGACGCGATCGGACAAGGCATTCACCACCGACACGCCCACGCCATGCAGACCGCCGGAGAAACTGTAGTTCTTGCCGCTGAACTTACCGCCCGCGTGCAGCCGGGTCATGATCAGCTCGACGCCGGAAACACCTTCCTCGGGATGGATGTCCACCGGCATGCCGCGGCCGTCGTCGCTCACCGACACCGAGCCGTCGGTATGCAGGATCACCTCGATCGAGGTTGCGTAACCGGCCAGCGCCTCATCCACCGAGTTGTCCACCACCTCCTGCACCAGATGGTTCGGGCGGGTGGTGTCGGTGTACATGCCCGGCCGGCGCTTGACCGGATCCAGGCCGGAGAGGACTTCGATATCGACGGCGTTGTAGCGACTGCTCATGCGGGTGTTTCGATGGAGAAAAGACAGTGAAGCATGGGGTGCGCGGGCGGCGATGGTCAAGCCGGATACCGCGGATGCGTTTCGTCTCGAGGGTCTGTGACCAGGAGTTCCAGAATGATCTGCGCTACTCAAAGTCTGTAGCATCAGAGTCATCGTCCGAAAAGAATGGCATTCCCGACAACTATTCCGACGATGCCGAGAACACCTAGCCCCTCACTCCGAGCCATTCTTTCGGGTAACGTGCGTGCATTTCGCAAACAGCATGGTTATTCGCAAGAGCAATTGGCCGATCTCTGCGAACTTCATCGAACGTACATCGGATCGGTGGAGCGCGAGGAGCGTAATGTTTCCTTGAGCACTCTCGAAGTCCTCGCCGAGGCTCTCGAGGTCAGCGTCCCGGAATTGCTGACTCAGGGAGAGGGGCGTGAGCGAGGCAAAGTATCCTGATTACAAAAGCGCAATTGCCTCGTCGGGCAAGGGCATATGCGAACCCATCGACATCGGCGATGCCGAGTACTGGATCCCGACACACCGTCTGGAAAAACTGCTTAACGACGGATTGTGCGGCAAGAGCCTAGCGGGTCTGTCCCCCCGTACGAGGTCCAAGATCGCCAAAAGCGCGGTCTGCGAGGCACTTGGCTATCCCGTGCCGAAGTCCTTCAAGAAGACCCAGCCGCGATTTCCGGGGCAGCAGCTCGATGTTTATGTACAGAAATCGCTGAACCTGCAGATATGGAACGAGCAGATTTCACCCGCACGACGTTACGCGATCATCCAGGTAAGCCCGGACGACGTGATTACGCGGGTGAAGGTCATTGGTGGGTCGCAGTTGGCGGTACTCGACACGACGGGAACCATCACGACCAAGTACCAGGCACGTCTTGAGCTGGGTTCCCAGACGCATGAACTGGTTTCTCCTCAAGACACCTCGCCAATGATGCAGCACGTCAGACAAGGGGTAGCGTTTGGCCTGGCGACAAGCCCTGTGCAGCAGGCGGAGAGCGGGGAGTTGCTTCCGGTTCGGGAAATTTTTGAGAGGCTTTCACCTCTCGTCGGACAGAAATTTCCAGATCCGGGCATGGATCAGGATCGTAATCGCGGTGCTGCACTGCATCGCCTTGTCTGTGAGCGGTTGGGGTATCACCGCTACGAGGACAACGGGCAATTTCCCGATGTTCCGCATCAGTTGCTTGAGGTGAAGCTGCAGACTTCTCCCACGATTGATTTGGGCTTGGTCCAGCCAGCGAGTGAAGAGCGTCTGGATGTACGCCGGGTCGGTTCGCTGCAACCACGGCATTGCGACACGCGTTACGCCTTGTTTTGCGCCGTGACGAACGGGACGCAAGTGACCTTGACCCATCTGTTCGTCGCTACCGGAGCCGACTTCTTTCGACGTTTCAGGCGTTTCGAGGGAAATGTCATCAACGGCAAGATCCAAATCCCGTTACCCAAGGACTTCTTCGGCCGTTAGTCCAAACGCCCGCCAGACGTACGCATCGAGTTCGCAAGCCAGTCGATCGGCTTCCGCGGAGGGTAGCGCGGCATGGATGGCCTGGGCCAGCTCCACGATGGCCTTGGCTTCCTTGCTTGCTGGATCGGGTAAAGGAAACTGCTCGACATACTGTGTGATAAAGCGGCGGCGGCCAGCGTAAAGCTTGTTGTTGAAGCGATGATCGTAGAACGCCTCGATGAAAGTGGAATTGGCGACTGCAAGAGCAAGCCAAAGCAAATCCTCTTCGCCCTCTTTCTCGCACTTCAGCCAGTAGCACTCACCGTTCACCACACCGCCATCGGTATCCATCCAGAACACGGGCTTTTCGGAGATATCGGGAAATACCAGTTTGGCCGATGACCATGCGGCGGGGTCCTGTGGCACCCATAACTCGTACCAACGACGTCCGGCGGCGATGACATAGTTTCTCGCTTCCAGCACCTCCCGATACTGTTCAAGGTAGCGGGCGGCTATTGGGTAGAGATCGAGATCCACAGCCGAGCGCACGCCGCCGATCACTTCGTGCGGGTACAGAATTTCCTTGATCTTGCTCGCTTTTGAAGGAGTGTCGGCCTTGTATCGTCGGGCACAGTGACGGGTGATCAAGGCTCGCAGCAGCTCCGGTCTCCCATCCGGAAGACTGTCCCAATCGCTGCGAATGAAAACTTTGTCGGCCGTGGATTTCACACCTACCCGGATCTTGCCTATCCTGCGGAATATGCCCCAGGTATGGGCCTCGACAATGGCCAGCCATTGATCACTGGTCTGGGTGGCGATGCGCCAGATACCGTCCACATTCCTGCCATTGTCCAAATGGCCGTGCCGGACGCGGAAATGTCGACCATTTGGAGTGGTCACGACGGTATCGTCATCCGCGCTCATTGCTGCGAGCGCGTCCGAGGCACTGGTCTGGGCCGGGTCACGGGTTTCATAGATCGAGGAAAACGTGATTCGATCAGATTGTGGTTCTCGCGGCTCCGCGATTCCGCGGGCCAGCAGCACTGATGGCAGGACTGCCGCATCGAACAGCTTGGTGTCGCCCAAGTCCCACACGCGTACAAGCTGGAAGCGCGACAGCAATTCACGACGTACGGCCTGACCCGATTTGGTGGTCATGAAACGGTTGGAAGTGATCACGCCGGCAATCCCACCCTCGGCGAGCACTTTCGATATGCCGAGGAGAAACGGGTAGTACAGGTCAATTCGGCCGGTGAGGCCGAAACTCTGTGCCAGTTGCTGGGCCTGTCGAGCACCCATGACTTGGGTGCGAACGTACGGGGGGTTGGCGATCACCAAGTCGAAGGGAACCTGGGCTTCTCTGGCTGAAAAGAGGTCGGAGCTTCCCTGGAGGTTGAGAACGTGGTCCAGAAAGTTCCTTTCTTCGATGCAAATTTTCAGTCCTGGGAAATTGCGACGCAGCCGTTGCGATGCGAGCTCGATTGCAGCCGGGTCTGTGTCGTAACCAAAAATTTCGACCCTCTTTCGGGCTGCGATAGGCAGGCGTTTGATCAGCGCGTCAAGCAACGCTCCATCACCTGCTGCCGGATCGAGAATACGTATCGCTCCCCGCGACGGAAGCGAAGCGATCCGGACCATTTGGTGGGCGACAAATTCCGCGAGCGGCGTTGGTGTATAGGTTGCGCCTGCGGACTTTTGCTGGTCGACCTGGCTATATCGTTGGTGCTGAGTCAAGGGCGTGCCAGTTTCATGTTTGCTACTCATGGTCATCATGATGGCATGGCTGCGCTAATGACGCCATTCGGCGTTGAGCGGCAGAGTGTTTGCATAGCGTAGCCGGAAGATCCGATTTTGGCCCGGTGCACAATGAGGTCAGCGAGCGGATGCTGAAGCACACGAACAAGAAGGAAGGGGCCTTGAAGTGAAATACGACATCGCTCCAGGCAAGGGAATCAAAGGCATTCCGTTCGGGACAGGCGTGTCAGGGGTACGGGCGGCGTTGGGCGCGGGCTTCAAGTCGTTCATGCGCACCCCGGGCGCTGCGCATCCGTGTGACTATTTCGCCGGTGCGGGACTGTTCGCCAACTACGACAAGACCGGGCGTCTGGAGGCGATCGAGCTGGCCTCGCCTGCAGCGCCGGAGCTCTACGGGATCAACTTGCTGGGCATGGGTTTCGAGCAAGCTGTGAAATACCTCAAGTCCAAGGATCCGCAGCTTGAGCGCGAGGTCGACGGGGCGATTTCCCTGGCGCTGGGGATAAGCCTTTACGCACCGCACGCGGTGAATGATCCGAAGCTGCCGCCGGAAAGCGTGCTGGTGTTCGCGCCCGGTTATTACGACTGAATTGTTGCTGTGGTCATCACGGCTTCACCGATACCCCTGCGCCTGCAGCGAGAACAGATGCGCGTAGTGCCCGTTCTTGGTCATCAGCTGCTCGTGGTTGCCGCGTTCGATGATGCGGCCGTCCTGGATCACGATGATCTGGTCGGCCATGCGCACGGTGGAGAAGCGGTGCGAGATCAGGATCGCGATGCGGCCGCCGGAAAGTTCGCGGAAGTGTTCGAAGATGGTGGCTTCGGCTTGCGCATCCATCGCGGCGGTGGGTTCGTCCAGCACCAGGATGTCGGCGCGTGAGCGCATGAAGGCGCGGGCCAGGGCGATCTTCTGCCACTGGCCACCGGAGAGTTCGCGGCCGTCGTTGAACCACTTGCCCAGCTGCGTATCGAAGCCGGCCGGCAGGCTGTCGATGAAGTCGCTGGCCATGCCCTTGTCGCTGGCCTCGCGCCAGCGCGCCTCGTCGTCGAAGTGGGTGACGTCGCCGGCGCCGACGTTCTCGCCCACGCGCATCTGGTAGCGCGCGAAATCCTGGAAGATCACGCCGATGCGCTGCAGCAGCACGCTCTCGTCCCACTCGCGCAGGTCGGTGCCGTCGAGCAGGATGCGGCCGCTGTCGGGCGTGTACAGGCGCGTGAGCAGCTTGATCAGGGTGGTCTTGCCCGAGCCGTTCTGGCCGACCAGGGCCAGCGATTCGCCTGGGCGGATGTGCAGGTCGATGTCGCGCAGCGCCGGCTCGCCGGCGCCGGGGTAGGTGAAGCTGACCTGCTCGAAGCGGATGCCGTCCTCGGGCTGCGCGCCGCGCTGCGCCATGCCGGCCGCCGGCGGCACCGGGGTTTCCAGGTAATCGTACAGGGTGGAGAGATAGAGGTTGTCCTCGTACATGCCGCCGATCGCCGACAGCATCGCCGACACCGCCGACTGGCCCTGGCGGAACAGCGCCAGGTACATCGTCATCTGGCCCAGGGTGATGCGTGCCATCACGGTGCTGGCGGCAATCCACGCATAGGCGCCGTACAGCGCCAGCGTGCCCAGCAGGCCCAGCACGAAACCCCAGCTGTCGCGACGCACGGCAAGGTCGCGGTCGGCGCGGTACAGGGTGTGGAAGATGTCGCGGTAGCGTTGCAGCAGCAGCGGGCCCAAGCCGAACAGCTTCACTTCCTTGGCGTGGTCCTCGCGCGCCAGCACGGTTTCCAGATACAGCTGCATGCGCGTTTCCGGCGAACGCCAGCGGAACAGGCGGAACGCGTCGCCGGAGAACTTGGTCTCGGCGAAGAATGAGGGCAGGCCGGCCAGCAGCAGCACCGCCACCGCCCACGGCGAGAACTGGAACAGCAGGCTGCCGTAGCTGAGCAGCGAGATCGCGTTCTGGCCCAGCCCGAACGTGCGCGTGACCAGCGACAACGGCCGGCTCGATGCCTCGCGCCGGGCGCGGGTGAGCTTGTCGTAGAACTCCGAATCCTCGAAGTGCGCCAGCTCCAGGGTCAGCGCCTTTTCCAGGATCATCACGTTGACGCGCTGGCCGAGCTGCGCGCGCAGCAGCGACTGGCACAGCGACAGGCCGCGTTGCGCGCCGGCCAGCGCCGCCACCAGCATGCCTTCCAGCGCCACCCATTCGAAGACCGATCGCAGCGGCGCGTGGCCGTCTGTGGCCCAGAGGCGGCTGGCGGCCACCACCGCGTCCACGATGTGCGCACCGACCCAGGCGATGCCGGCCGGCAGCAGGCCGGCGACCAGGGTGAGCGCGGCCAGCGCGACGGTCAGCGCGTGGCTGGTGCTCCAGACCAGTTCCAGCGCACGACCGCTGTAGCGGAACACACCCAGGAAGCTTCGGGCGAGTTCCTTCGGTGGCTCGGGAGGAGTGGCGTGGGGTGGCACGTGGGAGGTCGCCGGAAGGCGCGGACGGTGCGCGGAGCTTCCGACATGGGGGTCGTGCCGTCACACGCAAGGCGACCCCTGTCGCAGGAGCGCCCTTGGGCGCGATGCCTTTTCGTTGCGTCACGAAGAGCATCGCGCACGAGCGCGCCCCTACAAAGCGGCCTGGTAGAGCTCGGGGAACAGCCGCTGCAGGTGGGCCACCTTGGGCGCATCGTTGATCACGATGTACGGGTTGCGCGGGTGCAGGTTGTAATAGTGCTGGTGATAGGCCTCGGCCGGGTAGAACGCCGTGAGCGGAACCACCTGGGTGACGATCGGCGCGGCGAACGCATGGGCCGCCGTCAGCTGGGCGATGTAGTCGGTGGCGATCTTCTTCTGCTCGTCGTTGCCGTAGAAAATTACCGAGCGGTACTGGGTGCCGCGATCCGGTCCTTGCCGGTTGAGCTCGGTGGGGTTCAGCGCGACCGAGAAGAACACCTGCAGCAGCGTGCCGTAGCTGACCCGGGACGGGTCGAACTCGACCTGCACCGACTCGGCGTGGCCGGTGTCGCCGCCGCTGACCTCATCGTAGTGGGCGGTGCTGGCGGTCCCGCCGGAATAGCCGGCGGTGACCTTGCGCACGCCCTTCACGTGCTCGAATACCGCCTCGATGCCCCAGAAGCAGCCGCCGGCGAGCACGGCTACCTCGTCGTGCGCGGTGGAAGGCGCCGCATCGACGACGGGCGAGGGCAGGCGCACGCCTTCACGAGCAGCCGCCGCGGGCTGGCAGGCCGCGAGGCCGGCGAGCAGGAGCGCGGCGACAAACGGAAACAGGCGGCGTGGGCGGATCATGGGCAACCTCGCTGACGATGGCATGCGGACGCACTCAACCCATCATTCGTCGACGGGAGGGCGGCGGTTACCTCGCGACGGTGCGGCGCTACCATGGGCGGCGAATTCGCTGGAGGGTTGCATGCCTGACGCCGTCAATCTGGACGCCTACCTGCGCCGCGTGGGCTGGTCCGGCCCGGTCGGGGTGGATCTGCCGACCCTGCGCGGGCTGGCCATTGCGCACGTGGCCACGATCCCGTTCGCCAACCTCGATCCGCTGATGGGCCGGCCGGTGGATCTCGGTCTGGCGGCGTTGCAGCGCAAGCTGGTCGACGAGGGCCGTGGCGGCTACTGCTTCGAGCAGAACTTGCTGTTCGAAGCGATGCTGCGCGAGATCGGCTTCGAGGTGAGCGGCCTGATCGCCCGCGTGCTGTGGGGTCATCCGGAGGATACGCAAACCCCGCAGAGCCATATGCTGTTGCGCGTCGAGCTGGAGGGCGAGAGCTGGCTGGCGGATGTCGGCTTCGGCGGCCACGTGCTCACCGGTGCGCTGCGGCTGCTGCCGGATATCCGGCAGGCCACCGCGCACGAGCCCTTCCGGCTGCTCGAACGCGATGGCGAGTGGCGCATGCAGTCGCTGGCGCATGGCCAGTGGCGCACGCTGTACCGGTTTGATCTGCGCGCGGTGCCGATGGTCGATTACGTGGTGGCCAACCATTACGTGTCGAGCCACCCGGCCTCGCGCTTCGTCAGCCATCTCTTGCTCGGCCGCACCACCGCGGATCGACGGTTGGGCCTGCTCGATTACGAGTTCACCATCCGTCGCGATGGCCAGGAGCCGGAGCGCCGGCAACTGCGCGACCTGGCCGAGCTGCGCGAGGTGATGGAAGGTGAATTCCTGCTGCCAGCTTCCGCGATAGAAGCGCTCGGCGATCGCCTGCAAGGCTTGCCGCGCGCCTGATTCAGCGGTGTCCGCCGGCCGACGGGCGGCCGTCTTCGTCGCCCAGCGGGTCGGCCAGCACGTGGATTTCCACGTCGTCGAGGGTGACGAACTGGCCTGCGCGGATCTTGCAGGTCTTGCGCAGTTCCACGGTGCCGTCGACCTTCACCGCGCCGCTCGCCACGATCGCCTTGCCGGCGCCGCCGCTGTCGCACAGTCCGACCAGCTTCAGCAGCATGTTGAGTTCGACGTAGCCGCCTTCCAGTTCAAATTCGATGGTCTGCATGGTCTTGCCGTGGGGATGGATGGTCCGCGCTCAGGCGGAAGGATGGGCGTGCTCGAACGCGCTGTCGGGCAGCGCCAGGAAGGCGAACCAGGGATGGTCGTGCTCTGCGCCGAAGGTGGCGGCGTCGTCCAGCACGCCGAGCAGGATCTCGTAGTCGCGGCTGGCCGTCGCGCGCAAGTCGTCGACGTGCTCGAACAACAGCACGTGGCCCCACGCCGGCAGCCAGCCGAGATCGCGCAAGCAGTCGGCTAGCGCGTCCCAGTTGTGACCGAAGCTGGCCGGCAGCTGCAACGACACCGCCAGGCGGTGCAGCAGTTCATCCTTGTCGTGGCAGCCGGCAAGGTCGGTGCGACACACGTGCAAATCGTCACGCGCCGCGATGCGGGCCAGCCGATCGAGATCGTCGACGCCGACGAAATACACGCCGCTCAGCGCGGGCCGGGTCAGGTCCAGGTCGAAACGGTCCGCGCTCATCGCGCCACCTCGAAGCGGCGGAAGCTGCGGTAGTGATCGTCGGTGTAGTACCAGACTTCCGGCGGCGTGCCGCCGGTGACGATGCGCCGCGCGCCGCGGTTGCGCGCGCCGGGCGTCTCGACCGTGTACTCGTGGTAGTAGCCGCGTGGCTCCTTGGGCAGCGAGCCTTCGTAGTTGCCGAACACGGCGCCGTCCTGGCGGTGCTCGAACGGACCGCCGGCGGCGATCCGCTGCACCATCGCGCGCGCCTGCGGCGGCAGCGATGCCATCGCGTCGTCCGCCGGTGCCACGCGCGTGGCGACAGGGTTGCCGGCGGGGCCGGCAGGCGCGCCCGGCGCTTCGCCGTGGCGCTGCCACAGCAGCACGGCGACGATGGCGATCAGCAGCAACAGCAGCGGTCGAAGACGGCGCATGGTTCTCGCGGCAGGCGGTGGCGAGGCGAGCTTAGCAGGGCCGAACGGGGCTGCAGGCTTCCTTCATCGAAGGAAATTACGCACACTCCGCCTTCGCCTCGATACAGCGCGTGCGCTGCCCACCCGACTTCCGGAGCCCGGATGAGCACCACCTCCGACCATGATCGCGGCCGCTTGCCGCGCCAGATCGCCTACATCATCGGCAACGAGGGTTGCGAGCGTTTCTCGTTCTACGGGATGCGCAACATCCTCACTCCGTTCCTGATCACGAGCTTGCTGCTGTACCTGCCCGAGGGCCAGCGCATGCTGGCGGCGAAGGACGTGTTCCACACCTTCGTGATCGGCGTGTATTTCTTCCCGCTGTTGGGCGGCTGGATCAGCGACCGTTTCTTCGGCAAGTACAACACCGTGTTGTGGATGAGCCTCGTCTATTGCGCCGGTCACGCCTGCCTGGCGATCTTCGAGGACAACCGGCTGGGCTTTTTCGCGGGACTGGGCCTGATCGCGCTGGGCGCGGGCGGCATCAAGCCGCTGGTGGCGTCGTTCGTGGGCGACCAGTTCGACCAGTCGAACAAGCACCTGGCGAAGATGGTGTTCGACGCGTTCTACTGGATCATCAACTTCGGCTCGTTCTTCGCCTCGCTGCTGATGCCGCTGTTCCTGCACCACTTCGGCGCGGCGGTGGCGTTCGGCATTCCCGGGGGCTTGATGTTCGTCGCCACCGTGGTGTTCTGGCTGGGCCGCAAGCAGTACGTGATGGTGCCGCCGGGGCCGCCGGACCAGCATGCGTTTTCGCGGGTGGTCCGTACCGCGCTGCTGACGCAGCGGCCGGGTCAGACGCGGCCGGGCTTGTGGCTGGCGGTGGTCGCGGTGGTGGTGGCGCTGGCGTCGTTCGCGCTGGTGCCGTCGCTCGGCTTCGTGATCGCCGCATGCATCGCGCTGGTGGTGCTGATCGGCGGCGTGGGCGGCGGCGCCTGGCTGCAGATGGATCGCGCACGGGGCGCGCATCCGGACGCTGCGGTCGATGGCGCACGCAACGTGCTGCGCGTGCTGGTGATCTTCGCGCTGACCACGCCGTTCTTCTCGCTGTTCGACCAGAAGGCCTCGACCTGGGTGATCCAGGGTGGCGAGATGACGATGCCGTCCTGGTTCCGGCCGGCGCAGATGCAGGCGCTGAACCCGTTGCTGGTGATGCTGCTGATCCCGTTCAACAACCTGGTGCTGTACCCGCTGTTGCGCCGGCTCGGCTACGAGCCCACCGCGCTGCGCCGGATGACCGCCGGCATCGCGTTCAGCGGCCTGGCCTGGATCGTGGTGGGCGGCCTGCAGGTGGTGATCGACGGCGGCGATCCGCTGTCGATCGTGTGGCAGGTATTGCCGTACGCGCTGCTCACCTTCGGCGAGGTGCTGGTCTCCGCGACTGGTCTGGAGTTCGCCTACAGCCAGGCGCCGGCCTCGATGAAGGGCGTGGTGATGAGTTTCTGGAATCTCACCACCACGGTCGGCAACCTGTGGGTGCTGCTGGCCAACGCGGCGGTGCGCAACGAAAGCGTGATCGGTTCGATCGCCCACAGCGGGCTCAGCGTCACGGCGTTCCAGATGTTCTTCTTCGCCGCTTTCGCCTTGCTCGCTGCGCTGGCGTTCGGGCTGTACGCGAGGCGCTATCGCGAAGTGGATCACTACCGGCCGGTGTAGGGCGGGCACTGCCCGCCGGCCCTTGGCCCGTGACGGAAAGCGGCGGGCAGTGCCCGCCCTACGAGGTCGAATCCACGCGTGATTGCAGCGCCATCGCGGCGGCCGGGTTGCGGTGCTTGGCGGCGCTGATGAAGAACACGAACACGTCGCGCGGCTTGCCTCGTGGCTGCACGGCGGCCGCGTGCGGAAGGTCGGCGATGTCCTCGCCGGCAGCCCAGGCTTGTGCACGCGTGGCCCAGAGGTCGAGCGCGTCGGGGGCGTAGCCGGTCGGGATGCCGTCGACGCTGCGCATCAAGCGCGCATAAGCGAAGTCGCCGGTGAGATCGGCCAGCGACGGGTACTCGGTCGAGTCGGTGAACACGGTGGGCACGCCTCGTGCGCGGGCCAGTTCCACGTACGGTGCGCAGGCGAAGCTGGGGTGGCGCACTTCCAGCACGTGGCGCAGAGGGTGCCCGTTCAATTCGCGCGGCAGGGCGTCCAGGAAGGCCGCCACGTCATTGGCATCGAACCGTCGCGACGGCGGCAGCTGCCACAGGATCGGCCCCAGCCGGTCGCCCATCTCGACGAGGCCGCCGTGGATGAATCCGCCGATGCCCTTGCCGGTGTCGGCCAGCCGCTTGCCTTCGGTGATGTAGCGCGGCGCCTTCAGCGAGAA
The DNA here is from genome assembly GCA_001898415.1 of Rhodanobacter sp. 67-28. GTDB lineage: Bacteria > Pseudomonadota > Gammaproteobacteria > Xanthomonadales > Rhodanobacteraceae > Rhodanobacter. The sequence continues at coordinate 121,652 of MKTU01000036.1, read as the reverse complement.
GACGAAACCGTCCGGCGTTTCCGCCGCCCACTTCGCGTACGTGGCCGGTTTCTGCGCGCCGTAGAAGGTGCCGTTGATCTCGATCGCGCGCAGCTGGCGGCTGGCGTATTCCAGCTCGCGCCGTTGCACGAGTTTCGTCGGGTAGAAGTTGTTGCGCCACGGTGCGTAGGTCCAGCCGCCGATGCCGACGCGGATCGTGCCGTGCTTGTTCATGGCGTGGCCCCGCCGGGCTGGTGGCGCAGCCATTCGGAGGTGCCCATGCACAGCACCAGCCACGCCGCGCCGATGGCATAACCGGCCATCACGTCACTGAGGTAATGCACCTGCAGCAGGATCCGGCTGACGCCGATCACCCCGACCATCAGCACGGCGCCGGCGATGACCGCGCGATGGAAGCGCGGCGTCAGCCGCAGCAGCACGTAGGCCAGCATGCCGTAGAACACCATCGCGCCGAACGCGTGCCCGCTGGGGAAACTCCAGCCCGGCTCGACGATGAAACCGTGGTCGTGCAGCGGGCGAGCACGGCGGAACAGCGCCTTCAGCCCGCCGTTGATCGGCAGGATGCCGAGCAGGGCCACGCTCCAGCTCGCCGCCAGCGTCCACTGGCGTCGCAGCAGCAGGATGAGCAACACCACGGCCGCCGCGCTGGCGACCCACAAGGTGTCGCCCAGATGGGTGATGGCGGCGATCACGCGCAGCGCCGGCACCGGCACATGGGCACGGAGGCTGGCGGCGAGGCTGGCGTCGAAGCCGTCCAGGCCGGTCGTCGGCTGGCCGGAAATCGCCAGCGCGAGGCCGCCGAAGAACAACCCCAGCACCATGCACAGCAGCAGGCCCGTGCGCCAGCGCAGCATCGTCGGCGCCTGGCCCAGCAGCGCAGCGCGCCGCTGCCAGCGCGCGTTGCGCCGCCAGGCCAGGTCGCCGGCCAGCAAGGCCAGCAGCAACATCAGCGCCCACAGCAGCAGGGAGTGCAGCGCAATCCATTCCGCCAGCGTGTTCATTGCGATCCTCGTTTCGCTTGCCGATCCGCGCATGATCGCGGCTTGCGCGGCCGGCGTCGAGTTGGATGCCGGGCTGGCCTTGCGGGCGATTTCTCGCGATAGTGCGCGGGTCGTCGCCCTGGGGGAGAACTTCGATGGTCCAGCGATTCGGGTCCGTGCGTGCGCTGTCGTTCCGGCTGTTGGCCGGCCATGCCTTGCTGGTGCTCGGCGCGTCGGCGCTGGCGCAGGCTCCGGCCACGCAGCAGCTGCCGCCGCCGGTATCGACCGGCGACATCGTGCAGCCGCTGCTGCCGGCGCAGCTGCAGGATTTCGACGCCTACATGGCGGATACGCTGAAGACCTTCGAGGTGCCCGGCATCGCGGTGGCCATCGTCAAGAACGGCAAGGTGGTGATGGAGCGCGGCTTCGGCGTGAAGGAGCTGGGCAAGCCGGACCCGGTCGACGCCCACACGCTGTTCGCGATCGCCTCCAACACCAAGGCCTTCACTGCCGCGGCGCTGCAGCAGCTGGCCGACGCGGGCAAGCTGGACATGGACGACCGCGTGATCGACCACCTGCCCTGGTTCCGCATGTCCGATCCGTACGTGACGCACGAGATGCGCATTCGCGACCTGCTGGCGCACCGCAGTGGCCTGAGTCTGGGCGCGGGTGATCTGCTGTACTGGCCGCCGTCCTCGTACACCACCAGGGAAGTGGTCGAGCGGTTGGCCAAGGTGCCGCTGAAGAACGGTTTCCGCAGCCACTACGCCTACGACAACATCCTGTTCGCGGTGGCCACCCTGGTGATCGAACAGGCTTCCGGCCAGAGCTATGCCGACTACGTGCGCGAGCACCTGTTCAAGCCGGTGGGCATGGAGGAGTCGCTGATCGACATGACTTACCTGAAGCCCGGCATGGACGTGGCTGCCGGTCATGCCCCGTACGAGTTCAAGGACATCAAGCCGGTGCCGCCGATGGCCTGGCTCAATGATCCGGGCGCTGGCGGCATCTACTCCAGCGTGCATGACCTGGCCAAGTGGATGAACGTGCAACTGGCCGGCGGCGCCTTGCCGACCGTGGGCGCCGACGGCAAGCCGCGGCGGGTGTTCTCCGAGAAGAGCCACCACGAGATGTGGTCGATGCTGACGCCGATACCGATCAGGAAGGCGTCGATCCCCGAGCTGGAGCCGCTGACACCGGACTACTACGGCTATGGCGAAGGCTGGTTCCTCGGCCAATACCAGGGCCGCAAGCTGGTCTGGCATACCGGCGGCTGGCCCGGTTTCGTCTCGCGCGTGACGATGGTGCCCTCGTTGAAGCTCGGCGTGGTAGTGCTGACCAACCAGCAGTCCGGCGCCGCGTTCAACGCGGTGACGTACCGAGTGCTGGATGCGTACCTCAACCCGTCGCACAAGACCGACTGGGTGGCGGTGTACGAGAAGGCCGTGCAGCACGCCCAGGCCAAGGCCGACGACAGCGTGGCGAAGCACGAGCAGGCGCGCGACAAGCGCAGCAAACCCTCGCTGCCGCTGGCCGACTACGCCGGCACGTATCGCGACTCGTGGTACGGCGACGTCATCATCAGCCAGGAGCGCGGCAAGCTGCGCATGCGCTTTGGCAAGACCGAGCAGCTGGTCGGCACGCTGACGCCGTGGCAACACGACAGCTTCACCGTGCGCTGGGATGACCGCTCGCTGGACGCCGATGCCTTCGTCGATTTCGCGCTGGACATGGACGGCAAGATCCGCGAGGTGCGCATGCAGCCGATCTCGCCGTTGACCGATTTCAGCTTCGATTTCCAGGACCTGCGACTGGTGCCGGTGGAGGCCGCCACCGGGGCGTCAGCAGGCAAGTGATCCATCACGGCGCCGTTCGCGGCGTCCACGCCGAAGGGGAAGGGACATGAATCATCGTCGTCACGCCGGGGCGATCCTGCTGGCTTTCGGCTTGCTGGTCGGCGTTGCCCAGGCACGCAGCGACAAGGCGCTGGAACATCGCTACATCCGCGTCGAACTGGGCGCGGCCAGCACGCAAGCGACTTCGGGCCGGCTGCTGCTGTTCGCGGTCGATGCCAAGGCGGCGCAGGCGGCGGCCGAAGCGGAGTCCAAGGGCAAGAGCAGCGTGGTCGAGTCGGTCGACGCCGATCCGTTCAGCGGCACGGTGACCAGCGTGGCCGCGCGCGAGGTGGACCACTGGGCGCCGGGGCAGGCCATCGACATCGACACCAACCGCATGGCGTACCCGGCTCCGTGGTCGCAGCTGCCGCCGGGCGATTACCTGGTGCAGGCCGTGCTCGACGTGAACCATGACTACAACTACACCGGGCGTGGTGCCGGCGATCTGGTCAGCGACGTGGTCAGGCTGCATCTGCCGGCGACCGGCGTGCCGGAACTGGTCCTGGCGAAAGCGTTGCCGACGGACGGCGATCCCTGGGCCGTGCCGGATTCGGCCCCGCCGGCGATGCGCGAAAGCGTGGCCGCCGCTCGTCCGCACGCGCACCTGGTCGATTTCACCAGTCCGTCGCTGAGTGCGTTCTGGGGCCGGCCGATCCACATGCGCGGTTGGGTGCTGACCCCGCCCGGCTACGACGCCGCGGCTGCCGCGCGTTACCCGACCGTCTATTACACGCAGGGTTTCGGCGGCAACAACGAGCGCGTGATCGGCCCGGTCGTCACCGTCTACACCGCGATGGCGAAGCAGCAGATGCCGCCGATGATCTGGGTGTTCCTCGACGAGTCCAGCCCCACCGGCACCCACGAGTTTGCCGACTCGGTCAACAACGGCCCGTGGGGACTGGCGCTGACCACCGAGCTGATCCCGCATCTCGAAGCGCACTACCGCATGGATGGCGACACCAACGGCCGCTTCCTCAACGGCCACTCCTCCGGCGGCTGGGCCACGCTGTGGCTGCAGACGCGCTACCCGAAGGTGTTCGGAGGCACCTGGTCGACCTCGCCCGACCCGAGTGACTTTCACGATTTCACCGGCGTGGATCTTTACGCGCCGCACGCCAACGTCTACCGCCGGCCCGACGGCTCGGCCTACCCGCTGGTGCGCAACCACGACAAGGTGCTGGGCACCTTCGAGCAGTTCGCGAAACTCGAACGCGTGCTGGGCAGCTACGGCGGCCAGCTGGCGTCGTTCGAGTGGGTATTCTCGCCGCGCGGTGAGGATGGCCGGCCCGTGCCGATGTTCGATCGCGACACCGGCGCCGTCGACCCGGCGGTGGTGGCGTACTGGCGTGATCACTACGACATCGCGCACCGCCTGCAGCAGCAGTGGCCGCAGCTGAAGCCCGACCTGGACGGCAAGATCCATCTTTACGTGGGCACGGCCGACACGTTCTATCTCGACGGTTCCGCGCACAAGCTGAAGGCCGTGCTCGATGGCCTGGGAGCGAAGACGGAGTTCCGCTTCCTGCCTGATCGCACCCACGGCAACCTGTACTGGATCGGCGAGGACCACCACGGCCTGCTCAAGCAGATCAGCTGGGCGATGTATGCGATCGCGCGGCCGGATTCCAGGCTGAAGCCCGTCGTCACGCCCTGATCCTCATCGCGCCGTGGGGCGGGCACCGCCCGCCACCCGCGCGTTTTCGGTTCATTCCGGCTGCCACGGGTCGTAGCTGCCGATGTACCAGAGGTGGCCCTCCGGGTCGTGGCAGCTGTAGCCGGCGCCGCCGTAGTCCTTCTCGGCGTAGTCGTCGACGATCACCGCGCCGGCTGCCTTTGCCCGCTCGTAGTGGGCCTTGCAGTCGGTCACGGTCACGCAGGCACACTGCGTTTCGCGGCCGCCGATCTCGTCGGGCTGCGCGATGTGCCGGCCGAACTCGTTGTCGCGCACGCCGCCCAGCATGACCATGCCGCGGCCGTAGGCCAGTTGCGCGTGCTCGACCTCGCCGGCGTCGTTTTCGTAAACCGCGTGCCGTTCGAAACCGAAGGCCTGGCAGAGCCAGTCGATGGCCGCGTGGGGATCGCGGTAGCGCAGGCAGGGGATGATGGTGCTGCCGCCGGACTGTTCCATGGGTTATCTCCGTGGTGGATTCTCGCAAGGTGGGTGGTGTCGTCATTGCGCCGGCGCGAAACGACGTCGCGGTCCTCAGGGACGCGGGCCAGATTAGCCCCGCGAGGCGTGGCGGTCTTGTAGATTTCCGTCGCTCAATCGAGCGGCAGGTGGTTCGGGTAGGGACCGCGCGCGGCCATGAATGCGGTCGGCGTGACGCCGGCGAACTGGCGGAACTCGTGCGTCAAATGGGCCTGGTCGAAATAGCCGCCATCGGCCGCCACCTGGCTCCAGTTCACCGCCGACTGCGCTGCCGCATGATCCACCACCGCGCGAAAGCGCAGCAGCCGCGTGTAGTGCTTGGGACGCATGCCTACCTGGCGCTGGAACAGCATGCCGAAGCGGCGCTCGGACAAGCCTGCCTCGCGCACCAGCGGCGCGATGCGTTGCACCTGCGGCGGGTCGGCCAACCGATCCAGCGCGTAGGCGATGGCGGGATGCAAGGCGGTGCTGTGCAGGCGTCGCACCAGCCACCGGGTCAGCAGGCGCAGGCGGCCCCGTGGTGCGGGGGTTTCCAGCAGTTGCTCGCGCAGCAGCGCGGCGGCCGGCCCGAACAAGTCACCCAGGTCGACGTCCCGTCCGATCAGCGTGGTGGCGTCCTCGCCGGTCAGCGCGTGGGCGCCTCCTGGGCGGAACACCACGCCCATCACGCGGATCTGTTCGGCGGTGTCGATGATCTCGCTGCGCAGGGTGGGGCCGCCAAGCACGCAGGCGGACGAGCGGATACACCGCCGCGCCGCGTCATCGGTGTAGACACGGGTTTCGTCCTCGTGCAGGTTGATGATGAGCTGCGCCCCGGGTTGCGGCAGCACGCGCTCGTGGCGATGCGCCGCGGGCGGCATGTCCCAGTCCCACACTTTCGCGATCAGCTTGTCCAGCGGTGGCCCGGGCAGGTAGTACTGGAATCCCATCGGCTCGTCTCCGTGGATACGCGGCAGTCTGGCGTGCCGGCTCAGCCCGTCTGTTCGTCTTCCTCGGCCAGCGGTGGCAGGGTGCGCACCAGTTGCGCGCGCACCAGCGGCAATCGCGCGCGGCGCAGGCGCTGCAGCAGTTCGAACAGCAGGTCGCTCTTGACGCCGCCGGTGTCACGCGGGCTGCCGACGTAGGCCACGCAGTTGAAGGTCATCGAGCCGGCATCGAGGCCCTCCAGTTGCACGTAGGGCGCCGGCGCGGCCAGTGTGCCCGGGTGTGCGCCGAGCACCTCCAGCGCCAGTGCCCGTACCTTGTCGGCGTCGGTGTCCAGCGGCATCGGCAGCTTGATCTGCACGCGGCCCAGCGCGTTGGCCTGGGTCACGTTGCGCACGTTCTCGGTGATCAGCTGCGAGTTCGGCACGATCACGGTGGATCGGTCCCACAACTGGATCTCCGTGGCGCGCACGTTGATCCGGCGGATGTCGCCCTCGACCTCGTTGAGGCTGACCCAGTCGCCCACCTTCACCGGCCGTTCCACCAGCAGGATCAGGCCGGAGATGAAGTTCTGCACGATCGCCTGCAGGCCGAAGCCGATGCCCACCGACAGCGCGCTGACGATCCAGGTGATGCTGGTCAGGTTGACGTGCAGCGCGGCCAGGGTCAGCACCAGCACCAGCAGGCCGCCGAGGTAGCCGAGCAGGGTGACGATGGAATCCTGCATGCCCGGTTCCATCGTCGACTTGGGCAGCAACTGCTCGCGCAGCCAGCGCTTGAGCATGTGCAGCAGCACGCCGCCGCCCACCAGCACCAGCACCGCCCGGAAAATGTTGCCGGGATTGATCGGCAGATCGCCCAGTTTCAGGTTGCCGAAGGTGCGTAGGGCGCTGGCCAGCAGGTCGCCCGGGCCGGCGCCGAATGGGGTCAGCACGATGGCGATGGCCAGCAGGGTCAGCAGCACCTTGGCGATGCCGGCGAGCAGGGTGGCGGCCTGGTCCAGCGCATGCGGCGCCAGCTGGAAGGATGCCTGCAGCCGCTGGCCGCCGCGTTCGTGCGGCGACAGCGCGACGTGGATCAGGTCGTTCAACAGGTGGCCGAGCAGCCACGCGCTGGCCACCACCACGCCGACCCACAGCATCTGCACCGCGGCGAAGAACGCCAGCGCGATGTAACCGGTGGCCACGCCGAGCCAGCTCACCAGCACGCCCAGCACTGCGCCGGCACCGAGCGCGCCGACCCACAACGGCTGATGTTCGACCACGCCCTCGGCCGCCGCCTGCCGCCGCGCCCCACGCAAACGCCACCAGCCCGCCGCGATGAGACCGCTGACCACCAGCGCCACCGCGCCGCGCGTGGCCACCGTGGTCGGCAAGCTGGAGCCGATCGTGCGGCTGATGCGCTCGACCAGGCCGAACAGCAACGCGGCGGCGCCGAGCAGCCAGGGAAGCATGCGCAGGCGCTGCGCAGCCAGGTCGGACAGCGGCGGCAGGCGCCAGCTCGGCCGGCGCACGGAGAGCAGCGCGCGGCCCAGCCCGGTGACAAACGCCGCAAACAGCACCAGCCGTACCGCCGAGCGCGCCAGCGCGTCCAGATCCGGCGCGAGGATGTCGTTCCAGTTCAGGCCCAGGTACGCCAGCTGGGCGGCGATGCCGGTGGTGAGCAGCGCGGTGAGCGCGACCGCCACCGCCATCGCGCTGCGGCGCAGGTGGCCGTCCGGCACGTGGCGCGTGGCCAGGCGCAGCAGCAGCCGATCGAGCAGCCAGCGGCCCACGCCAAGCCACAGCAACGCGCCGATCAGGCACAGCAGCAGCGGCGTGCGGTTCGGCGCTTCCCACGCCTCGCTCCAGGCATCGGCCACGCGACCGCCGAGGCGGTCCAGCCGTGCCAGGTCATCGGGAAAACTGCGCGCCGGCTCGCTCCAGAATGCGCGGCCGAACGGCGATGCCGTGCGCGAGGCCAGCCGCGCCTGGAACGCGTCGTTGCGCATGCCGGTGATCTGCGCGGCCAGTTGCAGCGCGTTCTGGCCCAGCAGCTGCGCCTGCTTGATCCGTGCATCCAGCGCGGCGCCGGCCTTGTCCAGTTGCCGCCGCTGGGCCGCGACCTGCGGCGCTTCCGGCGCCGCGCCCTTGGCCGGCGGCGGGCCCAGCACGTCGAGCTGCGCCTGCAGCGCGGCCAGCTGGGGCGCCAGGTCGCTGGCCAGTTGCCGCGCCTGGTCCTGCACCGCCAGCGCGTCGTTGCGCAGGTCGCCGAGCGAGCTGGCGGCTTGCTTGTCCTTCAGTGCTGCCTTGAGTGCATCGAGGCGATCGTCCAACTGCTCCAGCGACTGCGCCGGCGTGGCGGCGCTCGCCGCCGATGCCGGCGCGGCGTCGCCTTGCTGGGCGTGCACGGCGAGGCTGCCGCAGGCGAGCAGGGCAAGCAGGAGGAGGCGGCATGGTGTGGGCATCCGCGCATGATCGGAGCGGTGCGACAGGCGGTCAATCGTGTTGGCGTCCTGCGCGGCGGAAGGCACGGCGACGGTTCAGCTTGGTTGCGCGGTGGCACGCGCGGGCAAGCGCGTCTGGCCTGCCGCAGTCGCCGCCGCTGGTCACGCGTGGGTCCTTGCATGCAGCCAGCCGCGCACCCACGCTAGAGAACCTGCCTTTTGCGTGCCGCCCATGATCTTTCGCTGGTTCGAATCCCTCATCGACGCGTTCAAGGAACCGGTCGACGGCATGCCGCCGCGGCCGGTGTGGCGTTTCTACGTGTTCTATCTGCGCCAGGTGTGGCCGGTGTTCGCCGCCACGCTGGTGGTCGGCTTTGGCGTGGCGGTGGTGGAGGTGTCGCTGTTCGGCTTCATCGGGCGCATCGTGGACATGGCCAGCGGCACGCCGGCGGACCTGTTCCGCCTGCACGGCCAGGCGCTGATCTGGATGGCGCTGGTCGCACTGGTGGCGCGGCCGCTGCTCGGCGGCCTGCACGACTTGCTGGTGAACCAGGCGATCCTGCCCAGCCTCACCAACCGCATCCGCTGGCAGCACCATCGCTACGTGATCCGCCAGAGCCTGGGCTTCTTCCAGAACGATTTCGCCGGGCGCATCGCCAACCGCATCATCCAGACCGGCGCCTCGCTGCGCGATTCGGCCGTGCAGATCGTGGACGCGATCTGGTACATCGTGATCTACACCGGCAGCGCCATCGCGCTGTTCGCGCAGGCCGACGGCTGGCTGGCGGTACCGCTGACGGCGTGGATCTTCTGCTACATCGGCTTGCTGGCCTTCTTCATTCCGCGGGTGAAACAGCGCTCGTGGAAATCCTCGGAGGCGAAATCGAAGCTGATGGGCCGCGTCGTCGACGGCTACAGCAACGTGATGACGCTGAAGCTGTTCGCCCACACGCGCCGCGAGGAGGCGTACGTGGCCGAGGCGATGGGCGAGTTGATCGACAAGCATCGCCTGACGACCCGCCTGACGACGGCCATGGACGTCAGCATCACCGCGCTCAACGGCTTCCTCATCACCGGCACCTCGGCGCTGGCGATCTGGCTATGGAGCGAGGGGCGGGTGACCACCGGGGCGATTGCGTTGTCGATCGGGCTGGTGATCCGCATCAACAACATGTCCGGCTGGATCATGTGGGTGGTCAACGGCATCTTCGAGAACGTCGGCACCGTGCAGGACGGCATCACCACCATCTCGCAGCCGCGCGCGGTGCAGGACCGCGAAGGCGCGATGCCGCTGGAGGTGACCAACGGCGCGGTGCGCTTCGAGCACATCCACTTCCACTACGGCAAGCGTGGCGGCATCATCGCCGGGCTGGATCTGGACGTGCGCGCGGGCGAGAAGATCGGCCTGGTCGGCCCGTCCGGCGCCGGCAAGTCCACCCTGGTCAACGTGCTGCTGCGGCTGTACGACCTCGAGGCCGGGCGCATCCTGATCGACGGCCAGGACATCGCACACGTCACCCAGGAAAGCCTGCGCTCGCAGATTGGCGTGGTCACCCAGGACACTTCGCTGCTGCACCGTTCGATCCGCGACAACCTGCTCTATGGCCGTCCCGACGCCAGCGAAGCGCAGATCATGGAAGCCGTGCGCAAGGCGCGCGCCGACGAGTTCATCCCGCAGCTCAGCGATGGCGAGGGCCGTCGCGGCTACGACGCGCTGGTCGGCGAGCGCGGCGTGAAACTCAGCGGCGGCCAGCGCCAGCGCATCGCGATCGCCCGCGTGCTGCTGAAGGACGCGCCGATCCTGGTGCTGGACGAAGCGACCTCGGCGCTCGACTCCGAAGCGGAAGCGGCGATCCAGGACAGCCTGGACATCCTGATGCAGGGCAAGACGGTGATCGCGATCGCCCATCGCCTCTCTACCATCGCGCGGATGGACCGGCTGGTGGTGCTGGACAAGGGACAGATCGTCGAGACCGGCACGCACGCCGAGCTGATCGCGCACGAGGGCCTGTACGCGCGGCTGTGGAAGCGGCAAACCGGTGGCTTCGTGGCGGCGGAGGACGCGCCGGTCTAATCGGCGGTTGCGGCAGGCGGGAGTCGCGGGCTCAACACGTTCCGCTGCAGCAGGCGGGTTTGCCCGCCGTCGCCGCGCTTTCCAGCACCTCGGCCGCCGCCGTCAGCGCCTTCGCCGCGGCGGCACCCTTGCGCTCGCTGTAACGGCTGACCAGGTAGTCGCTGCGCCCGCGCACCAGCAGGGTGAACTTGAACAGCTCCTCCATCACGTCCACCACGCGGTCGTAGAACGGCGAGGGTTTCATCCGGCCGTCGTCGTCGAACTCCTGCCAGGCCTTGGCCACCGAGGACTGGTTCGGGATGGTCAGCATGCGCATCCAGCGGCCCAGCACGCGCAGGGTGTTGACCACGTTGAACGACTGCGAGCCACCGCTGACCTGCATCACCGCGAGCGTGCGCCCCTGCGTGGGCCGCACGCTGCCGTCTTCCAGCGGCAGCCAGTCGATCTGGTTCTTGAACACGCCGGTGATCGTGCCGTGCCGCTCGGGGCTGACCCACACCTGGCCCTCGGACCACAGCGACAGCGCGCGCAGTTCCTGCACCTTGGGGTGGCTGGCCGGCACGCTGTCCAGCAGCGGCAGTTCGTGCGGGTCGAACACCCGCGTCTCGGCGCCGAAGTGGCGCAGGATGCGCTCGGCTTCCAGCGCCAGCTTGCGGCTGAACGACTGCGGGCGCAGCGAGCCGTACAGGATCAGGATGCGCGGCGGGTGGCCGGCGTCGGCCGGCAAGGACAGCTTGGCCAAGCTGGGGGTGTCCAGCACGTCGGCGGCGACATGGGGCAGGTCCGGGATCACGGCGATTCCTGTTGCGTTGGTTTGACAATTCTATAATCATGGAAATATAGAAGCCAACCCGGAATCATTCCTCATGCACCCGTGTCGCGTCTTGTTCATCTGCACCGGCAATTCGGCCCGCAGCATCCTGTCCGAGGCCACCCTCAATCATTTGGGCGCGGGGCGCTTCGCGGCGTTCAGCGCCGGCAGCCAGCCGACCGGGCGCGTCAATCCGCATGCGATCGAGGAACTCCAGGCCCACGGCATCGCCACCGAGGGACTCGCCAGCAAGTCGTGGGACCGCTTCACCGAAGCGGGTGCGCCGCCGCTGGACATCGTGATCACGGTTTGCGACAACGCCGCCAGCGAGACCTGCCCGGTGCTGTTCGGCGACTTCGTGAAAAGCCATTGGGGCCTGCCCGATCCGGCTGCCGCGCGGGACGCAGACGCTGCCGCGGCATTCCGGCGTGCGTACGCGCTGATCGTGCGGCGGATCACCGCGCTGCTGCAGCTGCCGGTGGAAACGATGGGCCGCGACGAGCTGCAAGAGGCGCTCGACCGCATCGGCAGCCTCACCGGCGAGGAAGCCCGCGCATGAACCAGCCATCCGCCGCACTCGCCGTCGACGCGGTTTCTCCGGACGGTGCCCGCATCGGCTTCTTCGAGCGCTGGCTCAGCCTCTGGGTACTGCTGTGCATCATCGCCGGCACGCTGCTGGGCCACCTGCTGCCGGGCAGCTTCGCGGCGCTGGGCGGCATGCAGGTGGCCCAGGTGAATCTGCCGGTCGCCGTGCTGATCTGGCTGATGATCGTCCCGATGCTGCTGAAGATCGACTTCGGCGCGCTCGGCGGCGTGCGCCGCCAGTGGAAGGGTATCGGCGTCACGCTGTTCGTCAACTGGGCGGTGAAGCCGTTCTCGATGGCGCTGCTGGGATGGATCTTCATCCGCCACGTCTTCGCCGGCCAGCTGCCGGCCGCACAGCTCGATTCCTACATCGCCGGCCTGATCCTGCTGGCCGCCGCGCCGTGCACGGCGATGGTGTTCGTGTGGAGCAACCTGTGCCACGGCGAGCCGGCGTTCACGCTGAGCCAGGTCGCGCTGAACGACGCCATCATGGTGGTGGCGTTCGCGCCGATCGTGGCGCTGCTGCTGGGCATCTCCTCGATCACGGTGCCGTGGAACACGCTGCTGCTGTCGGTGCTGCTGTACATCGTGGTGCCGGTGGCACTCAGCATGCTGCTGCGGCGCCAGCTGCTGGCGCACGGCGGCGAGACGCGCTTGCAGAAACTGCTGCAGCGGCTGGGGCCGGTATCGCTGGGCGCGCTGCTGGCCACCCTGGTGCTGCTGTTCGGTTTCCAGGGCCGGCAGATCCTTGCGCAGCCGGCGATCATCGCGCTGCTGGCGGTGCCGATCCTGATCCAGGTGTACTTCAACGCCGGCCTGGCCTACTGGCTCAATCGCCGCTTCGGCGTGCCGCACTGCGTGGCCGGCCCGTCGGCGCTGATCGGCGCCAGCAACTTCTTCGAGCTGGCGGTGGCCACCGCGGTGGGCCTGTTCGGCGTGCATTCCGGCGCGGCGCTGGCGACCGTGGTGGGCGTGCTGATCGAGGTGCCGGTGATGCTGTCGGTGGTGCGCATCGTCAACCGCAGCAAGCGCTGGTATGAATCGGCCCGGGAGTAGCGCCATGCAGAACATGCAAGCCATCACCATCCTCGCCGCGCTCGCCCAGGAGTCGCGCCTGGCGGTCTATCGGCTGCTGATCGAACATGCGCCGGAAGGACTGGCGGCCAGCGCGATCGCGGAGCAGCTCGGCCTGCCCAACGCCACGCTGTCCTTCCACCTGAAGGAGCTGTCGCACGCGGGCCTGGTGAGCAGCCGGCAGAGCGGTCGCTTCATCTACTACGCGCCGGTGATCGAGACGATGGACGCGCTGGTCGGCTACCTCACCGACCACTGCTGCAGCCAGTCCGGCGGCACCTGCGCACCGGCCACGCGCAAGAGCGCGCCGGCCAAGCGCGTGGCCGCGGCCGGCAAGCGGCGGCCGGGTTCGGCCTGAGCTTTTGCACGCGGCGGCGCAGACGGCGAAGTGAGGGCAGGGCGTGGAACCGGATATCCTCGGCGGCGGGGCTATCGAAAGGAATGATCGTGGAACACCTACTCGCCGTCGCGGTGAAGCACTCATGACGACCACCCGCATGGAAGCCGCCGACGCCTTCATCGCCAAATGGCGCGGCGTCACCGCCTCGGAGCTGTCCACCGCGCAGAGCTTCGCGCTGGACCTGTGCCGGCTGCTCGACGTGGAAGCGCCGCACCCGGATGCCGAGCAGCAATACATGTTCGAGCGGCCGGTCACCTTCAGTCACGGCGACGGCAGCAGCTCGGCCGGACGCATCGACTTGTACAAGCGCGGCTGCTTCGTGCTCGAAGCGAAGAAGCTCAAGGCACCCACCCACACCAAGGGCTTCGACGACGCGATGCTGCGCGCACGCAGCCAGGCCGAGCAGTACGCCCGCGCGCTGCCGGCCAGCGAGGGCCGCCCGCCGTTCCTGCTGGTGGTGGATGTGGGCAACCGCATCGAGCTGTATGCGGAGTTCAGCCGCTCCGGCGCCACCTACACGCCGTTCCCCGACCCGCGCAGCCACCGCATCGCGCTCGACGAGCTGCGCGAGGAAAAGATCCGCGCGCGCCTGCGCACGATCTGGACCGACCCGCTCGCGCTCGACCCCAGTCGCGAATCCGCCCGCGTCACCCGCGAGATTGCCGCGCGGCTCGCCACCCTGGCGCGTAGCCTGGAAGCGGCCGGCCACCGCGCCGAGGCGGTCGCGCAGTTCCTGATGCGCTGCCTGTTCACCATGTTCGCCGAAGACGTGAAGCTGCTGCCGAGCGACAGCTTCCGCGACCTGCTGCTGAAATACGCCGACCAGCCCGACACCGCCATGCGCATGCTCGGCCTGCTCTGGCACGACATGGACAAGGGCGGCTTCAGCGGCGCCATCGCCAGCGAGGTGCTGCACTTCAACGGCAAGCTGTTCAAGCAGCCCGACACGCTGCCGCTCACCCGCGAGCAGGTCGCGCTGCTGATCGAGGCGGCCAAGGCCAAGTGGGAACACGTCGAGCCGGCCATCTTCGGCACCCTGCTCGAACGCGCGCTCGACCCCGGCGAGCGGCACAAGCTCGGCGCGCACTACACCCCGCGCGCCTACGTCGAGCGGCTGGTGCTGCCCACCGTGATCGAGCCGCTGCGCGGCGAATGGAGCGACGCCCATGCCGCCGCGCTCACCCTCGCCGCCGAAGGCAAGGCCGACGAGGCGGTGAAGACCTTGCGCGCATTCCACCACCGCCTGTGCACGGTCAAGGTGCTCGACCCTGCCTGCGGCAGCGGCAACTTCCTCTACGTCACGCTGGAACACCTGAAGCGCCTCGAAGGCGAAGTGTTCAACGCGCTGGACGAACTCGGCTACCGCCAGACCGGCCTGGCGCTGGATGGCGAGCGCGCCGACGCGCTCGGCGGCGAAACCGTCGACCCGCACCAGCTGCTCGGCATCGAGCTGAACCCGCGCGCCGCCGCCATCGCCGAAGTGGTGCTGTGGATCGGCTACCTGCAATGGCACTACCGCACCCGCGGCGACATCAACCCGCCGCAGCCGGTGATCCGCGACTTCCGCAACATCGAGAACCGCGATGCGGTGCTGGCCTACGACCGCATGGAGTACGTGCTCGACGAACGCGGCGTGCCGGTCAGTCGCTGGGACGGCGTGAGCATGAAGCCCTCGCCCGTCACCGGCGAGGACGTGCCGGACGACAGCAAGCGCGTGCCGCTGGAGCGCTACGTGAACCCGCGCAAGGCGGCGTGGCCGGAGGCGGATTTCGTGGTGGGGAATCCGCCGTTTATTGGCAACAAGCGGATGCGTGCGGCGTTGGGTGATGGCTACGTCGAAGCGTTGCGCGGTGCGTGGCCGGACATGCCCGATTCCGCCGATTTCGTCATGTACTGGTGGCATCACGCTGCCGTGTTGACGCAGCGCGGCGCGCTGCAACGCTTCGGCTTCATCACCACGAACTCGATCAGCCAGACTTTCAACCGCCGCGTCATCGAAGCCGCATTGTCTTCTTCCCTTCTCCCGGAGGGAAAAGGAAAGGCTCGGCCGCTGTCCCTGGTGTTTGCTATCCCCGATCATCCGTGGGTGGATACGGCAGATGGCGCGGCAGTTCGAATTGCGATGACCGTTGGACAAGCCGGAACCCAGCCAGGCCGGCAGGTCTCGCTTTTAGGCGAAACTGAAGGGTCGACCGGTGAATACGAGATCGTCACCCATACAAAACTCGGAACGATTCACGTCGACCTGACCGCTGGAGCCAACGTTGCTGGCGCCACACGCCTTCGCGCGAACCGCGGCCTCTCGGGTCAAGGAATCAAATTGGTAGGTGACGGCTTCTACGCGAACGATGGCGATACGTTCCCTGAGATAAATCCAGTAACTGGCTTGCCTGTTGGACGCTTGATGGTTGGGCCCAAGGATGTGCTCAATGGAACAGGAGGACGTCTCGTCATCGACTTCTTTGGCATGACAGAACAACAAGCGAGGGCAACTTCGTCGGCGGCGTATCAGAAACTTTTGACCGAGGTGAAGCCGATCCGCGACCAGAACGCGCGTCCTTCCATACGCGAGCAATGGTGGAAGTTTGCCTGGGATCGGCCGGTGATCCGAAACGGACTAAAGGGGCTCCGACGCTACGTTGCAACTTTAGAAACTACCAAGCACCGGGCTTTCACGTTCGTGTCAGCGGATCGGCTCTGGGACGGCTCCTTGTTTGGAATTGCCATCGACGACGCTGCCCTCTTTGGCGTGTTGTCGAGCTGTGTTCACACCACGTGGGCACTAGCAGCAGGTGCAGACCTAGGGCCGACTCCACGCTACAACAACACGCTTTGCTTCGATCCCTTTCCATTCCCGAAAGTGATGATCGAGCAACAACAAACCCACCTGTCTAACCTCGCCGAACAACTCGACGCCCACCGCAAACACCAGCAAGCCGCGCACCCCGACCTCACCCTCACCGGCATGTACAACGTGCTGGACAAGCTGCGCAGCGGCGAGCCGCTGACCGCGAAGGAGCGGGTGATCCACGAGCACGGCCTGGTCTCGGTGCTGCGCCAGCTGCACGACGAAATCGACGCGGCGGTGCTCGATGCCTACGGCTGGGGCGACCTGTTGCCGCTGCTGCGCGTGGCGCACGGTAATGACGCACCCGCCGATGGCGCCAGCCGCGACGAGGCGAAGCGCGCCTTCGGCGAGGCGATCCTCGAACGGCTGGTGGCGCTCAATGCGAAACGCGCGGCGGAAGAAGCGCGCGGCCTGGTCCGCTGGCTGCGCCCCGCATTCCAGCACCCGACCGCGCAGGCGGCACCGGAGCAGGCCGAGCTTGCCGCCGGGCAGGGCGGGGACGAAGCCGCTGCACCGGCCGCCGCGGCCAAGCCGCTGCCGTGGCCGAAGGACGCGGTGGCCCAGGTGCGTGCCGTAGCCGACGCGCTCGCCGCCAGTCCGGTCGCGCTCGACGCGGACGCGCTGGCGACCCGCTTCACCGCCCGCGGCCCGTGGAAGAAACGCCTGCCGCAACTGCTCGACATGCTGGTGGCGCTGGGCCGCGCCCGCGAACAGGACGGCCGCTACAGCGACCGATGACGGTACCGGGCGCTGCGTCAGCGGCCACCACGGCAGCGGACATCATCAACCCGGCGGGATGGCCGCCGGGTCCATCCAGAATGCTTCCCACACGTGGCCATCGGGATCGGCCAGGCTGCGGCTGTACATGAAGCCGTGATCCTGCGCGGGGTTGATGTCGGCCGTGCCGCCGTTCGCCGCGGCCGTGCCGTTCATGGCATCGACCGCGGCGCGGTCGTCGAGCGAGATCGCCAGCATCACTTCGCTGGCGCCTTCGCTCGGCAGCGGCCGCTCGGTGAAGCCGCGCCACTTGGCGTGGGTGAGCAGCATGACGTGGACGGCCTCGCTCCACACCATGCACGCGGCGGTGTCGTCGCTGAAGTGGGGGTTGTTCGCAAAGCCGAGGGATGCGTAGAAGGCCATCGACTTCTTGAGGTCGGCGACCGGCAGGTTCACGAAGATCATCTTGGGCATGGCGGGGTTTTCCGGTGGTGGGGGATACGGAGAGCGGCGCTGCTCGTCTCCCGTAAGACGATTGGCGCGCAGCGATTTCGACACGGCCGGCGAAGGTTGCCGCCGCCGCCCGGGCTGCGTCGCCGCCGAGCCACGTTCAGCGGTCCCGCACATCCGGCATCGCCACGCCCAGCTCGCGGCAATGGCGTTCGTACTCCGCCAGTTGCGTGCTGGCCGAGGCGCGGGCGGTCACCGCACCGCCCGGGCCGAGGAACTCGACCGTGCCCATCACGATCACCAGCGCCAGCATCGGCTCGTCGCCGACGATCTTCCACCAGTCGGTGTTGCCCGGCGGCTCGTAGACGTAGTCGCCCGGGCCGATCAGCTCGCCGGTGCACAGCTTGCGCGTGCCGCTGAGGTTGTACGCGTGGATCTCGCCGGTATGCCGATGCAGCGGCATCACCGTGCCCGGTTCCATGCGCAGCAGCTCGACGAAACCGCGGTCGCCGGCGAAGAAGCGCAACGGGCTGGACGACTTGCCGGGCGTGGAGGAGGGCACCCAGTGCCGCGCGGCGGCGGTGCTGAAGCGGGCGGGCAGATAGTCGTGCAGGCGGGCGGAACGATTCATGGCGTGTCCTCAGGCGGCGATGGCGGCGAGATAGCGTGCGAACGAGGCATCGACCGCCGCGCGGCCGCCGCCGATGATGTTGCGGCCCCAGGTGAAGCCGTAGACGTCCTCGAAGTCGCAGCCGGCCAGGCGCGAGCGCATGCGGTGCACGTCGGCCGCCGGCATCGGCATGAAGTTGGGGTAGCTGTGCATGAACGAGACGTGGCGGCGGTCGCTGGCGACATGCGGCGCGTCGCCGGAGAACAGCGCGCCGCCGGGTCGCGGCCCGTTCTTCCAGTGCAGCACGGTGCTGCCGGGAAAGTGGCCGCCGCTGTTGATCAGGGTCACCGCGTCGGACAGGCGGTAGACCTCGCCGCGCCAGAACTGCACGTTCGGCGACGGCCGGCGCACCCAGTCGCGGTCCGCCTCGTGCAGCAGGATCGGCACGTTGCCGAACGCCTCGCTCCACTCCAGCATCGAAGCGTAGAAATGCGGGTGCGAGATCGCGATCAGGTCCACGCCGCCGCGCGCCTTCAGGGCGGCGACCGCCTCGTCGGTCACCAGGCTCAAGGCTTCCCACAGGATGTTGCCCGCGTCGGTGGGCAGGTACAGCGCGCGCTGGTTGATGGCGAAATCCGGCGCCAGGCCGATGCCGAGCACGCCGGCTTCGTCCTGCAGGCGCAGCGTGTGGGTGGCTTTCAGGGCGTCGTGCGTCGTCCAGGTCTGGCCGCGCGCGCCGACGTATTGGCGCTCATCCTCGCAGACGGCGCAGTGCGTGGGGACGTTCGGGTATTGCGTGCCGCAGGTTTCGCAGATGGCGTTTGTCATGGTCTGGCCTCGCTTGGGGCGGGGTGGTGCCCGCCGGCTTTTCGACTCGGGAACGGCGGGCGGCGCCCGCCGTACGGTGCCGACTCTAGGCATAATCTGGACCTGTGATTGATCCATTCCCGAGAGATTCCATGGAACCAGTTTTTCCGTTCCCCGTGCTGCTGCCGCGTGGCTCAGGCACGCTCACGCAGGCGCTGCACCAGCAATTGCGCGCGGCGATCCTGGACGGCCGCCTGCCACCACACGCCGCGTTGCCCGCCACGCGGAAAGTGGCCGAGGCCCTGGGCGTGGCGCGAAATACCGTGGTCGCCGCCTACGACCTGCTGATCGCGGAGGGTTACCTGGCCCCACGTCAGGGCGCCCGGCCGCGGGTCGCCGAGTTCGTTCGGCGGCGATCCAGGCCGGTGCACACGGGCGCGGACGAATCGCGTTTCGCGCCGGCATGGCGCACGCCGTTCCTGCAGCCGTCGCCGGCGCGCAGCCTGCCCGAGCGAAATTTCCGTCTGGGCATTCCCGACCACCGCCATTTTCCGCACGAGGTGTGGCGCCGGCTGATGGCGCAGACGCTGCGCCAGAGCGCCCGCGAACCGTTCGCCTATGCGCCGTCGCAAGGCATCCCTGCCTTGCGCGAGGCGATCGCGCAGCACGTCGCGTTCACCCGCGCGGTGGCCTGCGGCGCCGACGATGTGATCGTCACCTCCGGCGCGCAGCAGGCGTTCGACCTGATCGCCCGCCTGCTGGTCACGCCGGGGCAGACGAAGGTGGCGGTGGAGGAACCGGGCTACCCGCCGGTGCGCGCCGCGTTCGCCGCCGCCGGCGCGCAACTGGTGCCGCTGCCGGTGGACGACGAGGGCCTGTGCGTCGAGCGCCTGCCCGACGACGTGCGCATCATCAGCGTCACCCCGTCGCACCAGTCGCCCACCGGCGTGGCGATGTCGCTGCGTCGGCGTGCCGACTTGCTCGACTTCGCGCGTCGTCGCCATGCGGTGATCGTGGAGGACGACTACGACGGCGAGTTCCGCTTCGGCGACCGTCCGCTCGATGCGCTGCAAACGCTGGACCGCGACGGCCTGGTGTTCTACGTCGGCACTTTCTCCAAGAGCATGTTTCCCTCGCTGCGCAAGGGCTTCGTGGTGGCGCCGGCGTGGGCGCGCAGCGGGCTGGTCACCGTCAAGCACTGCGTCGACTCGCATTGCGACGGCATAACCCAGGCCGCGCTTGCCGCCTTCATCCGCGACGGCCACCTCGCGCGGCACGTGCGCCACATGCGGCCGATCTACGCCGAGCGTCGCGCGGCCCTGCTCGACGCGCTGCAGGGTGAACTCGGCCGCTGGTTGCAACCGATTCCCTCCGAAGCCGGCCTGCATCTGGCCGCGCGATTCCGCGATCCCGCGCGGGCGGCCCGGCTCATGCCGATCATCCTGCGCCACGCCGTCGGCGCCGAATCCACCGCCAGCTACGCGATGACGCGCACGATCGAGCCGGCGGTGACGTTCGGCTACGGCGTGATCGATCCGCACGCCATCACCAGGGCGTTCGCCCAGTTGCGCCGCGCCCTGGCCTGAAGCGCTTGCGGCCACCGGGGTGGCCGTGCATCATCGCGCGGCACGCGTCGGCGGATACGCATCGAGGCGGCTTTTCGCCGCGACAGGCTGGCGAGGGAACGGGGGAAGGGGATGGGAAGAAGGATGTGGGCGATGGTGGCCGCCCTGCTGCTTGGCGGCTGCGCCACGGGCTATCACTCCGACAAGGGGGTGATCCGCGGTTACACCGGCGGTTACTGGGAGCAGCCCGGCCCGGGTGAACTGCTCAAGGTGGGTTTCTCCGGCAACGGCTACATCGACCGCGACACCACCCACGCCTATCTGATGTACCGCTGCGCCGAGCTGGCGCTGCAGCGGCACAAACGGTATTTCCGCCTGTACGAATCGCTGCCGGATGCCATCCGCGACCGCCCCACCATGGACCTCACCGTAGGCCGGGTGGCGGGCGACATGGGCGACTGGGTGTTCGTGCTGTTCGACCAGGACTACTCCGCCGGCGACCTCGACGCGGGCGAGATCGAGAAGCGCTACGTCTCTTATGTCCATGCACAGGCAGGCCACCGATGAGCGCCGATCACGTCACCCGCCGGCTGCTGACCGCCGTGGCCGCTGCCGTTCTTGGCGGCTGCGCGGGGCTGCCGATGTACCAGCCGGCGGCCGGCCAGCCGCTGGCCACGATCAAGCTGTCGCCGAACCTGGCCAGCCAGGCGATGCCGCTGAGTTTCTGCGATGGTCGCCGGTGCTACGACCTCAAGAGCAGCCACGGCGAGCTGCAGGTGCCGACGGGCGAGCGCCTGATGCTGTTCAAGGTGCTGGTGGCCAGCGGCTACCAGCGGATGTATTCGTGTTCGCCCGACCTGACCTTCGTGCCCTATCCGGGCGTGGTCTATTACGCGGACTTTGCGTTGCGCGCGGAGCACTGCGTGCTGGGCCTGTATCGCGATGCGCCGGCCAGCCGCGTGGGCATCCTGTTCGAGCCGACCGTACGCGCGGTACCGCACAAGCACGCCGGTTGAACTGCGGGCGGCGCCGACCGTGTGCGCGCCGCCCGGGCAGGCGATACTGGCCGCCCCTGGCGACCGGAACCGTACCATGACCTCACGCGTGATCCTTGCCGCGCTGCTCGCCGCGTTGGCCTTGCCGGCACTGGCCCGGGCCGATGCCGTGTCCAACCTGCGTGCCACCTTGGGCAAACTGCAGCCGGCGCAGCCGCTGCTGGCCACGGCGCGCGTCAGCAGCACGGTGAAGAAGGAAGACGGCAAGATCGAGCGCGCGCAGCTGCAGCTGGGCGTGCGCAGCGGCACCGATGGCCTGGAGCTGCATTTTTCGCCGGAGCTGCTGCAGCGTGCCGCGGCCGAGGCGGCGGTGAACGCGAAGAACAAGGATGCGCCGACGCCGGTGCAGGACCTGCTCGGCCAATTGAGCCCGGTCAACGTGCAGCCGATGGTGAATTACGCGCCGGTGCTGCTGCGCCAGCTCGACGGCGCGACCCTGGCCAGCCAGCGCGACGACACCCGCAACGGCAAGCCGGCGCGCCTGCTGGTGTTCGACGTGCCGATGCCGCCGTCAGCGAACAAGGAGATGTCGGTCAAGAAGTACGTCGGCCAGCTCAGTGTGTGGCTGGGCGCCGATGGCGTGCCGGTGGCGGTGCGCAACATGCTGGCGATCAAGGGGCGCAAGCTGCTCATCAGCATCGAGTTCGGCACCACCACCGACTACGCGTTGCAGCAGGTCGGCACGCGCCTGCTGGCGGTGTCGCGGCGCACCGAGGAAAACCACTCCGTGTTCGGCCACGACGGCAGCAGCGTGACCGAGGCGGTGCTGGCGCCGATGGCGCCGTCGGTGCATTGACGGGACCGCGACGGCGTTCCTTCGGCTAGTCACCATCCGCGGCTCGGCTCGCGCGTCGTCGCCATCTGCGGCATAGTTCCCGCGGGGGTGTCCATGCAATCGACCGGGCAGGGCGACGACGACAAGAGGCTTCATCGGTATGCCACCGTCGGGGTGCTGCGCTGATGCGCCCGGCCGGCCGATGCGCCGCGAGGCGCTGCCGCGGGTCCTGTGCGGCGACTCGGCCGCTGCGGCGTGGTCGCCGTCAGCCCACTCTCGAACCCCGCGAAAACCGATCCGGGTCCGGACGTCCAAACGATGCCGGGTGGCGCGGATGCGTGGACTGCGACATGGTATCCACACTGCAACCGCTGCAGGCGGCACGATGGTCGCGCGCGAGTCGGGCATTGGCCCGGGTTCGTGCTGCCGGTGGCCAGTGCGGCCGATGCATGAATTTTCGTGGTGTCGCCGAAGAAGGCGGCGCCCGATCGAGGCCGGCAGCAATCCAGCGCACGGTCAGGCAATGGCGAACCACCGCAACACCCACCTGTAAGGAGATGGACGATGAACACCCGTTTTGAACGTACCGGCCCGCTCACCGAACTGACCAGCTACCCCCAATGGGCGCAGGACATGGTGGCCGATTGCGAGAGCACCAAGCGCAGCGTGATCGAACACCCGTTGTGGCAGGCCATGATCGATGGCGACCTGGGTCAGGCGGGCACCGCCAACTTCATGATTGGCATCTGGCCGGTGATCGAACGCTTTCCGGGCTACATGGCGCAGAGCCTGTTGAAGACCCGATTCGGACGCAGTGCCGGTGACAACCTCGCGCGGCGCTGGCTGGTGCGCAACATCCGCGTCGAACAGAACCATGCCGAGTATTGGCTCAATTGGGCCGAAGGCGTGGGCATTCCGCGGGAGGAGTTGTTGAACGGGACGCCACCGTACGGGACCGATACGCTTGCCAATTGGTGCGAAGACGTCAGTAAGAGAGACACCCTGGCGGCCGGCATCGCGGCGACCAACTATGCGGTGGAAGGGGCAACCGGGGAATGGTCACAGTTAATCTACGAAAGCCAGCGCTACGCCGAGCGGTTTCCGGAAAAGAGCAGGGCCGGTACGTTGCGCTGGCTTCAGTTGCACGCCGCTTATGACGATACCCATCCGTGGGAGGCGTTGGAGATAGTCTGTACACTGATGGGAACCGAGCCCGCCGCTGATGAAGTGGCACATATCGGCGAATGCATCAAGCGCAGTTACACCAGCATGCGGATACTTGCTGATCGCTGCGTCAAGCCACGTCGTGTTCTGGATGTGTTGAAGGAAGCTGTAGCCTGATTCTTCAGGTGTCGAGCAGTTGTGTTGCCAGAACGTGATGTGTCAATCACGAGCCAAGGGGCGCAATGGGCAGTTCGCAACTCAGTTCGCAACGACCACTGACACGGCGCTTGGTACCGCTTGTGTACGCGCTTGTGGGCATGCTGGTGTTGATCTTGGCATTGACCTGGGGGGCGCTGCAGTTGCAGGTCGCTCTCGCCGGTTTCCTCAACGGCGAGAGCGTCTGGTCCAAGGCGCAGAAACAGAGCGTGATTGCGCTCGAAAGTTATGCCATTTCCGGTGATCCGGCCGAACTGACCAGTTACCGGGCGAATTACAGCGTGCTGATGGCGGATCGTTCGGCCCGCGATCAGATCCTTTCCGGCAATTACGACTACGAGGAAGTGGCTGGGGCGCTGCGCCGCAGCGACACGGTCACCATCGCGATACCGGGCGTCATCTTTGTACTGCACCACTTTTCCGGTGCGCCCTACATGCGCGACGCTCTGGACGCCTGGCGCTCCACCGACGCGTCGATTCACGAGTTGAACACGATCGCCGATTCGCTCGCCGCCGGGTACACCAACGGGACGATGACGGCACAGGAAGTCGCCCGTCAACGCGAACGCATCCGCAACATCAACAATTACATCGCACCGCGAAGCGCGGTGTTCTCGCGCCAGATCGCCGATGGAGCGGTGTGGATGGGCCGCGTGTTGTTCTGGAGTGTGCTGGGTGCGGCGCTGATTGCCGCGCTGCTCTGGCTGGGCATGGCCCGCCGCATTCTCGCGAGCGTGCGCGGCACCGAGGAGCGCTACCGCCTGCTGTTCGACAGCGCCGCCGACGCGATCGTGATGATCGACGAAGGCAGCGGACGCATTCTCGACGTGAACCGCACGGCGGCGGCCTGGACCGGGCGCAGCGCGAAGGAGCTGATCGGCGACCGCTACGTGCACCTGTTCCTGCAGCCGCTGGCCGGCCAGCAGGCGGGGCGTGCCGCCACCAACGCGCTGCTGGCCGCCGACGGCAGCTCCCGCCCGGTGGAGACCCAGACCAGCGTTGCCAGCTGGGGCGAGTTGCCGGTGTGCCAGGCGATCATCCGCGACATCTCCGAGCGGGTGGCGATGGAACAGGAGCGCCGGGTGGCGGCCGAGGCGCTGGCCAGCATCGCCGAAGGCGTGGTCATCGCCGATGCGCAGCAGCGGATCACCTCCACCAACGCGGCACACACCGAACTGACCGGCTTCAGCAGCCTGGCGCTGCAGGGCCGGCGGCTGGGCGACACGCGCCGCCTGCCGGACGGGCGTGCGTTGCCGAAAGCCATCTGGGACGAGGTGGCCGCCGGCGGCAACTGGATCGGCGAGGTGCTGAGCACCCGCGCCGACGGCACGACCTATCCCGAACACCTGAGCCTCAGCGCGATCCGCAATGGCGACGGCCAAGTGACGTATTACGTGGCGGTGTGCACCGACATCCACGAGGCCAAGGCCAACCAGCGCCGGCTGGAACACCTGGCCCGGCACGATCCCCTCACCGGTCTGGTCAACCGCACCGAGTTCGAGCGCCACTGCAGCGAGGCGATCGCACTGGCCGAGCGCGAGCGCCTGGCGGTGGTGGTGCTGTTCATCGACCTGGATGCATTCAAGATCGTCAATGACAGTTACAGTCACGCGATCGGCGACCGCTTGCTGGTGAAAGTGGGCGAGCGCATCAGCCGGCAGCTCTCCGACGGCGACGTGGCCGGACGCATCGGCGGCGACGAGTTCACCGTGCTGCTGCCGCGACTGAGCCTGCGCGAGGATGCGCGGGCGATCGTCAACCGGTTGCTGGCGACGCTGTCCGAGCCGCTGGTGCTGGACGATTACGAGGTCGTGCTCACCGCCAGCATCGGCGTGGCCGGCTACCCGCTGGACGGCAACGACGCGGCAGCCCTCATCGCCAACGCCGACGCGGCGATGTATGCGGCCAAGACCGAGGAGCGCAACGCGTTCCGCTTCTACACGCCGATGATGCACGCCGACAACCGGCGGCGCCTGCAGTTGGCGACCGAACTGCGCCAGGCACTGAGTCGCGGCGAGTTCGACCTGGTGTTCCAGCCCAGCATCGAGCTGCGCACGGGACGCATCGTCGCGGTGGAGGCGCTGCTGCGCTGGCAGCATCCGGAGCGCGGCGAGGTACTGCCCGGCGAGTTCATCCCGGTGGCGGAGAGTCTGGGCCTGATCCGGCGCATCGACGAATGGGTGCTGCAGGCCACCTGCGCCCAGATCCAGGCCTGGGACCTGGCCGGCGTGCCGCCGATCCGCGTGGCGGTGAACATCTCCGCGCGCTGGTTTGGCCATCCATCCTTCGTCGACGGGGTCAGCCGTACCTTGCAGTCGCGTCGCGTTTCGCCGCACCGCCTGCTGCTGGAGATCACCGAGAGCGCGATGCTGCGGCTGGGTGACGACACCCAGCGCACCATGCAGACGCTGGACATGCTGAACATCGACGTGGCCATCGACGATTTCGGCACCGGCTACTCCTCGATGGCGTACCTCAAGCTGCCGGCCGTCACTTACCTGAAGATCGACCGCTCTTTCGTCACCGGCCTGCCCGGCGACGCCAACGACGCGGCGATTACCGAGGCGATGCTGGCGATGTCGCGCAGCCTGGGCCTGGTCACCATCGCCGAAGGCATCGAGACCGAGGCGCAGCACGAGTTCCTGCTGCGCGCCGGTTGCGTCGAGGGGCAGGGCTACCTCTACTCGTATCCGTTGCAGCCGGACGAGATCCAGGCACTGCTCAGCCCCAACCAGCAGAACGGTTCCCCCCGTCTGCGGTTGGTGCCGCCACGGCGCGGTTGATCGGCATGCGGCGCGTGGCATCGACCCGGCTGCTTTGACGTGCATCAGGGCAGGCGCAGGCGTGGCGCGCGACACTGGCGGCAGTCCAGCCAGCCCACATCCCCATGTCCAGCAACCCTTCCATCCCGGACGGCAGCAAGTTCACCAGTCCGCAGGGCACGCGTGCGGTAAAGGGCGGCCAGAAGCCCAACGCGCACAGCCATGAGCCCGACGTCAGCCGCAAGCCGCCATGGCTGCGCGTGAAGCTGCCCAGCGGCGCGCATTGCGAGGAAGTGGCCGACATCGTGCGCACGCACCAGCTCAACACCGTGTGCGCCGAATCCAAGTGCCCCAACATCGCCGAGTGTTGGGGCCGCGGCACCGCCACGCTGATGCTGATGGGCTCGGTGTGCACGCGCGCGTGCAAGTTCTGCTCGGTGTCCACCGGCAACCCGAACGGCTGGCTCGACCCGCTGGAGCCGGCCAAGGTGGCCGACGCGGTGGCGCTGATGGGGCTGAAGTACGTGGTGCTCACCTCGGTGGATCGCGACGACCTGGCGGACGGCGGCGCCGCCCACTACGCCGCCTGCGTGAAGGCCATCCACCTGCGTTCGCCCGACACCGCGGTGGAGGCGCTTACGCCCGATTTCGCCGGCAACCATGCCAGCGTCGCCACCGTGCTCGACGCCGGCCTGGCCACCTACGCGCAGAACCTGGAAACCGTGCGCCGCCTCACCCATCCGGTGCGCGACCCGCGCGCCGGCTACGAGCAGACCCTGGACGTGCTGGCGTTCGCCAAGCGCCACGCGCCCAGGACGCTCACCAAGACCAGCCTGATGCTGGGCCTGGGCGAAACCGATGCCGAGATCGAGCAGGCGCTGGACGACATGCGCGCCGCCTGCGTGGACGTGGTCACCCTGGGCCAGTACATGCGGCCCAGCCCGCACCACCTGCCGGTGGAGCGCTTCGTCACCCCGGACGAATTCCGTGCCTATCGCGAACTGGCGCTGGGCAAGGGTTTCGTGGAAGCGGTCGCCGGGCCGTTGGTGCGTTCGAGTTATCGCGCCGAACGCGTGCTGGAGCACAACAACCTGGGGCTGTGACCCGCGGCGCGACGGCAGGTCCATGGGGCCTGCCGCAGGGCGCGGCCTACAGCGGCGCGCAGTGGCGGTTCAGCCACTCCAGATCGGCGTCGGCCAGCAGCGGGCTGAGCGCGGCGCGGACGTTGGCGTGGTAGTCGTCCAGCCAGGCGCGCTCTTCCGGGTTGAGCAGGTTCGGTTCGAGCGCGCGGCGATCGAACGGGCACATCGTGAGTGTCTCGAAGGCGAGGAATTCGCCGAACTCGGTGCGGTCGGCCTCGACCACCACGGCCAGGTTTTCGTGGCGGATGCCGTGCCGGCCGGGCTTGTACAGGCCCGGCTCGATCGAGCTGATCATGCCCGGCTCCAGCGGCACCAGTGCGCCGCCGGGCACCGGTGCGCGGATGCCGTGCGGGCCTTCGTGCACGTTGAGGAAATAACCCACGCCATGGCCGGTGCCGTGGCCGTAATCCATGCCCGCCGCCCACAGCGGCGCACGCGCCAGCGCATCCAGTTGCGGGCCGCTGGCGCCTTTGGGAAAACGCGCGCGCGACAGCCCGATCATGCCCTTCAGCACCAGCGTGGCATCGCGGCGCTGCTCGGCGGTGGTCTCGCCCAGGGCGAGCACGCGGGTGATGTCGGTGGTGCCGCCGAGGTACTGTCCGCCCGAGTCGATCAGCAGCAGGCCCTTTGCCTGCAGCGTGCTGTGCGACTGCGGCGTGGCGCGGTAGTGCGGCAATGCGCCGTTGGCCTGGTAGCCGGCGATGGTGGCGAAGCTCTCGCCGACCCAGCCGGGTTGGGCCGAGCGTTCCTCGTGCAGCAGCGTGTCCACGTCCAGCTCGGTCAGCGTCATGCCGGCGGCGAGCCGCTGTTCCAGCCGGCGGAAACCGCGCACCAGCGCCGCGCCGTCGCGGCGCATCACGTCGCGGACATGGTCGAGTTCGGCGGCGCTCTTGATCGCCTTGAACGCCGTGCTGGGGTTGGGCGCCTCGATGCGTGTGACCTCCGGCGCGATTGCCGCGGCGATCGAGCTGACCACGCGGCCGCTGTCCAGCAGCAGGCGGTCGTCCGCGCCCAGCTCCGGCAACGCCGAGGTGACCGAAGCGTAATCGGCGATGCCGATGCCGTCGGCGGCCAGTGCCGCGACCAGCGCATCATCGAGTTTGGCGCGGCCGACGAACAAGGTGGCGCCGGCGTTGGCCTGTACCAGCAAGTGGGCGAGGAACACCGGGTTGCACTCGACATCGCTGCCGCGCAGGTTGGTCAGCCAGGCGATGTCGTCGAGGCTTGACACCAGGTGATGGCTGGCGCCGAGCTTGCGCATCGCCTTGCGCAGGCGCGCGAACTTTTCCGCGCGGGGGATGCAGGCCCAGGCCAGCGCGTGCTCGACCACCGGCGACGCCGGCAGGGCGGGGCGATCCGTCCAGATCTCGCCCGGCAGGTCGAGGTCGGTGCGCACGGTGGCGCCGGTCTCCGCCAGCCGGTGTTCGATCTGGTGCCGGGTGGCGACCGCCACGCTGTCCCCGGCCACCGCCAGCACGTCGCCGTCATGCAGTTGCTGCTGCAGCCATTCCAGATGCTCGGGCGTGTGCGGTACGCGCAGCTTCATCAGCGCGACGCCGCTGCCGGCCAGCTGCTGCTCGGCCTGCGCGAAATAGCGCGAGTCGGTCCACAGCCCGGCCTGCTCGCGACCGACAATGAGCGTGCCGGCCGATCCGTCGAACCCGGACAGCCATGTCCGTGCCGACCAGTGCGCCGGCAGGTACTCGGACAGATGCGGATCGGCACTGGGAACGAGCACGGCAGCGACGCCGTGCTGCTGCATGGCCGCGCGCAAGGCGGCGAGACGGGCGGGGACGGGATTGTTCATCCTGTCATGCTAGCAGGCGCCATCTGCCGTTTTCATGCACGCGCTGCCCCGGAAATGAACCGATGGGGTCGATTTTTCGCACGCCATCTCGCCGTCGGACGGTTCTGCAGCTAAAATGCCAATTTCCCGCACGGCTGCTTTCCATGACCCCCCTGATTTTCGTCACCGGCGGTGTGGTGTCCTCGCTTGGCAAGGGCATCGCGGCGGCGTCGCTCGCCTCCATCCTCGAAGCGCGCGGCCTCTCGGTCACCATGATGAAGCTCGATCCCTACATCAATGTGGACCCGGGCACGATGAGTCCGTTCCAGCACGGCGAGGTCTACGTGACCGACGACGGCGCCGAGACCGACCTCGATCTTGGCCACTACGAGCGCTTCGTGCGCACCCGCCTGTCCGGCAAGAACTCGATCACCACCGGCAAGATCTACGAGGCGGTGATCCGCAAGGAGCGTCGCGGCGATTACCTCGGCGCCACCGTGCAGGTGATCCCGCACATCACCGACGAGATCAAGCACTGCATCCACGAGGCCACCCGCGGCTTCGACGTGGCGCTGGTGGAGATCGGCGGTACCGTGGGCGACATCGAGTCGCTGCCGTTCCTGGAGGCGATCCGGCAGTTGCGCATCGAGCACGGTCCGGAGAAGGTGGTGTTCATGCACCTGACCCTGGTGCCGTACATCAAGGCCGCCGGCGAGATCAAGACCAAGCCGACCCAGCACTCGGTGAAGGAGCTGCGCTCGATCGGCATCCAGCCGGACATCCTGCTGTGCCGCTGCGAGGAGCCGCTGCCCGAGGCCGAACGGCGCAAGATCGCGCTGTTCACCAACGTGCCCGAATCCGCCGTGATCAGCGCGGCCGACGTCGACGTGATCTACAAGCAGCCGCTGTGGCTGCACCAGCAGGGCCTGGACGACATCGTGGTGAAGAAGCTCGGCCTGGCCGCCAAGCCGGCCGACCTGTCCGAGTGGCAGCGCACGGTGGACGCGGTGGAGCACCCGAAGGACGAGGTCACCGTCGCCATCGTGGGCAAGTATGTCGAGCACAAGGACGCCTACAAGTCGCTCGGCGAGGCGCTGCGCCACGGCGGCATCAAGCAGCAGACACGGGTCAACCTGGACTGGATCGACTCCGAGCAGGTCGAGGCCGAAGGCGCCGCCAAGGTGCTGGGCAAGGCCGACGCCATCCTGGTGCCCGGCGGCTTCGGCAAGCGCGGCTTCGAGGGCAAGGTGCTGGCGGCGAAGTACGCCCGCGAGCACGGCGTGCCCTATTTCGGCATCTGCTACGGCATGCATGCGGCGGTGGTGGATTTCGCCCGCCACGTGGCTGGCCTGACCGACGCCGATTCCAGCGAGAACGACCGCAACACGCCGAACCCGGTGATCGCGTTGATCACCGAGTGGACCACCGCGACCGGTGAAGTCGAGCAGCGCAACGACCGCTCCGACCTGGGCGGCACCATGCGCCTGGGTTCGCAGGAATGCCGGCTCAAGGCCGGCACGCTGGCGCGCGCGATGTACGGGCAGGACGTCATGCGCGAGCGCCATCGCCATCGCTACGAGTTCAACAACCGCTATCGGCAGACGTTCGAGGACCTGGGCCTGGTGATCTCCGGCAAGTCGATGGACGACCTGCTGGTGGAGATCGTCGAACTCCCGCAACAGCAGCATCCGTGGTTCCTCGGCTGCCAGGCGCACCCGGAGTTCACCTCGACCCCGCGCGACGGCCACCCGCTGTTCAGCGGCTTCGTGCGCGCGGCACGCGAGTACAAGGCCGTGCGCGCCGGCGAGAAGCTGGCGCCGGTGCAGGCGACGGCATGACGCGGCAACGCGACACCCTCGTGGCTGTCATTCCCGCGAATGCGGGCATGATGGAATCAAGAACGCTTTGAACGGGAAAGAGTCATGAAGCTTTGCGGATTCGAGGTCGGCCTCGACCAACCCCTGTTCATGATCGCCGGCCCCTGCGTGGTGGAATCCGAGCAGCTGCAGCTGGACACCGCCGGCATGCTGAAGGAAATCACCGCGCGGCTGAGCATCCCCTTCATCTTCAAATCCAGCTTCGACAAGGCCAACCGCTCCTCCGGCGAGAGCTTCCGTGGGCCCGGCCTGGAAGAGGGCCTGCGCATCCTGGGCGAAGTGAAGCGCCAGATCGGCGTGCCGGTGCTCACCGACGTGCACGAGTACACGCCGATGGACGAGGTGGCATCGGTGGTCGACGTGCTGCAGACGCCGGCCTTCCTGTGCCGGCAGACCGACTTCATCCAGAAAGTGGCGCGTGCCGGCAAGCCGGTAAACATCAAGAAGGGCCAGTTCCTGGCGCCGTGGGACATGAAGCACGTGGTGGCCAAGGCCAGGGCCGTCGGCAACGACCACATCATGGTCTGCGAACGCGGTGCCAGCTTCGGCTACAACAACCTCGTCTCGGACATGCGCTCGCTCAGCGTGATGCGCGAGACCGGTTGCCCGGTGGTGTTCGACGCGACGCATTCGGTGCAGTTGCCGGGCGGGCAGGGTGCCAGCTCCGGCGGCCAGCGCGAATTCGTGCCGGTGCTGGCGCGCGCGGCGGTGGCGGTCGGCGTGGCCGGCCTGTTCGCCGAGACCCATCCCGATCCGAGCAAGGCGCTGTCCGACGGCCCGAATGCGTGGCCGCTGGGCAAGATGGAGGCGTTGCTGGAAACCCTGCTGGAACTGGACGCCGTGACCAAGCGCCACCGCTTCCTCGAACAGGACGTGTGACCACGCCTGCAGGAGCCCGCTCGCGGGCGATGCTGTTGGGTCGGGATGACCGGACGTTCGTCTGCTGAGAGCGGGGATTCGGGATCTGTAAAAGCATCGCCCGCGAGCGGGCCCCTACGACAACACTTCACTGACGGATAACCATGACCACTCTGATCACCCGCATCCACGCCCGTGAAATCCTCGACTCGCGCGGCAACCCCACGCTGGAAGCCGAAGTCACCCTGGCCGGCGGCGGCTTCGGCCGCGCCGCGGTGCCGAGCGGCGCCTCCACCGGTTCGCGCGAGGCGGTCGAGCTGCGCGACGGCGACAAGTCGCGCTACGGCGGCAAGGGCGTGAAGAACGCGGTAGCCAACGTCAATGGCACCATCGCCGATGCGCTGAAGGGTTTCGATGCGGCCGATCAGAAGGGCCTCGACGCCAAGCTCATTGCGCTGGACGGCACGCCGAACAAGGGCCGGCTGGGTGCGAATGCGCTGCTCGGCGTGTCGATGGCGGCGGCGCACGCGGTGGCAGCTTCGCGCGGCGAGCCGCTGTGGCAGTACCTGTCGCACGGCAAGCCCGGCGCGTTGCCGGTGCCGATGATGAACATCATCAACGGCGGCGCGCACGCCGACAACAACGTCGATGTGCAGGAGTTCATGATCCTGCCGGTCGGCATGCCGAGCTTCGCCGAGGCGCTGCGCGCCGGCGCGGAGATCTTCCATGCGTTGAAGAGCGTGCTGCACGGCCGTGGCCTCGCCACCGCGGTGGGCGACGAGGGCGGCTTTGCGCCGAACCTGCGCTCCAACGTCGAGGCGATCGACACCATCCTCGAAGCGATCAACAAGGCCGGCTACAAGGTCGGCAGCGAGATCCTGCTCGGCCTCGACGCGGCCAGCTCGGAGTTCTACAAGAACGGCAAGTACGACCTCGCCGGCGAAGGCAAGCAGTACAGCTCGGCCGAGTTCGTCGACCTGCTCGCCGGCTGGGCGAAGCAGTATCCGATCGTCACCATCGAGGACGGCATGGCCGAAGGCGACTGGGACGGCTGGAAGCTGCTCACCGACGCGATCGGCGAGCGCGTGCAGGTGGTCGGCGACGACCTGTTCGTGACCAACCCGGCGATCTTCCGCGAGGGCATCGAGAAGAACATCGCCAACGCGATCCTGATCAAGGTGAACCAGATCGGCACGCTGTCCGAGACGCTGGAGGCGATTGCCATGGCCGACGCGGCGAAGTACGCGGCGGTGATCTCGCACCGCTCCGGCGAGACCGAGGACACCACCATCGCCGACATCGCGGTGGCCACCACGGCGACCCAGATCAAGACCGGCTCGCTGTGCCGCAGCGACCGCGTGGCGAAGTACAACCAGTTGCTGCGCATCGAGGAGGCGCTGGGCTCGGCTGCGCGCTACGCCGGTCGCGAGGCGTTCCCCAACCTCGGCCGTTTGCCGGGCTGAGCGGGACACGCCGCCATGCTGCGCTGGATCGCCCTGCTGTTGTTGCTGCTGTTGGTCGGCTTGCAGCTGAAGCTGTGGTTCGGCAGCGGCAGCATGCAGGAGGTGGACAGTTTGCGCATCGCGGTGAACAAGCAGACCGGCGACAACGCGCGCCTGCAGAAGCGCAACCAGGCGCTGGCCGCCGACGTGCACGACCTCAAGCATGGCGACCAGGCGGTCGAGGCGCGCGCGCGTACCGAGTTGGGGTTGATCAAGCCCGGCGAGGTGTTCTACCAGGTGGTCGAGCCCGCGCGCGCGGGCAGCTCGCCGGCCACGGCCGCATCCGCTGCGCGCGGCTCGCCATGACCGGCACCACGTTGTGGTGCGTGGTGCCGGCGGCCGGGCGGGGCGTGCGGGCCGGCGGCGACTTGCCCAAGCAATACCAGTTGCTGGCTGGCCGGACACTGATCGAACACACGCTGGCGCGCCTCGCCGCGCATCCGCGGATCGGCGGCCTGCTGGTGACGCTCGCGGCCGATGACCGGCACTGGCCGGGCCTGCGCGACGTGTGCGGCAAGCCGGTGCTGACCGCTGTCGGCGGCGCGCAGCGCAGTGAATCGGTGCTGGCCGGGCTCGACGCGCTGCCTGCGGGTGTCGGCGATGCGGAGTTCGTGCTGGTACACGATGCGGCGCGTCCCTGCGTGCGGCTGGATGACATCGGCCAGCTGATCGAGCGGGGCGGGCGAGGCGACGGCGGCCTGCTCGGTGCGCCGCTGCGCGATACGCTCAAGCACGCCGACGTGAACGGATGCGTCGCGCGCACCGAACCGCGCGAGTCGCGCTGGCGCGCGTTCACGCCGCAGATGTTCCGGCGTGGCCCGTTGACGGCGGCGCTGCGCGATGCGCATCAGCGTGGCGTGGACGTCAGCGACGAGGCGATGGCGATGGAGCTGGCCGGGTTCTCGCCGTTGCTGGTCGAAGGCGCCGAGGACAACATCAAGGTGACCACGGCAGCGGATTTCGCGCTGGCGCAGTTCCTGCTCGCAAGGACAAGTTCATGAGGATAGGCAGCGGTTTCGACGTGCACGCGTTCGGCGAGGGTGACCACCTCGTGCTCGGTGGCGTGCGCGTGCCGCACGATCGCGGCGTGGTGGCGCACTCCGACGGCGATGTGGTGATCCACGCGCTGTGCGACGCCATCTTCGGCGCGCTGGCACTGGGCGACATCGGCCGTCATTTCCCGCCCACCGACGCACGCTGGCGCGGCGCCGACAGCCGCCAGTTCCTGCGCCATGCGGCAATGCTGATGGCGCAGCATGGCTACGCCTTGGGCAACGCCGATGTCACCGTGATCGGTGAGGCACCGAAGGTCGGTCCGCATGCGCAGGCGATGCGCGAAATTCTCGCTGCCGACCTGGCCTGCGACATCGGTTGCGTCAGCATCAAGGCCACCACCACCGAAAGGCTCGGTTTCTGCGGCCGCGGCGAGGGCATCGCCGCGCAGGCGTGCGTGCTGCTGGAGCGCGCATGACCGAGATCGAGGCCCGCAGCGTCGCCAACCGGCTGCACGATCGGCTCGACGCCATCGTCGAGCTGCTGCATCGTCACGAAGGCGACGGCCGCCTGCCCGCGGACGTGCTGGCGGACCTGCGCCAGCAACTGGACGAGCTGCACCCGGCCGACATCGCCTTCGTCCTCGAATCGCTGCCGCTGGACGAGCGCCTGGCGGTCTGGCAACTGGTCAAGGCCGACCGCGACGGCGAGATCCTGCTGGAAGTGTCCGATGCGGTGCGGGAATCGCTGATCGCGGACATGGATCGCCACGAGATCCTCGCCGCCGCCGAAACGCTGGACGCCGACGAACTGGCCGACCTGGTCGAAGACCTGCCCACGGCGGTGCTGCCGGAGCTGATGGCCAGCCTCGACTCGCAGCAACGCGAGCAGGTGCAGTCGGCGCTGTCCTACGAGGAGGACCAGCTCGGCGCGCTGATGGACTTCGAGATGGTCACGATCCGCGAGGACGTGAGCCTCGAAGTGGTGCTGCGTTACCTGCGCCGCTGGGAAGAACTGCCGCCACAGACCGACAAGCTGTTCGTCATCAACCAGGACAACCTGCTGACTGGCGTCCTGCCGCTGCACTGGCTGCTGGTCAATTCCCCCGAGCGCATGGTCAGCGAGGTGATGGCGCCGGACGTCAACACCTTCCACCCCACCGACGACGCCTACGACGTGGCGCAAGCGTTCGAGCGCTACGACCTGGTGACCGCGCCGGTAGTGGACGAGCGCGGCCACCTGATCGGCCGCATCACCATCGACGCCATGGTGGACGTGATCCGCGAGGAGAGCGAAAGCGAGGCGCTGGGCCGGGTCGGCCTGCGTGAGGAGGAGGACATCTTCGCCTCGGTCTGGGCCAGCCTGCGCAACCGCTGGCTGTGGCTGGCGATCAACCTGATGACGGCCTTCATCGCCTCGCGCGTGATCAGCTTGTTCGAGGGCTCGATCGAGCGCCTGGTGGCGCTGGCCGCATTGATGCCGATCGTGGCCGGCATCGGCGGCAACTCCGGCAACCAGACCATCACCATGATCGTGCGCGCGCTGGCGCTGAACCAGATCAGCGCCGACAGCGCGCGGCGCCTGTGGCGCAAGGAGATGGCCGTGGCGCTGCTGAACGGGCTGGTGTGGGGTGGCGTCATCGGCATCGTGGCGTGGCTGCTTTACGACAGTGCCTCGCTGGGCCTGGTGATGACCGCGGCGATGACGCTGAACCTGTTGCTGGCGGCCTTCGCCGGCGTCGGCATCCCGATCTGCATGACCCGCTTCGGCCGCGACCCGGCGCTGGGCTCCAGCGTGCTGATCACCGCCATGACCGACAGCGGCGGCTTTTTCATTTTTCTCGGACTGGCGACGGTGTTCCTGATGTAATCGTCACCCTTCCGGCCCGGTTTCAGGTTGTCGAACCCGAGCGTGGCAGGACGTCATTCCCGCGAGGCGCCATGCAACGGCCGAAGGGCCGGTCAAGCGGGAATCCAGCCTGCTCTTCAGTCACCCGTCAGATCGAATTCGCCCAAAGAAGCCGTTTCTCCATGCAAGAACTGCCCCATGCTTTCGGCGAACCGCCACTGACTGCCCGGCTGCGCGCCAGTCCCGAGGACTTCCTGGTCGAGGAGATCCTCGGCTACGACGCCGAGGGTGCCGGCGAGCACCTGCTGCTGTGGGTGGAGAAGCGCGGCGCCAACACCGACTGGGTCGCGCGCGAGCTGGCGAAGTTCGCCGGCGTGCCGCAGGTCGCGGTCGGTTATGCGGGCCTCAAGGATCGCCATGCCGTGACCCGGCAGACCTTCTCGGTGCAACTGGCCGGCCGGCCCGATCCGGACTGGTCCACGTTCCCGCACCCGGAGGTGAAAGTGCTGGCGGCGACGCGGCATTCGCGCAAGCTCAAGCGTGGCGCCCTGCGCGGCAACCGCTTCGTGCTGGTGTTGCGCGAGGTGAGCGGCGATCGCGCGCGGGCGGAGTCGGTGCTGCGGCAGATCGCTGCGCGCGGCGTGCCGAACTATTACGGCGAGCAGCGCTTCGGCCGCGAAGGCGGCAACGTGGCACAGGCGCGCGCGATGTTCGGTGGGCGCCGGGTGGATCGCGACAAGCGTTCGATTTTGCTGTCCGCGGCGCGTTCGCACATCTTCAATGCCGTACTGGCGGCGCGGGTCGAGCACGATGCGTGGGACCGGCCGCTGGAAGGGGAAATCTGGTCGCTGGCCGGTTCGCGCTCGTGGTTCGGGCCGGAACCGTTCAACGACGAATTGGCCGCGCGATTGGCGCGCGCCGACATCCATCCGTCAGGTCCGCTGTGGGGGCAGGGCGAGCCGCCGAGCCAGGGCGAAGCAGGAGCGCTGGAGCGCGAAGTCGCTGCGGCGAATGACGACCTGGCCAGCGGCCTGGCCGCCGCGCGCATGGATCAGGAGCGCCGCCCGCTGCGGCTGATTCCGCACAATCTCCACTGGCGCTGGCTTGGCGAGGACGCGCTGGAACTGTCGTTCGAGCTGCCCGCTGGCGCGTACGCCACGGTGGTGGTGCGCGAGCTTAAAGGCGAGGAGTGAGTGGAGATGAGTGAAGAGTGAGAGAAAGAGAAAGCACCAGCGCACCCGTTCCCTCTCTCAGTTCTCACTCCTCTCCACTCACTTCTGCTCTTTCAGCAAGACGATCACCGCCCCGGTGCCACCCTGCGCCGGGCGCGCGGAGGCAAACGCGATCACGTCGTCGCGCCGGCGCAGCATGCGATCGGTGAGCGCCTTCAGCACCGGACCGGCAGCCTTCGAACGCAGCCCCTTGCCGTGGATGATGCGCACGCAACGCACGCCGGCTTGCCGCGCTTCGGCCAGGAACGCGACGATGCTGGCCTGGGCCGCGGCGGCGTTCATCTGATGCAGGTCCAGGTCGTCGCCCACGCTGAACTGGCCGCGCTTGAGTTGCCGCAGCAACCTGGGCGGATAGCCGTCGCGCAGGTAGCCGAGTTCCTCGCCGACTTCGAGCGTGGCCGGGTCGAAATCCATGTCCAGCAACTCGCTGGCCACGGCAGCTTCGTCGGCCTCGAACATGCGCGGGTGTGGCGCGGGTTTCGCGGTCGCCGGCGGCGGGGAAACCGGCGCGAGTCGCTGCACCTCGCCGATCGCCTCGCGGAACAGGCGGCGATCGTCGTCGGTGATCCGGGGCGGGTTGGGTCGCTTCATCTGCGCATCCTAGCCAGAAGCGGCGGCACGATGCGTTGAATCCCGGTGAAACTTGGGGGCGCGCTACGGTAGACTTGCAACCATCACGAAACCGCCGCGCTTGATCTTCCTGCGCCGGCAGGCAGTTTTCGACGGAGCATCATGCGAGTTCTGGTCAGCAACGACGATGGCGTGGATGCGCCGGGCATCCGCGTGTTGGCCGAGCGCCTGCAGGCGGTGGGAGAGGTCACCGTGGTGGCACCGGATCGCGATCGCTCGGGGGCGAGCAATTCGCTGACGCTGGACGCGCCGATCCGCGTACTGTCGATGGGCCAGGGCTACTACCGTGTGGCGGGGACGCCCACCGACTGCGTGCACCTGGCGCTGTCCGGCCTGCTCGACGAAGAACCCGACATGGTGGTATCCGGCATCAACAACTCGGCCAACCTGGGCGACGACGTGATCTATTCCGGCACGGTCTCGGCGGCGATGGAAGGGCGCTTTCTCGGTCTGCCGGCGATCGCCGTCTCGCTGGTCAGCGAAGACCACCAGGGCGTGCACTACGACGCCGCGGCGCAGGCGGTGCTGCTGCTGATGCAACGTCTGCTGGTCGATCCGCTGCCCGCAGACACCATCCTCAACGTCAACGTGCCGGACCGGCCCTGGGCGGAGATCGCCGGCTTCGAGGTCACCCGGCTGGGTCGGCGCCACCGTGCCGCGCCGTGCATCGCGCAGACTGATCCGCGCGGGCGACCGATGTGGTGGATCGGACCGGCCGGCGAGGTGGACGACGCCGGCCCCGGCACCGATTTCAACGCGGTACGTCGCGGCTTCGTCTCGGTCACGCCGATCCACGTCGACCTGACCCGTTTCCAGGCGCTGGACAAGGTCAGCAGCTGGATGAAGACGCTGAGCGACGGCATGGCCGGCCGCCGCAGCAAGGGCGAGGCGGCCTGACCGATGATCACCTATCCGTTGCCTGCAGCCCAGCTCAAGGGCGAGGGAGTGACCTCGCAGCGCGCCCGCAACCGGCTGGCCGCCTCCCTGCAGGATGCAGGCATCCGCGACCCGCGCGTGATCGAGGTGATCCGCACGGTGCCGCGCCATCATTTCATCGACCAGGCACTGCAACTGCACGCCTACGAGAACGATGCGCTGCCGATCGGCCACGGCCAGACCATCTCCCAGCCGTGGGTGGTGGCGCGCATGACGGAAGCGTTGCTGGAGCACTTCGAGGGGCAGAAGGAGATGCCGCGCAGGGTGCTGGAGATCGGCACCGGGTCGGGTTACCAGGCAGCGGTGCTGTCGTCCCTGGTCGGCGAGGTGTACACGGTCGAGCGCATCGAGGCGCTGCTGCGCCAGGCGCGGCGCCGCTTCCGCCAGCTCGGCCTGACCAACCTGCGCTCGCGCTACGACGACGGCAAGCTGGGCTGGCCGGACGAGGCACCGTTCGACGCGATCATCCTCACCGCCGCGGGCGACACCATCCCGACCCGCATCCTCGAACAGCTCAATCCCGCCGGCGTGCTGGTGGCGCCGGTGGGATCGCCGAGCCGGCAGAACCTGATCCGCATGCGCGGCGACGGCAAGGGCGATTTCGCGCTGGAGGAACTCGGCCCGGTGAGTTTCGTGCCGCTGCTGGGCGGCATCGGCTGATGCGCCTGTTCGAGCCGCTCTACGCCCGCGCACTGGTCTGGGCTCGCGCACCGCGCGCGCTGCACTACCTGTGCGCGTTGAGCTTCTTCGAGGCGTTCATCTTCCCGATCATGCCGGAGGTGATGCTTGCGCCGATGATGCTGGCCAAGCGACTCAAGGCATTCTTCTACGCCAACATGTCGCTGCTGTTTTCCCTGCTCGGCTCGGTGGTCGGCTATGCACTGGGCCACTGGGCCTACGAGTCGGTGAAGCCGCTGCTCAGCATGCACATGCAGGAGGTCATCACCGCCTGGGTGAACAATCTGCGCGTGGACATGAACGAGCATTGGTTGACCATGCTGGGCGCATTGATGCTGGCGGCGCTGCAGCCGGTGATCCCCATGAAGTTCGTCACCTGGGCGGCCGGCATCGTGGGCGTGCCGGTCCTGCCGTTCCTGGCTTGCATGGCGGTCGGCCGCGGC
Organism: Rhodanobacter sp. 67-28; assembly: GCA_001898415.1. Classification (GTDB taxonomy): domain Bacteria; phylum Pseudomonadota; class Gammaproteobacteria; order Xanthomonadales; family Rhodanobacteraceae; genus Rhodanobacter. The sequence goes on along the minus strand of MKTU01000036.1, from coordinate 81,441 downwards.
AAGCGCGTGTGGCTGCTGGCGCTTTTGATCCGCCTGTTCGGCGAGCGCGCCGAGCGCATGTTGCACAAGAACATCGAGTGGATCGGCCGGGGCGCGCTGGTATTGCTCGTCGTGCTGCTGGCGTGGTGGCTGTGGCCGCGCTGACTGGCGGCGCGGTGCGCATGAAAATGGCAGCGCGCCTCGGTATGCTGGACCGCATGGATCATTCAGTTCGCTTTCCCTGCCTGGTTGTCGCGGCGGCATTGCTGGCCGGCTGCGGCACCATGCGCAGTTCGGTGGTGATCGAGCCCGCCGCGGGCAGCTACCCGTCGCCTACCGCCGCGCCGTCCTCCCGCGTGGCGCGCACGCCGATTCCGGGTGGCAGCTACGTGGTGGCAAAAGGGGACACGCTCTATTCCATCGCCTTCCGCAACGGCGTGGATTTTCGCGACCTCGCCCAGTGGAATGCCATCGCGGCGCCCTACACGATCTGGCCGGGGCAGCGCTTGACGCTGTCGCCGCCGGCGGCGACGAAGCCGGCCGTGGCGCGCACGCCGGGCACGGCCGCCGGTTCTGCTCGGGCGCCGGGCGCGTCGTCGGCCGCGGCTCCGGTGTTCGAACCGGTCACCGAGGCCGTGTCAGCCACGGCGGCGACGGCCGCAGCGCGGCCCGCCATTCCTTCCGCCGCACCGGCGGCGCATGCGCCGCCGGCGGTGGATGCCGTGCCGGTGGCCGGCGTTTCCGTCACGCCACCGGCGAAAGTGCCACCCGTGGCCAAGCCCGTGGTCGCCGGCCCGGCGCGTGATGTCGGTGGGGTGAGCTGGCGCTGGCCCGTCGAAGGCGGGTCGGTGGTCGGGCGCTTCAACGGCAGCGATGCCATTCCCGGCATCGAGATCGCGGGCAATTCGGGTGACCCGGTGCGGGCTGCCGCCGATGGCGTGGTGGTCTACAGCGGCAACGGCCTGGTCGGCTATGGCGAATTGGTCATCATCAAGCACAACGACAGTTTCCTGTCGGCCTACGGGCACAACCGCAGGCGCCTGGTGAAGGAAGGCCAGCGGGTGATGGCCGGGCAGCAGATCGCCGAGATGGGTTCCACCGGCGCGACCCGCAACGAGCTCGAGTTCCAGATCCGCAAGAATGGCAATCCGGTGGACCCGCTCAGCTACCTGCCGCCACGCTGATCGCGGCGGCGCGGAACGTTCCCGATCAGGCGGGAGGCAGGATGAAGCCGGCCACGACCTGGCGATCCTCGCCGGCCAGCAGGTTGTAGGTACGGGCGGCGGCCGCGTTGTCCATCACCTCGATGCCGATGCCCTTGTGCAGGAAGCCGGCCATGAACGCCGCGGCCGGGAACACCTGACGCTCGCCGGTGCCCAGGATCACCACCTCGGGCTTCAATGCCAGCAGCACGGGGACGTCGTCGACGCCGAGGCTGCCTGCGGCCGTGACCGGCCATGCTTCGGTGATGCCGGCGGGGGTGAGCAGGAAGCTGTGTTCGACGACCCGGTCGAGCAGGGTGACACTGCGTGCGTCAACCCGACGCACCAGCAGATAGCCATCGGCTTGTTCCAGTGACAGGTCCATCAGCGCGGCAGGGCGATGCCCGGTTCGTCGGCGTTGCGGCGGAACAGCACCACGACATGGCCGATCTGGTGGACCGTCTCCGCGCCGGTGCCGCTGGCGAGCACGTCGATCTGCGCCTGCCGCTCCTGCTTGTCGCCGCCGGAGAGCTTCACCTTCACCAGTTCGTGGATGTCCAGCGCCTGTCCCAGCTCCTTCACGACAGCTTCGGTGGCGCCCTTGTTGCCCAGCAACACGACGGGTTTCACGTCGTGGGCGAGGCCGCGCAGGTAGCGGATCTGCGAGGGTGTAAGCGGCATGGGGCAGGCCAGGTTCACGATCAAGGGACTGCACAGGGTATCATGCAACGGCCTCCTCCCGATCAGATATTCCCTCAAGACATGGCCCGCAGCAAAAGCAGCGCAGTCTGGCTGCGTGAACATTTCAACGACGAATACGTCAAGAAGGCACAGGCCGAAGGGCTGCGTTCGCGTGCCGTCTACAAGCTGGAGGAGTTGATCGAGCGCGACAAGCTGCTCAAGCCGGGCATCAACGTGGTGGATCTGGGCGCGGCGCCGGGCAGCTGGTCGCAATTGGTGCGCAACCGGCTGGGCGACAGCGGCAAGGTGTTCGCGCTGGACATCCTGCCGATGCAGAGCATCGCCGGGGTGGATTTCCTGCAGGGCGACTTCCGCGAGGAGTCGGTGCTGCGCCAGCTGGAGGCCCGCCTAGAGGGGCACCGGCTGGATCTTGTACTGTGCGATATAGCCCCCAACATGAGTGGAGTGGCGCTTGCCGACCAGATTCGCGCGATGGCACTGGCGGAGTTGGCGCTGGATTTCAGCAGGCAGTGGCTCAAGCCGGGCGGCTCGTTCCTGATCAAGTTGTTCCAGGGAGTCGGTTTTGACGATTATCTGCGTTGCTTGCGCGCAGACTTCAGTCGCGTGACGATGCGTAAACCCAAGGCCTCGCGCGCGCGTTCGCGTGAGGTGTATGCACTGGCGACCGGGCGCAAACCTGCCGCGGTGCCACTGGCGAGTACTGTTCATGAATGAAACGGCGAAAAACGTGTTGCTCTGGGTGATCATCGCGGTGGTCTTGTTCACCGTGTTTGAAAGCTTCAACCCCCGCAGCAGCCGTTCATCCGACCTGGCCTACAGCGCGTTCGTGCAGAACGTGAGCAGCGGCAACGTCTCCAGCGCCACGATCAGCGCCGACCAGCCCGCCACGATCAGCGGCAAGCTGAAGGATGGCAGTGCCTTCCGCACTGTCGCGCCGATGCTGGGCTTCTCCACCAATGCAGTGGTCAAGCAGATGCAGGACCAGGGCGTGGAAGTGCGCCAGGACCCCTCCGAGGGCTTCTCGCTGATCGGCCTGCTGATCAGCTGGCTGCCGGTGCTGCTGATCGTCGGTGTGTTCATCTGGTTCATGCGCCAGATGCAGTCCGGCGGCGGTGGGCGCGGCGCGATGAGCTTCGGCCGTTCGCGCGCGAAGCTGCAGGGCGAGGACCAGGTCAAGGTCAACTTCGGCGACGTCGCCGGCTGTGACGAGGCGAAGGAGGAGGTCGGCGAGCTGGTCGAGTTCCTGCGCGACCCCGGCCGGTTCCAGAAACTCGGCGGCAAGATCCCCCGCGGCGTGCTGATGGTGGGCCCGCCCGGCACCGGCAAGACCTTGCTGGCCAAGGCGATCGCCGGCGAGGCCAAGGTGCCGTTCTTCTCGATCTCCGGTTCCGACTTCGTGGAGATGTTCGTCGGCGTGGGCGCCAGTCGCGTGCGCGACATGTTCGAGCAGGCCAAGAAGCACGCGCCGTGCATCATCTTCATCGACGAGATCGACGCGGTCGGCCGGCATCGTGGTGCCGGGCTGGGCGGCGGTCATGACGAGCGCGAGCAGACCCTGAACCAGTTGCTGGTCGAGATGGACGGCTTCGAGGGCACCGAGGGCGTCATCGTGATCGCCGCCACCAACCGCCCCGACGTGCTCGATCCGGCCTTGCTGCGGCCGGGCCGCTTCGATCGCCAGGTGGTGGTCGGACTGCCGGACGTGCGTGGGCGAGAGCAGATCCTCAAGGTACACATGCGCAAGGTGCCGATCGCCAGCGACGTCAACGCGATGACGATCGCCCGCGGCACGCCGGGCTTCTCCGGCGCGGACCTGGCCAACCTGGTGAACGAGGCGGCGTTGTTCGCCGCGCGCGAGAACGCGCGCGAAGTGCGCATGAGCCATCTCGACAAGGCACGCGACAAGATCCTGATGGGCAGCGAGCGGCGCTCGATGGCGATGAGCGAAGACGAGAAGAAGCTCACCGCCTACCACGAGGCAGGCCATGCCATCGTGGGTCGCCTGGTGCCGGAACATGACCCGGTCTACAAGGTCACCATCATCCCGCGCGGGCGCGCGCTGGGTGTGACCATGTACCTGCCCGAGGGCGACAAGTACAGCATCAACCGGGTGGCGATCGAATCGCAGTTGTGCTCGTTGTATGGCGGGCGCGTGGCTGAAGAGTTGATTTTCGGCAATGACAAGGTCACCACCGGCGCTTCCAACGACATCGAGCGCGCCACCAAGATGGCCCGCAACATGGCGACCAAGTGGGGCCTGTCCGACGAACTCGGCCCGATCACCTATGGCGAGGACGAGGACGAGGTCTTCCTGGGCCGCTCGGTGACCCAGCACAAGAGCATCTCCAACGAGACGGCAAGCAAGATCGACGAAGTCGTGCGTGGCATCCTCGATCGCGCATATGCGCGCAGCAAGGAGCTGCTCACGGCGAACCTCGACAAGCTGCACACCATGGCTGAGCTGCTGTTGCAGTACGAGACCATCGACGCCCACCAGATCGACGACATCATGGCCGGGCGCCAGCCCGGCCCGCCGGCGGACTGGAGCAAGAACGCCCCGGGTGGCTCGACGCCGCCGCCACCGCCGCCGAAAAGCGACGCGGGAGCGCCGGTGGGCAAGGTTGGTGATCCGGCCGCGCAGAATCGCGCGTCGCTGGGCGAGTGATGCGATCCCGCGGGCACGGTGCGAACGCCTGCCTGCGGTCTCCTGCAATCACCGCCTTGACTGGCGGTGTCCCCGAGTCGGAGATGAAGAAATTTTGCGAAAAGGGTTGACGCATGCGCGCGGAGTCTGAATAATTCCGCCTCTTGCTTCGGCGCTTCGATGCACCGGCATCGAAGCACGGCATGACAAGTTTTTCAGTGCGCCCGTAGCTCAGTTGGATAGAGTACCTGGCTACGAACTAGGTGGTCGGGAGTTCGAATCTCTCCGGGCGCACCATTTTTATTCGGTGGAGCGGGGTGCTTGCACCCCGTTTCGTTTTCATCGCGACGAGAGCTTCGCGGCGACGAAACGACAGTTTCATGTGGATGGTGCGGCTTGTACGGATTGACTGGGCCAAGCGTCACCCGTAACATTTCAAGGCTTCGATGGTGCTTGTGTCGAGGGCTCGAATCCGGGGTATAGCTCAGTCTGGTAGAGCGTTGCGTTTGGGACGCAAAAGTCGGGGGTTCGAATCCCTCTACCCCGACCAGCAACATGTTCTACTGGTGATGACTGCGCTTGTAGCTCAACCGGATAGAGCATCGGCCTTCTAAGCCGAGGGTTGCAGGTTCGAATCCTGTCGGGCGCACCAGTATCAAACGATGGTGGATGTAGCTCAGCTGGTTAGAGTCCCGGATTGTGATTCCGGTTGTCGTGGGTTCGAATCCCATCATCCACCCCAGTTCCACCCCGGTTTTCCGGGTTGACCCAGTCTCTGGGCCGTTAGCTCAGTTGGTAGAGCAGTTGACTCTTAATCAATTGGTCGAAGGTTCGAATCCTTCACGGCCCACCACTAACGACAGGCGCTCGGCAAAACCGGGCGCCTGTCTGCTTTTGGGCGGTTGCGGTCGTCAACGGGGCTGCTTGTGCTGCAAGGCCGCGCAACCGTAAAATGATCCGCTTTCGTACCAGGGAATCCGCGACTCGGGCAAGCCTGCCGCAGGGTTCCCGTGGCGGTGTTCGGCAACGACTGGTGGTCGTCCGGGCCGTCCGGCACGCACGGTCCATGGCGGCAGCATCGCGAAAGTGGCGGAATTGGTAGACGCACTGGATTTAGGTTCCAGCGGGTAACCCCCGTGGGGGTTCGAGTCCCCCCTTTCGCACCATGGTCGGTCGTTTTTGCAGGCGGGGAATCCCGCCATGGCGCCTGTGACAGGGTCACAACACTTAAGAGTAGTACCAGGAGACGTCATGCAGGTTTCGGTTGAGAATGTCGGTTCGCTGGAGCGCAAGCTCACGGTGAAGTTTCCCGCGGAGCGGTTCGAGACGCAGGTCAGCGCGCGGATCGCGGAGATGGGGCGCACCGTTCGCCTGAAGGGATTCCGGCCGGGCAAGGTACCGGTGACGGTGATCAAGCAGCGCTTCGGGGAGCAGGTGCGGGGCGAAGTGCTTTCCGACCTGATCGGCAGCACGCTGCGCGAGGCGGTGGAGCAGGAGAAGCTGCAGCCCATCGCGAATCCGGCGATCAACACCACCGGCCGTCCCGAGAACGGGGAGATCGCGTACACGGCGACCTTCGAGATCATGCCCGAGTTTCCCGAAGTCGACGTCTCCGCGCTGGAAGTGCATCGCGCCGCGGCCGAGGTCACCGACGCCGATATCGACCGCATGCTGGAAACCCTGCGCCTGCAGCGGCGCAGTTTCGAGGAGGTCGAGCGTGCCTCGGCCGCCGGCGATTTCATGATGTTCGAGTATGCCGCCACGGCCGACGACTACCGTTTCCCGGCCGAAGGCCAGGAGCGCGCCGGCAGCGTGCTGGGTTCGGGCACCCTGTTCGCGGCGCTGGACGAGGCCCTGGCCGGGCACGTGGCCGGCGACCAGTTCGAGGCGGCGATCGAGTTCCCGGCGGATTTTCGCAACGAGCAACTGGCCGGCAAGAGCGCCAAGGTGAGTTTCCACGTCATCAAGGTGCAGGAGCCGAAGCTGCCGGAGGTCGACGGGGAGTTCGCCAAGCTGTTCGGCATCGAGGATGGCAGCCTGGATACCTTCCGCAAGGAGGTTCGCGCCAACCTGGAACGCGAACTCAAGGCCGCGCTGATGGCGCGCCTGAAGTCGGAAGTGGCCAGCAAGCTGGCCGATGCGCACGGCGATCTGGACGTGCCCAAGATGATGGTGCAGACGGAGGCACGCACCCTGGCGGCGGGCAACATGCCCGAAGGCCAGCAGCCGCCGCAGCAGCTGATCGACGCCGCCTTGCCGATTGCCCGCAAGCGGGTGATCGCCGGCCTGCTGATGGGCGAGATCGCGCGCAAGCAGGCGCTCAAGATCGACCGCAAGCGGGTCGCCGAGCAGCTGGCCGCGATTGCCTCGACCTACGAAGAGCCTGAGAAGGTCATTGAACTCTACAACGGCGACCCCCAGTTGATGTCGGGGCTGCAGAATCGCGTGATGGAAGATCAGGTGGCAGAGTGGGTTGCCGAGCACGCCAGGACCACTGTGCAGGAAATGAGCTTCGATGACGTGATGCGCCCAGCCAACGCCTGACAACTGCCAGGCCCGTCCACTCCCAAGCCGCGAGCATGACCATGGATCCCATCAAGAATCTCAACCTGGTACCGATGGTCGTCGAGCAGACGGCTCGCGGCGAGCGCTCCTACGACATCTACTCGCGTCTGTTGAAGGAGCGGGTGATTTTCCTGGTGGGCGAGGTCAACGACCAGGTGGCCAACCTGATCGTGGCGCAGATGCTGTTCCTGGAGTCGGAGAACCCGGACAAGGACATCAACTTCTACATCAACAGCCCCGGCGGAGCGGTTACTGCCGGGCTGGCGATCTACGACACGATGCAGTTCATCAAGCCGGCGGTGAGCACCATGTGCATCGGCCAAGCCTGCAGCATGGGCTCGTTCCTGCTGATGGCGGGCGCCAAGGGCAAGCGTTTCGCCTTGCCGAACTCCCGCATCATGATCCACCAGCCGTCCGGCGGCGCCCAGGGTCAGGCTACCGACATCGAGATCCAGGCGCGCGAAATCCTGTATATCCGCGAGCGGTTGAACAACCTCTACGTGGAGCATACCGGCCAGCCGCTGCAGAAGATCGAGGCGGACATGGAACGCGACCGCTTCATGAACGCGCAGGATGCCAAGACCTACGGCCTGATCGACGAAGTGCTCGACAAGCGCGCCGTGGATTCCGTGAAATCCGCCTGATTCGACGACTTTACCCGGTGTCCCGTCATGGGCTCTGCGTCTGCAGGCAGACGCGGAGGCCTGTGGTATTCTCGCGGCGCACACGGATTTACCAGCAGGATCGAGAGTTATGAGTGACGACCGGCAGGGGCGTTCCAGCGACAGCGGCAAGATTCTCTATTGCTCGTTCTGTGGCAAGAGCCAGCATGAAGTACGCAAGCTGATCGCGGGCCCGTCCGTGTTCATCTGCGACGAGTGCGTGGAGCTGTGCAACGACATCATCCGTGAGGAGCTGGAAGAGAAGGCCGCCGCCGGCCATACCCAGCTGCCCAAGCCGCGCGAGATCCGCGAATCGCTGGATCAGTACGTGGTGGGGCAGGCGCGCGCCAAGAAGGCGCTGGCGGTCGCCGTGTACAACCACTACAAGCGGATGGAGTCGCGCCAGAAGAGCGACGACATCGAGCTGGGCAAATCCAACATCCTGCTGATCGGCCCGACCGGCTCGGGCAAGACGCTGCTGGCCGAAACGCTGGCGCGCCTGCTCAACGTGCCGTTCACGATCGCCGACGCCACCACGCTGACCGAAGCGGGCTACGTGGGCGAGGATGTCGAGAACATCATCCAGAAGCTGCTGCAGAAGTGCGACTACGACGTCGAGAAGGCGCAGTCGGGCATCGTCTACATCGACGAGATCGACAAGATCTCGCGCAAGAGCGAGAACCCGTCGATCACCCGCGACGTCTCCGGCGAAGGCGTGCAGCAGGCGCTGCTGAAGCTGATCGAGGGCACCCTGGCCTCGGTGCCGCCGCAGGGCGGGCGCAAGCATCCGCAGCAGGAGTTCCTGCAAGTCGACACCAAGAACATCCTGTTCATCTGCGGCGGCGCGTTCGCCGGCCTGGAAAAGGTCATCCAGCAGCGCTCCGAGAGTACCGGTATCGGCTTCGGTGCCGAGGTGCGCAGCAAGGAGCGCACGCAGAACCTGGGCAAGGTGCTGGCCGACGTGGAGCCGGCCGACCTGGTGCGCTTCGGCCTGATCCCCGAGTTCGTCGGGCGCCTGCCGGTCGTCGCCACCCTGGACGAGCTGGACCAGGCCGCGCTGGTGAAGATCCTCACCGAACCGAAGAACGCCGTCACCAAGCAGTTCAAGAAGCTGTTCGAGATGGAGGACGTCGAGCTGGAGTTCCGTCCCGAGGCGCTGGAGGCGATCGCGCAGAAGGCGCTCAAGCGCAAGACCGGCGCCCGCGGCCTGCGCACGATCCTGGAGCAGGTGCTGCTGGACACGATGTACGAGCTGCCGTCGCTGGAGCACGTCAGCAAGGTCGTTGTCGACGATGCGGTGATCGAGGGGCAGGCCGAGCCCTATCTGATCTACCGCGGCAACCTGCAGCAACGCGTGGCGGGCGACGGCGGCGACGCCGCGGCCTGATCGACTCCGCTGTGCCCGTTGCGCGGCCCCGGTGGTTTCACCGGGGCCGCGTCGTTTTGCGGCCATCGCAAGCCTTGCGCTGGCACGGGATCGCCTCCACTTGACGTGCTGAAGGGCCCGGTGCAGTGTCGGGACGAAACCCCATTTGAATTCGAGGAATCGCTTTTCCATGGCCAAGCAAGCCCCCGCCCCCGTCGCGCTGGACACCCTGCCGGTACTGCCCCTGCGCGACGTGGTGGTCTATCCGCACATGGTGATCCCGCTGTTCGTCGGCCGCGACAAGTCGATGCGGGCGCTGGAGCGCGCGATGGAAGGCGAACGGCAGATCCTGCTGGTGGCGCAGACCAGCCCGGACATCGACGACCCCGAGGTGGCCGACCTGCATCAGGTCGGCACGCTGGCCGGCGTGCTGCAGCTGCTGAAACTTCCGGACGGCACGGTCAAGGTGCTGGTGGAAGGGCAGTCGCGCGTCGCGATCGAGGATTTCAAGGAAGTCGACGGCATGCTGACTGCGCGTTCGCGCGTCATCGAGCCGGCGTACAACGCGAAGGAACGCGAGCTCGACGTCGTTTCTCGCACGCTGATCTCGCTGTTCGAGCAACTGGTCAAGCAGAGCCGCAAGCTGCCGCCGGAAGTGCTGGCCAGCCTGTCCGGCATCGACGACCCCTCGCGCGTGGCCGATTCCATCGCCGCGCATCTTTCCGTGCGCATGGCCGACAAGCAGAAGGTGCTGGAGACGGCCGACGTGGGCAAGCGGCTGGAACTGCTGATCGGGCTGGTCGATGGCGAGATGGACCTGCAACAGGTCGAAAAGCGCATCCGCGGCCGGGTCAAGTCGCAGATGGAAAAGAGTCAGCGCGAGTACTACCTCAACGAACAGATGAAGGCGATCCAGAAGGAGCTGGGCGACGGCGAGGACGGTCCCAACGAGGTCGAGGAACTGCAGAAGAAGATCGAAGCTGCCGGCATGCCCAAGCCGGTGCTGGCCAAGGCACGGCAGGAATTCGGCAAGCTGCGCCAGATGTCGCCGATGTCGGCCGAGGCCACCGTCGTGCGCAACTACCTGGACTGGCTGGTCGGCGTGCCGTGGAAGAAGCGCAGCAAGGTGCGCAAGGACCTGCAGATGGCGCAGGAAGTGCTCGACGCTGATCATTTCGGCCTGGAGAAGGTGAAGGAGCGCATCCTCGAATATCTCGCCGTGCAGCAGCGCGTGTCGGTGATGAAGGGGCCGATCCTGTGCCTGGTCGGCCCGCCCGGCGTGGGCAAGACCTCGCTGGGCCAGTCGATTGCCAAGGCGACCAACCGCAAGTTCGTTCGCATGAGCCTGGGTGGCGTGCGCGACGAGGCCGAGATTCGCGGCCACCGACGCACCTACATCGGCTCCATGCCCGGGCGCATCGTGCAGAACATCAACAAGGCCGGCGCACGGAATCCGCTGTTCGTGCTGGACGAGATCGACAAGATGTCGATGGACTTCCGCGGCGATCCCTCGTCGGCGCTGCTGGAGGTGCTCGATCCGGAGCAGAACCACGCATTCAACGACCACTATCTGGAGGTCGACCTGGATCTGTCCGAGGTGATGTGGATTGCCACCGCCAATTCGCTGAACATCCCCGGCCCGCTGCTCGACCGCATGGAGGTCATCCGCATCCCGGGTTACACCGAAGACGAGAAGCTCGGCATCGCGCGCAAGTATCTGTTGCCGAAACAGCTCAAGGCGAACGGCCTCAAGCCGGAGGAACTCGACGTCGCCGAAGAGGCGTTGCGCGACATCGTGCGCTACTACACGCGCGAATCCGGCGTGCGCAATCTGGAGCGCGAGATTTCCAAGATCTGCCGCAAGGTGGTCAAGGAGTTGACTCTCGGCCAGGTGAAGAAGGCCAAGGCCAAGACCGGGACGCCGCGGGCGAAAGCGGCTGCAGGCAAGTCGAAGGTCGCGGCAGGCCGCGTCAAGGTGGACGCGGCGAACCTGGGCGACTACCTCGGCGTGCGTCGTTTCGACTTCGGCCGCAAGGAGCAGCAGAACGAAGTGGGCCTGGTCACTGGCTTGGCGTGGACCCAGGTCGGCGGCGAGTTGCTCAGCATCGAGGGCTCGGTGGTGCCGGGCAAGGGGCGTCTTGTGCACACCGGCCAGTTGGGCGACGTGATGAAGGAGTCGATCCAGGCTGCGCTCTCGGTGGTGCGCGCGCGCGCCGACCGGCTTGGCATCGATCCGGAGTTCCACCAGAAGCTCGACGTGCACATCCACGTTCCCGAGGGTGCCACCCCCAAGGACGGTCCCAGCGCTGGCATCGCCATGTGCACCGCGCTGGTGTCGGTGCTGACCAAGGTGCCGGTGCGTTCGGAAGTGGCCATGACCGGCGAGATCACCCTGCGTGGTCGCGTGCTGCCCATCGGCGGTCTCAAGGAAAAGCTGCTGGCGGCGCATCGCGGCGGCATCACCACGGTAATCATTCCCGAGGACAACAAGAAGGATCTGGTGGACATGCCGGCGAACATCACCGAATCGCTGGAGATCCACCCGGTGCGCTGGATCGATGAGGTGCTCGACATCGCACTGGAGCATCCGGTGCAGCCCAAGCCGGCGAGCGAGACGCCGCCGGCAGCCGTCGCCGGGGAGTCGGCGGAAGGACACTCACTGACGCATTGATCGCGCGATCGCGGGCGCGCGGGCCGGAGGCACCCGCGCGATAGGCTCGTGATGCAGCCGTGTCGACGTTGATCGGCGAAGTTCCGGGCTGTGTCGGGAGCCGGCTTGCGCATGCGCTTTTTGACCATGCCGAACCGGCGGAAACGTTGCTGTGCCTTGTGTTGCGGATAGCGGCGGGGCACTGGTATAAAGGCGATGCCGCAGCCCCCGCGCTTGCTGACGACGAGGCGATGCGGAGTTGCGCCACGGCTCTGGCACCAGCCAACCATCCATGCCCGCGTCATCCGTCCCGCGACGGATCGCGCGGGCGAAATCCGAACGAGGGAGTTTTCAATGAACAAAACCGATCTGATCAATGCCATTGCCGAGAAGGCCGAGCTGACCAAGGCAGACGCTGGTCGTGCGCTGGAGGCCTACCTGGAAGCCATCCAGAAGTCGTTGAAGAAGGGTGAGGATGTCTCGGTGGTGGGCTTTGGCACGTTCACCGTGCGCAAGCGTGCCGCGCGCACCGGGCGCAACCCGCGGACCAACGAAACGATCAAGATCAAGGCGTCGAAAGTGCCCGCGTTCAAGGCTGGCAAGACCCTGAAGGATGCCCTAAACTAAGCGGCTTGCGCTTGGTTTCGGGGTGCTTAGCTCAGCGGTAGAGCGTCGCCCTTACAAGGCGGTGGTCGTAGGTTCGATCCCTACAGCACCCACCAGATTGTGCGGAGTGGTAGTTCAGTTGGTTAGAATGCTGGCCTGTCACGCCGGAGGTCGCGGGTTCGAGTCCCGTCCACTCCGCCACGTTTAGCAAGGGCGCCCGTGGGGCGCCTTTGTCGTTTGAGACCTGCGTGTTCCGGCGATGCCATGGCGCCCCGGCATGCAGCGATGAGGCATCCGGTGCCTCGTGTGGATCATGCGCTTCGCGCGCTTCCAAATCACGTTGCGGGAAGATTTCTATGCTGCAGGCAATGCGTAACAAGATGCACGGATGGCCGTCCATCATCGTTCTCGGCCTCGCCGTGCTGGCGATGTCGCTGTTTGGCATGGAGAGCTATTTCACCTCGCAGAACGACACATTCGTGGCCAAGGTGGGCAAGCAGGAAATCAGCCAGAACGCATTCCAGAACCGCATGAACCAGTTGCGGCAGCAAGTCAGCGAGCAGCAGGGCGAGCAGTTCGACCCGACCGTGTTCGAGAAGACGGAAACCAAGCTGCGTGTGCTGGACGCGATGATCGACGAGCAGCTCTTGCTGCAGGCCAATGCCGACTGGGGCATGCGCGTCTCCGATCAGGCGCTGCGCGACGCCATCGCGGGTATCCCGGCGTTCCAGGTCAACGGCAAGTTCGACCCGACCAGCTACCGGGCTTACCTCACCAGCAGCGGCAAGACTTCGGCCATGTTCGAGGACGAGATCCGCTCCTCGCTGGCCACGCAACTGCTGCCGCAGGCAATCAGCGACAGCGCCATCATCAGCCACGAGCGCGTCGACAACTATCTCGGCCTGGCCACTCAGCGGCGCGACCTGCGTTACTTCGTGCTGCAGAAGCCGGAGCCCGCCGAGAAAGAGGTGACCGACGCGCAAATCGAATCCTGGTACAAGGCGCACCAGGCCGATTACATGAATCCCGAACGGGTTTCGGTGAAGTACGTCGAGGTGGACAGCGCCAAGCTCAAGCCGAAAGCGGCCCCCAGCGACGAGGAACTCAAGGCGCGCTACGAAGAGGAAAAGCAGCGCTTCGTGCAGCCCGAGCAGCGGCTGGTTTCGCACATCCTCGTCAACGTGCCCCCCAACGCCACGCCCGAACAGCAGAAGGCTGCGCTGGCCACCGCGGACAAGATCGCGGCCGAAGCCACGCCGGCGAATTTTGCCCAGCTGGCCGAAAAGGATTCACAGGATCTGGGTTCGCGGCGCCAGGGCGGCGACCTCGGCTGGCTCGAGAAGGGCGTGACCAACGCCGCCTTCGATTCGGCGATGTTTGCGCTGCAGAAGGGGCAGATCTCCAAGCCGGTGCTGTCCTCCGACGGCTACCACATCATCTGGCTGCGCGACGTGCGCAGTGGCGAGTCCAAGCCGTTTGCCGAAGTGCGCGACCAGTTGCTGCAGGAGGCGACCACTGCCGAGCGCGATCGCGAGTACAACGAACTGGCCGGCAAGATGGCGGACCAGACCTACTCGAACCCGGGCTCGCTCGAGCCCGCGGCCGCCGCGCTTGATCTGCCGATCCAGACCCTGCCGCTGTTCTCGCGCACCGACGGCAAGGGCCTGGCGGCCAACCCAAAGGTGGTCGCCGCCGCATTCAGCGACGACGTGCTGGTCCAGGGCAACAATTCGAGTCTGATCGATCTGGGCAACAACCACTCCATCGTGATCCACGTCGACAAGCACGTGCCGGCTGCGGTCAAGCCGTTGGCCGAGGTTCGCGCCAAGGTGCAGCAGAGCATCCTGGAGGAGCGCATCACGGCGGCGGCCCGCAAGCAGGCCGATGACGTGCTGGCGCGCCTGCGCAAGGGCGAGGACATGGAAGCGGTGGCCAAGTCGCTCGGCGCCAGGATCGTCAGCGTGGCCGAAGCCGTGCGCGGCCAGTCGCTGCAGGTGCCGGCGCCGGTGCTGAAGGAGGCCTACCTGTTGCCACATCCGTCGGCGCCCGACAAGCCCAGCTTCGCCGAAGTGAACATGGGTGATGGTGGCTTCGCGCTGGTGGCCGTGGACAAGGTGCAGCCCGGCGATCTCTCCAGGATCACGCCGGAAGAGCGCGACATGCTGCATCGCCAGATGGCCCAGGCTTATGCCGGCGAGGCGACGCGCGAGCTGCTCCAGACGCTGCGCGCCAAGACCAAGATCAAGATCAACAAGAACCTGCTGTAGCCGGGTTCGCTCGGCTGGCGCCGGTGCGCATGGCTCGTGCCGTGCGCACCGGCGAAGGCTGACCCCGAGAGCACGATGTCGCCACGGAGCAGGTCAGTGGCGGCGCAAGCCTTCAGTCGACGTCGCCCAGCTTCAGCACCTGTCCCGGCTGGATCGCCTGGCCTTGGGCCAGGTTGTTCAGTTGCTGCAGGTGCGCGACGCTGGTCGAATACTGGCGCGCAATCTGCCACAGGCTTTCACCGGGGCTGACCACGTGCGTGTCAGGACCGCGGGACGATTCGTCGTCTGCTGCGGCGGTGGTGGAGCCCGCGGCGGCATCGAGCATGGCGAGCTCGAACCGACCGGCGTGACCGGCCGGCAGCATGAGGTGCGAAACCGTTCGCCCATCCAGCTTGTTGCCGCGGAATGCCGCATTGAGATGACGCAGGGCCGATTCCGGCATGCCGGCCATTTCGGCGGCGCGCGCCACCGTGACGGGATGCGTCACCGGTGCCTGCACCAGGTGCTCGGACTCCGGGAGGCTGGGCAGGCTGACCTGGAAGCGCGACGGCTCGCGTATCACGCATGCGATCGCCAGCAACTGGGTCAGGTGCTCGCGAGTGACGCGGCGTACCGGCAGGTCGGGGATCGCCGGCTTGTCCGCCGGCATGCCGTGGCGGCTGATCAACCCGCGTATCTTGAACTCGCCGGCGTTGTACGCATAGTCGGCCACGCGCCAGTCGTGGAAGCGGTCGTGGTATTGCCGCAGCAACTTCATCACGGCGTGCGCTGCGGCCGGTATGTCCAGCCGGCCGTCGTAATGGCGATCCACGCGCAGGCCCATCGAGCGGGCGGTCACCGGCATGATCTGCCACATGCCGGCAGCATGGTGCCTGCGTCCCTGCACCGGGCGGTAACGGCTCTCCACCCACGGCAGCAGTGCGAACTCGCCGGGCACGTCGTATTGCTCGGCGACCTGCTGGACATAGGCCAGGCGCGGCATCGCCTCGCGCAAGGTGTCCTCGAACCGCGCCGGGCTGCGCGTGTAGCGCCCGGCCCACGCCAGCACCGCGGGGTCGGCATTGCAATCCGGCATGACAAAACTGCTGCGCAGTCGATCCCACAGGTCGGCCGCCGGTACAGGTGCCGCAGTCGCGACACTGGCGGCAACCGCCGGTGGCGTGCTGGCGGGGGCGACGACGGCGACAGGTGCGCGTGCCGGTTGCGAAGGCATGTTGCTGCAGGCGGCCAGCGCTGTCGACAGCGCCAGCGGCAGCAGCAGGTGTCGGGGCGTCCGGTTCATGCGCGAAAGACGTCCTTGGCCGCCCTCAGTGCGGCGAAGCGGGACACGCGGTTGCCGTCGACGCCGCGTGCAGCGCACCAGTCGATCACGGCGTCGGCGTCGACCCGGAGGAATGGATTGGTTGCCAGCTCCGTGGCCAGCGTGACAGGCAGGCTGGCCTGGCCGTCGGCACGCAATTGCGCCACTTCGCGCCGCCGTTCCCGCAGCGCGGAGTTGCCCGGCTCAACCGTGTCGGCGAAGAGGCCGTTGCCATGGGTGTACTCGTGCCCGGCGCAAACCTGGGTCGAACCGGGCAGCGCCGCCAGACGGTCCAGCGAGGCGAGCATCTGGGTCGGCGTGCCCTCGAACAGGCGCCCGCAGCCGAGACTGAACAAGGTGTCGCCACACAGCAGCAGGCCGGCGCCGACGTAGCCGACGTGGGTGAGGGTGTGTCCCGGAATCGACAGCACCTCGAAAACCAGGTCGGGCGCAGAGAACTCCACGGTGTCGCCATCGCCGACGGCGTGCGTCAGGCCTTCGATGCGCGAATCACGCGGTCCGTATACCGGCACGTCATGGCGTTGCCGCAGTGCAGCCGCCCCGCCGATGTGGTCGTTGTGATGATGCGTCAGCAACACGCCACGCAGGCGCCACCGGTGCTGCGCCAAGGCCTGCTCGACGACCGCCGCATCGCCCGGATCGACGACCACGGCCTGGCCTTCATCGTCATGAAGCAGCCAGATGTAGTTGTCGGTGAGGGCCGGTAGAGGGAGAAGGTGCAAGGCGGTTCCGGATGGTCGGGCGACACCGACGGCGCGTCGATGCCGATGCGTCACCGGCAGACGCGGCCGCCCGGCCGCATGGGAGCGCCCGACTATAAAGGGGCATCGGCAGCTTCTCGTTAGCATGGTGTTAAGAGGTGGGTCGGTCATTCAGATCCGTGCGCCAGGTCAGGCGACTGCGATCGGTTGCCGCTGCAGCTAAACTGGAGGTTCGCGCCAGCCCCTGGACCCCCGCTGCATGCACCCACAGGACGACATCTACGCCAGTGCACCGCTGCGCCGGTTGCGCGATGCCCAGGCGCGGGTGTTGGCGCCGGAGTTGCAGCGTTGTTTCGGCACGCACGCGTTGTTGCTCGGCGTCGCCGCGGACGAGGCGCCGCCGGCGTTGCCGATGCTGGGGAGTTGGGTTCGTCTTTATCTCGACGGCGGTCGCTATGGCGGCGATCTGCGTGCCGCCGTGGATCAGCCGCTGCCGTTCGTGGCCGACGCGTTCGATCTGGTCCTGCTGCGTCACGCCCTGGAGGTATCGCCGGTGTCATCGGCGCTGCTGGAAGACGTGCTGCGCGTGCTGGCGCCGGGCGGGGTGCTGGCGTTGACCGGTGTGCATCCGGTCAGCGGGTGGTCGCCGTGGTTGCGCTGGCATGCGCGGGGCCGGACGCTCAAGCTGCAGCTTCCGCTGCAGCTGGAACGCGTGCTGCGCCATGCAGGCATGGAGATCGAACTGGCCCGCCGCGTGGGACGCGGTTGGCCGGGGCTGCCGGCGACTTCGACGACAATGGACAGCGTGCTGGGTGGCGGCTATGTGTTGCTCGCGCGCAAGCAGCGGCGACTGGCCACACCGCTGCGCATCAAGCCCGTGAAACTGCCGGTGCCGGCAGCGGGCAGGTTGTCGCCGGGGACACGGCCCAACCCGGCCCTGCAGGCAACAAGGGATACCTGAACACCCATGAGTGAAGTGGAAGCATTTACCGACGGCGCCTGCCTCGGCAATCCCGGACCGGGCGGCTGGGCCGCCTTGCTGCGGGCCCCTGGCGGCGAGCGGATGCTGGCCGGCCGGGAGCCCGCCACCACCAACAACCGCATGGAGCTGATGGCGGCGATCGGCGCGCTGGAGGCGCTCAAGCGCCCCTGCGTGGTCACGCTCACTACCGATTCGCGCTATGTCATGCAGGGCATCGAGCAGTGGTTGCCGAAGTGGCGCGCCAACGGCTGGCGCACGGCCGACCGCAAGCCGGTCAAGAACCAGGATCTGTGGCAGCGCCTGTCCGATGCGGTGGGTACGCACCAGGTTCGCTGGCAGTGGGTGCGCGGCCACAACGGCCACGCGGAAAACGAGCGTGTCGACCGCGCCGCGCGCGAGCAGGCCGAGTCGATCAGGAGCGGGGCATGAGGCAGATCGTCCTGGATACCGAAACGACCGGCCTGGAAGTACGCCAGGGCCATCGCCTGGTGGAAATCGCCTGCGTCGAGATGGTCGAACGCAGGCTCACCGGTCGCTACTACCAGACGTATCTGAACCCCGATCGTGCGATCGACGAAGGCGCCCGCCAGGTCACCGGCATCGAGGACGAGTTCCTGCTCGACAAGCCGCGCTTTGCCGATGTCGCCGACGAGTTCCTCGCCTTCATCGCCGGCGCCGAACTGATCATCCACAACGCGGCGTTCGATGTGGGCTTTCTCGACGCCGAACTGGCGCGCCTCGGTGCCGCCAGCGGCTGCATCGCCGATCGGTGCAGCGTGCTGGATACGCTGGCGATGGCGCGCGAGCGCTATCCCGGCCAGCGCAACAGCCTGGATGCCTTGTGCAAGCGGCTGGGCGTGGACAACTCGCGTCGCGACCTGCACGGTGGCCTGATCGACGCGCAGCTGCTGGCCGATGTCTATCTGGCCATGACCTCGGGTCAGGTCGGGCTGGATCTGGAGTTCGATGCAGCGACCCCGCAACACGCGGTGGTACTGCCGCCGGCAACCCTGCGGGTGCGTCCACGTGTACTGTGCGCGTCGGCAAGCGAGTTGCTGGAGCATGAGCGACGGCTCGATGCGCTGGACAAGAGCGCGGGCGGACAGAGCGTGTGGCGCCGGTTGGGTTGAGCCGCGCGGCGCGATGTTTCAGCTGCAGCGCACGAGGACGACGGTGATGTTGTCGTCGCCACCGCCGTCGAGCGCGTCCAACAGCAATTGGTCGGCGCATTCCTGCGCGGCGAGGTCGTTGCGCGCGACAGTACGGGCGATCGCTGCATCGTCGACGCACTCGGTCAAGCCGTCGCTGCACAGCAGGAAGCTCATGCCGGGTTCCAGCGTGCCGCGGGCCATGCCGATGCGCAGTTGCTCGGTGGCGGTGACGCCGAGTGCCTGGGTGAGCAGGTTGCGCTGCGGGTGCTGCGCCGCCTGGGCCGGGTCGAGCTGGCCGGCTTCCACCAGTGCCTGGACCAGCGAATGGTCGTGGCTGACGCGGCGCAGGGTGTGTTGCCACAGGTAGATGCGGCTGTCTCCGACCCAGGCCACTTCATACGCGTCGCCGACGATCCGCAGTGCTGCGATCGTGGTGCCCATCGGCAACAGGTCGAAGCTGGGCCGGGCGTGCGCCAGCAATCGCTCGCCCGCACCATTGACGGCCTCGATCAGGCCCGACCCGGCGCCGACCAGCTCGACCATCGCATCGCGCACCAGTGCCGACGCCACCTCGCCATGCTGGTGGCCGCCCATGCCGTCGGCGACCAGGAACAGGCCGAGCGAGACATCGGCGTGGTAGGTGTCCTCGTTGCGCGTGCGGCGCAGGCCGACATGGGTTCCGTGTCCGAGCTCGATCATGGGGCTAGTGTCAGGGCAAGCTGTGCAGCATGCCGCAAGCCACGGTTGTTGTCACGGTTCCCTTGCTCGCGTATGATTCGCGGCTCGCATGCGCCCATGCACCCGACCGGAGAGGTGGCAGAGTGGTCGAATGTACCTGACTCGAAATCAGGCGTACGTGCAAGCGTACCGTGGGTTCGAATCCCACCCTCTCCGCCAGATACGCAAAACGCCCCGAAAGGGGCGTTTTGCGTATTGCACGATCCGTCCGGTTCGACGGATTCGTCCGGAACGAATATGAACAGCCGCAGGCTGGCCCTGGAGCGCGTGGCGCGGAAGGGTCTGGCCCGGACGGGCCGAATAATCCCCTTGCCGAAAGGGCGTTTTGCAAGTCACGCACGTGAAAAAGGGGGCCGGTCGAGACCGGCCCCCTTGCAAACAACGCGGCATGTTTGCCGCACCGGACGCGCTGGCCTCAGCCAGCCTTCTTCTTTGCCAACCGCAACCAGGTATCGACCACGGTGTCCGGGTTCAGCGAGACCGATTCGATGCCTTGTTCCATCAGCCACTCCGCGAGGTCGGGGTGGTCGCTGGGGCCCTGGCCGCAGATGCCGATGTACTTGCCCTTGGCGCGGGCGGTCTTGATCGCCATGGCCAGCAGCTTCTTCACCGCCGGGTCGCGCTCGTCGAACAGGCCGGCGACGATGCTGGAGTCGCGGTCCAGGCCCAGGGTGAGCTGGGTGAGGTCGTTCGAGCCGATCGAGAAGCCGTCGAAGATGTCGAGGAACTCGTCGGCGAGCAGGGCGTTCGACGGGACCTCGCACATCATGATGACCTTGAGCTCGTGCTCGCCCTGCTTGAGGCCGTTCTTCGCCAGCACCTCGATCACCTTGCGGCCTTCGCCGAGCGTGCGCACGAACGGGATCATCACCCACACGTTGGAGAGACCCATCACCTCGCGCACGCGCTTCACTGCCTTGCATTCCAGCGCGAACGCCTCGGCGAAGCTGGGGTCGACGTAGCGGCTGGCGCCGCGGAAACCGATCATCGGGTTCTCTTCGTGCGGCTCGTAGCGCGAGCCGCCGAGCAGGCCGGCGTACTCGTTCGACTTGAAGTCGGACAGGCGCACGATCACCGGCTTCGGGTAGACCGAGGCGGCGATGGTGGCGATGCCTTCGGCGAGGCGATCGACGTAGAACTCGACCGGGCCGGCATAGCCGGCGATGCGCTCGTCTATCTTTGCCTTGGTTTCGGCGTCCTGCTTGGCGTATTCCAGCAGCGCCTTGGGATGCACGCCGATGTGGCTGGCGATGATCATCTCCAGCCGGGCCAGGCCGATGCCGGCGTTCGGCAGCTGGCCGAAGTCGAAGGCACGCTCCGGGTTGGCCACGTTCATCATGATCTTCAACGGCGCCTCGGGCATGTCGCCGAGATCCGCGGTGATCCGCTCGAACTTCAGGATGCCTTCGTAGATCGTGCCGGTGTCGCCTTCGGCGCAGGACACGGTGACGTCGGCGCCATCCGGAATCAGCTCCAGCGCATTGCCGGTGCCGACCACCGCCGGCACGCCCAGCTCGCGCGCGATGATCGCCGCGTGGCAGGTGCGGCCGCCGCGGTTGGTGACGATGGCCGAGGCGCGCTTCATCACCGGCTCCCAGTCGGGGTCGGTCATGTCGGCGATCAGCACGTCGCCGACCTGCACCTTGTTCATGTCGCTCAGGGAGCGGATCACGCGGGCCTTGCCGGCGCCGATCTTCTGGCCGATCGAGCGGCCTTCGGCCAGCACCTTGCCTTTCTCGCTGAGGCTGAAGCGCTCCAGCTGGGTCGCATGCGAGCGCGACTTCACCGTCTCCGGGCGGGCCTGCACGATGTACAGCTTGCCGGTGTGGCCGTCTTTCGCCCACTCGATGTCCATCGGGCGGTCGTAATGTTTCTCGATGATCAGCGCCTGGCGGGCGAGTTCCTGCACGTCGTCGTCGCTGATGCAGAACTTGTGGCGCAGTTCGGCCGGAGTGTCCTCGGTCCTCACGCGCTCGCCCGGCGCGCTGGAATAGACCATGCGCAACTGCTTGGCGCCCAGGTTGCGACGAAGCACGGCCGGCTTGCCTGCGCGCAGGGTCGGCTTGAACACGTAGAACTCATCGGGATTCACCGCGCCCTGCACGACCATCTCGCCCAGACCATAGGAGCCGGTGACGAACACCACGTCGCGGAAGCCCGACTCGGTGTCCAGCGTGAACAGCACGCCGGAGGCGCCCACGTCCGAACGCACCATCAGCTGCACGCCGGCGGAGAGGAACACGTCCTCGTGCTTGTAGCCCTGATGCACGCGGTAGGCGATGGCCCGGTCGTTGTACAGCGAGGCGAAGACCTCCTTCACCTTGTGCAGCACGTCGTCGATGCCGACCACGTTGAGGAAGGTTTCCTGCTGGCCGGCGAACGAGGCGTCGGGCAGGTCCTCGGCGGTAGCAGAGGAACGAACCGCAACCGCGATGTCGTCGGCACCGGCGTCCCTGCACAGCTTGATGTAGGCCGCGCGGATCGCCTGCTCGAGTTCGGCGGGCAGGGCGGTGTCGACGATCCAGCCGCGGATTTCCTTGCCGGCCGCGACCAGGGCATCGACGTTGTCGACGTCGAGCGTGGCCAGTCGATCCTGGATGCGCCGGGCCAGCCCGCTCTTTTCCAGATACTGCTGGAACGCACTGGCGGTGGTGGCAAAGCCGCCGGGCACCGAGACACCCAGTTTGGCTAGGTTGCCGATCATTTCGCCCAGCGAAGCATTCTTGCCGCCGACCTTGCCAAGGTCAGTCATGCGCAGTTGATCGAGCCAAAGCACCAGGTCGTTCAAGGGTGTCTCCTCGGGATGGCGGAACGGGGGGGCAGGGAACCAGCGGTCGCGGGCGCGCTGCGGGAAACTGGTATTGTCCGCCGCGGATGGTGCGAAGCACAAGAAGACCAGTGCCACGCGATGTCATTCCAACCCGATACCAGTCAACGCGCGTTCAACACGGGACAGCGTTTTGCCCTTGCGCTAAGGTGCGAGCCTGCGCACTCGGCCCGGCGGAAGCTTCACATGCAGCGAACCGTGTTTTTCATTTCCGATTCCACTGGTATTACCGCCGAGACGATCGGCAACAGCATCCTGGCGCAGTTCGAGGGCGTCCGGTTCGACAAGCACCGGTTGCCGTTCACCGACAACCCGCACAAGGCCGAGTTGGCTGCACTGCGGATCAAGACCAACTACGCACAGACCGGGCAGCGTCCGGTGGTGGTCAACACCATGGCCGACCGCAACCTGTGCGACATCGTGGCTTCGAGCGGTGCGCTGATGCTGGACGTGTTCGCGCCGTTCATCGGTCCGCTGGAGGAAGAGCTGCAGACGCGCCGGTCCGGTGCGGTGAATCGCTCGCACGGCATGGTCGATTTCGACAAGTACGAGGCGCGCATCAACGCCACCAACTACGCGTTGTCGCATGACGACGGGATCGACGTGAATTACGCCGATGCCGACCTGATCCTCGTCGGCGTGTCGCGTTCGGGCAAGACGCCCACCTGCCTGTACATGGCCTTGCATTACGGCGTCAGCGCCGCCAACTATCCGTTGACCGACGAGGACCTGGAGAAACTGGAGTTGCCCGCGCGGCTGCGGCCCTACAAGGACCGCCTCTACGGGCTGACCATCGACGCGGTACGCCTGGCGCAGATTCGCGAGCAGCGCCGCTCCGGCAGCCGTTACGCCACGATCGCGCAATGCCGCTGGGAGCTGGAACAGGCCGAACGGCTGATGCGCCAGGCCGGGATACCCAGCCTCAACACCACTCACGTGTCGATCGAGGAGATCGCCAGCAAGATCTTCGACCGCTTCGGCATCGAGCGGACCATGTTCTGATTTTCATCCGGAGTTTGTGCGTTGCCCACGAGTGCCGTACTGGACCATCGAAACAGCCTGCTGCCGGGACGGTTCGAGACCCTGATGGGTCTGTATGCGGAGAACTATCACCGCCTCGCGCGGCTGTTCGCGCCGCACGAGCTTCCCGCCGGCCGCTACGTGTCGAGCGTGGACGACGGCCTGGACGTGCACCTGCAGGTGCAGGAGCACCACCCGTACACCGTCGAGCTGGAGCTCACCTACGGATTCGTCGATGCGCACACCGGCCAGCGCGCGCCCTCGGCGCAGTTGCGCATGTACACCGATGCGCATGTCGCCGAGGCGCTGCACTGCCACCCGGGCCGGCACCTGTGGCAGGTGCTGGGCCCGTTTTCCCCGGTGCACTCGGTGTTCCAGTACCGCCTGCGCATGAACCGATTCCTGGCCCGATGGCTGGAATACCTCGCCGAGCAGGGGCATTCCACCGGCACCCTGGAGCCGCAGCCGGAGTCGCACGAAGGCGGTGGGGAATAGCGGTTCCATTCAAAGCCATCCATGGCTGCGTCCTGATCTTTGCGCCCATGGATGGATGCACAAATCACCACAACAAAAAACCCGCGCCAGGCGGGTTTTCGTTTTGAATGGTGGCGGAGTGGACGGGACTCGAACCCGCGACCTCCGGCGTGACAGGCCAGCATTCTAACCAACTGAACTACCACTCCGCAGTTGCAACAGCTTCCAGCTTGCGCGGTCCAACTTGGCGTCCCCACGGGGATTCGAACCCCGGTCGCCACCGTGAAAGGGTGATGTCCTAGGCCTCTAGACGATGGGGACGTTGATTTTTCGAAAAGTCCGCACATGGATGCGCGGGTTCTCGCAAAGGACTTGCACTGAATCAAAACCTGGTGGAGCCAGGCGGGATCGAACCGCCGACCTCCTGCATGCCATGCAGGCGCTCTCCCAGCTGAGCTATGGCCCCGCCGCTGGAAGCCGAGAAGAATAGGGTGGGGTTGCTTGCCCGTCAAGCTTTTTTTCGACGCCGTTGCGCGTGCGCATCATCACATCGCGCCACGGCTGCGGCGATGCGGACGCGATCTTCGCCGACGCTCCTTTATGCTGCAGCGACGAGGGCAACGGCGAAGGAAGGCGATGCACGAAATCGGGTTCATCCGTGATCTTGCCGTGGTGATGCTGGTGGCCGGCGCCACCACGATCCTGTTTCAGCGCCTGCGTCAGCCGGTGCTGCTGGGCTACATCCTGGCTGGCGTGCTGATCGGTCCGCACACGCCCGGCGTGCTGGTCGGCGACGCGCGCGCCATCGACGACATCTCCAACCTGGGCGTGGTGCTGCTGATGTTCACGCTGGGCCTGGAATTCAGCGTGCGCAAGCTGCGCGACGTGGGTGTCGGCATGTTGCTGGTGGCGGTGGGCGAGGTCGGCCTGATGCTGTGGATCGGCTACGGCATCGGCAGCCTGTTCGGCTGGAAGGGCATGGATGCGCTGTTTCTCGGCGCGATCATTTCGCTGTCCTCGACCATGGTGGCGACGCGCACCCTGTCCGAGCTGGGCCAGCGTCAGCAGCCGTTCGCCCAACTGGTGGTGGGCCTGCTGGTGGCCGAAGACATGCTCGCCATCATCATGCTGACCCTGCTCACCGCGGTGGCCATCGGCGGCTCGGTGCAGGCGGAGGCGGCGTTCACCCTGATCGGACACCTGGGCCTGTTCGTGGTGGTCGGCATGATCCTGGGCCTGCTGCTGCTGCCGCGGCTGGTGGACTACGTGGCCGGCTTCGGTCGCGACGAAACCCTGCTGGTCAGCGTGCTGGGGATCTGTTTCGGCGCCAGCCTGGTCGCGGTGTGGATGGGCTTCAGCGTGGCGTTGGGTGCCTTCCTGGCCGGGGCGGTGGTGGCCGAGTCGCGCAGCGCCGGCCGGGTGGTCCAGCTGGTCGAGCCTTTGCGCGACATGTTCGCCGCGCTGTTCTTCGTGGCGATCGGCCTGAAGATCGACCCGGCGATGCTGTGGCAGTACGCGGTGCCGGCGCTGTTGATCGCGGGGGTGGTCGTCGTCGGCAAGACGCTGGCCTGCAGCCTCGGCGTGCTGGTGGTCGGGCACGAACCGCGCACCGCGCTGCGGGCGGGCCTCGGCATGGCGCAGATCGGCGAGTTCTCGTTCGTGATCGCCACGCTCGGCCTTTCACTGGGCGTGATCAGCGACTTCATCTATCCGGTGGCCGTCGCGGTCTCGGTGGTGTGCATGGCGTTGTCGCCGTACCTGTCGCGCTCGGGCGACCGCGTGGCCAGCGGGTTGCGGCGGGTCACGCCACGTTCCGTGCAATTGCTGGCCACCAGCTACAGCGGCTGGCTGGAACATCTCAAGCCGGTGAACGAGAACGCCACGCTGGCGGCGATCCTGCGGCGCCTGCTGTGGCACATCGCGGTGAACATTCTGCTGGTGGTGACCCTGTTCATGGTCGGAGCCTATGTCAATGCGCATGGCTGGACCTGGTTCTCCACTGTGGGCATCGGGCGCGAGATGCGGCACACGGTGATCTGGGCCTGCGCGTTGTTCCTGTCGCTGCCGATGCTGATCGCGGTGTATCGCAAGGCCGGCGCGCTGGGCATGTTGCTGGCCGAGATCGGCATACGCGAGAGCTTTGCGCGCTCCTACACCCACGCCATCCGCAGTGTGCTGGCGCGGGTGATTCCGCTGGCCACGCTGCTGCTGCTGGGCATCCTGCTGAGCGCGCTGGGTTCGGCGATCCTGCCACCGCGCGGCATCGCCATCTTCCTGCTGGTGGTGGGGGCGGTGCTGTCGGTGGTGCTGTGGCGGGGCCTGGTGCACATGCATGCGCGGTTGCAGGCGGCGTTGAAGGAAACCCTTGACAAGCCGGAGCCGCCGGCGGACGGGGCCGATTGACAACGACGTCCCACGCGGGGGGCGGGTGCGAGGCGGCGGCCGGCATCCGTGCAACGCTGAACCTTTATGCCGTCTGACGGTCACAAGGCGCGATCGTTGCCAAGAACAGGCCGGCACCGCACAATGCGTGGCCTGCCTCCAACGCGGGGTCCGGCCGGCGATGCCGGCATTTCCATTTTCATGAGGGAGTTACAAATGAAGCACTTTCTGCGTCCCACGCTGACGGCAGTGGCAATGGCCGTTGCGCTGGGCATGACGGCGGGCGCATTTGCCCAGGCCGCCAAGACTGGCGCCGCCGCCCCCGTCGACAAGGCCAAGGCCAGCTACGTATTCGGTTATTACAAGATGGGCGAGAGCGTGCCGCCGATCCTGCGCGACGAGATGGACCCCGCCGCCGTGGCGCGTGGTGTGCAGGCCGCGCTGTCGGGCCAGAAGTCGACCGTCAGCGAGGCCGAGGCCAAGCAGGTCTACGAGGCCTTCATGACCAAGGTGCAGGCCAAGTTCGAGGCCGAGCGCGCCCAGGAGGCAGCCAAGAACAAGGCGGAAGGCGACGCCTTCTTCGCCAAGAACAAGACCGCCCCTGGCGTGAAGACCACGGCTTCCGGCCTGCAGTACAAGGTGATCACCGCCGGTACCGGCGCCCGCCCGGGCCCGAACGACACCGTGGAGATCAACTACACCGGCTCGTTCCTGGACGGCCAGGTGTTCGACGCCTCCGCCAAGCATGGTCCGAAGCCGGCCTCGATCCCGGTCGCCAACGTGATCCCGGGCTTCCGCGAAGGCCTGCAGCTGATGCAGGTGGGTGGACACTACAAGTTGTTCATTCCCGCCTCGCTGGCCTATGGTGCCGAGCCGCAGCCGCCGATGCCGCCCAATGCCACGCTGATCTTCGACGTGACCCTGGTCAAGACGGGCCCGACGCCGGCAGCTCCCAGCGGTTCCGACGGGCAGTAACCGACGGTTCGCCGGCAGGTTCGCCGAAGGGGCGCGAAGCAATTCGCGCCCCTTCTTTTTGCGCGGTGTGTCGCTGTCGGACGGCGCGGTTAGAATAGGCGGTTCACTTTCCAGGAAAACCCTCAACGATGATGAAGGTAACGATCTTTGGTACCGGCTACGTCGGACTGGTTACCGGTGCCTGTCTGGCGGAGATGGGCAATCACGTGGTCTGCGTCGATATCGACGCAGGCAAGGTCGAGCGGCTGAAGCGCGGCGAGATCCCGATCTACGAGCCGGGCCTGGAATCGATCGTGCAGAGCAACCATGCCAGTGGCCGGCTCGACTTCACCACCGAGGCGGCGCCGGCGATCGCCCACGGTGAATTGATCTTCATCGCCGTCGGCACGCCGCCGGACGAGGACGGCAGCGCCGACCTGCAGTACGTGCAGAAGGTGGCCAGCACGATCGGCCGTCACCTGCAGCGTTACGCCGTGGTGGTGAACAAGTCGACCGTGCCGGTGGGTACCGCCGATCGCGTGCGCGAAGCCGTCGCGGCCGAGCTGCCGGCGCGCCAGGCCACGGTGGAATTCGACGTGGTCTCGAACCCGGAGTTCCTGAAGGAGGGCGCGGCGGTGGAAGACTGCCTGCGCCCCGACCGCATCGTCGTGGGTTCTTCCAGCACGCGCGCGGTTGCCCTGCTGCGCAAGCTGTACGCGCCGTTCAACCGGAATCACGACCGCATGGTGGTGATGGACGAGCGCTCGGCCGAGCTGACCAAGTACGCCGCCAACGCGATGCTGGCGACCAAGATCAGCTTCATGAACGAGATCGCGAACATCGCCGAGCGGGTTGGCGCCGACGTGGAACTGGTGCGCCAGGGCATCGGCTCGGACCCGCGCATCGGCTACAGCTTCATCTACCCGGGCGCCGGTTACGGCGGCTCGTGCTTTCCCAAGGACGTGCAGGCGCTGGAGCGCACCGCGCACGCGCATGGCTACGAGGCGCGCCTGCTCGGTGCGGTCGAGGCGGTCAACCGGCAGCAGAAGGGCAAGTTGTTCGAGCTGATCTCGCGGCATTTCGACGGCCAGCTGGGCGGTCGCACGATCGCTCTGTGGGGCTTGGCGTTCAAACCGAATACCGACGACATGCGCGAGGCTTCCAGCCGACGCCTGATGGAACAACTGTGGGGCGCCGGCGCGAAGGTGCGCGCGTTCGACCCGGAAGCGCGCGAGGAAGCCCGGCGGCTGTATGGCGAACGTGCCGATCTGGTGCTTTGCGAGCACGCCGCGGCTGCCCTGCAGGGCGCCGACGTGCTGGCCGTGGTCACCGAGTGGAAGGCCTTCCGCAGCCCCGATTTTGCGGCGATCCGTGCCGCGCTGGCGGTGCCGGCGATCTTCGACGGCCGCAACCTGTACGACCCGGCCGTGGTGGAGGAGGCGGGTCTGGCCTATTACGGCATCGGCCGTGGCCGCAGCCTGCAGTTGTCGTGATGAACAGTTCGAACGACGTGCTCGCCCGCCGGCTCGACGAGATGGAGATCAAGCTGACCTTCATCGACGAGGCGGTGCAGGCGCTGACCACGGCGGACGCCGACCAGTCGCAGCGGATCGCTGCGCTGGAACGCGCCCTGCGCGACCTGCGCGGCGAGGTGGCGTCGATGCGCATCGCGCAGGGCGACGATCCGCACGATGAACCGCCGCCGCCGCATTACTGACCCGGACCCCTCCCACCTGCCGATCACGGAATGCCCGCATGGCCGATTCCCTGCGCGATCAGCTGCTCAAGAGCGGCATCGTCAAACAAGTGCAGCAGGACCGCGCGCACGAACCGAAGCGCCCGACGCCTGCGTCGCCCGGCAAGCCCGCACGCAAGGGCGGCAAGCCGCATGCGGCGCGGCCGTCGGGACAGAGCCAGCAGGACATCGACCTGGCCAAGGCATACGCGCTGCGTGCCCGGACTGAAGCCCGCGAGCGCCAGCGGATCGAGCGCGAGGCGGCCGAGCAAGCCCGGCTGCGGCGTGAGCGCAAGCTGCGCATCCAGCAACTGCTGGATGGCCAGGCGTTGAACAAGGCCGATGCCGACCAGGTGCGCAACTTCGAATACGCCGGCAAGATCCGCCGCATCCATGTCGACGCAACCCAGCTGGCGGCACTCAACGCCGGCGAACTGGGCGTGGTGCAGCATGCCGGTCGCTACCTGCTGGTCAGCCGCGACACGGCCGAGCAACTGCGCGAACTGGACGCCAACCACGTCGCCTTGCTGGTGGCGCCGGGCACCGCCGGCACGGATGACGACGGCGTACCCGACGATCTCATGTGGTGAGGTCGAAGTAGGGCGGGCACCGCCGCCTCACGAAGCAAGCGCGGCGGGCACCGCCCGCCGCGCGATTCAGCGGTCCGGCGCTTGCGTCAACGCCGGATGGTCCCAGCCATGCTTGGGCTTGAAGCGGTCGCCATGGCGGCGGGCCAGCTGCTCCAGCTTCGCCTTCAGCGTGTCGGCGCCTTCGCTGCGCACGTACTGGATCGGGCCGCCACGGAAGGGTGCGAATCCGGTGCCGAAGATCACGCCTGCATCCAGCAGATCGGCGTCGTCGACCACGCCGTCGGCCAGGCAGGCCACCGCCTCGTTGACCATCGACAGGATCATTCGATCCTGCAGGTCCGGCGGTGTCACGTAGTCGTTGTCCACTTCGGGCTTCTGCGGCTTGCCGTCCTGCCACACGTACAGTCCCTGGCCGTCCTTCTTGCCGCGCTTGCCGGCGGCGAGCCGTTCGTCCATGCCGGGCGGCAGCTCCAGGCCGAGGAAAGGCGCCAACTCCTTGCCCACCGAGGCGCAGACGTCCAGACCGATCGTGTCGGCCAGTTCGATCGGCCCCATCGGCATGCCGAACTTCTTCGCCTCGCGATCGAGCACCGCCCCGGGCATGCCCTCGCTGTACAGTCGCATGGCTTCGAGCAGGTACGGGACCAGGATGCGGTTGACCAGGAAGCCCGGCGTGCCCTTGACCGCGACCGGCAGCTTGCCGATCGCCTTGCAGAACGCCAGCGCGCGTTTCTCGATGGCCGGGTCGAGCCGGTCGTGGCGCACGACCTCCACCAGCGGCATCTGCGCCACCGGGTTGAAGAAATGCAGGCCGAGGAAGTCTGCCGGACGAGCGAGCTTGCCGCGCAGTTCGTCCAGCGGAATGCTGGAGGTGTTGCTGGCCAGGATTGCCCCGTCCTTGAGCTGCGGCTCGATGGTGGCGTATAGCGCCTCTTTCGCCTCGGCATTCTCGTAGATCGCCTCGATCGCCAGATCCGCCTGGGCGACGCCCTTGCCGTCGACGTCGGCGCGCAGCCGCTGCACTGCCGCGTCGATCTTCTCCGGGGTCTTGAGCTTTTTCTCGTACAGCGCGCGTGCGCGATCCAGCGCCGGCTGGATGTACTTCATCTCGCGGTCCTGCAGGGTCACGTCCATGCCTTTCAGTGCCACCCAGGCGGCGATGTCGCCGCCCATCACGCCGGCACCCACGACGTGCACGCGGTTGATGGCCGCATCGACGCCGCCGCCCTGGCCCTTCAGCCGCTCCTGCAGGAAGAAGATGCGGATCAGGTTCTGCGCGGTGGGTGTCTGCGCCAGCCGCGCCACCGAGTCGGCTTCGATCTTCAAGCGCTGGCCGATGTCGCTGCCGCCGCGCTTCCACACGTCGATCAGGGCGAACGGCGCCGGATAGTGCTCGCGACGTACCTTGGCCGCCGTCTGCTTGACCATGATCGGCGCCAGGATCTGTCGCCCCAGCCAGCTGTTGCTGGCCCACGCCTTGGCCCGACGCGCGAACGGTCGCGACGGCGCGCGTCGCAGCAGAAGGCGCGCCTCGGCCAGCAGCTCCTGCGGGCGTGCGAGGTGATCGACCACGCCCAGCGCGAGTGCGCGCCGCGCCGAGAGCGGCTTGCCGGTGAGCATCACCGGCATCGCCTCGGCCGCGCCGATCAGGCGTGGCAGGCGGGCCGTGCCGCCCCAGCCGGGGTGGATGCCGAGCATCACCTCGGGCAGGGCGATGCGGGTACTGTCCTCGTCGGCCGCCACGCGCAGACGGCACGCCAGGATCAATTCGGTGCCGCCGCCCATGCAGGGACCGTGCACCGCGGCCACGGTGGGGCAGGCGAGCCGGGCCAGTGCTTCGTACACGCGCTGGCCGTGCTCGATGTTCTCGCGCACGGTGTCCTGGCGCGCGTATTCCACGAACTCGCGGATGTCCGCGCCCACCGCAAAGCCCGCGGACTTGCCCGAATGGATGATGACGCCGGCGGGCATGTCGATCGCCAGCCGCTCGACGATCTGATCCAGCTCGTCCAGCACGGCACGATTGATCGCATTGACGCTGCTGCCGGCGCGGTCGAGCGTCAGCGTCACCAGGCCATCGTCCTCGTGGGTCCGCCAGTGGTTGAATCGCAATCCTTCGAACATGGGGGTCGGCACATGGTGGAGGAGGCCTGAACCATACCGTTCCGTGGTCGCGATTGCGAGATGTGACGCGTGCGCTTGACCCGCTGGTGACAGCGGTGTGAAATCGGACCGTTGCGGACGGTATCCGCCGAAACCAGTCGCACGCGCGGGTGCTCCCGAGCGATTCCCGCAGGTGCGATTGGCTAACTGAACCGGGTCGACGAGGGTCGATCGGTTCCCGGCCATTCGAAGGCATCCGCGCTCGCCGCGGGTCCGGATTCAGCACCTGCCGCAGGACGAAACCAGATGACCATCGCCATGGCCTCCGCCGTACCCCAGGCTGGCGCCGAGATATTCGAACGCATCCTGACCGCGCCCAGTGGCCTGGTCGTGTTGCAAAGCAAGGACGCCGAAGCGCTGATCGAACAGGTGCGCGTGCTGGCCAGGCACAGCGGCCAGGCGGTATACCTGTGGCAGCCGGACACCGGGCTGGGCAGCCTGCGCGAGGCCCATGCCCGGGTGCCGGACTGCGAGCGGCTCGGCAATGCGTTGCGTTACATGCAGCAGAGCATGCATTTCGGCGTCTATTTCCTGCGCGGGGTGGAGCTGCCCCTGTCGGCAGTGGATGCAGCCATGCTGCGCCAGTTGGCGCGGGCGCCCAAGGGCCACCTGCGCCGCGTGGTGCTGGTCGATGCGCCGCAGGCGCTGGTGGCCCACCTGGGCGATCTCGCCGCCCAGGTCAGTACCGAAGACGGCAAGCCGCGCCAGCTGCGCCTGCGCGATGGTCGCTGGCTGACATGAGGCCGCGCACATGAATGCCGGCATCCTGCTGGTAGCCGCCCAGCGCGACCTGCGCCGGGCGCTGTTCGACGCGCTCGATCGTGCCGGCTACGCGCGGCTGCATTCGGCGCGCGACATTTCCCACGCGGCGATCCTGCTGGAGGGCAATGCCGCGCAGGAACCGCTGCAGTTGATGGTGCTGGTGCTGGATGGCGACGAAACCCAGGCCTGCGCCGCTTGCGAGCAATTGCGCCGGCTGCCGGGCGCCGCCGATGCGCCGCTGATCGTGGTGCTGGCCGATGGCGCGCCGTGCAGCCCGGCCGACCTGCCGCCGGGGATCGCCGACTGGCTTTGCGCCGGACAGATTGCCACCGAACTGGTCGCGCGCTGGCAGCGCCTGCCGGTCAGCGCCGCCGGTGGCCCGGTCCCGACGGTTTGGGGTGCGGCCGGCGATTGGCGATGGGCCTTCGAGGAAAGCGGCAGCGAATGGTTGATGGTCGACCTGCAGAGCCAGTGCCTGCTCGAAGTCAGTCCCGGCGTGATCCGGCACAGTCGCCTGCCTGCCAGCGAGTGGGCCGGGCTGGCGCTGGCCGAGGCGGTACAGCTCGAGGGCGACACGTCGGTCACCATTTTCAACGACGCGGATCGCCGCTGGCATCCGGCCCGGCGCAAGTCGTCGCTGGGTTACGACACCGGTCAGGTGAACGTGCGGCGGGTCGAGCAGGGCGGCAGCGCGGCTCTGGCGCTGCAGTTTCGCAGCGATCGCGCCGACCTGCGGCCGGAGGCGGCGTTGTCGCTGTTGTCGCGCCTGTTCGCCTCAAGCAGCGGCGTCGACGCGCAGTCCGCCTGCGCGCAACTGCTGTTCGACGAGCTGGCGCTGGACTATCTGGCCGTGTGGTCGGTCCGTCCGGAAACGGCCGACGCCCCCGCCCAGGTCCTGCAACTGAGCCGCGAGGAACACGCGCAGTGGCCGCCGGGCTACCTGCAGAGTTCGCTGCAGCTGGTGCTGGGCGGGCAGGCGATGCGGTACCAGAGCGATGCCGGCAAGCTGGCGGCGGTCGACCCGCTGCTGCAGCAGCTGGATCTGGCCGGCTTCGTCGGCTTGCCGATGTACGACGAGCGGCACAGCGTGCTCGGCGCCGTGCTCGCCGGCAGCCGCCGCGGTTTCGCCGAGATGGCGGTGGTCGAGCCGGTGCTGCGTTGCGCGGCGGCGCGTTTCGCCCGCACGCTGGAGCTGCAGCGCACCCGCGAACAGGGTCGCGCCGAGGGCCTGGTCGATGCCTTGACCGGGTTGCCCAACCGGTTGCTGTTCAACGACCGGCTGGAGGCGATCCTGCGCGAGGCGATCCGCAACGGCGAGTGCTTTGCCCTGCTGTTCGTCGACCTGGACCGGTTCAAGGCCATCAACGATACCTACGGCCACGCCACCGGCGACCGGGTGTTGCGCACTGTCACCCAGCGGTTGCGCGGCAGCATCCGCGCCTCCGACACCGTGGCGCGTTATGCCGGCGACGAGTTCACCATCGTGCTGCGCCACATCGTCAAGAACGACGACGTGCTGCGCGTGGCCGAGAAGATCGTGCAGATGATGGAGTCGCCGATCTTCCTGGAAGACGGCGTGGAGCTGCAGGTCACCGTGTCGATGGGCGTGAGCTTTTTCCCCGACGACGCCAACGACGCCGATACCCTGCTCAAGCATGCGGACGAGGCGATGTATTCGGCCAAGCACAAGGGCCGCAACAACTTCCAGATCTACGAGGTCAGCCCGGAGTACGCGCGCCAGCACGGCATGGCGCTGAAGACGCGCCTGCGCCACGCCGAAGGCAATGGCGAGTTGCGCGTGGTCTATCAGCCCCAGGTCAATGCCGAGACCGAGGACATCGTGGGCATGGAGGCGCTGGTGCGCTGGGAGCACCCCGAGCTGGGCATGATCAGCCCCGCCGTGTTCATTCCGCTGGCCGAGGAGACCGGGCTGATCGTGTCGATCGGCGAATGGGTGATGCACACCGCTTGCCGCCAGGCGCGCGAGTGGGAGCAGCGCTACGGCTTGCGCCTGCGCCTGGGCGTCAACCTGTCGGCCGTGCAGTTGATGGAGCCGCAGTTGCTGGAGATGGTGGCGCGCGCGCTGCGCGAGACCGGGCTCGATCCCACCCTGCTGGAAATGGAGATCACCGAGAGCATCAGCATCAAGGCGGCGCCGAACCTGGTGGAGAACCTCAATGCGCTGCACCGGCTCGGCTGTCACATCGCGATCGACGATTTCGGCACCGGCGCCGCCTCGCTGGACTACCTGCGCCGGCTGCCCGCCGACCGCATCAAGGTGGACCAGAGCTTCGTGCGCAATATCGGCGTGGACCCGGACGACGAGGCGATCGTGCGGGCCACCATCGAGATGGCCCACCGGCTGAACCGTGCGGTGGTGGCCGAGGGCGTGGAGACCGAGCAGCACCTGCAATTCCTGCGCGACCACCATTGCGACGAGCTGCAGGGTTACCTGTTCTGCCGGCCGTTGCAGCCGATCAGCTTCGAGAAGATGCTGGCCGAGCGCCAGCGCCTGCTGGGCGTGCGGCAGGCCGAACCGGCTTGAGCGGTCCGCAGGCGGCCCCATAACGGGAGCTGGCGCGACGATTGGCTAAACTGAACTCGGTGGGCCGCTCGTGGTCTGAGCGCCGGGTTCAGCTCACCCCAGGCACCCTCAGCGGATGACGGCATTGACGATGGACACGGCCCGCATGGGCGAAAACGAACTGGACCGCGCGCTGGTCGAGCGGGTCCAGCAGGGGGACAAGCGCGCCTTCGACCTGCTGGTGCGCAAGTACCAGCACAAGCTGATCGGGCTGATTTCGCGTTACGTGCGCAGCCATGCCGAGTGCGAGGACATCGCGCAGGAATCCTTCATCCGCGCCTGGCGCGCGATCGGCTCGTTCCGTGGCGACAGCGCGTTCTACACCTGGCTGTACAAGATCGCGGTCAACACCGCCAAGAACCACCTGGTGGCGATGGGGCGACGGCCGCCCTCCGGCGACGTCGACGCGGACGAAGCCGAGTTCATGGCCGGGGCCGAGCGCATGCACGACAGCGCCACCCCCGAGCACGAATTGATGCGCCAGGAAATTGAACAATCGGTGTTTTCCACTGTCCAAGCCCTGCCCGAGGAACTGCGGACCGCCATCACCCTGCGTGAAGTGGATGGCCTCAGTTACGATGAAATCGCCGAAGCGATGGGCTGTCCGATCGGTACGGTGCGTTCGCGCATCTTCCGGGCGCGTGAGGCGATCGACGAAAAGCTGCGGCCGCTGCTGTCTGGCCGCGAGGATCCGACATGAACCAGGCACAGACCCACCAGGACGCCCTCGAGAATCTCTCGGCCAGCATGGACGGCGAATTGCCTGTCGAGCAGTTGCGTTTCCTGTTGCGCCGACTCGATCACGATGAAGCCTTGCGCCAGGCATGGTCGGGCTACCACTTTGCCCGCGACGGCCTGCGCCGCGAGATCACCCTGCGCGCCTCCGGCGGCTTCGCCGCGCGGGTGATGCTGGCGATCGAGCAGGAGACGGTGGCCGCCGCGGCGCCGTCGCGACGGCACGCCTGGT
Organism: Rhodanobacter sp. 67-28; assembly: GCA_001898415.1. Classification (GTDB taxonomy): domain Bacteria; phylum Pseudomonadota; class Gammaproteobacteria; order Xanthomonadales; family Rhodanobacteraceae; genus Rhodanobacter. Next base: position 45,447 of record MKTU01000036.1, on the reverse strand, counting down.
TGCGCTGGTCCGGCGGTGGCGTGATCGCCGCCAGCGTGGCCGCCGCGGCGTTGATGATCAGCCAGCCGGCGGGCGATGCCGGCCGCGTGGACTCCGCCGTGGTGGCGGGGACCAGCCAGGTGACCTTGTCGACGCCGGCGAGCACGCCGGCAGCACCGCCTTCGGTGCCGCCATGGCTCAGCGGCAACGCCGCCGGCCTGCTCAGCCAGCAGGCTTCGGCTACCCTGGGCGCGCCGCTGGACGACGGCCAGTCGCGTGATGCGCGGCGGATGTCGACCTACCCGGCGATGCATCGTTATCGCACCCTGGACAACAACGACGGCAGCTATCTGCTGCTGCTCGACCCGGCACCGGATGCCTCGCACCAGGCCGCTGCCGGCCGGCGCTGAGATTGTCGGGCGAGTGATGGTTCGCGGCAAATCCTGTTGATGCGGATGTCCCCTCGGCGCCTGCGCCGAAGGTGTTGTGCGGCCGCTCGACTGTGCCGCGGCCCGCTTGCCGCGTCGTCATTGATCGCCGGTTCGCGCCGGCTGCAGTTCAAACCCAAGGAGGAGTCATGAGTCATTCCATCTTGCGTACGCTGGCCTGTTGCGCCCTGCTGGGCCTGGCCGGGGTCGGCGGCGTGCAGGCCCAGCCGGCGGCCGCCGCGGCGCTGCCGGATTTCACCGGCATCGTGCAGCAGAACGCCCCTGCGGTAGTGCACGTGGAGGCCCGGTACACCGGCGAACCGAATCGCTCGATGCGCGTGCAGGGCCAGATGGGACCGGGGCAGGGCATGCCCAACGACCCGGGCGCCGAGATCCTGCGGCGCTTCTTCGGCATGCCGATGATGCCCTCGCCCGAGGAGCAGCGGCATACCTCGCTGGGTTCGGGTTTCATCATCTCCAGCGACGGTTACATCCTCACCAACAACCACGTGGTCGACCATGCGGACAAAGTCACTGTGCGCCTGCAGGATCGCCGCACGCTGACCGCCAAGGTGGTCGGCACCGACCCGACCTATGACATCGCCCTGCTCAAGGTCGATGCCGGCGGTGCGCTGCCGGCGGTGACCATCGGCAATTCGCGCAGCCTGAAACCGGGCCAGTGGGTGCTCGCGATCGGCTCGCCGTTCGGCTTCGACTACACCGTGACCCAGGGCATCGTCAGCGCGGTGGGCCGCAACCTGGGCCAGCGCGACCAGCCATATACCTCCTTCATCCAGACCGACGTGCCGATCAACCGCGGCAACTCCGGCGGCCCGCTGTTCAACCTGCAGGGCCAGGTGGTCGGCATCAATTCGCAGATCTATTCCAACACCGGCGACTATCTCGGCGTGTCGTTCTCGATCCCGATCGACGTGGCAATGAACGCGGTGCAGCAGCTCAAGACCAAGGGCTACGTCTCGCGCGGCCTGCTCGGCGTGACTGTGCAGCCGGTCAGCGACGACATCGTCAAGGCGTTCAAGCTCGACAACGGCGTCGGCGCGGCCGTGGTCGACGTGGACCCGGACAGCGGTGCCGGCAAGGCCGGCCTCCAGGCCGGCGACATCATCCTGGCCTACGACAACCACGACCTGCAGCAGGCCGCCGACCTGCCGCCGCTGGTGGGCATGACCAAGCCGGGCAGCAAGGTGCCGGTGGAGATCCTGCGCAACGGCAAGAAGCAGACCGTGCAGGTAACCATCGGCGAGGCCAAGCGCGACGGCAATGCCGTGGACAACCGCAGCGCCGGCTCGCCCACTGCGCGCAGCGGTTCGGCCGCGCTGGGGTTGAGCGTGCAGTCGCTCGACAACGATACCCGCAAGCAGCTCGGGCTGAAGGACGGGCAGGGCGTGGTGATCGACGCCATCACCGGTCCGGTGGCGGCGCAGTCGGGGCTGCGCGCCGGCGACGTGATCCTGATGGTCAACCAGCGCAAGATCGGCAGCGTGGCGGAGTTCGAGGCGGCCACGAAGGACGTCAAGGCGGGCAGCACGGTCCTGTTGCTGGTGCGCCGCGGCGACCAGAGCCAGTTCATCGGCCTGACCGTGCCGGACGGGAAGTAGCCGGACCTCGCCCGGCAAGGGTGCCGCCCGTCGCGGGGCGGCACCGATCCCCTCGCGGATGCCTGCCGGACGGGTGTTCCATGCGATAATGCGGGGTTGGCGTCGCCTCGGGGCGGCGCGTCGTCATGCATGGTGCGTGGCGGCGGACCCCACGACCGAAAGGCCGCTCGCGCTCCATGGAATTGATCCGCAACTTCTCCATCATTGCCCACATCGATCACGGCAAGTCCACGCTGGCCGACCGCATCATCCAGATCTGCGGCGGTCTGGCTGACCGCGAGATGGAAGCACAGGTGCTGGACAACAATCCGATCGAGCGCGAGCGCGGCATCACCATCAAGGCACAGTCGGTGTCGCTGCCCTACACCGCGCGCGACGGCAAGACCTACCAGCTCAACTTCATCGACACCCCCGGCCACGTGGATTTCTCCTACGAGGTGAGCCGTTCGCTGGCCGCGTGCGAGGGTGCGCTGCTGGTGGTCGACGCGGCACAGGGCGTCGAGGCCCAATCCGTGGCCAACTGCTACACCGCGGTGGAGATGGGCCTGGAAGTGGTGCCGGTGCTCAACAAGATCGACCTGCCCACCGCCGACGTCGAGAAGGTCAAGGGCGAGATCGAGGCGGTGATCGGCATCGACGCCACCGACGCGGTGGCGATCAGCGCCAAGACCGGGCTCAACGTGGTCGAGGTGCTGGAGGCAATCGTGGCGCGCATCCCGCCGCCCAAGCCGCGCGACACCGATCGCCTGCAGGCGCTGATCATCGACTCGTGGTTCGACAACTACCTCGGCGTGATCTCGCTGGTGCGCGTCATGCAGGGTGAGATCAAGCCCGGCGACAAGTTGCTGGTGATGTCCACCGGGCGCAGCCACGAGGTCGACGACGTCGGCGTGTTCACGCCCAAGCGCAAGAAGCTGGACAAGCTGTCGGCGGGCGAAGTGGGCTGGATCAACGCCTCGATCAAGGACGTGCACGGCGCGCCGGTGGGCGACACGCTGACCCACGCCGGCAAGCCGGCCGCGGCGCCGCTGCCGGGCTTCCAGACCATGCAGCCGCGCGTGTTCGCCGGCCTGTTCCCGGTGTCGTCGGACGACTTCCCGGCGATGCGCGAGGCGCTGGACAAGCTGCGCTTGAACGACGCCGCGCTGTTCTTCGAGCCGGAGTCCTCCGAGGCGATGGGCTTCGGCTTCCGCTGCGGCTTCCTCGGCATGCTGCACATGGAAATCGTGCAGGAGCGGCTGGAGCGCGAATACGACCTCAACCTGATCACCACCGCACCCACGGTGGTTTACGAGGTGCTGCTCAGCGACGGCTCGATCCTGCAACTGGACAACCCGGCCAAGCTGCCGACCAACTCCAGCCTGATCCAGGAAATCCGCGAACCGATCATCGTGGCCAACATCCTCACCCCGCCGGACTACATCGGCAGCGTGATCAAGCTGTGCGAGGAAAAGCGCGGCGTGCAGCGTTCGATCCAGTACCTGGCCACCCAGGTGCAGATCAGCTACGAGATGCCGCTGGCCGAGGTGGTGATGGATTTCTTCGACCGGCTGAAGTCCGTTTCGCGCGGCTACGCCTCGATGGATTACCACTTCGATCGTTTCGAGGCCGGTCCGTTCGTGCGCACCGATGTGCTGATCAACGGCGAGCGCGTCGACGCGCTGAGCCTGATCGTGCACCGCAGCCACGCCGACCGCCGCGGCCGCGAACTGGTCGAGCGCATGAAGGAGCTGATTCCGCGCCAGCAATTCGACGTGGCGATCCAGGCCGCGATCGGCGCGCAGATCATCGCCCGCTCGACGGTGAAGGCATTGCGCAAGAACGTGCTGGCCAAGTGCTACGGCGGCGACGTCAGCCGCAAGAAGAAGCTGCTGGAGAAACAGAAGGAAGGCAAAAAACGGATGAAGCAGGTCGGGCGGGTCGAGATCCCCCAGGAAGCCTTCCTCGCCGTGTTGAAAGTGGATAAATAGCCAAAGGCCGGGAATAGGGAATCGGGAATCGGGAATAGGAAGAGCGGCTTCACTATTCCCCATTCCCGATTCCCCATTCCCGGCTCCAAAGGGAGCCCCTCATGGAATTTGATTTTGCGGCGATTCTGCTTGGCCTCACCGTGCTGTTCGGCGTGGTGTGGGGGCTGGATCGGCTGTTCCTGTACAAGAAGCGCAAGGCGCGGCTGGACGCGGCGGGCGAGGAGTATCGCGACCCGATGCCGGTGGACTGGGCGCGCTCGCTGTTCCCGGTGGTGCTGGTGGTGCTGCTGCTGCGGTCGTTCGTGGCCGAGCCGTTCCGCATCCCGTCCGGCTCGATGATGCCGACGCTGGACGTGGGCGATTTCATCCTGGTCAACAAGTTCGCCTATGGCCTGCGCCTGCCGGCGTTCAACAACAAGATCCTCGACCTGGGCGAACCCGAGCGCGGCGACGTGGTGGTGTTCCGCTGGCCCGGCTTCACCTGCCATCGCGACGACGGCACGGTAGTGCACGGCGGCAATGCGGACTGCAGCGTTCCGGTGCCGAACCAGAACTGGATCAAGCGCGTGATCGGCCTGCCCGGCGACACCATCCAGATACGCGACAGCGAAATCGTGATCAACGGCAAGCCGGTGCCGGCCGAGAAGATCGGCCCGTTCAAGGGCAACCACGCGCGCCCGGCGGACGAGGAACTGCTCGCCTACGGCGCCACCATCTGGAAAGAGCACCTGGGCAAGGTGACCCACCTGATCGCGCGCATGCCCGACCGCATGCCCACGCCGCCGGTGCCCAACGCGAACATGCCTGCGGTGGTGCCCGACAACTGCTATCTGGTGATGGGCGACGACCGCGAAAACAGTGAAGACAGCCGCTGGTGGGGCTGCATGCCGGAGCAGAACCTGGCCGGCAAGGCATTCCTGATCTGGATGAGCTGGAAGGGCTGGGGCACCGGCGGCGTGGATTTCTCGCGCATCGGCACGGTCATCCACTGACGCATCCTCCGGCCAGGCGCGCGACCGCGAAAACGTGATGCGATCGTGCCGCCCGCTCCCCGCCTGCGGCCAACAAGTGCGAGAATCCGCAGGCGCCATCGGCCCCGGCCGGGCCGGTGCGGCGGGTGCGGGCGACACCGGGACATCCACAGATCGAACGGCCGCCCAGGCGGCATAGCGAGGGGACTATGAAATCGAAACAGTCGGGCATCACCCTGATCGGCTTCCTGCTCATCATCGTGGTAGTGGGCTTCTTTGCCTACATGGCGATGAAACTGGCGCCGTCGTATTCCGAGTACATGGGCGTGACCAAGGCGATGAACCAGATCGCCACCGAAGGCACCAATGGCAAGTCGCTGGACTCGATCCGCCGCGATTTGATGTTCAAGCTCGGCTTCCAGTACGTCGACGATGCCACCGTCAAGCCGGCCAACATCACCATCAAGCGCGACGCCGGCGGCACCAGCGTGCTGACCGTGGCCTACGACAAGCAGATCCCGTTCATGTACAACATCGACTTCCTGCTGCACTTCAACAAGAGCGTGCCGCTGCAGGGCAATGTCGGCGAGTAGACGTTGAAGCTCCGTCACCGATTCAGTGATCCGGCCTGGGCGCAGTTGGCGCTGACCCACCGCAGCGCCGGCAAGCCCAACAACGAACGGCTGGAGTTCCTCGGCGATGCGCTGCTGGGCGCGATCATCGCCGAGCTGCTTTACGAGGTGCATCCCAAGGCCAGCGAAGGCGAGCTGTCGCGGCTGCGTGCGCAACTGGTCAACGGCAACGCGCTGGCCGTGGTGGCGCGCGAGCTGGAGTTGGGCGACGAGCTGAAGCTCGGCCCCGGCGAGCTCAAGAGCGGCGGCTTCCGTCGCGACTCGATCCTCGCCGATGCGTTCGAGGCACTGGTGGCGGCGGTGTACGAGGATGCCGGTTTCGACACCTGCCGCAGCCTGGTGCGCGACCTGTTCGGCGAGCGCGTCGCCGCGCTGCGACGCTCGTCCAAGGACGCCAAGACCCGGCTGCAGGAACACCTGCAATCCGGGGGCTGGCCGCTGCCGCAGTACGAGCTGGTCGACAGCCACGGCGAGGACCACGCCAAGACCTTCGACGTGACCTGCCGCATCAGCGAACCGCTGCAGATCGTCGCCGCTGCCACGGCCGGCAGCCGCCGCGCCGCCGAACAGGATGCCGCCGAGAGCGTGCTCGGCCAGTTGCTGGAACTGGCGCGCGACTCCTGAGCCGCCGGCGCCGCGGGTTCACCGTGCGCGCGCCTTCCACGCACTACACTTGCCCTCCGACTCGCCGAGCCTGCCACCATGAACGACCCCCTCGACATCGCCGACGGCAGCCTGCCGCATGAGGATTTCCGCTGCGGCACCGTGGCCCTGGCCGGACGCCCGAACGTGGGCAAGTCGACCCTGCTCAACGCGCTGATCGGCTTTCGCCTGTCCATCATCAGCCCGCGACCGCAGACCACGCGCCATCGCATTCTCGGCATCCACACCAACGAGGCCGGGCAGATCCTCTACGTGGACACCCCGGGCCTGCACCGGGGCGCCAAGCGGGCGATGAACCGCAGTCTCAACCGCGCCGCCCGCTCGGCGATCGGCGACGTGGACCTGGTGGTGCAGGTGATCGAGGCCGGTCGCTTCACCGACGAGGACGAGGCGCTGTACACCGCCCTGGTCGAGCAGTCCGCGCCGCGCCTGCTGGTGATCAACAAGGTCGATCTGAACAAGGACAAGACCGTGATGCTGCCGTTCGTGGCCGAACTGGCGCAGCACCATCAGTACGACGAGATCCATTACGTCAGCGCGTTGAAGGAACAGGGCCTGCAGGCGCTGGAGCAGGCCATCATCAAGCGCCTGCCGGTACGCGCGCCGATCTACGGCGTCGACGAGGTCACCGACCGCAGCGAACGGTTCCTCGCCGCCGAGATGGTGCGCGAACAGTTGATGCTGCGGCTGGACCAGGAGCTGCCGTACGCCACCACGGTGGAGATCGAGCAGTTCGAGGATCGGCCGGACGGCGTCGCCGAAATCCACGCCGTGATCTGGGTCGAGCGCGCCGGCCAGAAAGCCATCGTGATCGGCCAGGGCGGCGCCCAGCTCAAGGCGATCGGCTCCGGCGCCCGCCGCCACATGGAGCGCATGTTCGAGCGCAAGGTGTTCCTGCGCCTGTGGGTCAAGGTCCGCGAAGGCTGGGCCGACGACGAAAACATGCTGAAGAAATTCGGGTATACGGATTGAGAGCAGGGAGTGGGGAATAGGGAATAGGGAATCGTCAAAGCCGAATCCGCCGCTCTCCCATCCCGTTTTCCCATTTTGGCTTTCTGCGAGTTATGGAACAGGAAGTGGGGAATCGCCAAGGCGACCACTGCTCTCCTGTTCCCTATTCTCCATTCCCTATTCCCAGCCCCCAAGCCATGCGCATCGACCAGCAACCCGCCTATGTCCTGCACGCGCGGCCGTATCGCGAGACGTCGCTGTTGCTGGAGTGCCTGACCCGCGAGCATGGGCGGTTGGGTGTGGTGGCGCGGGGCGTGCGCGGTGAGCGTGCACGGTTGCGGCGTGCGCAGCTCGAACCGTTCCAGCCGCTGGCGCTGGGTCTGCTGCTGCGCGGCGAGATGGCCACGCTCACCGCCGTCGAGGCGGTCGGCACGCCGCAGCGGCTGGAAGGCGACGCGGCGCTGGCCGGGCTGTATCTCAACGAGTTGGTGGTGCGCCTGACCGGGCGGCAGGACCCGCTGGGGCCGCTGTTCGATGCCTATGCCGCAGCGCTGGCGCGGCTGGCCACGGGCGAATCGATCAGCTGGAGCCTGCGCCGCTTCGAACGCGACCTGCTGCAGGCCACCGGTTACGGCCTGCCGTTGCTGTACGAGGCAGACACCGGCGAGGTGATCGAGCCGGACGCGTGGTATCGCTACCAGGTCGAGGAAGGCGCGCGGCGTTGCGCCGCCGACGCGCCCCGCGCGATGCGCGGCGCCGACCTGCTGGCACTGGCGCACGACCGCATGCCCGACCCGCACGGCCTGAAAGCATTGCGCGACCTGATGCGCGAAATCATCCGCTTCCACCTCGGCGGCGGCGAGTTGCGCGCGTGGCGGGTGCTGTCGATGGCGGTCTCGCGCCGCGCTCCCGCCGCGGGCAGCGACCGCGCCAAGCCGCCGGCGTGAGTCCGCGCCGGGAGCGTGGGCGGTAGAAATCTCCCGGGCTGCAAAAGCGTCTGCGCGGTCCATATTTCCGCCGCTTCCTGCCCGTAGAACCACTATGGGCCGGCGAATCGTCGAAAATCTGTCCTCACGCAGCCACTTTTTCGCCTCGAAAGTTTCTACCGCCCACGCTCCTAGCTGTCCAGCGCCTGCAGCGTCGCGGCCAGCACGCGGCGGAAGCTGGCCAACGCGGCGGGCGCGGAGCCGTCGGGCAGGAGTTGCCGCTGCAGTCGCACCGCCTGTTCGGCCAGCGCCGTGGCACCGCAAAATCCGCATGAGGAACGCAGCCGGTGCAGCCGTTCGGCGAATGCGACGCGGTCGGCGCTGAGCTGGTCCAGTTCGCCTTGCAGCAGCGCGAGTTCCTCGCGCAGCAACAGGCGCAACGCACGCATCGTGGTGGCGTCGCCGCTGCTGCAGAGCGCCGCGCCATCGTCCAGCACGGACGACGACTCGGCCTGGATCAGCGCCAGCACGCGGCGCAGGTCGGTCAGGGTGCAGGGTTTGAGCAGGATGTCGCTGAAGCCTGCCGCCAGCAGGTCGTCGCGGTCGGCCGGCGCGATGTCCGCGCTGGTGGCCACGGCGGTGCTGTCGACGGAGGCGGAGCGGACATCGGCGCGCAGTTGCTCCAGCACGTGCAGGGCGCCGCCGCCGGGCATGCGGCAGTCGAGCAGCAACAGGTCGAACTTGCCCGCACCGGCGCGCTCCAGCGCTTCCCGGCCGCTGCCGGCGGTCTCCACCGTGGCGCCCAGCGAGCGCAGCCCGTCGCCGAGGAAGCGGCAACTGCCGGGGTCGTCATCGGCGACCAGAACGTAGGGGCGGGGTGCCTGGCGGAGGGACGAACTGCAAGATTCCGGGCGCTCGCTCAAGACGAAATCCTTGTCGTTCATCTGGATTTGGCAGAATGGCCCGAGATGCGCCCGACTTCAAGCCACATTTCGAGCCGCTTCGCGCTGTGTTGCGGCCTCCTGCTGGGTCTGCTCTGGTTCGCGCCGGCGCGGGCCGACGTGCTGCTGTCGGCCAGGTCGATCAGCATGCCGGGACTTCAACTGCAGGCGGTGACGCTGCGCCTGGGCGAGGACGGCGCCGGCGCGCTCACCGTGTCGCTGCATGCGGACAAGGCCGACCTGCCGGCCATGGGCTGGCGCCGCCTGCCGCTGGATCTTGCCGGCAGCCTGCGCCGCAACGAGCACATGGGCTGGGTGCTGGGCGGCAACCTCAAGCTGGCCCGCGCGCCCGGCGGCGCGCTCGCCGATGCGCAGGTGCAGGTGCAGGTGAGCCCGGCGACCAACACCTTGCAGATCGACGTGTTGCAAGGCCAGGCCACGCTCAGCGGCGCCTTGCCGCTGGATCAGCCCACGCATGCGCAGATCCGTGTGACAAACCTGCCGGCAGGCTGGCTGCAAGGCCTGCTCGGCACCGTCTGGTCCGGCCGCACCACCGCCGGCCGGGTGGATGCCGAGCTGGCACTGGACCTGCGTGACCCGGGCCTGCGTTCCTCCGGCCAGTTCAGTCTGCACGAGGTGGGTTTCGACACGCCCAGCGGCACGCTTGCCGGGCGGGGCGTCAGCGGCAATGGCCGCTTCAACCTCGACTACGGCGATGGCCCGGCACAGATCGACCTCGATGCAGGCCTGCGCGGCGGTGAGCTGCTGCTGGGTCCGCTCTACGCCAAGCTGCCCGATCATCCCGTGCAGTTGAATCTGCATGCCAACGCTGCGGACGGGGCGGTGGAGCTGAGCCGCCTGCGTTTCACCGATGCCGATGCGCTGCAGCTCTCCGGCGCGCTGGCGTTCGATGCCAAAGGCGCGCCGAGCGCCCTGCGGCTGGACCGCCTGCACGCCAGCTTCCCGGCGGCGTACGAACGTTACGGGCGCTCCTGGCTCGACACGATGGGCCTGCAGGACCTCACGGTGGCCGGCGACATCGACGCCAGTGTCGACTGGCGTGAGGATTCCCTGCGCAGCTTCGCGTTCAAGACCGATGGGTTCGACCTGACCGACGCTGCCGGGCGCCTGGCGATCGACGGCCTGCACGGCGCGCTGGACTGGTCGGCCAAGGGCGACCGGCCCGTTACCACGCTGGGCTGGCGCGGGCTGGGTTTCTACCGGATCGAGAACGGCGCGGCCCAATCGACCTGGCGCAGCCACGACGGCATGCTGAGCCTGCAGCAGCCGCTGACGCTGCCGGTGCTGGGTGGCCAGTTGCAGATCGGCCAGTTCGACTGGTCCCCCGCCGCGGCTGCCGGCCAGCGGCTGGCGACCTCCCTGGTGCTGACCGGCGTGGACATGAAGGCGTTCAGCCAGGCGATGGGCTGGCCCGCGTTCCCCGGCACGCTGGCCGGCGCGGTGCCCTCGCTGCGCTGGGTCGACGACCGGCTGGAACTCGGCGGCGGGCTCAGCGCGCACGTGTTCGACGGCTTCGTCGACATCACCCGGCTGTCCCTGCAGCAACCGTTCGGGACCAGTCCGGTGCTCAGCGCGGATATCGACCTGAAGCAGCTCGATCTCGGTGCGATCACCAGCGTGTTCGACTTCGGCAGCATCACCGGGCGGCTGGACGGCAGCATCCAGGGCCTGCGCCTGGTCGACTGGAGCCCGGTGGCGTTCAAGGCCAGCCTGCTCGCCGGCGACGGCGGACGGATCAGCCAGCGCGCGGTGAACAACCTCACCTCGGTCGGTGGCGGCGGCGTGGCTGCCGGCCTGCAGGGCGCGATGCTGAAGCTGTTCAAGACATTCGGCTACCAGCGCATCGGCCTCAATTGCACCTTGCAGGGCACCGTGTGCAAGATGAGCGGTCTGGAACCGACCGACGGTGGCTACACTATCGTCGAAGGCAGCGGCCTGCCGCGCCTGCAGGTGATCGGCCACCAGACCGAGGTCGACTGGCCCACCCTGGTCAAGCGGCTGCAGGACGCCATCAGCGGCAGCGGGCCCGAGATTCACTGAGCGGTTGCCGATTCGACCTCCAAGCCCGGACTGGCGATCGAAAGTCACGAGAACGGGTTTTCTGCACATACTTACTTTTCAGCACCGGAGTCACGTCATGCGCAAGCTCGTCTACGTCATCCTGACCACCATGGCCGTGGCGCTGGTCGGCTGTGTCACGATCAACGTGTACTTCCCCGAAGCCGCGGCGCAGAAGGCCGCCGACCAGTTCATCGGCAGCGTGCTGGACAAGGCCGACGCCGCCGGCAAGCCGGCCGCGAAGGAGCCGCCGCCGGCGCCGAAGAGCGACGCCGGGCACCCCTCGGCCATGCTGCTCGACCTGCTGATCCCCGCCGCGCAGGCGGCCGAGACGCCGGATTTCCGCGTCCACACCAGCGCCACCGACGCCATTCATGCGCGCATGAACCAGCGCATCGGCGGCATCCTCGGCCAGCTGCTGGACAGCGGCGCGGTCGGCTTCACCCACGACGGCATGGTGGCCATGCGCGACGCGGCGAAGGTGCCGCTGAGCCAGCGCGCCCAGGCCAATGCCGCCGTGGCCGAGGAGAACCGCGACCGCGCCGCGCTGTACCGCGAGATCGCCGTCGCCAACAACCATCCGGAATGGGAGGCGCAGATCCGCACCGCCTTCGCCAAGACATGGATCGAGAAGGCGCACGCCGGCTGGTACTACCAGAACGCCGCCGGCGCCTGGCAGAAGAAATAGCTTCCGCCGCAAAGTGATCCCTACCGCGTAGGGCGGGCACTGCCCGCCGGCTCTCCGGAAGCTGGAGCGGCGGGCAGTGCCCGCCCTACGGGGGCGCGGTCCGGCCCGATCTGTGATAATTGGCGGCCAGCCCTTCTGTCTGCGCCCCATGTCACGTTCCAACTCGGTCTCGCCCACACCCTTTGAAGCACACATCACCGACCTCGGCCACGATGGCCGCGGCGTGGCGCGGATCGACGGCAAGACGGTGTTCGTCAGCGGGGCCTTGCTCGGCGAGCGGGTGATGGCGAAGCTGCGCAAGCGGCACCGGCATTTCGACGAGGCGGAAACGGTCGAGGTGATCACCGCCTCGCCGCATCGGGTCGAACCGAAATGCCGCCATTTCGCGCAGTGCAGCGGCTGCTCGCTGCAGCATCTCGATGCGCCCTCGCAGATCGCCGCCAAGCAACGCGTGCTGGCCGAGAACTTCGAGCGCATCGGCAAGGTCACGCCACAAGCCTGGTTGCCGCCGCTCACCGCCGAACCATGGGGCTATCGGCGCAAGGGTCGGCTGTCGGTACGCAACGTGGCGAAGAAGGGCCGCGTGCTGGTCGGCTTCCGCGAGGAGCAGAACCCGCGTTTCGTCACCGAGATCCGGCAATGCGAAGTGATGCATCCGGCGCTCGGCCCCAAGGTCGGGTTGCTGGCCGAGCTGCTGGGCACCATGGATGCGGCCGAGGACATCCCGCAGATCGAATTCGCCGCCGGCGACGAGCTCATGGCGCTGGTGTTCCGCCACATGCAGCCGCTCAGCGAACACGACCAGGCCGCGCTGGTCGCGTTCGGCCGGCAGCACGGTTTCGCGATCTACCTGCAGCCGGGCGGCATCAGCAGCGTGCATCCGTTGTGGCCGGAAAACCCGCGGCTGGCCTTCACGATCGCCAGTGGGGACGCGCGCTTCGCCGACGTCGAGCTGGAGTTCCAGCCGCTCGATTTCGTGCAGGTCAACGCCGGCATGAATCAGTTGATGATGGCGCGCGCGATGGAGCTGCTCGACCCGCAGCCGGCCGATCGCGTGCTCGACCTGTTCTGCGGCCTCGGCAACTTCACCCTGCCGATCGCGCGGCGGGTGGCCGAGGTCGTCGGCGTGGAAGGCGAGCACGGCCTGGTCGAGCGCGCCGCGCAGAACGCCGCGCGCAACGGCATCGCCAACGCGCGCTTCCACGTCGCCAACCTGTTCGAGGACCAGCGCGCCACCGAGTGGGCGCGCCAGCCGTGGGACAAGCTGCTGCTCGATCCGCCGCGTGCGGGCGCCGACAAGGTGCTCGACTACCTGCCGCACAAGGCGACCAGACGCATCGTCTACGTCTCCTGCCATCCCGCCTCGCTGGCGCGCGACGCCGGCATCCTGGTCAACCGGCACGGCTTCAGGCTGGCCTCGGCCGGCGTGATGGACATGTTCCCGCATACCTCCCATGTCGAATCGATTGCGCTGTTCGAGCGCTGAGGAGCGAGGAGTGAATGAAGAGGAGTGAGAAGTGAGAGAAATCCAGTGCATGCTTGACGCTCTTGTTCTTGCTCTCTCTCACTTCTCACTTCTCTCCGTTCACTCCTGACTTTTATGCCCATCGAGATCGAACGCAAATTCCTGTTGGCCACCGACGAGTGGCGCGCCGCGATCGAGCGCAGCGAGCCGATCGCGCAGGGCTACCTGGTCGGTGCGCAGGCCTTGCGCGAGGGCCACGCGCGCGCCTCGGTGCGCGCGCGGCTGGCCGGTGAGCAGGCGTGGCTCAACATCAAGGCCGCCACTTCCGGCATCGCGCGGGCCGAATTCGATTACCCGATACCGCTGGCCGATGCGCGCGTCATGCTGGCCAGCCTCTGCGACGGCGTGCTGGAGAAGGTCCGCCATCATGTCCGCGTCGACGGCGTACTGTTCGAGGTCGACGAGTTCGGCGGCGACAACGCCGGCCTGGTCGTCGCCGAGGTCGAATTGCCTGCAGTCGATGCCTCATTTCCGCGGCCGGCGTGGCTGGGCCGCGAGGTGAGCGCGCTGACGCGCTACTACAACGTCAACCTGATCGCGCACCCGTACCGGCAATGGTCGCCGGCCGAGCGCGCCGCCGAGGATGCCGCATGCTGATGATCGGCGTGGCCGCGCCGGAACTGGCCGAATCCGAGAAACGCTGGCTGCGCGCGCCCGGCGTCGCCGGCGTGCTGCTGTTTGCGCGCAACTACCGTTCGCGCGAGCAGTTGATGGCCTTGTGCGAGGCGATCCGCGATGCCGGCGGCGAGCACCTGCTGATCGCGGTGGACCAGGAGGGTGGCCCGGTGCAACGCTTCCGCGACGGCTTCACCCGGCTGCCGCCGCTGGCGACGATCGGTGCCGTTTACGACCGCGCCCCCTTTGATGCGATCCGCCTGGCCGAGGAGCACGCCTGGGTGATGGCCAGCGAACTGCGCGCCAGCGGCGTCGATTTCAGTTTCGCGCCGGTGGTCGATCTCGCCCGTGGCAACGCGGCTATCGGCCTGCGTGCTTTCCACGCCGATCCCGCGGTGGCCGGCGAACTGGGCCAGGCCTACGTGCGCGGCATGCACCTGGGCGGCATGGCCGCAGTGCTCAAGCACTTCCCGGGGCATGGCTCGGTCACCGGCGACACCCACAAGGTGGCGGCGATCGACCCGCGCGGCCTGGACGAGATCCGCCGCGACGATCTGCGCCCGTTCGCCGAATGCATCGAGGCACGCGTCGAAGCGGTGATGATGGCGCACGTCATTTACCCGGCCGTGGACAGCCGTCCAGCCGGCTATTCGAAAGTCTGGATCGAGCAGGTCCTGCGCGGCGAACTGGGCTTCACCGGCGCGGTGATCAGCGACGACATCAGCATGGCCGCCGCCGGCGCGGCCGGCAGCGTGGGCGGGCGGGTGAGGGCGCACCTCGACGCCGGCTGCGACCTGGTGCTTGCCTGCTTCCCCGAGGTGGTCGAGGAGGCACTGGCCGCGCTGCCCGCCGATACCGGCGCCATGCCCGCGTCGATCGCCACGCTGCGCGGCGCCATTGGCGCCACCTGGGCCGGCCTCGCGGACAATCCACAGCGCGACCGTTTCGTCGCCCGCATCACGGCGTTGCACGCCGAAGGAAACGCATGAACACTGCACATCCCTCCCTGGCCGATGCCCTGGCGCAGGCCGACCTGCTGTATGCCCGCGAGGCGCTGGAGCCGGTGATCGCCGACATGGGCGCACGCATCGATGCCGTGCTCGGCGGCGAGCGCGCGGTGTTCCTCACCGTGATGAACGGTGCGTTGATCTTCGCCGGCCAGCTGGCCCTGGCGATCCGCACCGACCTGGAGTTCGACTACGTGCACGCCACCCGCTACCGCGGCGAAACCACCGGCAGCACGCTGCACTGGCTGCGTGCACCCGCCGTGTCGCTGGCCGGTCGCGTGGTGCTGCTGGTCGACGACATCCTCGACGAAGGCCACACGCTGAAGGAAGTGCGCGAAGACTGCTACAAGCGCGGTGCGAAAAAAGTGCTGATCGCCAGCCTGTGCACCAAGCGGCACGATCGCTTGGTCGACGGCATCGCCTCGGATTTCAACGGCGTGGAACTGCCCGACCGCTTCGTGTTCGGCTACGGCATGGACTACTACGAGCAGGGGCGCAACCTGCCGGGCATCTACGCGTTGAAGGCCGGGAATGGGGAATAGGGATTCGGGACCAGGGCGCACAAGTGTGGCGCTTCGAATTTGCGCTTGCGCTACCCCAGCCGATCACCCTTCGACTTCGCTGCGCTGCGCTCAAGGTGAACGGTGGTGAATTTCTGGCTGCAACCTGAAAACGGATCATTACGATGCCCCATCACGAAACTACCCCCCTCGACCTCGCCGTCATCGGCGGCAGCGGCCTGTACAACTTCCCGGGCCTGGAAAATGCCGAGCGGCACACGGTGGACACGCCCTACGGCCCGGCCTCCGGCGACATCGTGGTCGGCGACTTCGCCGGCAAGCGCATCGCCTTCCTCGCCCGCCACGGCGAGAGCCACACGCTGCCGCCGCACCGGGTCAACTACCGCGCCAACGTGTGGGCGTTGCACAGCCTGGGCGCGCGGCGGGTGGTCGGCGTCAATGCCGTCGGCGGCATCCGCGACGACATGGGTCCGCGGGTAATCGTGGTACCCGACCAGCTGATCGACTACACCCACGGCCGCCTCACCAGCTACTGCGACGTCGAAGGCGCCGAGGTGAAACACATCGACTTCAGCGAGCCGTATGCCGAATCGTTGCGACGGCAATTGCTTGATGCGGCGCGTGCGGCCGGCGTGGCGGCCATCGACGGCGGCTGCTACGGGGCCACCCAGGGGCCGCGGCTGGAAACCCGTGCCGAGATCGCCCGCATGAAGCGCGACGGTTGCGACCTGGTCGGCATGACCGGCATGCCCGAGGCCGTACTGGCGCGCGAACTGGAGTTGGACTATGCCTGCCTGGCACTGGTGGCGAACTTTGCCGCCGGCTGCGGCGACGAGGCGGAAATCAGCATCGAGGAGATCTTCGCCCACCTCGCCGCCGCCACCGCCGACGTGCCGCGCATCCTGGCCGAGTTGCTGCGGGTCTGAGGGCATCCGGTGAATTTGTGCACGGACCGGACTTCTTCGTATTGCAATGCGGCTTCACCTCTTGCTACTTTTCCCCGGCCAGCGCGGCGAGCCGGGGGGAACAGCCGCACCAGTTCTGGCGCACCATTCCATGGATCCAGAGGTTCACGCAATGACTTTCGGTACGGTCAAATGGTTCAACGACGCCAAGGGTTTCGGTTTCATCGCACCTGAGGACGGGGGAGCGGACGTGTTCGTCCATTTTTCGGCGATCGCCAGCAAGGGCTTTCGCAGCCTGCAGGAAGGTCAGCGGGTGAAGTTCGAAGTCACCCAAGGTCCCAAGGGCGCCCAGGCCTCGGCGGTCGAAGCCGCCTGATCGGCCGACCCCGCGTCGCATGATGCAAAGGAAACCCCGCACTCGCTGCGGGGTTTCCTTTTTTGCGCGAGCCCCCAACCGGAAGCCCCATCCGTTCACCCTGAGCGTAGCCGCGCAGCGGCGAAGTCGAAGAGCCACACCACGAGTCGAGACCCCTACGGCAGCGCATGGCCGCGTCGCTTGGTTAATATGGGGAATTGCCGAACACCCCAGGAGCTCCTCGTGATCATCAAGCCCAAAGTCCGCGGTTTCATCTGCGTCACCGCCCACCCGGTCGGCTGCGAGCGCAACGTGCTCGACCAGATCGCGATCACCCAGGCCGCCGGCCACGACAAGAGCAAGGGCCCCAAGCGCGTGCTGGTGATCGGCGCCTCCACCGGCTACGGTCTGGCCTCGCGCATCACCGCCGCGTTCGGCTACGGCGCCGCCACGCTCGGCGTGTTCTTCGAGAAGCCCAGCAGCCACGACAAGACCGGCACCGCCGGCTGGTACAACGCCGCCGCGTTCGACAAGGCGGCCAAGGCCGCCGGTCTCTATGCGAAGTCGATCAACGGTGACGCCTTCGCCAACGAAACCCGCGCCAAGGCGATCGAGATCATCAAGAACGAGATGGGCGGTCCGATCGACCTGGTCGTCTACTCGCTGGCCTCGCCCGTGCGCAAGCTGCCCGACACCGGCGAAGTGGTGCGCTCGGCGCTGAAGACCATCGGCGAGCCGTTCCACAACACCTCGGTCGACACCAACAAGGACACCGTGATCGAGGCCACCGTCGAGCCGGCCACCGAGCAGGAGATCAAGGACACCGTCACCGTGATGGGCGGCGAGGACTGGGCGCTGTGGATCGACGCGCTGAGCGCCGCCGGCGTGCTGGCCGAACACGCCAAGACCGTCGCCTACAGCTACATCGGCACCGAGATCACCTGGCCGATGTACTGGCACGGCACCCTGGGCCAGGCCAAGCAGCACCTGGACAACACCGCGAAGCAACTGCGCAACCGCCACCCGGGGCTGGAAGCCTACGTCGGCGTGATGAAGTCCGTCGTCACCCAGGCCAGCGCCGCCATCCCGGTGATCCCGCTGTACGTCTCCATTGCCTTCAAGATCATGAAGGAGAAGGGCATCCACGAAAACCCGATCGAGCAGGCCAACCGCCTGTTCCATGACCGCCTCTACCGTGCTGATGGTGCGGCCGCGCCTACCGACGATGAAGGCCGGTTGCGCCTGGATGACTGGGAACTGCGCGACGACGTGCAGGAACCCTGCAAGACGATCTGGCCCACCGTCACCACCGAGAACCTCAAGCAGATCACCGACTACGCCGGCTACAAGCACGAGTTCCTGCAGCTGTTCGGCTTCGACCGCGACGACGTGGACTACGACGCCGAGGTGGAAGCGGATCGGCGGTTTGATTGTGTGGAGATGTGAGGACAGGAGATGGGGGACGCGTCTGCATGAGTAACCGTTACGAAGCCGGTGAGGCCCAAGGCAGCCACGAGCCTGGCTCGGACGACCGGGTCTTGCGGAACAAGCTGGGCGTGACCGATCCAGACGAGATGGACGAAGTCGAACTGCAGTTATTGGGGCAGATCTACCGGGCGGTGCTGTTGGAGGCATTGCCTGATCGGCGCCTGTACGTGGCGGACTTGAAAACCTGGCATCGTCGGTGGCTCGGCAATGTATATGAATGGGCTGGCATGGAGCGCTCGGTCAACATGGGCAAGGGCGATTTCCATTTTGCCGCGGCAACGCAGGTTCCCCGTCTGTTGACGGTGTTTGAACACGATTGTCTTGCACGTTTCACGCCTTGCCATGACATTGATGATGCTTCATTGATCGAAGCGATCGCCATGACCCACGTAGAACTCATCCTGATTTACCCATTTCGCGAGGGGAATGGGCGGCTGTCGCGCCTATTGGCCGACGTCATGGTGGTACAGGCGGGGCGCGGGCCACTCGACTACAGCGCGTGGGAGGCAGACAAGGCAGCGTATTTCGGCGCCATTCGAGCCGGCATGGCGAACGACTACCGGCCGATGCAGCGATTGGTTGAAGCGGCCCTGGTGAACTGAGAGGAGTCAGCTTGCCAGTGCGATTCCGCGAAGCTTGGGGTTCTTGCCGAGCAAGGACTCTTCGACCTGGCGGATGCTCTTGCCGGTTTCGATAGCGGTGGAACTGGCCACTGCACGGACGATGGCCCGCTGGCTGGGCGCTTTGGCGGCGCGGAGCGGCTTCTTGTTGGGGATGGTCGGCTTGGCGGACTTCACGGCGTCCATTATACCTTAATAGGCCTGTGCGCAATTGGCTGAATGGCGCCGACCCGGGTTTTCCGCCGCCGCAGGTATCGGTCCATGAAGGGCGTCAGCATTCCTGGCTGGGCTTGCCGGAAGACATGGAGCATTTCGATTGAGCCGCCCCTGAAATGAAAAGCCCGATGCCATCAAGGCATCGGGTTTTCAGTGTCGGCAAACCCCATGTCAGTCGCGCGACTTGGCCACCACGCTGCCGTCGTCGGGGTCGACCAGCAGTTCGACATCGGTGCCGCGGGCGGTGTCGGCTTCGGCGCTCCACAGGCCGTGCTCGTATTCCACGTCGTGGATCTTCTCGTAGCCGGCGGCGGTGAGCTTGGCCTTGATTTCGTCCTTGTTGAGCCTGGACGGGGCGTCGGTGACGTAGACCTTGCCGCTGACCGGTCCCACGGTGATCTTCGCCCACTGGTCGTTGCCGCCGCGTGCCTGGCTGCGCCACACGCCGTCCTCGAACTTGAGTCCCTTGACCTCCTTGTAGCCGGCATTGGCGATCGCGGTCTTGATGGCGTCCTCGGTCAGCGCGCCTTCCGGCGGCTGCGTGCCCCAGTGAGTGGTCGTGGTGACGATCTGCGTGGTGGTGCCGGATTGCGCGGGGGCGGGCGCCTGCTGCGCCATGGCTGCCGTGCACACGGACAGGCCGATCAACAGCGGAAGTGTGTGCTTGGTCATCAGTGACTCCTTCTTCGGTGATGTCGCCAGCCGGCCAGGACTGGCCGGGCGCCGACTCATGGGGAGTCCGATGGAAGCAGTGCCGGTGAAATGGCTGCGTGAACGTGATGAATGCTGGTTCAGCAGACAGTGCCACCGGGAAGCCGTCGCCAGTAGGAGCCCGCTCGCGGGCGATGCTGTTTTGGTTTGCGGCTGTCGAACCCCGACACCCGACAAGAGCATCGCCCGCGAGCGGGCTCCTACGGGTGTGACGGGAGTCGACAGGGTGTGAGGGCGATCAACCTTCGCCCATGCCCTCGGCCGGTTCCGATGCGCTGCCGGCACGGACCTTGTCCTCGATCTGCTGGCCGATTTTCGCGTCCACGCTTTTCCAGTAAGCAAAGGCGCGTTCCAGCACCGGGCTGCGCACGCCGCCGAGCAGGCTGCCGGCGACCTGGTCGACGAACTGCGCGCGCTGGGCGTCGTTCCACACCTCGCGCACCAGGGTGCCGGCCTGGCCGAAGTCGTCGTCCTCCGCGTGCTGCGTGTATGCGCTGCGTACCATCTCGCCGTCGGCTTCCCAGCCGTTCTCGACCGGGCCGGTGTCGTCCGACCACGGGCGCCCGCCGCTGTTGGGTGCATGCACCGGGGCGTTGCCGCTGTGGTGGTAGGCCATCTGGCCGTCGAACATGTACGTGTTCACCGGCACCTTGGGCTGGTTCACCGGCAGCTGGTGGAAGTTGGTGCCGATGCGGTTGCGCTGGGCATCGGCGTAGGCGAACGCGCGGCCGAGCAGCATCTTGTCCGGCGACAGGCCGATACCCGGCACGGTGTTGCCCGGCGAGAACGCGGCCTGCTCGATCTGCGCGAAGAAGTTCTCCGGGTTGCGGTTCAAGGTCATCGTGCCGACCTTGATCAGCGGGTAGTCCTTGTGCGGCCACACCTTGGTCAGGTCGAACGGATTGAAGCGGTAGTTCTTCGCCTCCGCATACGGCATCACCTGCACCGACAGGTCCCACACGGGAAATTCGCCGCGCTTGATCGCGTTGAACAGGTCGGCGCGGTGGAAGTCGGCGTTCTCGCCGGCCATCGCGGCCGCTTCGGCGTTGTTGAAGAACGCCATGCCCTGGCGGGTGTGGAAATGGTATTTCACCCAGAACTTCTCGCCGGCGGCATTGATCCACATGTAGGTGTGCGAGCCGTACCCGTTCATGTGCCGCCAGGTGCGCGGCAGGCCGCGCTCGCCCATCACGTAAGTCACCTGGTGAGCGGTTTCCGGATTGGACGTCCAGAAGTCCCATTGCATGTGGTTGTCGCGCAGGCCCGAATCCGGCAGGCGCTTCTGGCTGCGGATGAAGTGCGGGAACTTCATCGGATCGCGCAGGAAGAACACCGGCGTGTTGTTGCCGACCAGGTCGTAGTTGCCTTCGTCGGTGTAGAACTTCAGCGAGAAGCCGCGCACGTCGCGCCAGGTATCCGGGCTGCCCGATTCGCCGGCGACGGTGGAGAAGCGCGCCAGCATGTCGGTCTTCGCACCCTTCCGGAACAGCGCCGCGCGCGTGTAACGGGACACATCCTCGGTAACCTGCAGCACGCCGAACGCGCCGGCACCCTTGGCGTGCGGCTGGCGCTCGGGCACCTTCTCGCGGTTGAAGTGCGCCATCTGTTCGAGGAAGTGCACGTCGTGCAGCAGCAGCGGGCCGTTCGGGCCGATGCTCAGCGAGTTGCGATCGCTGACGGCAGGGGCGCCGGCGCCGGTAGTGGAACCGCTGGCGGACTTGTTCTTGTCGTGGGACATGGGGACTTGCCTCCTTCGATGCAGGTTGGTCGAGGTGACCGGACCCAGTCTGCCTCCAACCGCGCGGGCACGCCATTCGGTATTTCCAATCGGGACGATAGGCCGCGCTGCAGCGCGTGCGAAACCGGCCACGGGATGGAGAATCGGCGCGATCAGGAATATCGTGCGAGGTCGAACCCTGCATTTTCTCCCCATCCCCGAGCCAAGGAACCGCCATGACCACCAAAGCCTACGGCGCACATGCCGCCGACAAGCCCCTGCAAGCCCTCGACATCGAGCGCCGCGCGCCCGGTCCGCAGGACGTGCAGATCGAGATCGCCTATTGCGGCGTGTGCCACTCCGACCTGCATACCGTGCGCTCCGAATGGGGCGGCACCTTGTATCCCTGTGTGCCGGGTCACGAGATCGTCGGCCATGTGAGCGCCGTAGGCGGCGAGGTGACCGGCTTCAAGGTCGGCGATACGGTGGGCGTGGGTTGCCTTGTAGGCAGTTGCCAGCATTGCGCAGCCTGCGACGAAGGGCTGGAGCAGTATTGCGAGAACGGCTTCGTCGGCACCTACAACGGCCCGACCGCGGACGCGCCCGGGCACACGCTGGGCGGCTACTCGCAGCGCATCGTGGTCGACAAGAAGTTCGTGCTGAAGATCCGCCACCCCGAGTCGCAACTGGCCGCCGTCGCGCCGCTGCTGTGCGCCGGCATCACCACCTACTCGCCGCTGCGGCACTGGAAGGTCGGCCCCGGCAGCAAGGTCGGCGTGGTCGGCATCGGCGGGCTGGGCCACATGGGCGTGAAGCTTGCCCACGCGATGGGCGCGCACGTGGTGGCCTTCACCACGTCGGACGGCAAGCGCCAGGCGGCGCTGGACCTGGGCGCGAACGAGGTGGTGGTATCGCGCAACGCCGGCGAGATGAAGGCGCACGCGGGCAGCTTCGATTTCATCCTCAACACCGTCGCCGCCAGCCACTCGCTGGATGCCTACACCAGCCTGCTCAAGCGCGACGGCACCATGGTGCTGGTCGGGGTGCCGGAGCACCCGCATCCGACGCCGAACATCGGCAACCTGATCTTCAAGCGTCGTGCGATTGCCGGCTCGCTGATCGGTGGCATCGCCGAGACGCAGGAGATGCTGGACTTCTGCGCCGACAAGGGCATCGTCTCCGACATCGAGATGATCCGCGCGCAGCAGATCGACGAGGCCTACGATCGCATGGTCAAGGGCGACGTGAAGTACCGCTTCGTGATCGACAACAGCTCGCTGGCCAGTTGATCTGGATGTGCTCCCTCCCCTGCGATGGCAGGGGAGGGCCGGGGCGAGGTCGCTCTTCGCGGCTTGCTTTGCTCAGCGCCAGTTCGCGTGCCGTTCCCAGAACGCCACGGCGCGCCGATAGGCCGCGCGATCCAGTGGCACGCCCGAGCCGCCTTCTTCCACGCCCAGCGCATTGCGCAGCATGGTGATCGGCACCATCGGGATCTCTTCGGGCTCGGCCGTGTAGAGGCAGCCGACCACGCCCCAGTCGGCGTCGATCGGCGAACCTTCCTTCGCCAGCTGTTCGCGGCTGTAGAGGATCGGCAGCAGATAGTTGGCGACCGGCGGGTCGATGCCTTCGAACCAGCGCACCAGCACCGGCAATTCGTCGGTGCTGCGCGCCTCGTAGGCGGAGCGCAGCAGGTGGCGGTTGGCCTCGGTGATCGGCGTGGCAGTGCAGCGCGTGGACGTCCAGTTGCGGTGCACGTGCAGCTTGCAGAACGGCGCGTAGCCATCCAGCACCTTCAACGGTGCTTCGATGTTGAGGCGCTGCTCGAACTCCTCGGCGGTGCAATCCTGGATCGCGCTGCGGCGGCGATCGCGAGGGAACAGTCGGGTGCGGGCGAAGGGAGTGAGGACGATAGGCATGGAAGGCCGGGATTCGGGATTGGGGGATACGGGTCAGGCCACGAACTGCAACCGTGCCAATTCGGCATACAGGCCACCCTCGGCCAGCAAACTGTCGTGCGTGCCTTGCGCCACGATGCGGCCGCCGTCGAGCACCACGATGCGGTCGGCACGTTGCACGGTGGCGAGGCGGTGGGCGATGACGAGGGTGGTGCGGCCTTTTTCGAGGCGCTCCAGTGCTTGCTGGATCGCTGCTTCGGATTGCGCATCCAGCGCCGAGGTGGCTTCGTCGAGCAGCAGCAGCGGGGCGTCGCGCAGGATCGCGCGGGCGATCGCGATGCGCTGGCGCTGGCCGCCGGAGAGGCGCACGCCGCGTTCGCCCATCTCGGCCTGGTAGCCGTCGTTCAGCGCGCTGATGAAGTCGTGCGCTTCGGCGGCGCGGGCGGCCTCGTGCACTTCCTCGTCGCTGGCGCCGTCGCGGCCGAAGCGGATGTTGTCGGCGGCGCTGCCGCTGAAGATCACGGTCTCCTGCGGCACCAGCGCGATCGCGCCGCGCAGGTCGTCCAGCGTCACCGCGCGCAGGTCGATGCCGTCGATGCAGATGCGGCCGGACTGCGGATCGTAGAAGCGCAGCAGCAGCGAGAACACCGTGCTTTTACCGGCGCCGGAGGGACCGACCAGGGCGACGGTTTCCCCGGGGCGCACGTCCAGCGTGAAGTCGTGCAGCGCGGGCGCGTCGGGGCGGCTCGGGTAGTGGAAGCTGACGCCGTCGAAGCGCAGCGCGCCGCGGAGCGGCTTGGGCAAGGCGAGCGGCTGCGCCGGTGCGACGATTTCGGGACGCTCGTTGAGCAGTTCGCCCAGGCGCTCCATCGCGCCGGCCGCGCGCAGTACGTCGCCCCAGACCTCGGAGAGGCCGGCGACCGAGCCGGCGGCGAACACCGCGTAGAGCACGAACTGGCCGAGCACGCCGGGGTCCAGCGTGCCGGTCAGCACATGGCGCGCGCCGGCCCACAGCACCAGGGTGATTGCGCCGAACACCAGCACGATCACCGCCATGGTCAGCAGCGCGCGCATGCCGATGCGTCGGCGCGCGGTGGCCAGCGCACGCAGGATCGCGTGGCTGTAGCGGGTGCTTTCGATGTTCTCGCGCGCGTACGCTTTCACCGCGGTGGAGGCGTTGAGGGTTTCGTTGGCGATCGCCGCGGCGTCGGCGAGGCGATCCTGGCTGGCGCGCGAGAGTTTCTGCACGCGGCGGCCGAAGACGAGAATCGGCAGCATCACCGCGGGGATCACCAGCGCGGTGAGTCCGG
The DNA here is from genome assembly GCA_001898415.1 of Rhodanobacter sp. 67-28. Classification (GTDB taxonomy): domain Bacteria; phylum Pseudomonadota; class Gammaproteobacteria; order Xanthomonadales; family Rhodanobacteraceae; genus Rhodanobacter. Next base: position 20,715 of record MKTU01000036.1, on the reverse strand, counting down.
CCAGCGAGGGCGCGGTCCATACCATCATGGCGCTGGCGCCGACCAGCATCACCACGCTGCGCAATGCCACCGACACGCCCGAGCCGATCAGCGTCTGCACCACTTCGGTATCGGCGCTGAGGCGCGACAGCAGTTCGCCGACGCGGCTGCGTTCGAAGAACGCCACGTCCAGCCGGATCACCTGCGCGTACAGGGTCTGCCGCAAGGAAGCCAGCGCGCGTTCGCCCAGCAGGGTGATGCAGAAATAGCGCGCCGCCGTGGCCACGGCGAGGACCAGCGCCACGCCGAACAGGGCGATGAAGGTCTCGTTGATCGCCGTCTGGCTGGCGTGGCCGAAGCCCTTGTCGATGATGTGGCGGAACGCCAGCGGCAAGGTCAGCGACGCGCCCGAGGACAACCCCAGGAACACCAGCCAGCCGACGGCGAGCGCGCGGTGCGGTTTCAGGAACGGCCACAGTCCGCGCAGCGCGCCGAGGCGGCGGGACGGGCGGGGCGTGTCGGTGGCGGCGTCGCTCATGGATACTCGCAGGATGTCCGTAGGAATGCGCACGGCGGCACGCAGCCTTTGAAGTGGGGCAGAAGGCCGCCGATTCAATCGGCGAACCACACGCCATGTTCTTGCTCTTGCGATTCCCTATTCCCTTCCCGGCCTGAAAGCATCGCCCGCGAGCGGGCTCCTACCCGGGCGGGCGCGAGTAGGGCGGGCACTGCCCGCCATCGCGTCTGGCTGCGATGCATACGAAGAGCCGGCGGACGGAGTCCGCCCTACCCGGGGCGGTCGATCCAGCGAGTAGGGCGGGCACGGCCCGCCATCGCGTCTGGCTGCGGTGCACGCGAAGAGCCGGCGGACGGAGTCCGCCCTACCCGGGGCGCGGTCAATCCAGGCGTTTCGCCCTGCTGCGGCCGCGGGTGAGGTCGCGCACCAGCAGCGCCAGGTCGTCCGCGCGGCTCTGCGGCAGTTGCAGTTGCAGCTCGACGCCGTCGGCGCCGAAGGCCTCGTGTTCGGTCTCGGCCTGCAGTTCCTTCAGCCGCGCCTTGAGCACCCCAAGCACGGCGAATTCCACGTGCAGGCCCAGCCGCGCCATCGCCACGATCGGCACCCGTTCGGCCAGGCGCAGGCATTCGGCGGCGGTGCCGCCATAGGCGCGGGCGAGGCCGCCGGCGCCGAGCTTGATGCCGCCGTACCAGCGCGTGACCACCACCATCACGCCGTCCATCTGCTGGCCCTCGATCGCCTGCAGGATCGGTCGGCCCGCGGTGCCGCCGGGTTCGCCGTCGTCGTTGAAGCGGTAGTCCCGGCCCATGCGCCAGGCCCAGCAATTGTGCGTGGCGGCCGGGTCGGCGACCTCGCGCAGGAAGGCCAGCGCCTGGGCGGGCGAGGTCACCGGCTCGGCGATGGCGAGGAAGCGGCTCTTGCGGATGTCCTGCTGGTGGCGGCAACGCGCGGCGACGGTGGACAGCGGCTCGCTCACGGTTTGGGCAGTTTCGCCTGCAGCTCCGGCGGCAGCGGCCATTGCGGGTGGGCGTGGTGGAAATCGAGCAGGCGCTGGCGTGCCTCGTGCTGCTCGCCTTGCGCGAACAGCTGCTCGATCCGCGCCAGCTCCTCGGCCGGAGTGATGACGCCAGCCGTCGCTGGTGCGGCTTCCTTCGCGACGGTGTCCGCTGGCGGCGCGGGCACCTGGAGCATTGCCGGCAGCGGCGGTGGCGGCGGTGCCGGTGGGGCTGCGGCCATCTGCGGTTGCAATGACGCCTTGGCCATCGGCGTCACCGGCGGCGGCGGTGGGGCCATCCTTGCCGCGACGACGGCAGGGGCGGCGGCTTGTTTCCTGGCAGCCGTCGACTGGCGCTCGGCCACTTCTGTTGCCTGCGTGCGCGGTGACGGCGCCGCGGCGGTAACGGCGCGATCGGCAGCTTGCCCGGCAGTGGGCAGCGTGACGGCCTGCGCCGGCGCGGCCGTTTCGGTCGGCAGCGGCGAAGCCGGCGACGTCGAGCGCATGTGCCAGGCCAGGCCGGCAACCAGCACCAGGCTGGCCGCGCTGCCCAGCGCCACCAGCCAGTGCGGCATGGGGCGACGGCGTGCGCGCGCGGCCGGGTCGACCGACGGGATCGCGCGAGCCTTGATCGCCGACAACGGCTTGGGGTGTACCCAGTCGCCGGACTCGCGCGGGTTCTTGCGGCGTTCGACGTGCAACGGCGCCCGGTCGACGCCGAGCGCATGCGCCGCGGCATGCAGCACGGCCGCGTCCAGCTCCGGACCGGGCTCGCGCCGCGGCAGATGCCGGTACAGCGCGGCCACTTCGGCTTCGCCGGGCAGCTTCTCGTCCGGGGTGGCGGGATCGTTCGGTGGCAGGGGCGTGCTCATTCGGACAGCGCTTCACGTAGGCGGGTCATGGCATAGCGCAGGCGCGACTTCACGGTCTCGCGGCCGCTGCCGGTCACTTCGGCGATCTCCTCCAGGCTCAGCTCCTGCTCCAGCCGCAACAGGATGGCGGTGCGTTGCTCGTCGGGCAACTGCTCGATCGCGCGCTGCAGATGGCGGCGGCGCTCGAAATCGGACCAGGCGTGCTCGGGTTGCTCGTGTTCGGGGATGGCGACGCGGGACAGCGCCAGTTCGGCTTCCTCGCCGTCGGCGGTGGGGCGCTGGCGGCGCAGCGCATCGACCAGAAGGTTGTGCGCGATCTGCAGCAGCCAGGTACTGAACTTTGCTTGCGGCTGGTAGCGCGCGCGGGCGGCGATCACCCGGCTCCAGGTTTCCTGGAACAGCTCGTCGGTGCGCTGGGGATCGCGCAGGCTGCGCAGCAGGAACCGATACAGCACGCCGCGATGCTTCGCGTACAGCGCCTCGAACGCGGCAAGATCGCCGCGCGCGTAGGCCAGCATCAGCATCGCATCGGGGTCGACCAGGGCATCCATGGAGTGCGAGGGTAAGACAAATCGGCGGTGTCCGGGCGACCCGTGCAGGGGCGCCGGCGCGACGGGTATCGGCCCCGCCGCGCGCTCGTCGTGGGGGAAGGCGGCAGCGGGGGAGCAGGCTGCGGTCGTCACGGCGGTCGACGCGGCGGGGCCGAATGGCTCAGCGCAGGAAAGTTTCAGGGTTGGCGGGGGCGGGCGTGGCCAAGCCCTCGGCCAGCTTCACCAACTGCACGAAGCCGGCGCGGTAGCCGTCGGCATCCTGGCCGCGGGCACCGTTGGCGAGCTGCGCGATCTGGCGGTAGCCGTAGCCGTCCAGGTACTTGCCGCCGCGCAGGGCATCGGCGAACGCGGCCACCGCGGCGGCCCAGCGCAGCCGCTCGCTGGCTTCAGCCTCGGCCTGCGCGGCGATCGGCTGTTCGATCAGGCGGCTCGCCGACTGACCCGGCAACTTGTAGCGCAGGCGCAGGAAGCCGAGTTCATTGCCGTGGCCTTGCGGCTCGGCGCGGCCGCCGTAGCGCAGCGGATCGATCCGCGCGCCGGCAGAGCCGGCCGGGGTGATCTCGTAGATCGCGGTGACGTTGGCACCGGCGCCGATCTCGCCGGCGTCGACCTGGTCGTTGTTGAAATCCTCGCGCTTGAGCAGGCGCTTCTCGTAGCCGATCAGGCGGTACTCCTGCACCTGGGCGGGGTTGAACTCCAGCTGGATCTTCACGTCCCTGGCGATGGTCAGCAGTGTCGCGGACATCTCGTCCACCAGCACGCGACGGCCTTCGGCGAGGTTGTCGATGTAGTGGTGGCTGCCATTGCCCACGTCGGCCAGCATCACCGCCATCGCATCGTTGTAGTTGCCTTCGCCGAAGCCCAGCGTGGTCAGCGCCACGCCGCTCTTGCGATGGTCCTCGATGGTGGTTTTCAGGGCTTCCTCGTCGACCGTGCCCACGTTGAAATCACCGTCGGTGCACAGGATTACCCGGTTTACACCGTCCTTGATGAAGCCTTGTCCGGCCTGCGCATAGGCCAACTCGATGCCGGCCCCGCCATTGGTGGAACCGCCGGCGCCGAGGCTGTCGATGGCGGCATCGATGGTGGCGTGCTGGTCGCCGGCAGTGGAAGGCAGGGCGACGCCGGCGGAACCGGCATAGGTGACGATCGCCACCCGGTCCTGCTTGCGCAGTTCGCGCACCAGCTGTTTCAGCGAAGCCTTGAGCAGCGGCAGCTTGTCCGGCTCGTTCATCGAGCCGGAGGTATCGATCAGGAACACCAGGTTGGCGGCGGGGATCTGCGCCTTCGGCACGCGATAACCCTGGATGCCGACCAGCAACAGTTGCCGCTGTGCATTCCACGGCGCCGGCGCCAGTTCGGTGATGACGCTGAACGGCTGCGCGCGATTGGCCGGCGGTGCGTAGTGGTAATCGAAGTAGTTGATGAACTCCTCCGCACGCACCGCGTCGGCTGGCGGCAGGCGGCCGGCATTCAACATGCGCCGCACGTTGGTGTACGCGCCGGTGTCGACGTCGATGCTGAAGGTGGACACCGGGTGTTCGCTCACCAGCCGCACCGGATTGGCGTCGCGGTGGGTGTAGTTTTCGGTGTTGATGTCGCCGGGCAATGGCTGGTTCGGGGGCATGATGATCGACGCCATCGTCGGCATGGCGGGGCCCATGCGTTTGCCTGCTGCCAATGGCGCCGCGACCATCGGTGGCGGTGCGGGAGGCGAAGGCGGGGTTGCCCGGCGTTGCACATACGGCGGCGGTGGCAGTCGTGGCGGCGAGGGCAGTGTGGTGTCGTTCGCCGCCCTGGGTACGGTTTCCTGCAACGGGCGGGTGGAAGGTGCCGGCGTGGTCCGGGCCGACTGGTCATTCTGCGTTGCCGCGGCGCTGGCGGCATGGCCGGTCTTGACCGGCTCGGCGGTTGGCCGGTGGCCGCAGCCGGCAAGCATCACCAGCAAGGCCATCAACACGCTGCGCCACAGGGTATTCGTTTTCATCGCGTCGGTTCTCCTCCGGGTGTGGAAGATGAAACGCAGCGCGAACGGAAAGGGGGTTGAGCCTGTGCCGACTGAAACTCGCCGGACCGTCGCGGTAGCATGGCGGCCTTACGCACGCCCCTTCGGAACGACATGATCAACAACGACGTACTGCGCTCCATCCGCTACATGCTCGACTTGAGCGACGGCAAGGTGGTGGAGCTGATCCACCTGGCCGACGCCGCCGCGCCGGTGACGAAGGAAGAAGTGCAGGCGATGCTGAAGAAGGACGACGAGCCCGGCTACGTCGAATGCAGCACCAAGCTGCTGGCGCTTTTTCTCGACGGACTGGTGTTCCACCGCCGCGGCAAGGACGAAAGCCGCCCGCCGCGCCCGCCGGAGAAGCGCGTCACCAACAACGTGGTACTGAAGAAGCTGCGCGTGGCGTTCGAACTCAAGGATGTGGACATGCACCAGATCCTCGAGTCCGCCGGTTTCCCCGTCTCCAAGCCGGAACTCAGCGCGCTGTTTCGCCAGAGCGACCACAAGAACTTCAAGCTGTGCGGCGACCAGTTGCTGCGCAATTTCCTGAAAGGGTTGACAGTGCGGGTGCGCGGCAACGGCTGAGCACCGTTGCCAGCCGGCGCCGGGCTGGCTCCCAGGGCCCGAGGCACCGCAGCCCTCTGGAGTGCGGATGAGCGAGCGTATCCTCTACCACCGTTTCCCTCTGGCCGGCATCGACGCGATGACGGCATCCACGGCGCGCAGCTATCCGCGCCACACGCACGACCAGTACGGCATTGGTGTCCTCGACACCGGCGGACATGCATCGTCGAGCGGCCGGGGTCAGGTCGAAGCCGGGCCGGGCAGCCTGATTTTCGTGAACCCGGGCGAAGTCCATGACGGCCGCGCAATCCATGGACAGCCGCGGTCGTGGCGGATGTTGTATGTCGATCCCGAGCTGCTGGGCAACGTCCTGGACGATATCCACGACGGCGCCCACATATCGCTGGCATTCGCCGCACCGGTATTCAAGGACGAGCGATTGCGCCGGCTTTTCGATGACATCTTCACCCATGTGCCTGCGGGCGGATCGAGCAATGCGATGGCCTGCGAGACGGCGCTCCTGCGCCTGGCTGCGGGCATGCAGGCCAATGCGGCGGGCGGCCGAATGGCGTCGCCGGGGCCGGTGGCTTCCATCCGCCAGGTCCGCGACAGGATCGATGACGACCCGGCCGCGCCGCTGATGCTGGCAAGCCTGGCCGACGAGGCCGGGCTCAGTCGCTACCAGTTGCTTCGCGGCTTTGCGCGCGAGCTGGGGCTGCCGCCGCATGCTTACATCTTGCAGCGGCGGGTCGCTCTGGCGCGCCGGCTCATTCGCAACGGCCATGCGCTGGCCGAGGCGGCGGCGATTGCCGGCTTTTTCGACCAGAGCCACCTGACCCGCTGTTTCACCCGGCAGTTCGGCGTTACGCCGAGCCGCTACGCCGCCGCCGGTTGATTCCGCGCCCGCACTTTTGTCCAAGACCGCCCGCGTCGGTGTCGTCAGGCTTGCACCCGTCCAACCGACAGGAGTGCGGCACATGCAGAACGCCATCATCGACCCCAACCAAGGCGAAGTTTCCCCGACAACCACCGAAGGCGTCGCGCCGGCGATCATCCGGCGCTGTCGCGACGACGAGCGCGCGACGATACTTGCGATCATCCAGGCCGCTGCCGAGGCGTACCGGGGCGTGATTCCCGACGACTGCTGGCACGAGCCATACATGACGTTGCGGGAGCTCGACGGCGAGATCGCCGCCGGGGTCGAATTCCGGGGTTATGAAATGGATGGCGCGCTGGTCGGCGTGATGGGTGTCCAGGCGGTGCGAGACGTCGACCTGATCCGCCACGCCTACGTCCTGCCTGGCCAGCAGGGCCGCGGCATCGGCGGGGAGCTGATCACGCACCTGCGCCGCAAGAGTGCGCGGCGCATGCTGGTGGGCACATGGTCCGCGGCCGACTGGGCGATCCGCTTCTATCAGCGGCACGGTTTCGAACCGGTGCCGACGGCGCAGGCGCCGAAGCTGCTGCGGGCCTACTGGAACATATCGGAACGACAGATCGAGGCATCGGTGGTACTCGCCGACGTTCGGCCTATTCCGGCTGGTACGCCCACACGGTTTCTTCGCTGCTGACGCTGCGGATGCGGCCCAGGCGGCGGATGAGGTGTTCCACCGAACGGGAGCGGGCGAGGGTCATGTCGCCGATGCGCATGGCGCTGGTGATCTCCACGGTGGCGGCCTTGCGGTCGTCGGAGAGTTTGATCGACTTGATCTCGAAGTCGTAATCCGGCTCCAGCAGGCCGCCGGTGCGTTCGCTCAGGGTCTTCATCCGGCGCAGGGTACGGGTGAGGTCCGCGCAGGCGCCGGCCTTGTCCTTGGCGCTCGGCGCGCGGGCCGAACCGCGGGCTGTGACGGTGGCCTGGTAGCTGTCGTCCAGCGCGTCGCACAGCGGCCTGGCGTCGAATCGCTGCAGCGCCGCGATCTGCGCCTGGTAGCTCTCGCGGATCGCGGTTTCGGTCATCCTGCGGCTGAGGTCGAAATACCAGATCGCCGCGGCGATCACGATGATCGCGAACACGATTTTCTTCATGCGATGTCCTCCCTGACCTGATGGATTGAGCTGCAGCGTTTGGGCGCCAACTGACCTGCTGCCCGTCAGGCGGGGCTGACGAAAGTCTGGTGACACACCGGTTGATCCCCTTGGCGCGCGGAACCGCGTCGCCGCCCTGTCGCGCATCGTAACTTCCTGCGCGCGACAGGGCCAGTTGCGCTAGCCGATCACCGGGCCGGGCGACGGCTGGCGGAAGTCCTGCGGCTCCAGGTCGCGGATGAGGCGGAACACGCCGGCGTGGATTTTGCGCGAGAGCACCACGTCCAGCACGGTGGTCTGGTGCGGGCCGAGGATGGCGAACAGGTCATCGGCGGCAATGCTGCGCGCCAGCGCGTGATGCACCAGGCCGCCGAGATCCTGCGGCGTGACGCTGGCACCGTAGGGCCGGTGGCTGGGCATGGCGGGGCGCAGTGTCTTGCGCGAGTTGTCCGGATGACTCACGCGATCGGCGCCCGCGAGCAGCGTGTGGTCGAGATACAGCGTGGTGGTGGCGCGATGGCGCGGGTTGACCTGGCGATCGAGCATGAAGCCCGGCGGCATCCGGTCGGGGCTGGCCTGCGGCCCGGCGGTGAGCAGGAAGCCGGCGCCGGCCAGCGCCTCGCCGCTGTCGTCGCTGATGCGCACGATCAGCTGGCTGCGCGGGTCGTGGATGTGCACGCGGGCGGGGAACGGGTCGGCCGGTTCCAGTTCCACCCGGTGCGCGTCGCGTGCGGCGTTCTCGGCGTCAAAGGCGTCGGCCAGGGTGGCGTAGTCGCCGCCGCTGCGCACCTGCAGGCAACGCAGGATGTCGGCCACGGTGGTCGGCGCTGCCTCGCGCAGGATGCCGTGTTCGCTGCCCGAGTGGGCGGCGTCGGCCACGATCTTGAAGGCGAAGCGCGGGCCGCGGGTCACCCTCAACGCCAGCTCGTCGATGCCGCCGACATCGCTTTTGCCATCCCGGCTCAGCACCGCGTGGCGCGCATTGAGATTGGCCGCGGCAATGCGCACCACGCCGTCGGAGCCGTCCTCGCCGGTATAGGGCACCAGGTAGTCGTACAGCGCGCGGTCGGGGCGATCGCCGGTCAGCACGAACTGATACAGGCCGGTGGTCGCGGGGTCCGCGCCGTGGATGGTGTCCAGGTTGAGGGCGAGCGAGGCCGGGCTGCCCAGCGTCAGCCAGTCGAGCAGGCGCTGGCCCGGTTCCACGCCGTGCCACCACGCCTTCAGCTTGCCGAGCACGCCCTTGCCCAACTGTGCCAATGCGGAACCGAAGTTCGCCGGCGCCAGCATCACCAAGTGGGTCAGGCGGATGGTGCTGTGGCGTCCGGGTTGCATGCGCTGCGCGCGCAACCACTCGCGCACCACCGGGCCGCCAAAGGAGTGCGTCACGCAGGCGAAGCTTGCGTCCTGCAGGTGCAGGTCGCGCAGGGCGTGGTCGAAGGCGCGCACCAGGTCGGCCATGGTTACCGCGTCGTCGAAGCTCACGTATTCGGATAGCCAGATGTCGGCCAGGGTCATCGCCAGGCCGCTGGCGGCCGCACGTTGCTGGAGGCGTTGCGGCATCTGTCCGTAGGTGGCGGTGCTGGTGACGCTCCAGCCGTGGACGAAGACGAGGGTGGTCATGGCGACGCCTGCGCGGCACGCGCCGATCGCGCGCGTCGATCATCCTCGCGCAGTTGTCGCCGTCACGAAAGCGCGCCTTGCGTGCGGCCTCGCATCGGTTAACCTGCGAGCCTTCGTGCTGTCGGCCCGACCATGCTGCTTTCGCTCATCGCTGCGTTGATCCTGTTCGCCTGGCTGGCGCTCTGGCGTCGCTGGCGTCGGCTGGGCGGCGGCGCCGCGCTACTGGCGGTGCTGCTGTTGCTGCTGGCCGGATGTGGCGTGTTGCCCCGGCTGTTGCTGCAACGCCTGCAGGCGCCGTATGCGCTGCGTCCGACGCTGGCATGGGCACCGCACAACGCGATCGTGTTGCTGACCGGCGGTTCGATCCATGTGCCGCAGGACAAGGTCGAACCGAGCATCGGCGCGTACGGACGGATCACCGAAGCGGCCGTGCTGTACCACGCCTGCCACGCGGCCGGGACCGATTGCAAATTGCTGGTCAGCGGCGGCGACCCGGAACGCATGGAAACGCCGCTGGCCGTCTCCTACGCCCGCGTGCTGCGCGGGCTCGGTGTGCCGGACGAGGATCTCATCCTGGAATCCCGCAGCAACAACACCTGGCAGAACGCGCAGTTCTCGCGTCCGCTGCTGGCCAGGCTCGACGTGCCGAAGGTGTGGCTGGTCAGCTCCGCCTGGCACCTGCGTCGCAGCGTGCTGTACTTCGACCATTTCGGTATCGCAGCCACCCCGGTGCGCGCGGATTACCTGCACGCCAACCTGGGCCTGTGGCCCTCGGCGCAGAACCTGGTGCTGACCGACGTGGCCCTGCATGAGTACCTGGGCGTGCTGCGGTACCGCGTCTACAACGCGATGGGCTGGAACGCACCGGTCATGAAACCCTTGCGGTAGGGCGGGCAATGCCCGCCGGCCTCCGTCGCGGCCGTGCAGCGGGCGGCGACCTTCGTGTGGCGCAGGGCCCGGCATGGATCAGCCTTCGCGCATCACCATCAGGCGGATCTCGGTCATGTCCTCGATCGCGTAGCGCAGGCCTTCGCGACCCAGGCCGGACAGCTTGACGCCGCCGTAGGGCATGTTGTCGACGCGGAAGCTGGGGATGTCGTTGATGATGACGCCGCCTTGCTCAAGCTCGTTCCAGGCACGCATGGCGTGGTCCAGATCGTTGGTGAAGATGCCGGCCTGCAGGCCGTAGTCCGAGTCGTTGACCATGCCGATCGCCTGGTCGAACTTGTCGAACGGAGCGAGCAGCGCGAACGGGCCGAACGCCTCCATGCGGTTGGCCTTCGCGTCGGCGGGCACGTTCTCCATCAGCGTGGCGTCGAGCATGTTGCCCTCGCGCTTGCCACCACAGAGGATCCTGCCGCCGGCCTGTTTCGCTTCCAGAATCCAGCCGTGCAGGCGTTCGGCGGCCGCCTCGTCGATCATCGGGCCGAGGAATACCTCCTTGTCGCGCGGGTCGCCGGCCTTGAGCTTCTTCGTGGCGGCGACCAGCTTGCGCTTCAGCGCGTCGTAGACATCTGCGTGGGCGTAGATGCGCTGCACGCCGATGCAGCTCTGTCCGGACTGGTAGAACGCGCCAAACACCAGCCGCTGCACCACGCGATCGAGCTGCGCGCCCTGGTCGGCGTCGACGATGCAGGCGGCATTGCCGCCCAGTTCCAGCACTACCTTTTTGCGTCCGGCGCGTGCCTTCAGTGCCCAGCCGATCTGGCCGCCGGTGAACGAGAGCAGCTTGAAGCGCTCGTCCTCGACCAGCGGTGCGGCATGGTCGCCGTCCAGCGGCAGGATCGAGAACGCGCCCTTCGGCAGATCGGTCTCGGCCAGCACCTCGCCGATGATCAGCGCGCCGATCGGGGTCTTCTCCGACGGTTTCAGCACGAACGGGCAGCCGGCGGCGATCGCCGGCGCCACCTTGTGCGCGACCAGGTTCAGCGGAAAGTTGAACGGCGTGATGAATGACACCGGCCCCAGCGGCACGCGCTTGGTGTAGCCGTGATAGCCGTCCAGACGGCTGGCCAGTTCCAGGTTGATCGTTTCGCCGTTGATGCGCACGGCTTCTTCGGCAGCGATGCGGAAGGTCTCGATCAGCCGGGTCACCTCGCCGGCCGCATCCTTGATCGGCTTGCCGGCCTCGATGCACAGCGCCTCGGCCAGTTCGTCGCGGCGCTCGGCGAAGCGCTGCGCGCAATGCTGCAGCACGGCCTGGCGCGCCCACGGCTTGAACTCGCGCATGTGCCTGGCCGCCTTCACCGCGGCGGCGATCGCCTGCTCGGTGGCCTTCGCGTCCGGTACCGCGACGCGGGTGGCGAGCTTGCCGTTGTACTTGTCGCGCACGTCGAGCATGGCCTTCGACGTCTGCGGCCGGTTGGCAAGGTAGTACGGGTAGGTCTTGTTCAACATGGCGCTTGCCTGCGGTTGCGATCCGGCAAGGATAGGGCGTGGTGTTGTTCAGGGGTCGTGAGCTGCTGTCGTCTGCCAGTGGGTGAACCTGGTTTCGCGCTGGCCGCGACGGCCACACGGGCATGATGTCGAGGCTCTCCCGGCGGCGACACAAGGCTGCATGGCCATGCGCCAGCTTGCCGAACATCAATTCACGCCGGCCGCCGCCCCGTCCATGAACAGCCCGATCACCATGTCGAACTCTTGCCGCAGGTCGAGGCCCGGCTCGCTGAGCCAGCGCATCAGGGCACCCAGGTAGAGGTAGTGGAAATAGATGCCCAGTTGTTCGGAGCGATGCTGCGGCGCCAGTTCGCCGCGATCCTGGGCGGCTTCGATCAGCATCACCCAGAGCGGAAGCAGGCCGCGATCTTCCTTCGGCCTGGCGCCCGGGTCGAAATTGGCGAACTTGTAGCGGATGTAGGGCAACAGGATATCGGCGTGCTGTTCGCACCAGTGCGCCGATTCGTGCAGCAGTGCCGTGGCGCCGGCGCGGAAGCCGGCACGTTCGTGCAGGCTGAAGTCGCGTGTTGCGAGGTCTTTCGAGAGGGAAGCTTCCAGCGTGTGTTCCAGCAGAGCTTCTTTGGCCGGAAAGTATTTGTACAGGGTGCGCTTGGATACGCCGGCCTGGGCGGCGACCTGCTCCATGGTCACCTGGGCATAGCCGTGCGATGCGAACAATTGGCGCGCAACGAGGCCCATGTGTTCGGGCAACTCGGCCCGGCTTGATGGCCGGGGACGCGGACGGGAAGATGGCATGGCTCAGACACTCGGTGGCATGTAAAGTATACGCCGTTTACTTTACATGGGAGCGTGACATGAAGCTCGTACTTCTGACCTGCGGCACCGAGGGCGATACGCGTCCGCTGGCCGCGCTGGGTCATGCCCTGCGCAAAGCGGGCCATGAGGTGGTTCTGCTGGGCGACGCGCGAACCCTGGGCACGGCGCATGCGCTCGGGATTCCAGCCACGCCGCTCTCCGGCGACATCCGCGAGCTGTTTGCCGACTGGGGACAACAAGGGCCGCGCGGCACGGCCAAGGCCATGGTGGCATTGACCAACAAGCACACGGCTGCGTGGATGCGGGAGACGCTGGCCGCGGCGGAAGGTTGCGACGCCATCGTGACGTCGGGCCTGGCCGGCTTCGTCGGGCTTTCGGTGGCCGAGCGCCTCGAGATTCCCGCCGCCATCGCGGGGATGATCCCGCTTACGCCGTCGCGCGAGTTTGCTTCGCCCTTCTTGCCGCCGGCCTGGGTCCCCGCCTGGTTGAACCGGGCCAGCCTCGCGTTCACCAACAAGCTGTTCTGGCTGGCTTTCAAGCAGGCGCTCAACCGTGCACGGGCGGAGGTGCTGGCCCTGCCGCCGCGGAAAACCGTGTGGAAGGATCTGCCCATGCTCTACGGCATCTCGCCGACGCTGCTGCCATCGCCCAAGGACTGGCCGGCGAATGCCACGCTGTGTGGCCAGTGGCTGCCGCCCATGGGTGAAAGCTACACGCCACCTCCGGCTCTGGCGGCGTTCCTTGCCGCCGGCACCGCGCCGGTCTATGTAGGCTTTGGCAGCATGACCGGCATCGACATGGCTGCCATGCTCGGTGCGGTGATCGCGGCGCTGGACGGGCGACGTGCCGTGTTCTGGCCGGGGTGGAACGGGATGGGCGACGCGCGTCTGCCGGACAATGTCCTGTGCATCGACGCCACCCCGCACGATTGGCTGTTTCCACGGATGGCTGCGGTGATCCACCACGGCGGATCGGGAACCACCCACTCGGCCCTGCGGGCAGGCAAACCCTCCATCGTCATGCCGTTCGCCGGGGATCAGGCGTTCTGGGCGGATCGCCTTCGTCGGCTGGGCGTGGCGCCGGCGGCACTCCCGGCGGCAAGCCCGGACACTGCGGCGCTTGCTGCAGCCCTCGATTTTGTCGCGCGGGAAACCGTCGTCGCGCGTGCGGCCGAGCTTGGCCGACGCATGGCCAGCGAAGACGGCCTCGCCGCGGCGGTCGCCGCTATCGAAGGGGTGCTTGGGAGGTAGGCGGCGCGGATGTCGGTTGCTACGCGATCCCTGCGTCGGCTCCGACCCACGCGTTTGCACAGCTTCAATGCCTTCTGTTTTCGCCATCTTGGCCGCGTTTCAGACCGCGGCTGCCTCGATGATCGAGATGCCGGCCCCGATATCCAGCTCCCGCTGCAGCGCAAAGCCCGCGGCGAGAGCGGGGTGACGTACTCCTGCCGCGTGCGTTGCTTTCCGGCGAGCAGTACCAGCATGTGGATGTCCGGCATCTTGGCCCAGTCCGGGCATCGGAGACCATGGCTTCCATCAGGAACAACCTGGCACCGGGGTCGGCGGTGCGACGTATCACCCGCAGCGGGAGTTCGCCATCGACCAGGGATGCGCAGTCGCGCATTCTTTCCGTCGTTCGGCATCGTCTGGAGCAGCTTCGGTGCAAGCAATCCCTGCGTGTACGATACGGCCCATGGTGCCGTGCTTGCCATCAGAATCGAGTGGCAGCATTTTCAATATGGGTGCTGCGCAGCCACTTCACGACAACTCAGGAAGAGGACGTTCCCATGGTAAAGGTTCATGTCTGGCTGGCGGACAACGAGCACATCGGACACGCAGCCCTGACCATCGGAAGCGAATACGTCAGTTTCTGGCCTGACGGAGGCGCGGAAAAAAAGGATTTGAAGACCAAACGGAGTCAGCCCGGCATGCTGATGCAAAGCCTTCAGCAGGATATTTACAACGAGGGCAACCGGCAGCCGGTGACCGTGGAACTTCCCCTGCTGGACGAGGCTGCCGTGCTCCGATTCATCATCAACCTTCAGAAGGACACACCGCGCTATCAGATCGCGCGGAACAACTGCTCACACGTCGTCGCGCTCGCTTTGATCGAAGGTGCGAAGCGAGGCCCTTCGTTCACCCCGCACGCAGGCGAGTACAACCGATTCGGTCGCGTGTTGGGTTGGGGTATCTGGACGCCGGCCCAAGTGCTCAAATTCGCCAGAGAGCTGCAGCAATCTTGAAGATCATCTACACCCCTGCGTACAACATCGACTTCGGTCTGCTCAATCGGCTGCATCCGTTCGATGGCAGGAAGTACGCCAAGGTTGCCGAGAGCCTCCACGCACTGACCGGTGTCGAGATGGCAGAACCGCTGGCGCCTGTCGATGAAGCGACAGTCCAAACCTTCGTCGGTTCGATCTTCGGAAACCTGCTGTCGAGCAAACGCTACATTCTGCAGGCACTCGAGCTTCCATGGATTCCCTTGCTGCCGTTCTCGATGATCGATCGGCGTATCCTGACGCCGATGCGCTGGGCGGTGAGCGGCACGCTCACAGCGGCACGCGCGGCGCTACGCGAAGGCGGGCATGTCTGGAACCTGTCCGGTGGCTATCACCACGCCAGCCGCAACGCAGCCGAGGGCTTCTGTGTCTACAACGACATCGGCATCACGGTGGAGCAGTTGCGAGGCGACAACACGCTGGGCACCGAAGACCGGATTCTGATCGTCGATATCGACGCCCATCACGGCAACGGCAACGCGCATGTGTTCATGGACGACAAGCGAGTGGATATTCTGGATATTTACAACGACACCATCTATCCACGCGACGGCTTCACTCGACAGCGGGTCGACATCGACCTTCCTCTGCGCAACGCCGTGTCCGGTGACGAATATCTGGCCCGGTTGCGCAGCGGGCTGGGCGAGGTGATCGGTGGGCACGCGTTGGCTTTCGTGGTGGCCGGAACCGATGTGCTGGCTAGCGATCCACTCGGCGGCATGCGTCTTTCCGTGGCCGATTGCGTCGAACGCGACGCGCTCGTGCTGGATCGACTCTCGTCGCTTGGCACCTCGGCAGTGTTCGTCGGTGGCGGCGGCTACGGCAAGGAGAGTGCCGCGGCCATGGCTGCGAGCATCAGCAATCTTGTTCGGCGGTAGCAAGAGCAGCAAACGCAGAATCAGGTTTGCTCATCCGCGAGGTTTCGTGGCATCACACTCCTCCACCCGCAACCCCAACTCACCATCCGCCAGTCGTGCGCGCAGCGCCGTGCCAGCCTCGACGCCCTGCGTCGAGCGCAGCACCTTGCCGGCCTCGTCGAACAGAATGGCGTAGCCGCGTTCCAGCGTGGCCAATGGGCTGACCGTATGCAGAGCGCGCGCGGCTTGCTGCAGGGTGAGGCGGTCGCGTTCCAGACGACGCTCGATGGCGTGGCGCAGGCGCTGGGTGAGTTCGCCGAGGCGATGGCGCAGCAGGGGTAACCGCTGCTGCGGGTGTTGCCCGAGCAAGCGGGACCGCGCGCGGTCGAGCTGCGACTGGCGGCGTTGCTGCTGTTCGCGCATTGCCCCGAGGAGGCGACGGTGGAGATGGACCAGCCGCTCGCGATCGCGTTGCAGCCGCGCCTGCGGCCGCTGCGCCTGCAATCGCGCCAGCAGATGGTCGACGCGTTGCGCGTTCCCCTGCATGCGTCGTTGCTGCAGGGTAGCCAGGCGCTGCTGCAGCTGCCGCAGGTGGCGATCGACCGCCACCGCGTCGGGCACCAGCAGTTCGGCGGCGGCCGAGGGCGTGGGCGCGCGCAGGTCGGCGACGAAGTCGGCGATGCTGAAATCGATCTCGTGGCCCACCGCGGAAACCACCGGCACCGCGCTGGCGTGGATCGCCCGTGCCACCGCTTCGTCGTTGAATGCCCACAGGTCTTCCAGGGAGCCGCCGCCGCGGGTCAGCAGCAGCACGTCGTAGCGTGCGCTGGCCGATGCCTTGCGCAGCATCGCCACGATCGCCGGCGGCGCCTCGCGGCCCTGTACCGGCACCGGCAAGATCTCGACATCAGCCAATGGCCAGCGCCGCGCCAGCACGCTCAGCACGTCGCGGATCGCCGCGCCGGTGGCCGAGGTGACCACGCCGATGCGCCGTGCGTAACGGGGCAGGGCACGCTTGCGCGCCGGGTCGAACAGGCCTTCGGCATCGAGCCGGGCCTTGAGCTGCTCGAACTCGCGCTGCAGCGCGCCTTCGCCGGCCGGCTCCATGTATTCGGCGACCAGTTGGAACTCGCCGCGCGGTTCGTACAGGCCGACCTTGGCGCGCAGCAGCACCTGCATGCCGTCGACCGGGCGAAAGCGCAGCACGGAGGCTTTCATCTTGAACATCGCGCAGCGCACCTGCGCGCCGCTGTCCTTCAAGGTGAAGTACAGGTGGCCCGAGGCCGGCTTCGCCACGTTGGACAGCTCGCCTTCGATCCACACCTGCGGCAGCGCGTCGCCCAGCAGGTCGCGAACCAGCCGGTTGAGCGAGCTGGGGGTCAGCACGTGGCGGGGGGTGTCGGGGACGGACATGGGGCGAAGAGCCTAGCATGCCGCTACGGTGAAGTCGTGAAAAAACATCCGCTTGGGAGGTGAATCAGAACAAATGTCTCATGTGTCGTGGCCGGCCCCGCGGGCGTCGGCT
Source organism: Rhodanobacter sp. 67-28 (assembly GCA_001898415.1). Lineage (GTDB taxonomy): Bacteria > Pseudomonadota > Gammaproteobacteria > Xanthomonadales > Rhodanobacteraceae > Rhodanobacter. The sequence continues at coordinate 3,703 of MKTU01000036.1, read as the reverse complement.
TCGCGCGCCGTGCGCTGGCGGCGGCGCAGGCGCCAGCCGCGGATGCCCAGGTTCAGCGCGAACCAGGCGCACAGCACGGCGACCGGCCAGCCGATCCAGGCCGGCCACAGTGCCGCGATCACGCCCAGCACCAGGAGCGCCGCGGTGGCCAGGAACAACGGCCTGGCCGAGGTCGCACCGAGCACGCGGCGATGGCCAAGCGCGGCACCGACGCTGTTGGCCAGGCGCAACGCACCCGCCGCGGCACGCCCGGAGCTGCCGCCGCCATGGCGCACGCGCGGTCGCGCCTGGCTGGTGCGTACTTTCTCGGCATGGCCGCGGCGATGGTGCGGCGCCAGCACGATTTCGGTGGCGTTTTCCAGGTCGTGCTCGTACTGGGCGGCGAGCTTGCCGGCGAACGTGGCGTCCTCGATCGCCACGTCCAGCTCCTGGTTGCCCAGCCAACTGGCGAGGTTGAGGTTGGATGAGCCCACCCGCGCCCATTGCCCGTCGGCCACCGCGGTCTTGGCGTGCAGCATCGAGCCGTTCCATTCGAACACGCGGATGCCGGCCTTCAGCAGTGGCCTGTAGCCCGCGCGGGACATGTTGGCCACGGCCGGGATGTCACTGCTGCCGGGTACCAGCAGGCGCACGTCGACGCCATCGCGGGCGGCCGCCACCAGTGCCTGCACGTAGGGTGCGATGCCCACGAAATAGGCGTCGGTGAGCCACAGCGTGCGGGTGGCCAGCGAGGCGATCAGCTGGTCGAGCCGATACATGCCGGCGGTGGAGGGCTGGGTGGCGATCAGGCGCAGTGCGACGTCACCGGCGGGTGTGGTCGGCTCGGCCGCGCTCGGGAATTCGCGCAGCGGCGTGCCGGTGGCGCTCCAGCTTTGCGCGAATGCCGCTTCCAGCTCGGTCACCACCGGGCCGCGCAAGGCGACGCCGGTATCGCGCCACGGCGGCACGTCGCGCGCGGGGTTGCCCAGCCATCTGGCGCTGATGCACACGCCGGAAAGGAAACCGGTCACGCCATCGACCACCAGCGACTTGCGGTGGTCGCGACTGAGCCAGCCGAAGGTCTGCCCCAGCTGCAGCGGGTTGTACACGCGCACTTCGCCACCGGCCGCGCGCAGCGGTGCCCAGAAGCCGCTGCGCGACTGGCCCAGGCAGCCGACCCAGTCGACCACTACGGCCACGAACACGCCGGCCTGCGCGCGCTCGACCAGCGCATCGCGGAATTCGCGGCCCACCACGTCGTCGCGCACCATGTAGTTTTCCAGCAGCACCCGCTGGCGCGCGCCGCGGATCGCTTCCAGCCACGCGGCATAGTTGGCTGCCGCATCGATCAGCAGGTCCACCGCGTTGCCGCTGAGCAACGGTGCCCCGGCAGCGCGGCTCAGCGCTTGCTGCGCCAGCAGGCGACTGGACGAGGACGACGACGGCGACAAGGGGTCGGGCATGCATCGAGTGTAGGCGATGGGGATGTCGATGCGCCGTGGCGGCGGCTTCTGGCATGATCGGAGGATGCCCGCCAAGCCGCGCTACAGCGACACCGACGCTTGCGCCCACGACCTCGCCGATGCGCTGGGGCCGGATCTGCGCATCGCCGCGCCGCTGGGCCTGGGCAAGCCGCACGGCCTGCTCAACGCGTTGTACCGGCTCACCGCCGGCGACCCGACGCGTTCGATGCGCCTGTACACCGCGCTGTCGCTGACCCGGCCGCAGCCGAAGGCGGGGCTGCAGCGGCGCTTCCTGCTGCCGTTCCTCGATCGCCATTTCGGCGCCGACGCGGTCGACCCGCAATACGCCCTGGACGAGGCGCGCGATGCCTTGCCGCCAAACGTCGTGGTGCACGAGTTCTACCTGCAGAGTGGCGCGCTGCTGCATTCGGGCAGTGCGCAGCGCAACTACATCAGCCAGAACTACACCCATGTGGCGCGCGACCTGGCGTTGCAGGACATCAACCTGCTGGTGCAACTGGTCGCACGCCGCGAAACCGCCGAGGGTGTGCGCTACAGCCTCTCGTGCAACCCCGACCTGACACTGGATTTCCTGCGCCAGTTGCAGCTGGCAGGCGCACGCCGGCCGCTGTGCGTGGCGGTGGTGCATCCCGACCTGCCGTGGCTGGGCGGTGATGCCGAGGTGCCGGCGGATTACTTCGACGTGGAGCTGCAGCCGGAATCCTCGCCGCGCCTGTTCGCGCTGCCGCGGTTGCCGATCGACCTGGCCGAATATGCGATCGGCCTGCACGCCAGCAGCCTGGTGCGCGACGGCGGCTGCCTGCAGATCGGCATCGGCGCGTTGTCCGACGCCCTGGTCAAGGCCTTGCTGCTGCGCCAGCAGCAGAACACCGCCTGGCGCTGCATGCTGGTGGCGCTGGACCCGGCCGGCAGCACCCATGCGCAGGCAGGCGCGCTCGGTGGCCTTGCACCATTGGGGACCGGCTTGTACGGCGCCAGCGAGATGGTGATGGACGGCTTCATGCACCTGCAGCGCGGCGGCATCCTGAAGCGGCGCAGCTGGGACAACCTTGCGCTGGAGCGCGCCTCGCTGTCCGGCCGGCTGAATCCGGGCACGCCCGGCGGTCATTATCTGCGCGGCGCATTCTTCCTCGGTTCGCGCGACCTGTACGAATGGCTGGCCGCCACCGAGGCGAGCGACCCGGACGCGATCGACATGTGCGCGGTGTCCAACGTCAACCAGCTGTACGGCGACCAACAGGCATTGGCCACGCTGCAGCGACGCGACGCGCGTTTCTTCAACACCTGCATGATGGCGACCCTGCTCGGTGCGGCGGTGTCCGATACGCTGGAGGACGGCGCGGTGGTCAGCGGCGTCGGCGGCCAGTACAACTTCGTGGCGATGGCGCACGAGCTGCCGGGCGCGCGCTCGGTGCTGCTGCTGCGCGCCACCCGCCGCCATCGCGGCGGCATCGAGAGCACGATCCGCTGGAGCTACGGCCAGACCACGATCCCGCGCCACCTGCGCGACATCGTGGTCACCGAATACGGCGTCGCCGACTTGCGCGGCAAGAGCGACAGCGAATGCATCGAGGCGATGCTGTCGATCTGCGATGCGCGCTTTCTGGACGCGCTGTGCGCGGAGGCGAAATCGCGCGGCAAGCTGGCGGCGGATTTCGCCATACCCGATGCCTGGCGCCGGCACCAGCCCGATGCACTGCACGAATCGCTGATGCCATTCCGGCGCAAGGGCCAACTGCCGGTGTTCCCCTTCGGCAGCGATTTCGACGAGGTCGAACAGCGCCTGTTGCCGGCGCTGGAATGGCTGCAGTCGCGCAGCAGTCGCTGGCGCGGCCGCTGGCAAGTGCTGCGCGCCGCGGTGCGTCCCGGCGAGGCGATGGAGGATGAAGGCGCAGCCTTGGCGCGCATGGGCCTGGATGCGCCCAAGGGCCTGCCCGAGCGCATCCAGCGCCGTCTGCTGCAAGCCGCGCTGCGCCGGCGATCGACGTAGGGCGGGCACGGCCCGCCGGCTTTTGTCGTCGGCGCCGTGCAAGGCCGGCGGGCCATGCCCGCCCTACGCCTGGACGCGTCGCACCCGTGGGCGACGCTCTTGAGCTTTTGCGAATCCCGAATCCCGAACCCCGATTCCCGATTCCCGATTCCCGATTCCCGATTCCCGGCGAGCGGGCTCCTTATGTGTCGATTCTCCTCGGAGGTTGGGGGAGAATCGCCGACTGATCATCGGTGGGAACGGGGAGACG
>MKTU01000035.1:81646-99357 GCA_001898415.1 Rhodanobacter sp. 67-28 | reverse complement strand
CGTTTCGCCCGTGCTGGTCATCCATGGCGGCGCCGGCGTGGTCGTGCGTGACATGACGCCGGCGAAGGAGCAGGCCGTGCGTGCGGCGATGACCCGGGCGCTGCAGCAGGGCCATGCCCGGCTCAAGGCCGGCGACAGCGCGCTGGACGCGGTGACTGCGGCGATCACCGTGCTGGAGGACGATCCGAACTTCAACGCGGGCAAGGGCGCGGTGTTCACCCATGACGGGAGAAACGAGCTCGACGCGGCGATCATGGATGGCGACACCCTGCGTGCCGGCGCGGTGGCCGGAGTCGAGCACGTGAAGAATCCGATCCTGCTGGCGCGCGCGGTGATGGAGCATTCGCCGCACGTGATGCTGTCCGGCGCCGGTGCCGAAGAGTTCGCGAAGGAGCAGGGCATCACCCTGGTCGATGCCGCGTATTTCCGCACCGATGCGCGCTGGCAGCAACTGCAGCGGGCGCTGAAGGAGGATGCGGCAAAGCAGCCGCATGCGGACGTCGAGACGGCCAAACACTTCGGCACGGTGGGTGCGGTGGCGCTGGACGCGCGCGGCCACCTGGCCGCCGGCACCTCCACCGGCGGCATGACCGACAAGCGCTGGGGCCGCATCGGCGATTCGCCGATCATCGGCGCCGGCACCTACGCCAACGAGAGCTGCGCGGTCTCCGGCACGGGCTGGGGCGAGTTCTACATCCGTGCCGTCGCGGCACATTCGATCTGCATGAAAGTGACCCAGATGCGCGTGCCGCTGAAACGCGCCGCCGCCGAGGTGATCAACCAGCAGATCCCGTCGATGGGCGGCAACGGCGGCGCCATCGCGCTGGACGCGGAGGGCCACATCGCGATCCCGTTCAACACCGACGGCATGTATCGTGGCTGGATCGGCGCCGACGGTGTGCCGCACGTGGCGATCTACGGTGACGAGGATGACGGCACAACGGAAATCCCGGAGCCGGTTCCCGCCGAGAGCGACGCCCAACCCTGACGCGCTGGGCGGACACCGTCCGCCGCTCCCGGCCGCGGTGCACGGAAGAGCCGGCGGGCAGCGCGAGTCCTACCTGATTTTGCGCATCTGCGCGGGAGTGAGTTCGCCGCTGATGCCCAGGCGACTGCCGTCGGCGCGAATCACCAGTACGCGCGGGGTCTCGCCGCCCCAGGTCGGATCGAGCAGGAAGTTGAGGCGCTCGGGCATGGCTTCGGCGTAGGCGCGATTCGGGAGGCCGTCCACTTTCATGTGCTGCAGCCGTGCCTCGATCGCCCGGCGGCGTTCGATGCTGTCGGTGGTGACGATCACCAGTTCGATGTCGCGCGGGTGGGCGCGCTGCAGTTTGGCCAGCGCCTCCAGATTGGGCTCGCAATAGGCACAGTCCAGCGCCCACAGCGCGATGATCCGCTCGCCGTGCGTCGGCGGCTTCAGCAGCGCGGCGATGTCGCCGGCGGCCAGCGGTTGCAGCGTGCCGGCCATGGCCAGCACGGGGAACAACAGGGCCACGATCAGCACCAGTCGCTTCATGGCGTCACCCGGATCAGGCGAAAGCCTTGGGCCGTGTTCCATGCGACGAAGGCGTGGCCGTCCTTCTGCAACAACTGCGGCGAGCCGGCGGCGCCGGCGCTGCTCGCGATCTCGCGGGCAGCGTCGAAGTGTGCGCCGTTGTCGGTCGATCGGCGCAGCATCAGGCGATAGCCATCCGCATCGACCTGGTTCCAGGTCACCCAGACAGTGCGGCCATGCACTGCCACGTCGGCGTGGCTGGCGCCGGCCCCGGCGAGCTTCAGCAACTGCTGCGGCCGCTGGCCGGGATCGAGCTGGCCGTACCAGATTGCGGGACCGTGGCCGGCCTCGTACCACACCGCGTGACGCACGCCGTCGGCGCCGACGCCCAAGCCCGGACCATGGTGCGGGCAGCCGGCGATGTGCCAGTCGCTGAAGGTCGCACGCTCGACATGGGGTGCACGGCCGTCGGTGTGCAGCACGGCAAACGCGTGGTCGCGGATGTTGTCGCCGTAAATGCCGCGGAAGAACGCGGCGACCTCGCCGTCGGGCATGCGCGCCAGCGCGATGCGGCAGCATTCGCAACTGTGGTCGACCAGCCTGCGTTCCGGCACGAAGCTCTTGCCGCCATCGTCGGACCAGCTGTAGTACACCGCGGCACCTTCGTACGGCCGGCCGGCTGCCTTTGCGGCCTCGAGATCACGCTTGTCGATCCAGGCGACCACGATGCGGCCGTGGCCATCCACGGCCAGCGCATCGAAGCGATGGGTGATCTCGGCGCGGTCGTGGTGCACGGTGATCGGCGTGCTGAAGTGTTCGCCGCCGTCCACCGAACGGGCGAACCGCACGAAGCCGGTCCACGGCGCGGCGCGCGGCTGCGACCAGCTCACGTAGAGCTCGTCGTGCGGACCGAAGGCGATCTTCGGCCGGTTCTCGCCTTCGCTGTAGATGCGTTCGGCGACCGCGTTCACCGGCATCGGCGCGCTCAGCGTGCGACCGTCGTCGTCGGAGCGGCGCAGCCGCACGTGGCCATCGGCTGCGTCCACGACGTACAGGCCGCCGTGGCTGTCGAACGCCGCGCTGGCGCCCAGCGCGGGGCTTTTCGGCATCTCCATGTGCATGCCGTCGTGGGCGAAGGCGACGGGCGAGAGCAGGCAGAGCAGGGCGATCAGCAGGTGGCGCATGGAGTGTTCCTCGGGTTTTCGGTCTTGCTTCCTCCCCTGCCCGCAAGGGGAGGTCGGTAGGGGATGTCACAACTCCCAGCGCAGCTCGCCGAACCAGGTACGACCGGCGTAGGGATGGTAGACCCAGTAATGTGTATTGCCGATGTTGTCCACGCCCAGCGCGGCAGTCCAGGCCGGCGCGAATTTCCAGCGCAGCTTTGCGTCGGCGACGGTGAAACGGCTCACCGCGCCGTAGCTGTCGACGTGGTCGCTGTTGTCCAGGCTGCCGTACTGGCGGCCGGAGTGGCGGATGCCCAGCGAGGCGTCCCACTGTGGCGCGAACCGGTAATCCGCGAACACGCTGGCGCGCAGCTTCGGGATGCGCGGAAATACCTTGCCCTCGGCCAGCGGGTACTGGCGATCGCGCAGCGTGCGGGCATCGTTGAAGGCGAGGCTGGCGGACAGGTCGAGCCCGTCGAGCCAGACGTCGTGGAAGTCGAACGCGCCTTCTATGCCGCGTCCGCGCATGCGGTCGATGTTCTGCACGCTGGTCACGCTGGGGCTGACGGTGATGTCGGTCTGCGTGTACAGCGAATCGGCGATCAGGTCCTGGTACAGCGAGACGCGCCAGTGGCCGTTGCCCGTGTGGCGGGTCAGGGTGAGGTCGGTGGAGCGGTCGACTTCCGGCGCGAGCGCGGGATTGTTGTTGACGATGGCGCCGGCCGAGATGCTGCCCTGGAACAGTTCGGACACGGTGGGGTAGCGCACCGCCTTGCCCCAGGCCAGTCGCAGCTCCCAGTCCTGTGCGAAGTCCCAGGTCAGCGCAGCCTTGGGCGAGAAATCGGTGCGCTTGCGGTCGGCGTAGCGCAGCGTGTCGACGGCGTTGGCGAGCACGCCGCGGTAGGCGCGCCATTGCTCCAGGCGACCGCCGAGGGTCAGCGTCCAGGTGTCGGTGAAGCTCCACACGTCCTGCAGGTAGGCGGCGCGGGTCTGGGTGCGGCCGGCGTAGACGCTGCGCAATGCTCCGTCGGCGCCGCTGCGCCAGTCGCTGGCATCGCGCACGCGCGTCGTCAGCACGTAGCGGTCGCCGTGCACGCCGGCGTACAACAGGTGGCGCTCGCCGAGCGGGCCGGAGCTGCGCAGGTCGAACGTGTCCCAGCCCGAACCATCCTTGCTCGCCACGGTGCCGGGGCCGCCGCGTGGCGTGCCGGGCTCGGCCAGGCTGGCGCTGTGCAGTCGCGAATGCCGGAAATCGTAGTGGCTGGCGACGGCGGTCCAGCGCCAGTCGTTGTCCAAAGTGCCGTTCAGTTCGAGCCCGTACAGCAGGTGGGTGTCGCGCGCATTCGACGGCGCCAGGCCGCTGGCGGGCAAGGTCCAGGTTTTGCCGGCCGCGTCGATCACGCCGCCGCTGACCAGGGTGCCGTCGGCATCGCGGATCAGGCTGCGGGTGCGATCCTCGGCGCGGTTGTGCCACCAGCCCACGGTGGCCAGCGCCGCGACATGCTCGCCGAGGTCGAAGCCGAGCTTCAGCTTGGCCTGGTCCTGCACGGTGTGCTCGATGCTGTTGGCGCCGTAGACCAGCCGCGGCGAACCGTTCGGGTTGCGGTCGGCGGTGGCACCGGTCACCGGCACCGCGAGCGCCGGATCGCCGCCGGCCCGGGCGGTGGCGTACTGCATCGGTTGGCCGTGGTTGTCGAGGCGGCTGTATTCCAGCAGCCAGCTGAAACGCCCCCGCTTGTCGCCCAGGGTGAACGCGGCCTGGTGGCCGTCGTAGTGGCCGCCGGCGCCGTAATCGTCGGCATAGTCCTGGCTGAAGAACCTCGCGTCGACGCTGGCGGTGAACTGCTGCGGCAGCACGGTGTGGATCAGCACCGTGGTGCCCAGCGAGTTGCCCGGATACAGCGCGGAATACGGTCCGTACAGGATGTCGACCGCGCCGATCTCGCCGGGCGCGACCATGCCCCAGCGCGGTGCGCCATCCCAGCCGTTGGTCATCAGGTTGGAGAGCAGCAGCCCGTCGGCATAGACCAGGCTGCGCGCGCTCTGCAGGGTGCCGGCGTTGCGGCCGCTGATGACGGCGTTCGGATCGCCGATGTAGCGCTTGCGCACCTGCATGTTCGGCACGTACTTCAGTGCATCGGCGCTGTCGGTGCTGTTCTGCCGCTGCAGTTGCAGGCGCGTCACGCGCACCTGCACGGCGGGCGTCTCGGTGACCATGGTGTCGCTGGCGTGTACCGAGACCGGCGACAGCGTCACTGGGTGGGTGGGATCGGAGGCCAGCGCGGGGCTGGCACACAACACGAGCGCAAGTGCGCAAAAGCCGGAGGGGAGGCGTTTCAAAGTGAAACTCTGGATGGGGGTCCAAGGTTCAATCATAGTCCGCTGCACGCGGTGCGACAGACGGCAACTTGTCGCAGCATGGAGCGTGCATGGGATGCGCGCGGCACCAAAAGGTGCCGGCGCCGAACCTCACTCCTCGCCGGGGCGCTCGCGCACCGGGTGCTTGCCGAGCTTGCGCTGCAGCGTGCGGCGGTGCATGCCGAGCCGGCGCGCGGTCTCGGAAATGTTGCCGTCGCATTCGGTGAGCACGCGCTGGATGTGCTCCCACTCGAGCCGGCGCAGGGCCAGCGGTTGTTCGGGGGCGTCCGGCGGCTCGTTGTCTTCGGGCGCGGCGGCATCGCCGTCGAGCAGGGCGCGCACCACCGCGTCGGCGTCCACCGGCTTGGCGAGGTAGTCGTGCGCACCTCGCTTGATCGCCTCCACCGCGGTGGCGATCGAGGCATAGCCGGTCAGCAGCAGCACGCGCAGGTCCGGCACCAGGGTATGCAGCTCGGGGATCAGTCGCAGGCCGTTCTCCTCGCCGAGTTTCAGGTCCAGCACGCAGTAGCGCGGGCGATGGCGGCGGGTCAGCGCGCGTGCCTCGTCGAAATTGCTGGCGGTGATGACCTCGAAGCCGCGCGACCCGAGCGCGCGGGCCAGCACGCGCAGGAACGTGGCGTCGTCGTCGACCAGCAGCAAGGGGCGCACCGGATCGGCAAGGGGCGACTCGGTCATGGTTCGGTTTCCTTCACTCGGGCAGGCGTCCATTCTTGCCGGAAGCGGCGCCGGTTGCACGCCTGGCGCGTCAGCGCCCGGTATCGACCGGTTCGGCGATCACCGCCAGCGGCAGCCGCAAGCACATCTCGGCGCCCTGTTCGACGTTGCGCGCCACCAGTTCGCCGCTCAGGCGCTCGGCCGTGGCCTCGGCCAGTGCCAGGCCGATGCCGAGCCCGCTCTGCTTGCGCGAATAGCCGAGCCGGGTCAGTTCGTCGGCGGTGTCGAAACCCGGGCCGCGGTCGGACACGCTCAGCTCCAGCCAGCGGTCGTCGCGGGTGATGCGCAGCGACACTGCATTGGAGCCGTTGGCCGCCGAGGCCTCGGCGGCATTGTTGAGCAGGTTGATCAGCGCATGGCGCAGCCCGGCCGGCGTGCGCAGCACCAGCGCCGCCAGCGTCTCGTCGAGGCTCAGGGCAAGCTCCGCTTCGGGCCGCAACAGCTGGAAGCGCTCCAGGCAACCGTGGATGAACTTGTCCACGCGGATGCGCTCGGGGTCCTGCGACAGCTGCGCCTTGCCGAAGGCGATCATCTCGCGCAGGATCGTGCGGCAGCGATCCACCTGGTCCTCCAGCAGCGCCAGATCCTCGTCCAGCAGCGGGTTGCCGGCGTGTTCGCGGCGCAGCTCCGGCAGCAGCGTGCGCATGGTCGACAGCGGCGTGTTCAGCTCATGCGCGGCCCCGGCCGCCTGGGTGGCGATGGCCAGGATGCCCTCGCCGCGCAACGCGCGTTCGCGCACGCGCTGCACCTCTTTCTGCTGCTCGCGCAGCACCCGCGCCAGGCGGCTGATGAAGAAGCTGAGCAGCAGCGCCATGATGACGAAGTTCACGCCCATCCCCGCCACGTGCAGCGAGAACCGCCCGGGCGCGCTGCCATGCGGGGGCAACGGCAACGGAACATGCGCGTAGAGCAGGATCACGTAGGCCACGCCGGCCAGCGCCGACACCGCCAGCACCGAGCGCCCGGGCAACGCCGCCGCGGTGAGCGCTATCGGCACCAGCAGCAGGGTGATGAACGGGTTGCTGGCGCCGCCGGTGAAATACAGCAGGTAACCCAGCACCAGCGTGTCGAACGCGATGTGACAGACCGCTTCCCACTCGCGCAGCGGCCACGGTTGCGCCAGCCGCCAGGCGGCAAACACGGCGAACACCGCCAGCACGCCGATGCCCAGCAGCAGCGGCAGCAGCGGGATCTGCAGATCCATCCACCATGCGCACACCAGCACCGCGGTGCTCTGGCCGGCTATCGCGCACAGCCGCAGCCACGCCAGCGCGCGGGTCAGTGCGTGGGGTCCTACCTGTCGGATGACGATCTGCTGTGGCATGGCAGGCAATGTGTTGCGCGGTGTCGCGACCCGCCGGGTCGGCGGGGCGCCTGATCGCCGCCGGGCTTACTGCTCCGAACCGATCGTCGGCAGCGGCGCCGGGTTGTTGTGCGCGTGATGCTGTGCCGACAGCTTGCGCATCAGCGGCAGCACGGCCAGCGCGATCACGGTGCAGGCGATGCCGGCCCAGCCCAGCTTGCTGAACAGGCTGGTGTAGATCGGCATGGTCTGCAGCGGGTCGGTGATGTTCTCCGGAATGCTGGCGAAGTTGGCCACGATGCCGCCCAGGTACTGCGACACGCCCGAGGCGACGAAGTACGCGCCCATCATGAAGCCGCCCATGCGCTCGGGCACGTAGCGCGCGATCATCGCCAGGCCCAGGCCGCTGACCAGCAGCTCGCCCAGCGACGAGGCGCCGTAGCCCCACACCATCACCCACGAGCTGGTCTTGCCATCCACCGCGAAGTGCGCGGCCCAACTGTAGATGAAGAAGCCCAGCGCCACCGCGGCGAAGCCGAGCGCGAACTTGGTGGCGATGGAGATGTCCTTGCCGCTGCGCCCGGCGGCGTTGTAGAGCAGCGCCAGGATCGGGCTCAGGATGAAGATCCAGATCGGGTTGAACGACTGGAACTGCGCCGGCGCCCAGTTCCACAGGTGGACGCCGAACACGTCGAAGCTCGGGTTCACGTTGCGCAGCGCGAACAGGTTCAGCGAGGTCGACATCTGCTGGTAGAAGATGAAGAAGAACACCGTCTGCACGGTGAGCACCAGCGCGGCGATCAGGCCGGCGCGCTCGGAGCGCTCGCTGGTGCCGATCAGCCAGGCGAAGATGCCCAGCACCACCGCGGCGGCCACATAGACGAAGATGCGCGCCACTTCTTCATGGGCCAGCACGTAGGCCGAGGCGAACACGGTCAGCACGCCGACGCCCAGCACGGCCAGCAGCTTGCCCACGTGCATCGGCTGTTCGTCCGGCGCCGAACCGACGTGGTTCAGCGTGTGGCGCATCACCAGGTAGTTGGCCAGGCCCACCAGCAGGCCGAACGAGCACACCGCGAACGCGGCATGCCAGCCCAGCTCGTTGCCGTAGTGCAGGTTCACGTAATCCTTGATCCACGGCGTGAGCAGCATCGAGAACGTCGAGCCGATGTTCACCGCCATGTAGTAGATGGTGAACGCGCTGTCGATCTTGGAGTCGTCGCCCTCGTAGATCTTGCGCACCAGGTTGCCGGCGTTCGGCTTGAACAGGCCGTTGCCGACCACGATCACGCCCAGCGAGCAATACAGGAACCAGACGCTTTCGGTCGGTACGGCCATCAGCCCGTAGCCGACCGCCAGGATGGTGGCGCCCAGCAGCATGGTGCGCCGCGTGCCGAGGATCTTGTCGCCCACCCAGCCGCCGATCGCCGGTGCCACGTAGATCAGCGCCGCCGCGGCGCTCCACACCAGGTTGGCCTGCTCATCGGGGAAGCCCAGGCGCTGGACCATGTAGTAGACGATGAGCGCCTGCATACCGTAGTAGCCGAAGCGCTCCCACATTTCGATCAGGAAGACGGTGCTGAAGGACTTCGTCTGCGAGACGGCTGGGTTCTGGGTGGCCATGTTTTCCCCGGGCATTGGTTCAAATCCTGGTGGCGTGCGCGCACGCACCGGTGCCGCTGGACCCTGAACGGATCACAACCGGGCAAGGGTAGCGCATCCCCCCAAAGGTCATAGCTGCACCGCCGCATGACAATTCGTGCGCTGCGTGCTTGCGCTGTGTGCGCCCGATGGGGCGGAGGAACGGCTGTGGCATCATGGCGTGCCCGCGTTCCGCGGCGCGACAGGAGCCCGTTCGCCATGCCCCAGGCAAACTTTCCCCGGACCGCGCGCGTCCGCGTTTCCTCCCGCACCGGCGCCGCGTCGCCGGTGTCGGCCTGAAGCGGAGGCGCAGCATGCCGGCCGAGGGTTTTCGGGGTCCGCGCCAGGTCTGGAACGCGTTTCGCTGGTCGATGAAGGGGCTGCGCGCCGCCTGGCGCCACGAGGCGTCGTTTCGGCTGGAGGCGATGCTGGCGGTGGTGCTGATTCCGCTCGGCCTGTGGCTGGGCGAGGGTGGCGTGGAAAAGCTCCTGCTTGTCCTCGCGCCGCTGCTGGTGCTGTCGGCGGAGCTGCTCAATTCGGCGATCGAGGCAGTGGTGGACAAGGTCAGCCCCGATTTCAACGAGCTGGCCGGCCGCGCCAAGGACATGGGTTCGGCGGCCGTGTTCGTGCTGCTGGTGCTGGTGGCGTTGAGCTGGGGCCTGATCCTGCTGCCGCGCTGGTTTTAGCTCCCGGTCGTGCTCATTGCGCCGGGACAGGCCGGATGCTGCAATGCAGATCCGTCCGCTCAGGAGCGATGCCATGAAAATCTTGCGTACCTTGATGATTCTGCTGCTGGTCGGCTTGATGTCCGGTTGCGGCTACAACGCCATGCAGCGTCAGGACGAGGCGGTCAAGGCAGCCTGGTCCGAAGTGCTGAACCAGTACCAGCGCCGCGCCGACCTGGTGCCGAACCTGGTCAACACGGTCAAGGGCTATGCCCAGCACGAGGAGAAGGTCTTCGTGGAGGTGACCAACGCGCGCGCCAAGGTGGGCAGCCTGCAGGTCAACGCCGACACCATCAACGATCCGCAGAAGCTGCAGCAGTTCCAGGCCGCACAAGGCGAGCTGGGCAGCGCGTTGTCGCGGCTGATGGTGGTCAGCGAAAACTATCCGCAGCTGAAGGCCGACGGCCTGTTCCAGAACCTGCAGGCGCAGCTGGAAGGCACCGAGAACCGCGTCACCGTGGCGCGCAACCGCTACGTGCAGGCGGTGCAGCAGTACAACGCGATGATCCGCACCTTCCCCAACAACATGACCGCCAAGATGTTCGGCTACAAGGTCAAGCCGAACTTCAGCGTGGACAACGAGAAGGCCATCTCCACCGCGCCCAGGGTGGATTTCGGCACCAGTGCGCCAGCGCCCGCGACCTCGGCGCACTGAAGTGATCCGCCGCCTGCTGCCGCTGCTGGCGTTGCTGCTGTGCCTGCCGGCGGCGCTGCAGGCGGCGGCGGTGCCGCAACTGGCGCGGCACGTCACCGATCTCACCGGCACGCTCAACGCGGCCCAGGTCGACCAGCTCGACGCGCAACTGGTGGCGCTGGAAAAGGCCAAGGGTGCGCAACTGGTGGTGCTGATGGTGGGCAGCACCGGCGAGCAGCCGATCGAGGAGTACTCGCTGGCGGTCGCCGAAGCCAACAAGATCGGCCGCAAGGGCACCGATGACGGCGTCCTGCTGCTCGTCGCCAAGAACGACCGGCGCGTGCGCATCGAGGTCGGTTATGGCCTGGAGGGCGCGATCCCCGACGCCGCCAACGCGCGCATCATCCGCGAGTACATCGCGCCGAAGTTCCGCACGGGCGACTATTTCGGCGGCATCCACGACGCCGTCGGCGCGCTGACCCAGCTGATCGACGGCGAGCCATTGCCGCCACCGGTGGAAGGGGCGCCGCGCGAGGATCGCGGCCTCGGGCTGCAAGGCATGTTGATGATCGCGTTGTTCGCCGCGATCTTCCTGCGCGGCGTGCTGGGCCGGGCGCATGCGCTGGTACGGGTGCCGCTGGGCGGCGCGCTGATTGGCGGCCTGTTGTGGCTGCTGGTTTCCGTCGGCGCCGGCGTGCTCGGCGCGGTGGTGGGCGGCATCGTGATGCTGCTGCCTTCCGGCGGCGGGCGCTCGATCGGCGGTGGCGGCTGGGGCGGTTTCGGTGGTTTCGGCGGCGGCGGATTTGGCGGCGGAGGTTTCGGCGGCGGCGGTTTCAGCGGAGGCGGCGGCAGCTTCGGCGGCGGCGGTGCCTCGGGGAGCTGGTGACATGACGCGCATGCAACGAGTGCTGGCAAACACGTTCGAGGGCTGGTTCCAGCTGCGGCGGCGTTTTCCCGCCAGCTTGCTGGGCGAGATCACGGCTGCCATCGCCGCCGGCGAACGTGGCCACCACGGCGAAGTGCGCGTGGCCATCGAATCGCGACTCCACCCGCTGGCCGTACTGGGCGGACTTGACGCAGCCATCCGCGCACGCCAGCTGTTCAGCCAGCTGCGCGTGTGGGACACCGAGCACAACAGCGGCGTGCTGCTGTACGTGCTGCTGGCCGAGCATCGCATCGAGATCGTTGTCGACCGCGGCATTGCCGCACGCGTGTCGCCGGCGGCATGGGCCGGCATCTGCACCACCATGCGCAACCACTACGCAAACGGCGAATGGCGCGAAGGCAGCCTGGGCGGCATCGCCGCCACCCACGCCCTGCTGCTGCAGCACTTTCCCGCCCACGACAAGGCCAATCCCGACGAGCTGCCGGATCGGCCGGTGTTGCTGTGAACGCGCGCGGGCGTGTCCCGTGGCCAGACCGGCACTCGTAGGAGCCCGCTCGCGGGCGATGTTTTTGCAGATCCCTGGTCCGAGACAAGAGCATCGCCCGCGAGCGGGCTCCTGCGTGCCTGCGCCCGCGGCATCTTTCCGAATCCTTGCGTGACGCTACACTTGGCCTTTGCCCGATCGGCCCCTTCCGCATGTCGCAGCCTTTTGTCGCCCAATTCGATCCGGTCGCCTTCCATGTCGGCCCGGTGCAGGTGCACTGGTACGGCCTGATGTATCTGCTGGGCTTCCTCTTCGTCGCCGTGCTGGGCGAATACCGGCGCCGCCGCGGACGCCTGCCGGTGAGCCGCGACGCGCTGGGCGACTTGCTGTTCTACGGCATGCTGGGCGTCATCGTGGGCGGGCGCATCTGGTACATGCTGTTCTATTACGAGGGCGGTATCGGCTGGATCTGGCGCGAGCCGCTGGTGCTTTTCAAGGTGTGGGATGGCGGCATGAGCTTCCACGGCGGTCTGCTCGGCGTGCTCGCCGCAGGCTGGTGGTGGTCGCGGCGCAACGCGCTGCACTTCTTCGACACGGTCGATTTCGTGGCTCCGCTGGTGCCGCTCGGACTGGGCCTGGGACGGCTCGGCAACTTCATCAACGGCGAACTGTGGGGCAAACCCGCGCACCATGCATGGGCAATGATCTTTCCCAATGCGCAGGCCGAGGATGTGGCCTGGGCCAGCGCGCACCCGGCATGGCTGGAGTCGTTGCAGCAATTCGGCGGCTTGCCGCGGCATCCCTCGCAGCTCTACGAACTGTGCCTTGAAGGCGTGGTGATGTTCGTGGTGCTGTGGCTGGTGTCGCTGAAACCGCGTCCGCGTTATCTGGTGTCGGGTTTGTTCGCGCTGCTGTATGGCGTGTTCCGCTTCGCGGTGGAGTTCGTGCGCGTGCCCGACGCGCAACTGGGCTATCTGTTCGGCACCGACTGGGTGACGATGGGACAGATGCAGTCGCTGCCGCTGATCGCGGTCGGGCTGGTGCTGATCGCCATGTCCCGCCGTGCGCCCACCTTGGCACTGGCGAATCCGGCGTAGGGCGGGCACTGCCCGCCAAGTTCCTGACGTACGTGCGGCGGGCATTGCCCGCCCTACAAACTGGCCGGCCCCTCGTAGGGCAGGCACCGCCCGCCGGCCGTTCCCGGCACGGCAATGGTGGCATCGCCCGAACTGCGGGCGACGTCAGAAGTTGCGGTCGCCGCCCAGGATGTCGCCCAGGCCGCCGAGGATCGAGCCTTCGCCGCGACGTTGCCCGCCGCCCTGCGGCGCGGCTGCCAGCATGCGACCGGCCAGTCGCGAGAACGGCAGTGATTGCAGCCACACCGTGCCCGGGCCGGTCAGCGTGGCCAGGAACACGCCCTCGCCGCCGAACAGCATGCTCTTGATGCCGCCGACCGCTTTCACGTCCATGTCCACGGTGTCGTGGAAAGCCACCACGCAGCCGGTGTCCACGTCCAGCCGTTCGCCGGCGGCCAGCTCGCGTTTGATCATGGTGCCGCCGGCATGCACGAATACCCAGCCGTCGCCTTCGAGCTTCTGCATGATGAAGCCTTCGCCGCCGAACAGGCCGGTGAGGATCTTGCGCTGGAAGAAGATGCCCAGTTGCACGCCGCGCGCGCCGGCCAGGAACGCGTCCTTCTGGCAGATCAGCCGGCCGCCGTGGTCGGAGAGTTTCATCGCCAGCACGGTGCCGGGGTAGGGCGCGGCGAAGGCGACCCTGGCCTTGCCCTGGCCGCGGTGGGTGAACACCGTGGTGAACAGGCTCTCGCCGGTGATCACGCGCTTGCCGGCGGAGAGCAGCTTGTCCATCAGGCCGCCGCCGCTCTGGCCGCCGCTGGAGCCGTCGCCGAACACGGTATCCATCTGCACGCCGGCCTCCTTGTACATCAGCGCGCCGGCCTCGGCGATCGCGCTTTCGCCCGGATCGAGTTCGATCTCGACGAACTGCATGTCCGTGCCCACGATCGTGTAGTCGATCTCGTCGGCGCGTCCGCTGCCCAGCGTCGCCGGCACCGGCGGCGGGCCCATCGCCGCGCCCAGTTCGGCCACGCTGCGGATCGCCTTCCACTCGGTGAAACCTTCGCGCCAGCAATAGCCGTCCGGCTGGCGCCGGGCCTGCGCCATCGCGGCGGCGTCATCCAGCGGGCCGACGCGTTCGGTATTCTTGCCGTAGCTGAAAAACCACGCTGCCATGACCGTCTCCGTGCGGAAAAGCCAGAGTCTAGCCGTGGCCCCTGCAGGAGTGCACCTTGTGCGCGATGCTCTTGTGCCGTGCCTCGAAGAGCATCGCGCACAGGGTGCGCTCCTGCCTATACTTGGCCGATGCATCCATACCTCGACCTGCTCCGCCACGTCCTCGACCACGGCACCCCCAAGGCCGACCGCACCGGCACCGGCACGCGCAGCGTGTTCGGCTGGCAGATGCGGTTCGACCTTGCGCAGGGTTTTCCGCTGGTCACCACCAAGAAGCTGCACATCAAGTCGATCGTGCACGAGCTGATCTGGTTCCTGCGCGGCGACACCAACATCGCCTACCTCAAGGAACACGGTGTGCGCATCTGGGACGAGTGGGCCGACGCCAACGGCGATCTCGGCCCGGTCTATGGTCAGCAGTGGCGCGCGTGGCCGACGATCGACGGCGGCACGATCGACCAGATTTCCTGGGTGGTGGACGAAATCAGGCGCAACCCCGATTCGCGGCGGTTGATCGTCAGTGCCTGGAACGTCGGCGAGTTGCCGAAGATGGCGCTGATGCCGTGCCACACGCTGTTCCAGTTCTACGTGGCCCCTTCGCCGGGCCCGGGACAGGCTGCCAGGCTCAGCTGCCAGCTCTACCAGCGTTCGGGCGACATCTTTCTCGGCGTGCCGTTCAACATCGCGAGTTACGCGTTGCTCACGCACATGATTGCGCAGGTCTGCGGCCTGGCCGTGGGCGATTTCGTGCATACCCTGGGTGACGCCCATTTGTACGACAACCATGTCGAGCAGGCACGCTTGCAGCTGAGTCGCGAGCCGCTGCCGCTGCCGCGGCTGGTGCTCAATCCCGAGGTGCGCTCGGTGTTCGATTTCCGTTGCGAGGACATCGCGATCGAAGGCTACCAATCGCACCCGGCGATCAAGGCCGCGGTGGCGGTCTGATTCCGTGCGCGGCGCGGCCTGCTAAGATTCCAGACATCCCGCGGCGCCCGAGTGGCCGCCTTTTCGATGATCACGATTGCAAGGATTTCCCATGGCCATCTCGCTCATTGCCGCACTCGATGAAAACTTCGCGATCGGCCGCAAGGGCCAACTGCCATGGCACCTGCCGGACGATCTGCGCTGGTTCAAGCAGCTGACCGTCGGCAAGAATGTGCTGATGGGCTACAACACCGCCGTCTCGATCGGCCGCGCGCTGCCGGACCGGGTCAACATGGTGCTCACCCGCCGCCATGAGGCGCCGTTTCCCGGCCAGATCACCGTGCGCTCGATCGAGGAGGCGCAGGCGCGTTGCAGCAACACCGGCCTGTTCGTGATCGGTGGCGGCATGGTGTTTGCCGAGGCGCTGCCCAACGCGCGGCGGATGTACCTGACCTGGGTCAGCGCGGCAATCGACGGCGCCGACACGTTCTTCCCCGGCGTGCACTTCAGCGATTGGACTGAAGTCTCGCGCGTGCACCACAAGGCCGATGCCGAGCACGCCTACGACTTCGACATGGTCGAGTACCTGCGCAACGCGTGATGCCCGCAACGGTCATGCACGTGATGGCTGGCGTCCTGCTGGACGACAATGGTTGCGTGCTGCTGGCGCAGCGCCCGGCAGGCAAGCATCTGGCGGGATTCTGGGAGTTCCCCGGCGGCAAGCTCGAAGCCGGCGAGACACCGCTGGCGGCACTGGCGCGTGAACTGCTGGAAGAGCTGGGCATCCACGTGCGCGACGCCGAGCCCTTGGTCTGCTTGCCGTGGCGATACGAGGATCGGGAGCTGCTGCTCGATGCCTGGCGCGTCTCGTCGTGGCGCGGGGAACCCCGTTCGCTCGAAGCACAGCCGTTGCAGTGGATGCTGCCGGCAAGCGTCGACCCGATGATCCTCGCTCCCGCGGACCGGGTGATTCTGGCTGCGCTCGGGTAGGGCGGGCACCGCCCGCCGCTTTTCTGCACAGCAGCCAGCGGGCGGTGTCCGCCCTACTCGCCGAAGTTGCGCCCTCCCGAGTGGCGCGGTTCGACGCAACCCCAGTCTGGGGGATAGATACCTTCTCGAACCGCGCGGTGAAAACTGGAGTATGGCCAATCTTTCACCTGCGCCACGAGCCCATGTTTGGCCGGGTTGTAGTGTGTGTAATCCATATGGGCGTGGTAATCGCGGATATTGCGAATCCTGTGCTCCCAGAACCGGGGTTGCCACAAGCCGCTGTCGCGACGTGGACCGGTTGCGTGCGGCAGATCCGAGTGTCTGGAGAAGCTCGCCTTGATGAGGCCCCAGCGAGTGGAAAAATCCTGGTCGCCAGCCGGTAACGTCCAGATGGCATGCATATGGTCGGGCAGGATCACCCAGGCATCGATGTGGAACGGCATCCGTCGAAGTACCGCGGCTACGCTTTGGCGCAAGATGGACGCCGAGTGTTCATTCGCCAGAAAACGGCGTCGCTGCGCAGTGACCACGGTGAAGAACCAGGTGGCGCCGTTGACCCGGGCTCGTCGATAGTTCGGCATGTACATGAGGCTAACCGGCCGGCGTGTGGGGGCAACGTCGGCGCGCGACCATGGATGTTGTCGGGGGTTGCGGCCAAGGTTGGCGGGCGGTGCCCGCCCTACACGGCGATCCTGTAGGGCGGGCACCGCCCGCCGCTCCTTCGCACGAGGTCGGTGGGCGTTGCCCGCCCTACGCGGTGGCCAGTGCCAGGTACCGCTGGTGCAGTTCGGCCACGGGCTGATCCAGCGCGCTTTCGTCGCCGCTGTTGTCGATCACGTCGTCCGCGAGGGCGAGGCGCTCGGCGCGAGTGGCTTGCTGCTCGATCATGCGCCGGGCCAGGGCCTCGTCGACGCCGTCGCGGGCGATCAGGCGAGCCAGTTGCACCGACTCGGGGACGTCGACCACCAGTACGCGGTCGACCCAGCGGTACTGCGCGATGTTCTCCGCCAGCAGCGGGATCGCCAGCAGGCAATACGGCGCGCTCCCGCTCTGCGCGCGTTCGCGCAACCAGGCACGCACGCGCGGGTGGATGATGGCTTCCAGCCTGCGTCGCGCGGCGGGATCGGCGAAGACGCGCCGGCGCATCGAGGGACGATCCAGCTCGCCGCGGTCGTCCAGCACGTCCGCCCCGAATGTGGCAACCACCTCGGCAAGGCCTTCGCTGCCGGGTGCGATCACCTCGCGGGCAGCCACGTCGGCGTCATGCACCGGCACGCCCAGCGCCTCGAAGCGCCGCGTCACCGCGCTCTTGCCGGCGGCCACGCCGCCGGTCAACGCCACCACGAGGCGCGGCCCGCCGCTCATCGCAGGCCGGTGAAGTGCATGTAGCCCTGCAGCAACTGGGGACCGGCCATGAACCACACCCAGCCGGCGGCGGCCAGGAACGGTCCGAACGGCATCGGGATTTCGCGCCCGTGCCTGCGCAACGCGATCAGGCTGCCGCCCACCAGGGCGCCGATCAGCGAGGACAGCAGGATCACCGGCAGCAGGGCCACCGGCCCCATCCACGCGCCCAGCGCCGCCAGCAACTTGAAGTCGCCGTGGCCCATGCCTTCCTTGCCGGTGAGCAGCTTGAACGCCCAGTAGACGCTCCACAGGCTCAGGTAGCCGATCGCCGCACCGATGATCGCCGAAGGCGCGCTGGCGAACAGCGGGATCAGCGACAGCACCATGCCCAGCCACAGCAGCGGCAGGGTCAACTGGTCCGGCAGCAACTGCGTGCGGAAGTCGATGCCGGCCGCGGCGATCAGCACCCAGGTGAACACCAATCCTGCCAGCGCGGTCCAGGACGGTCCGAATTTCCAGACCACCAGCGCGCTCAGCACGCCGCTGAACAGTTCCACCAGCGGATACTGGATCGAGATCTTCGCCTTGCAATAGCGGCAGCGTCCGCGCAGCAGCAGCCAGCCGAACAGCGGAATGTTGTCGGCCGCCGACAACGGATGCTTGCAATGCGGGCAGTGCGAAGGCTCGCGCACGATACCCGGCGGCAGCGGCGCGTCATCCGCCGGCAACTCCAGCACCTCGCGCGCCTCCCGGCGCCAGCTTGCGGTCATGCGC